>JBKDSQ010000066.1:0-4768 GCA_046340895.1 Synechococcaceae cyanobacterium | reverse complement strand
CGCCCGCACCATCGCCCTGCAGATGCTGGAAGAGCGCGGCCGGGGCGCGGTGCTGGTGGGCGTGGCGCGGGTGGATGCGGCGCTGGAGCGCCTGCTGCAGGCGGTGATGGCGCCGGCCGCCCAGGGCGATGACCGCCTGTTCCGTCCCGACAGCCCGCTTGGTTCCCTCGGCGCCAAGGTGGCCCTGGCCCGGCGGCTGGGGCTGATCGAGGCGCCGGTGGAGCAGGCGCTGCACACGTTGCGGCGGGTGCGCAATGCCTTCGCGCACTCCACCGATTCAGCCTCACTTGCCGATTCCGCCCATGCCAGTCGACTGGCCCAGGCCTATGACGCCGCCCGCGTCAATCCGCTCTGGGCTCCACTGGAGACGGTGTTGGATCGCCAGCCCGCCGCCGACGGCCGGCCCCTTGATCCCGCCCTGCGCGACTACATCCTGCTGATCACGATCCTGGTGGCCTTTCTGGAGGCCACAGCCCAACAGTTGCGGCCGATTCAGCCGTCGGTGGTGATGGGGTTTGGCCGGCTGTCTCAGTAAGGCAACCTCGTGACCGTATTTTGGCTCTGCAAAACTTAGCCCTCGCCACTGATTAATTCTCTAACACTGTCCTCCACTACCTCAGGTATTCTTGGCTCTGAATTCTGCCCTGCAAGTTCAGCAAAACGACGCCCCTGGGGTAGCCAACGACTCTGCGCCGAGCCGACCGCATCATTAAAGCTTCTGTTGAGCCTCGAAAGGCTAGTTCCCACTGTATTCGGTTTATCAACAAATACAAGGAATCTTTTGTGGAGCTCGACTGCATTGCTCTTGATCTCCTCAATATTCTTGGCAATCTCTGCCTGCTGGGCGGTCATTGCCAGCCCTTTAAGGATCGCAAGGAGACTGGTTGGAAATGTGAGAATTATATTTTGCCAAATGCGTATTCAAGTAGTTGCGGACCTCGTTCCAATGCCATGGACAATGCTCATTCAACTGGAATAAATAGCAGCACGCCGTCGACTACCTGACCAAGTGTGCCAAGCCTACCAGCATAGTCCTTTTTGCTTAAAAGAGCAACGTTGTTACGAACTCTTCGCAGATGCTCCTTGAGCGCAGCTTCTCTCGTGGATTCATCTGTCGCGTTGAGTGCATCGAGATAACTCTCGATTGGGGACTTGGAGTCGACGATCAATCTGCGCGAACCAGGAATCGTAATCACACAATCAGGCCTATAGGCACCTTCGTCGGTTCCCACGTGTACCTGCTGGTCAAAGTCGCAATAGCTTATCAAGCCCACAAGCTCGAGAATGCGGCGAAGGTTTACCTCACCCCATTGGCCTTTAACATTTGGCGAACGCAATGCAGATGTCAACTGTTGAGCCGTACCCTGGACATCCTCACTGCGTTGACGCAGGTCAATGGTCGTTTGCGCAAGTACTCCCAGCTTTTCTGTTGATTCCTAAGGATCGGGCCAGGCCCGCGTTGCGTGTCCTTGACCCCGCCCCGCCGCTGGGGAGGGTCCTGCGCTGCGCCAGTGATGGCCTTCACGCTCGTCCGCTCCCACGCCCATGCCCATCGCCGCCTCTGGCGCTCAGTGAGGCCTGTTGCTCCAAATGCCTGCCCCGGCTGGGGGAGCTGGTGGATCAGGAGCTCTTTGAGAGACAGCAATCCGCCCCGGTGGTGCCGGTGAATCCGGAGCTCCGGGAGCTGCTGCCCTACTGAGGGCGCTTGGGGAGGCCGCGGGGCCTCACCTTTTCGCCAACGGTTGCGGTGCTCACGGATCCACGGGAGCTCAGATGCCCCCGTCGGGGCTGGTTTCGTCAAGTACCGCCATCAGGCGCTCCAGCAGCTCATGCACCGCCAGGCCCTCGGTGGGCCCATCAGGGATCAGATGGCCTGAAGCACAAGAAAACCTGTCTCTGGATTGGCTGCGAACTGTTGGATCACCCCAACGGACTGCATGAGAAGAGAAGCTGTCTTTTCGTTGCTGGCATTGCCGATCGCCAGGCAGACGACCTTGGGTGGGTGGCCCAGGCTAATACTTAGTCGGATGAAGTCCTCATCTTTGGTGACAAGGATGCAATCCTTTTCACGCGCATAGGACCAGATGTCCCTATCTGACGCACCGCCAAAGCCAAGTTGCCGGACATGCCGTGAATCCGGGAAACGATCGAGAAGGAAAGGAAGGAGCCGTTCAGAGAGGTTCTCGTCGAGCAACAGGGTCAACATCAGTCCGTGTTGACGGCAACCATCAAACGCCGTTCACGTTCTGCGGCAAAGGCGAAGCAGGCAAGCACGTCGTCGTGACAGAGCTGGGGAAAATCCAGAAGCAGCTCGCTTTCTGTTGTACCGGCTGCCAATGCTCCTAAAACCTCGCCAACTGTGAGCCGTGTACCCCGAATGCAGGGCTTGCCAAACCGAACGGCTGGGTCAATCGATATCCGCTCAAGCAGGCTCATGTTTCCATTCTAGATGCCGTTCCAGCTCCTTGGCCCAACCCTGACAACTTCTTCCCAGAAAAGCAGGGGCGTCGCGAGCCGTCGGCCCCAGCCGACAAATCCCCCGGCACCCTGACCCGTGACGCGGGGCTCAGCCAGCACTCCGCCGGAACCCAGCACCCCCAGGAGATCCAGCAACCCCGGATCGAGCCACGGCGATGGCGAGGCCCTCACCCAGCAATGCCCCACCACCTCGGCCCCGCCAGGGCTGACGCGAGCGCCTGTGGCGCCCTGGCACGGCCGCTGCGGCGGGGCGTGGGGTCGGTGTTCCTCGCCATCCAGCCATGGCCTCCTCCGCCCTCTGCTGCCCGGTCCGCCAGGTGCTTGTGCACGTCTATCCCGGCAGCAGCAAAGCCTGGTCAGAGCCCCGCATCACGGTACCCATCGGCCGCCGCGGCAAGCCCTTCCAGAAGCCGCGCCTGATGCCCCTGCTCACCGCCCTCTCGGTGGCCCGCAAGCTTCAGGCACGCCACATCGGCACGGTTTCGGTGCTGTGAGCGGCCAGGGGCCGCCACTTAGCGGGGCCCTGCGGGGCCCCGTTTTCCGTGGACGTTCGCTTGGACGCCGCAGCCATCGAGCGGCCACTGCAGGGACAGGCGGCCCAGGAGCAGCCAGAGGGGAGGCAGGGGAACCGGGTCGGCCGTGGCAGTAATTGCCCCCGGTGGGGGCGTTGGGGCCCTGCCCTTCCCGGTTTCCCATGGCTTCCCCTCTCTCCATCGGCATTGAGCTCCAGCCGCCTGGGGTGGATCGCCGCTGGGTGCGGATCTGGGTGCTCGATCGCTCAGCCCCCCCCTCAGCCCGCTGCCGGTTGGTGGTGCGCTCCGCGGCGCTACGGCGGGCGCGGGAGCTGCAGGCCGCCCATGGCGCGTGTGCGGTGTGGTGGGTGTGAGCGCCCAACAAAAGCCCACCAGGCAGCCCAGGTCTGGGGCCATGGGGCAGTGGGCCGGGGTTGTGCGGATCGTGCGGCGTGGCCGCCGATCACCGGAGCGGGTCTGGACCCTTCGGGTACTCCCGCTGGAATCCCTTCCAGCGGCTCTGACGGTGAAGGGTGCTGGGGGGGAGAAGCAGCCGGGACGGACGCCAACGTTGGTGTTGACATTGTCCGGGTGGTTGCTGTTCCGGAAGGCGGCGCGGGCGTTGTGCGGATTGTTGATCCACGAGCCCCCGCGCAGCAGCTGGGCGACCCGCCCTCCACCGCAACCTATGCCCGCATCAGAGGGGAATGGGTGGAGCGACATCAAAAATCATTCGAGGCGCCTGCGGCGCCATCCCGCAGCAGCCAACGGCCAGCAAACCCAACAGCCAGGGCAAAACCAACAGCCCAAGGGCAAAGGGCAAAAGGGCTCAAGAACCAAGAAGGGAGCCTGGGGGGGAGAAGCAGCCGGGACGGACGCCAACGAAGGTGAAGACATTGACCGGGTGGTAGCCGTTCCGGAAGGCGGCGCGGGCGAAGAGCGGAAAGTTGAACCACGAGCCCCCGCGCAGCAGCCTCATTTGTTGTTCCTGGGGTACCTCTGCCAGCCCACGGTCGGGCCCCTCAACGGCTCTGCCATCCAACAGCTCCTGTGTCGTTCCGCCGTCTCGAAACCAGCCACGCCGTTGAGTGAGGTCCTCGCGAATTGGGCTGCGGTGCCACTGATCGGCACACCACTCCATCAGTTGCCCATGCATCTCGGCCAGGCCCCAGCGATTCACCAGACCAAAGAAACCCACCGGCACCGGCCGCTGGCGGTAGGCACCTTTGCGGCCTGGGCCATAGGTGTAGTTGCCGTTGTAATTCGCCCAGCTGGCATCGAGCGTGTCGCCGAAGTGGAAGGGTGTGCCTGAACCGGCGCGGCAAGCGGCCTCCCATTGGCTCTCGCTCGGCAAGCCCAGCTGGGGGGCCTCACCCTGGCCGCCCTGCTGCGGCCACTGCTCCACCAGCCAGCGGTTCAGCCGCCCCAGCCATTCCTGGCAGTCGTCCCAGCTCACGCTCTCCACCGCCAGGCCCCTGGGCTGGGCGTAGCTCTCCCACAGGCCCTTGGCCTCGTAGGTGCCGGGGGTGGGGCTGATGGCGAACTCCTGTTGTGGCAGGGCGGCAACGGCACGCCACTGGGCCTGGCTGAGCGGATGGCGCACCAGGGCGAAAGCCTTCAGGTTCACCGGGCGCTGGGCTTCCACGTTCACCCCCTCGCACTTCTGGCGGAACCGGGGGTACACATCACGGCCGGCCTCCGTCTCTGGCGATCCGATCACCTGCTCCCCGCCCTCCACCACCACCAGCTCCAGCTGCTCCCCATCCGGCAACGGCAGC
>JBKDSQ010000065.1:0-25993 GCA_046340895.1 Synechococcaceae cyanobacterium | reverse complement strand
CCAGGCGATGGCCTCAAGAGAGCTCCAACGCACCGAATCGGTGCAAACAGGTGGACTGAGCCACAGAAACGCATCAATCAGCCTGTCCATCTCGCGCTGGTGGGAGAAACGCGCCGATTTGGGCGGTTTTTCCGCAAACTCCTAGAAATCGCCACGGAACCGACAGTCGGCACTGAGCGCCAACCGGTACTGATCGCCAATCTGTTGCTGGCAATCTCCCTGTCTACTGCGCAGCGGCTATCCCGTGCCAACCCGAACGTGCGGCCAGGCGACGTGCGTTGGCCCTCGGCGAGAACTGCTTGGCCTTGTGGTGCGGCGGCTGCGCGAACTGCTGCCAGCGACGGCCCTCAGCCCGCCGCCCTGAGCGCGGGCCAGACCCCCAGCTGCCGCAGCTCCCGCTCGGCGGCGGCCGCTTCAGCGGCGGGCGCCGCCAGGGCCGCCGCGAGCAGGGGCGCCAACACGGGCACCTGGGCGAAGGCGCCACGGAAACCGCTGAACAGCCACACGCCCCCCAGCAGGCGGCCGGCCAGGGGAAGGCCGTGGCGGCTGAAGGCCACCGGCACCTGCCGGTAGTCGCCGCTGGCTGCCGCCAGGGCCGCCAGCGGCGCGGGAGCGGCGGCGAGCGCATGGCGCAGCCAGCCCTCCGCCTGCGCCGGATCGGGCCCCCCCGAGACCGCGCCGGCTGGCGCCAGCCAGCTGAGCTGCCCCAGCAGACCGCCAGCGCCCCAGGGCACCAGACCGGCATCCACCACCCAGGCCGGCTGCTGCAGGGCCCGGGCGCGCCCCTCCAGGGCGAGGCGCGTGAACCGGGCTGGCAGCTTCAGCGGATAGGGCGCCCCAGCGGCAGCAGGGGGCAGCGCCAGCACGCCCGCCCAGCTCATGCCCAGCGCCGCAGGCAGCTCAGCGGCGAGCGCCAGACAGCCCGCCCCGGCGGCCAACACCAGCCGCTCCGGAGCGATCTGGTCGCCGCCCTCCAGCGCCAGCGCCCAGCGATCCCTGCCGGGCACCAGTGCCAGCACCCGCGCCCGCCGCTGCTCCACCCCAGCCGCGGCCAACACCGGCCCCAGCCGCTCCTTGAGCCGCACCGTGTCGACCTGGGAGAGGGGCAGGGGCAAGGACCGGCGCGGCTGCCAGCCCAGATCGCCATGGCGGCGCTGCAGTGCCTGCCAGATGCGGGCCGCCCCGGCCGCGCGCCGCGCCAGGGGGGAGGGATCGAGGGGGATGCCCGGAATCACCCCGTAGCTGAGGTCGGTGGCGCTGGCGCCGTCTGCGGCCTCCAGGAGCAGCACAGGCACGGCCCGCTCCCGCAGGGCCAGGGCCAGCAGCGCCCCGGCCAGCCCGCCGCCGACGATGCCGACGCCCGCGTCGGCGTCCCCCATTCAGATCAGCAGCGAGAAGGAGCCGATCACGCGGGCAAACAGCTCCTGCACCCGCGGCCAGCGCACCTCGTTGGTGCTGGCCGCGAAGGTGTAGAGGCGCCCCCGGTCGACGACCACCGTGGCCAGCTCATGGCGGTCGCGGTCGGCGAGATGCACGGTGTATTCCAGGTCGTAGTAGGTGCGGCCGTTCTGGTCGCGCTCCCGGGCCTCCACCAGCTCGGCCTGGCGACCGCTGCCTTCAGGGGCGATCACGGTGCGCCGCAGCCGCTCGCCCACCGCCACGGCACTGCCGAGATCCTCCAGGCTGTTGCCCTTCTCCACCTCCGACACCACCAGGCTGAGGGTTTCGTCGCTGTTGATCAGGTCGTGGAACACCACCTGGGGGCCGTCCTGCACCTGCACCCGCGTCCAACCGGTGGGGTACAGGAAGGCGTAGCGGCCGTCGGGGCTCTGGAACGACTGCAGGCCCGCCGCCGCGGCGCTGCAGCCCACCAGCACCAGCGCCAGCAGCAGCCCGCAGAGGGGCAGCGACCAGGCACGCCGCCGCGCGCCGGTCGGGAGGGTGGGCGCCCCGACCGGCGCGGCGTCGGGGCGGGGGGCGCGGAGCGGCAGGAGCATGGCAAGGCCGGATCTGGCGCCATTCTCGCCCCGGGCCCCCACCGGAACCGCAGCCTGGCCCTGCCCCTGCCAGGATCGCCCCCATCTGCCCCGGATCGCTGAGCGGCTTCACCCGACCCCTGGCCCGCCTGATCGACCAGTTCGAGCGACTGCCGGGCATTGGGCCGCGCACCGCCCAGCGGCTGGCCCTGCACCTGCTGCGCCAGCCGGAGGAGCAGATCCGCGCCTTCGCCGATGCCCTGCTCGCCGCCCGCAGCCAGGTGGGCCAGTGCCGCCGCTGCTTTCACCTCTCCGCCGATCCGTTGTGTGAGATCTGCCGCAACGAGGAACGCAACACTGGCGTGATCTGCGTGGTGGCCGATTCGCGCGACCTGCTGGCCCTGGAGCGCACCCATGAGTTCCGGGGCGCTTACCACGTGCTCGGCGGCCTGATCTCGCCGATGGACGGGGTGGGGCCGGAGCTGCTGCAGATCCAGCCGCTGGTGGAGCGGGTGAGCCGGGAGAATGCCAGCGAGGTGATCCTGGCCCTCACCCCCAGCGTCGAGGGCGACACCACGAGCCTGTACCTGGCCCGGCTGCTGCGCCCCTTCACCACCGTCAGCCGCATCGCCTACGGCCTGCCGGTGGGTAGCGAGCTGGAATATGCCGACGAAGTCACCCTGGCCCGGGCCCTGGAGGGCCGCCGTCCGGTCGAATGAACCGCCTGAGCCGATGAGCACCCGCCCCAGCCGCTACTCCTCGATTCCCCCCGCCGAGCGCCTGCCGGCCTGGCTGCACACGCCGCTGGGCAACGCCTCGGCACTGGAGACGGTGCAGGGGGTGGTGAGGAGCCAGCGGCTGCACACCATCTGCGAGGAGGGGCGCTGCCCGAACCGGGGCGAGTGCTACGCCGCCGGCACCGCCACCTTCCTGCTCGGCGGTCCGGTCTGCACCCGCAGCTGCGCCTTCTGCCAGGTGGAGAAGGGCCAGGCGCCCGCCCCGTTCGACCCGGAGGAGGCCGAGCGGGTGGCGGAGGCGGTGCAGAACCTCGGCCTGCGCTACGTGGTGCTCACCGCCGTCGCCCGCGACGACCGCGACGACCATGGCGCCGGCCTGTTCACGGGCACGATGGCGGCGATCCGCCAGCGCGATCCAGGCGTGGCGATTGAGGTGCTCACCCCGGATTTCTGGGGCGGCCACCGCGACGAGGCCGAGGGGGTCGCCGCCCAGCGCCGCCGCCTGGCCAGCGTGCTGGCGGCCGAACCGGTGTGCTTCAACCACAACCTGGAAACGGTGGAGCGGCTGCAGGGGGAGGTGCGCCGCGGCGCCACCTACCGCCGCTCGCTGGCCCTGCTGGCGGCGGCGCGGGAGCTGGCGCCGACGATTCCCACCAAGAGCGGCCTGATGCTCGGTCTGGGCGAGAGCTTCGAGGAGGTGGTGGCCACGCTGGGCGACCTGCGGGCGGCCGGCTGCCAGCGCCTCACCCTCGGCCAGTACCTGCGGCCCTCCCTGGCCCACATCCCCGTGGCCCGCTACTGGCGGCCGGAGGAGTTCGAGGAGCTGGGGGGGATCGCCCGCGAGCTCGGCTTCGCGCAGGTGCGCTCCGGCCCGCTGGTGCGCAGCAGCTACCACGCGGGCGAGGGCTAAGGCGCAGGCCAGCACCACGCCACCGCATCGCGCCGCCGTGCCCCCGCCGACTCAGCGGCGCGCCAACTGGGCGGCGCTAAGCCGCAGCCCCTCCGCGCACTCCCCCTCCATCAACAGCCCGGCGCCGCCCCACACCAACCGCAGCGGCAGATCGATGGCAGCCGCACCCAGCTCGCGCACCGGCGCGAACCCCAGCCGCTGGAAATAGCGCACCAGCCGCCGGTGCTGGGCCTCGCTGTCGCGGATCGCCAGCAGGGTGGCGCGGCGGCAGGGGGTGGCCTCCAGGGCCCAGGCGAAGGTGGCGGCCCAGATCAGCGGTCCCACGGCGGCGGTGTCCGCGCCCTGGACGCGCATCGTGTCGAGCCTCAGGCCCTTGGCGGTGGGCAGGGCCCAGCCCTTGAGCTCCCCGAGCAGCAGCGGCGGCTGCCCCGGCCGCGGCCGGGCCACCACCACCCGCAGCGTGCGCAGCCCCAGCCGTTCGCGCACCTGCAGCCGCAGCAGCAGACCCCTCGCCGCGGCACGCTGCTCGATCGCCGCCAGGCTGGGCAGCGCCGCCTGCTCGGCAGCCTGCGGCTCGCTCATGGATAGGCCTCCACCTGCAGCACCGCCTCCAGCGGCAGCGCACCATAAACATGCGGGAACAGCTCGCCGCTGCCGGGAGCCGCCTCCGCCCGCAGCGGCAGCCCCAGGGCCGCCAGACGGTGCGGGTCGATGGTCAGCAGCCTGAGCGGGCCGGCGTCGGCGTAGAAGCGCTGGTGGGTGGCCGCGATCTGGTGGGCGGAGGAGGCATGGAGGAAGCCCACCTGCTCCAGCGTCAGGCCGCGGGTGGAGATGCGGTACTCGCCGGTGGCCCTGGCCGCAGCCCAGTCGCCTGCCAGGGCCAGGTGATAGATCCAGCGGGGCGAACGCCAGCTGCGGCGCAGGCCCCAGGGGGGCTCCATCACGGCAGCCAGGGCAGCGGATTCCGCGTAGCGATCCAGCCAGCCCTGCAACGCCTCCAGACCTGCCGCCGCCGCCCAGCCCGGCGGCTCCGTGAGGCCGAACTGCCGCACGAACGGCAGCAGGGCCCAGTCCGCCAGGCTCGGCCGATCCCCCAGCAGCCAGCCGCCGGCTCGCAACCGCCGCTCCCAGGCGCGCAGGATGGCGAGGGCCTCGCCGCGATGGTCGCCGCCAGGCTCGCCCGCGTACCGCTCGGGGTAGCGGTGGCGATCGAGGTGGTGCTTGAAGGGGCCATCGTTCTCCTCGATCAGCGCCTCCATCGCCTGCTGCGCCGCCGGGTCCCAGCCCGCCAGCCAGCCCTGCGGGTCGGCGCGCTCCAGGGCCCAGCGCATGATCGCCAGGCTCTCGGGCACCACCTGGCCATCGGGCGCCACCAGCACGGGCACCGTGCCGCGCGGGGACGCCGCCAGCAGCTCGGGCGGCTTGGCCGCCAGGGCCACCTCGCGCAACTCCAGATCCCGGCCCGGCCGCCAAGCGGCGGCCGCCAGGGCCAGCCGCGCCCGGATCGCGAAAGGGCAACGCCGGAAGCTGTAAAGAATCACCGCTGCGGCATCGGCGCCCCCACATGGAGCTCGCCACGGCCGCGGGCCCGCTCCATCTGCCGCTGCCGTTCGGCGAAACGGGCGCGATCGGCATCGCTGAAGCGATCGAGGCAGTGATGGCAGCTCACACCCTCCCGGTAGGCGGGGTGCTCGCGGTCCTCCGGGGCCAGCGGCAGGCCGCAGGCGTGACAGAGGGTGGTGCGGCCTGGCTCCAGCCGGTGGTTCACGCTCACCCGCTGATCGAACACGTAGCACTCTCCTCGCCAGCTGCTGCCCTGCTCGGGCATCTCCTCGAGGTAGCGCAGGATGCCGCCCTGCAGGTGGTGCACGTTGGCGAAGCCCTGCTGCAGCAGATAGGCGGTGCTCTTCTCGCAGCGGATGCCGCCGGTGCAGAACATGGCGATCGCCTTCGGCCGCCGCTCGGCCACCAGCGGCCGCAGCTCGCGCTCCACCCAGGCCGGGAACTCACGGAAGCTGTCGGTGCCTGGATCGATCGCGCCCGCAAAGCTGCCGATCGCCACCTCGTAGCGGTTGCGGGTGTCAATCACCAGGGTGTCGGGGTCGCGGATCAGCGCCTCCCACTGCTGTGGCGGCACATAGGTGCCCACCTGCTCGGCGGGCTTCACCGTGGGGCAGCCCATCGTCACGATCTCGCGCTTGAGCCGCACCTTGAGCCGATGAAACGGCTGCTGCGGCGCCCAACTCAGCTTGGCCTCCAGCGGCGCCAGGCCCGGGCAGCGGCGCAGCCGCGCCAGCAGCTGCTGCACGCCCGGCTCCGGCCCGCTGATCGTGCCGTTCACACCCTCATCCGCCAGCAGGATCGTGCCCCGCACCGCGGCCGCCGCCGCCAGCTGCTGCAGCTCCTCCCGCAGGGCCTTCAGATCGGCCATGGCGCTGAAGCGATAGAAGGCCGCCACCTGGACGGCCGTGGCTGCCACTGGGGGATCCCCCATCAACCGCAGCATTCCTGCCGAGCCCTCTCAGCCACGGCGGCGTCCCAGCCGCTCACCCCCGCCGCCGCCAGCAGCGCCCGGTCGGCCTCCACGTCAGGGTTGCCGGTGGTCAGCAGCGTGTCGCCGTAAAAGATCGAATCGGCCCCGGCCAGCAGGCAGAGGATCTGAGCCTCGCGGTTCATGCCCTCCCGCCCGGCGCTGAGCCGCACGCGGGAGTGGGGCATCAGGATGCGGGCGGTGGCCACCATCCGCACCAGATCGAGCGGATCCACCGGGGGACGCTCCTGCAGCGGCGTGCCCTCCACCGCCACCAGGGCGTTGATCGGCACACTCTCGGGGTGCGGGTCCATCGTGGCGAGCACCCGCAACAGCGAAGCCCGGTCGGCGAGACTCTCGCCCATGCCGATGATGCCACCACAGCACATCGTGATTCCCGCCCGGCGGACCCGCTCCAGGGTCTCCAGCCGTTCCTGGTAGGTGCGCGTGCTGATGATCTGCGCGTAGTGCTCGGGGCTGGTGTCGAGGTTGTGGTTGTAGGCGGTGAGGCCCGCCTCGGCCAGCCGTTCGGCCTGGTGGTCGGTGAGCATCCCGGCCGTGACGCAGGCCTCCAGGCCCAGAGCCCGCACGCCACGCACCATCTCCAGCATCGCCTCAAACGGAGCACCATCGCGGATGTCGCGCCAGGCCCAGCCCATGCAAAAGCGATGGGCGCCGGCCTGCTGGGCCGCCCGCGCCCGCGCCAGCACCGGCTCCACCTCCAGCTCCGGGCGCCCCGTCACATCGCTGCTGTTGTGCAGCGACTGGGGGCAGTAGGCGCAGTCTTCCTCGCAGCCGCCGGTCTTCACACTGAGCAGCGAGGCCAGCTGCACCCGGTAGCCGGGGTTGGCGGCGCGGTGCACCGTCTGGGCCTGCCAGAGCAGATCCACCAGCGGCAGCGCCAGCAGCGCCTCGATCTCCTCGCGGCTCCAGTCGTGGCGGGTGATCATTGGACGGGGTCGACGCCTCCGAAACGACGGGAACGGCCCTGGTAGTCGAGCAGAGCCGCCTCCAGGGCGGCGACGTCGAAATCGGGCCAGAGCACCTCGGTGATGTGCAGCTCGGCGTAGGCCAGCTGCCAGAGCAGGAAGTTGCTGATGCGGTGCTCGCCGCTGGTGCGGATCAGCAGGTCGGGATCGGCTTCACCGGCGGTGTGCAGCTCGGCGGCGAAGCGCGTTTCATCGATCGCGGCCGGATCGAGCGCCCCGGCGGCCACCTGCTCCGCCAGGCGCCGGGCGGCCCGCACCAGCTCGCGCCGGCCGCCGTAGTTGGTGCACACGTTGAAGTGGATGCCGCTGTTGGCGGCGGTGCGGGCGGTGGCGTCCGCGATCAGCGCCTGCAGACCGCGGGGCAGCTGCTCTAGCTCCCCGAGGAAACGGATGCGCACCTGCTCGCGCATCAGCCCCTCCAGCTCGCGGGCCAGCACCCGCTCGAACAGGGTCATCAGGAAGGTCACCTCCTCTCCGGGCCGGGTCCAGTTCTCGGTGGAGAAGGCGTAAGCGGTGAGGGCGCCGATGCCCCAGTCGCTGCAGAGGCGCAGCGTGCGCTTGAGGGCCTCCACGCCGGCCCGGTGGCCCATCACCCGCGGCAGGCCGCGCTGACGGGCCCAACGGCCGTTGCCATCCATGATCACCGCCACATGACCCGGCAGCCGGTCGGGATCGAGCCGGGGCGGGAGGGGCTGACGCGAGAGGGAGGGTGTGGTCGCCAGGGCGCGACTCATCCGCGGATTTCCGGCGGGTCCGGAGCCACGCTACGACCTGCCGGCACGGCCGCCAGCGATTCGGTGAGTAGATCGTGCAGACGACTGCTGGTGATCGGCCGCTCCAACTTGCCCTGGCAGGCCAGCGAAAGGGTCCCCGTCTCTTCCGAAACCACCACGCAGAGGCAGTGGTCGTGGCGTTCGCTCAGGCCGAGGGCCGCCAGGTGGCGGGTTCCATAGCGGTTCAGACCCTGCCGGGAGAGGGGAAGGATCACGCCGGCCGCCACGATGCGGTTCTTGCGGACCAGCACCGCCCCGTCATGCAGAGGGGTGTCGATGGCGAACAGGTTGAGCAGCAGGTCCACCGACAGGTGGGCGTCGAGCTTCACGCCGGGGTTGAGGAAATCCTCCGGCCGCAGGTCACTGCCCAGGTCGAGCACGATCAGGGCCCCGCGCCGGGCCTGCGAGAGACGACCTGCGGCTTCCGTGAGCACGCTCACGGCGCCGCTGGCCAGGGGATCGCGGCGGCGGTCGGTGAACAGCACCCCGAGACGGCCGGTTCCGAGCAGCTCCATCACCCGCCGCAGCTCCCCCTGCCACAACACGGCCAACGCCAGGCTGCAGGCCATCACCAAAGCATCCACCAGCTTGCTGGTGAGCGGCAGCACGGCGGTGCGCTGCACAACCCAGGCCAGGGCCACCAGGAACAGATAGCCGCGCAGCAGCCAGAAACTGCGTGGCTCGGTGATGCGGGCGAGCACCAGCATGCCGAGGCCGGTGGCCGCCAGGAGATCGAGCGGCAAGCGCCAGTCGAAACTCTGCAGCCAGCTATGGAGGGCCTGCACGGCGGCGACGGGGGAACGTCCGCGGATGCGGAACGGGAAGACCAGGGTCACGAGGCGACCGGCAGGGCCGGCAAATGCCTCGAACTCATTCTACCGGGCCGAGCCGGGCTGGCAGCACGTCGTAGCGCAGCAGATCCTCCGGCTGCTCGCGCCGCTGCACAAGATCGGCCATACCGTCGTGGACCAGCACCGCTGCCGGTCGGGGGATGCGGTTGTAGTTGGAGCTCATCGAGGCGTTGTACGCACCGGTGCCAAACACGACCAGCACATCGCCGGAGCGGGCCTCGGGCAGCTGCACGTCGCGCAGCAGCACATCGCCGGATTCGCAGTGCTTGCCCGCCACCGTGACCAGCTCCTCGGCTGGAGCCAGGGGGCGGTCGGCGAGCAGGGCCGTGTACTGCGATTGGTAGGTGATCGGCCGGGGGTTGTCGCTCATGCCCCCATCCACCGACACGTAGGTGCGCAGGCCGGGGATCGCCTTGCGGCTGCCCACGCTGTAGAGGGTCACCCCCGCCGGCGCCACCAGGGAGCGGCCCGGCTCACAAAGCAGGCGGGGCAGCTCCAGGGAGCGGCTGGCGCAGGCCTCGGCCACGGCGGTGGCCACGGTTCGCACCCAGTCCTCGATCGAGGGGGGGTCGTCGGAAGCGATGTAGCGGATGCCCAGTCCCCCGCCCACGTTGAGGTCGCGGCAGGGGTGGCCGAGGGAGCGGGCCACGGCGAGGGCATCGGCCATCACCCCGGCCAGGTCGCGATGGGGGTCGAGCTCAAAGATCTGGGAACCGATATGGGCGTGCAAACCGTCGAGCCAGGCCCAGGAGCATCCGGCCAGGTGGCGCAGCACCGTCTCCAGCTGGTCGGGGTCGAAGCCGAACTTGCTGTCGAGGTGGCCGGTGCGGATGTACTCGTGGGTGTGGCACTCGATGCCGGGGGTGAAGCGCAACATCAGCCGCACCGGCCGGCCCGCGGCGGGGGCCACCTGGGCCAGCAGCTCCAGGTCGTGCCAGTTGTCCACCACCACGGTCACGCCGCGGGCCACCGCCAGCTCCAGCTCCTCGCGCGACTTGTTGTTGCCGTGCAGAACGATCCGCTCCGGCGGCATGCCCCCCTGGAGCGCTGTGAGCAGCTCTCCGGCGGACACCGCATCGAGGCCGAGCCCCTCGGAGGCCACCAGGGCGGTGAGGGCAAGGGAGCTGTTGGCTTTGGAGGCATAGAGGGCCAGCGAGGAACCGGGGTAGTGGCGCTCCAGGGCCTCCCGGTAGGCCCGGCAGGCGGCCCGCAGGCTGGCCTCATCGAGCACATAGAGGGGAGTGCCGTAGATGCGAGCCAGATCGCTGAGCCGGCAGCCGCCCACGCTCAGCCGCTCGTCCTGGTCGAGACGGGTGCTGAGCGGCGTGAGGTTGCGGTTAGGGCTGAGGGGATCGCGCTCCGCCTCGAACGGCCGGCCCGACGCCTCCCACCCGGCCGGCGCGGGATCGAGGCCGACGCCGCCGGGGGCAGGGCCGTGGCCGGCAGGCTGGACGCTCGTCACCATGGCAAGTGCGCAAATGGGCTCGGGATTTTGGATGCTAAACAGTGCCCGTGAACGCAACCGTTCCTGACGAGCTGCGGGAGGCGCCACTGCAGCCCACCCATCTGCCGGCCTGCCTGGCCCTCGACCGCGCCAGCCTGGGGGGCCTCTGGAGTGAAGCCCAGTGGCGGCAGGAGCTTGAGGATGGCGAGCGGCCCGGCATGGGCTTGTTCCAGGGCGACGAACTGCTGGCGCTGGCCACCGGCTGGCTGGTGCTGGAGGAGCTGCACATCACCGCGGTGGCGGTGGCGCCAGGCTGGCGCCGTCGCGGCCTGGGGCGGCGGGCCCTGGCGGCCCTGCTCCTGCAGGGCCGGGCCCTGGGGGCGGAGCGGGCCACCTTGGAGGTGGCCGCCGGCAACCCCGCGGCTCGGGCGCTGTATGCCGCCACAGGCTTCCGCACCGCAGGCGTCCGTCGCGGTTACTACCGCAACGGCGACGATGCCCTGATCGAATGGCTGAATCTGGCCGGCTGGAACGGTGCGGAAAACCGATAATTTGTAGTGCATTCAACAACGATTTCGCGATCCTGAGGTATCCGCAGATCAGTCAGACCCCAACGGCGGCAAGGCATCTGACCAACCAGGGTGCGCAGTCGCCCACCGGACAACCGCCACCCCTTCAGTCCTGATAGGTTGGAGCCACCTGCAGTCGGCCCAGCCCATGTTTGAGCGGTTCACCGAGAAGGCCATCAAGGTGATCATGCTGGCCCAGGAGGAGGCCCGCCGCCTTGGTCACAACTTTGTTGGCACGGAACAGATCCTGCTCGGCCTGATCGGCGAGGGCACCGGCGTCGCCGCCAAGGTCCTCAAGTCGATGGGTGTCAACCTCAAGGATGCCCGCGTGGAGGTGGAGAAGATCATCGGCCGCGGTTCCGGCTTCGTGGCCGTGGAGATCCCCTTCACCCCCCGCGCCAAGCGGGTGCTGGAGCTCTCCCTCGAGGAGGCCCGTCAGCTCGGCCACAACTACATCGGCACCGAGCACCTGCTCCTGGGCCTGATTCGCGAGGGGGAGGGCGTGGCAGCCCGGGTGCTCGAAAACCTGGGCGTCGACCTGGCCAAGGTGCGCACCCAGGTCATCCGCATGCTGGGCGAAACCGCTGAAGTGGCCGCCGGCGGCGGCGGTAAGGGCTCCACCAAGACGCCCACCCTCGATGAGTTCGGCAGCAACCTCACCCAGATGGCTTCGGAGTCGAAGCTCGACCCGGTAGTGGGCCGCCAGAACGAGATCGACCGGGTGATCCAGATCCTCGGCCGCCGCACCAAGAACAATCCCGTGCTGATCGGCGAGCCCGGCGTCGGCAAGACCGCCATCGCCGAAGGCCTGGCCCAGCGCATCACCTCCGGCGATGTGCCGGACATCCTCGAGGACAAGCGCGTTCTCACCCTCGACATCGGCCTCCTGGTGGCCGGCACCAAGTACCGGGGCGAGTTCGAGGAGCGCCTCAAGAAAATCATGGAGGAGATCCGCTCCGCCGGAAACGTGATCCTCGTGATCGACGAGGTGCACACCCTGATCGGGGCGGGTGCGGCGGAGGGCGCAATCGATGCCGCCAACATCCTCAAGCCGGCCCTGGCCCGCGGCGAGCTCCAGTGCATCGGTGCCACAACCCTGGATGAATACCGGAAGCACATCGAGCGCGACGCCGCCCTGGAACGCCGCTTCCAGCCCGTGATGGTGGGCGAGCCCTCCGTCGAAGACACCATCGAGATCCTGCGCGGCCTGCGCGAGCGCTACGAGCAGCACCACCGTCTCAAGATCACCGATGAGGCCATCGTGGCCGCCGCCACCCTCGGCGATCGCTACATCTCCGACCGCTTCTTGCCCGACAAGGCAATCGACCTGATCGACGAGGCCGGCAGCCGCGTGCGCCTGCTCAACTCCAAGCTGCCCCCGGCCGCCAAGGAGGTCGACAAGCAGCTGCGCGAGGTGCAGAAGCAGAAGGAGGATGCCGTTCGCGAGCAGGATTTCACCAAGGCTGGCGAGCTGCGCGACCGCGAAGTGGAGTTGCGCGAACAGCTCCGCTCGATCCTGCAGGCCCGCCGTGAGGAGGAACCCGGCGCCACCGAAGAAGCGGCAACAGCCACCGCCCTCGCGGTGCCTGAGGAAGCGGCCGAGGCCGGCGAGGCCGGAGGGCGCACCCCCCTCGTCACCGAGGAGGACATCGCCCAGATCGTGGCTTCCTGGACCGGCGTGCCCGTGCAGAAGCTCACCGAGAGCGAATCCGTGAAGCTGCTGAACATGGAGGACACCCTCCACCAGCGCCTGATCGGCCAGGACGAAGCCGTGAAGGCCGTCTCGCGGGCAATCCGACGAGCGCGCGTGGGCCTCAAGAACCCCAACCGTCCCATTGCCAGCTTCATCTTCAGCGGCCCCACCGGCGTCGGCAAGACCGAGCTCACCAAGGCCCTGGCTGCCTACTTCTTCGGCAGCGAGGAAGCCATGATCCGGCTCGATATGTCGGAGTTCATGGAGCGCCACACGGTCAGCAAACTGATCGGCTCTCCTCCGGGCTATGTGGGTTTCAACGAGGGCGGCCAGCTCACGGAAGCCGTAAGGCGTCGGCCCTATACCGTGGTTCTGTTCGACGAGATCGAGAAAGCCCACCCCGACGTTTTCAACTTGCTACTTCAGCTGCTGGAAGACGGCCGCCTCACCGATTCCAAGGGCCGCACCGTCGATTTCAAGAACACGCTCATCATCATGACCTCGAACATCGGTTCGAAGGTGATTGAGAAGGGCGGTGGCGGCCTCGGTTTCGAGTTTGGCGGTGGCGATGCGGAGGAAACCCAGTACAACCGCATCCGCTCGCTGGTGAACGAGGAGCTCAAGCAGTACTTCCGGCCTGAGTTCCTCAACCGCCTCGACGAGATCATCGTCTTCCGCCAGCTCAGCCGCGATGAGGTCAAGGAGATCGCCGAAATCATGCTGCGCGAGGTATTCGGCCGCATGCGCGATAAGGGGATCGATCTCTCGGTCACCGAAGCGTTCAAAGAGCGGCTGGTGGAGGAGGGCTACAACCCCAGCTACGGCGCCCGCCCGCTGCGCCGCGCCGTGATGCGCCTCCTCGAAGACTCGCTGGCCGAGGAGTTCCTCTCCGGCCGCATCGGCGAGGGCGACGCCGCACTCGTCGACGTTGACGAAAACAAGCAGGTGGTGATCCGCAAACAGGGCCTGATCGCCCCTGTGCCCTCCCTCGCTGGCGCCGGCGCCGGCGCCTGAGCCCCAGCCGAGCCCCGTCATCCCATGCCCAAGGCCCGGCGAAGTCGTCGGGCCTTTTTTGTCGGCCCGCCTCCGGGACGACGACTGGGGAGAATAGCCGCCACAATCACCGCGACAACCAGCAAGCAACCCGTTAGCAAATGCGAAGGATGGCCGCTGTTCGGTCTGGCTTTGCGAAGGCTTCGCAACGAGTGCAGGCAAGCTGCACGCAGCAAGAGATAACCATGCTGAAGAGACAGCTAAGGAAAGCCAGCGCTGCAACTCCAGCTGCTCTGATAGTGGCCATATCGCCTGCCACGCCAATGATCTCGGCCGACCCCCTCTATTTCTTCGGAGTTACCGTGGCCGACAGCGAAGAGCTCCAGCAGGCCTTCAGCGAGTGCCAAAGCCTGAAAGAAATGATGGAGTTGATGCGCTACGAGGGTCTGGATCTGAGCCTGGAGCAACTGCGCAAGTTCGCCTCCCGCCACGAAGAGCCCTGGTGGCCCTGGGCCGGTCAGAGTGAACTGTGGAAGCACAACTTCTTCCGCGGCAGCAGCAGCGCTGCCGGCCAGTTTTCCCTGCTCTCCCCCCTGGTCGATCTGATCGGCATGGCCTTGCCCCGGCGTGGTGGCTCCGCCCGCCGCCGGCTGGCCTGAGCGCCTGCAGCGCTCCCAGCAAGGCGGCGACGGGTTCTAGCCTGGGCCCATGGCCGTCCCCCTCCAGCAGCACGCCATCTCCCCCGCTGCCGTGCTGCGGGGCCCAGGCGCATGGCCGCAAGCCCTCGGTACCATTGCGAACCTTTGCCGCCGCCCACTGCTGCTCGGGCGCAGCGAAGCCACCGCGGAACTGCGGGTCGGCCTCGCGGATGATCTTCGAGCTGCCGGCCTGCAGCCCCAGTTCTGCGAACTGCGGCACGATTGCTGCGAGGAGGATCTGCAGGGTCTGACAGCCCAACTCGCTGAGCTCCGGGCCGATGCGGTGCTGGCGGTGGGCGGTGGCAAGGTGCTCGATGCCGGCAAGCTTCTGGCCCATCGCCACGCGCTTCCCTGCGTCACCGTGCCCACCAGCGCCGCCACCTGCGCGGGCTGGACGGCCCTGGCCAACCTGTACTCCCCCTCCGGCGCCTTCCGTGGCGACGTGGCCCTTGAGCGCTGCCCGGAGCTGCTGGTCTTCGACCACACCCTGGTGCTCCAGGCGCCACCCCGCACCCTGGCCAGCGGCATCGCCGACGCCATGGCCAAGTGGTACGAAGCCTCGGTCAGCAGCGCCAGCAGCGGCGACGCGCTGGTGCAGCAGGCCGTGCAGATGGCCCGGGTGCTGCGCGACCAGTTGCTGCTCGAGGCTGAGACGGCCCTGGCCGAACCGGGGGGCGAGGCCTGGGGCCGTGTGGTCGATGCCTGCGCCCTCAGCGCCGGACTGATCGGCGGCATCGGCGGAGCCCGCTGCCGCACGGTGGCCGCCCATGCGGTCCATAACGGCCTCACCCAGCTGGAGGCCAGCCACGGCCACCTGCATGGCGAGAAGGTGGGCTTCGGCATCCTCGTGCAGCTGCGGCTTGAGGAACAGCTGGGCGGCAACCGCCTGGCGGAACAGGCCAGGCGGCAGCTCCTGCCCCTGTTCGAGCGACTGGGCCTGCCGGTGAGCCTGGCCCAGCTCGGCCTGGGCGGCGCCAGTCTCCAGGAGCTGGAGCAGGCCTGCCGGTTCGCCTGCCGCGAGGGATCCGATCTGCACCACCTGCCCTTCCGCGTCGACCCCACCGATCTGCTGGCGGCCCTGGTGAGCACCACCGCGGAACTGCGGGCCTCGTGAATCCGTCCCCCCCCGCATCCGGACGCGCCCTGGTGGAGCGCGCCGCCGCCGAGCTGCTCGATCCGCTCGGCCGCTCCCTGGCGGCGGCGGTTCAGTGGTGGGAGTTGCCGGATCTGGGGGGCGAGTGGCCGGTAGCGGTGCTCGGTGAGGGGCCACCGCTGCTGCTGCTGCACGGCTTCGACAGCTCCTTTCTCGAATTTCGGCGCCTCGCACCCCGGCTGGCCCCGCACCACCGGCTGCTGATCCCCGACCTCTACGGTTTCGGCTTCTGCCCTCGCCCCGAAGGAGGCGACTACGCACCCAGTGGGGTGATACGCCACCTTGAGGGTCTCCTGCAGCTGCTGGAGCAGAGCCAGCCAGGCCCCGTGGGGCTGATCGGCGCCTCGATGGGCGGTTCGGTGGCGATGGAGCTGGCCCGCCGCCAGCCGCAGCGGATCGGGCAGCTGCTGTTGCTGGCACCCGCCGGTCTCGATGGCCGGCCCCGGCCCCTGCCGCCGGTGCTCGATGGCCTTGGCGTAAGGCTGCTGTCGCTGCCAGGAGTGAGGCGCGGCCTCTGCCGCAGCGCCTTCGCCGATCCGGAGGCGTCGATCGGCCCAGCAGAGCTGGAGATCGCCTCGCTGCATCTGGCCACGCCGGGCTGGGCCGACTCGCTGCGCCGCTTCGCCCGCTCCGGTGGCTTCGCCGGCTGCGGCGACCCGCTGCCACCACAGCCCCTGATCGCCCTTTGGGGCCGGCAGGACCGCATCCTGCGCCCGCCCCAGAAACGGGCGGCCCAGGCCCTGCTCGGGGAACGGCTGCGCGAGGTGGAGGGCTGCGGCCACCTGCCCCACCTCGACCGCCCCGAGCTGGTGGCCAGCACCTGGTTAGAGCACCGTCTTCCCTGCCCCGCATGACCCTGCACACGCCCCTCCACCGCAGCTTGCGCCGCCTGTGCCTGGTAACGACCCTGGCGCTGGTGCTGCTGCTATGGCCGCCCACGGCAGCCGCTTCCCTGCTGCACCTCGAAGGCCCCCCGCCGGCGGACCTGGGCCTGCAGGGCGGCCGGCTGGCGGCCTGCCCCAGCCCCGCCCACTGCAGCCGGGCCGTATGGCCGGTGCCCGATCCGCAGAAGGCCCTGGCCCGCCTGCTGCCGGCGGTGTTGGCGCTGGAGGGGGTCGCTCTGGTGGACACGCGCACCGATTACCTGCACGCCACAGTCACCAGCCGCGTCTTCGGCTTCGTCGACGATCTTGAGCTGCACGCAGATGCGGGACGCGGCGTGCTGGAAGCTTGCTCCCGATCCCGGCTTGGCGATTCGGATCTGGGCGTGAATGCCCGCCGCCTGCGCACCCTGGAGGCGGCGCTGGACCGGAACCCCGGCTAGCCCTCGCCGCCTTCGCCGCCCTCACCCCCTTCAGAATCCTGCTCGCGGCGTTCCTGCTCCTCGCCTTCGCCGCCTTCGCCGCCCTCGCCTTGCAGGGGGGCGGACACACCGGGCCTGCCGCTCTCATCCGGCCGCGCACGCTTCTCTTCAGAGCCCTCCCCACCGCAACCGCCCAGGGCAGCGATCAGGCTGGCACTGGCGAGAAACAGGGCAAGGCTGGTGCGGGCCATGCGCTCAGAAGCAAAGCACCAGCCATTGTGGCGGGGGATCGGCGCCGCTGCCGATCCCATAGGCTCCTGCGCCAGCCTGCGGCCACCGCGATGCAGTTCGTTCTCGAATCCCTGCTGGAGGCCGCTCAGCTGGAGGCCCTGCGGCAGGCCCTTCTCGCCGCCGATGCCCCCTGGCGCGACGGCTCCGCCACCGCCGGCTGGCACGCCCGCAGCGTCAAACGCAACCGCCAGCTGGAGCGGGACTCCCCCCTGCATCAGCAGTGGCGGCAATCCCTGGAGCGGCAGCTGCTGGAGCACCCCCTGCTGCAAGCCGCGGCCCTGCCGCAGCGCCTGCACGGACTGCTGTTCAGCCGCATGGGCCCCGGCGACAGCTACGGCCGCCACATCGACAACGCCTACATGGCCGGCGGCCGCTCCGACCTCTCGTTCACCCTGTTTCTGAGCGACCCCGCCGAGTACGAGGGTGGCGCGCTGGTGCTGGATCGGCCCCAGGGGGAGGAGGTCTGGCGGTTGCCCGCCGGGCAGGCATTCGTGTATCCCAGCACCCTGCTGCACCGGGTGGAGCCGGTGCAGCAGGGCGAACGGCTGGTGGCCGTGGGCTGGATCGAGAGCCGGGTGCGCAGCGCCGAGCAGCGCGAGCTGCTGTTCGAGCTCGACACGGCTCGGCGCTCCCTGTTCGCCCGCGAGGGCAAGAGCGAGGAATTCGACCTGCTCTGCCGCTGCCACGCCAATCTGCTGCGCCAGTGGGGCTGAGGATGGGGTAGGACGGCCGCAGTCGACGCCTCGCCGCCATGGCCCCCGATCCCGTCGGCCCGGAATGCTCCGAGACGGCCGCCGCCGACTCGGGGCCGGTGCTGGGTTTGCTCTGTCGCGGCCTGGAATTCTGGGTGCGCCAGCAGTGCCAGGCGATCGACTCGCTGCAGATTCGCCTGGAGGGATCGGCGCTGCAGCTGCTGCGCGGGCGGTTGGAAGGGGTGCGTGTGGAGGCCCGCGGCGTGCGCTACCAGGACCTCGAGCTTGAGGAGGTGCGGCTGCGGGGCGAGGCGATGCGGGTGCGGATGGGGGCCCTGCTGCGCCGACAGACACTGGAACTGGAGAATCCGTTTGTGGTGCGGGGCGCGATCCTGTTCAGCGGCGAGGGGCTGAACCGGTCGCTGGCCCACCCGAACTGGAACTGGCTGGGCGATGAGCTGGCCGAGGGGCTGCTGGGGATCCGCCCCCTGGCCGGTGTGCGGATCGAGGCCAACCAGTTGATCCTGCAGGCCCAACCCGCCGGACCTGCCGACTGCCCGGTGGAACGGGTTACCGAGCTGATGGCCCGCGATGGCACCGTGGCGGTGGCCGCGGTGGGGGAAGACCTGATGATGGCGCTGCCGATGGATCCCGGGATCCGGATTGAAACGGCAACACTGAGCGCTGGCCTGCTGGAGCTGATGGGCTGCGCCACGATCCAGCCCTGAGGGGCGCAGGGCTGCACCACTAGCCCCGCTGCAGCCAGGGCAGCACCAATGTGACCAGGGTGTAGACAACGGCCGGCACGAACAGATAGCTGTCGATCCGATCGAGCACCCCGCCATGGCCCGGGATGGCATCGCCGGAGTCCTTGAGGCCCGCATCGCGCTTCATCATCGACTCGGTCAGATCACCGACGAGCGCGAACACCGCCACCACCGCCCCAAGCACGCCGCCGAACAACCAACCCAGCCGCCAGCCCAGCAACTGCCCCCCCAGCGCCCCCACAACCAACGCGCAGAGCACCCCCCCCACAGCCCCCTCCACCGTCTTGCCAGGGGAGATCGGCGAGAGCGGATGGCGCCCGAGCCGGCGGCCGATCACATAGCTGCCGATGTCGGTGGCAACGATCAGGAAGCAGGCCAGCAGGGTGAGAGCCAGACCGGCGCTGCCCGTCCAGCCATGGGCCGAGAGATTGGTCACCAGCGCCCCATCCGGGAGGTTGCGCAGCTTGATCCAATGGCTGGGCAGAAAGCCGAGATAGAAGAGGCCGAACACAGAAGCCGCCACATCGGCGATCGTGCCGGTGACAGGCTGCAGCAACAGCCAGCCGCAGATCACCGCCCCGGAGGCCGGCAGCACGGCCGCCGCCACATCGGCCCCGAAGCCGGCCCCACTGGAGGCGGCCTGGGTGGAGAACAGCATCAGCTGCACTGCCACCAGCGTGGTCTTGGTGGCGGGGCGGATGCCCTTGAACTGGGCCATGCGGAAGAACTCCCGCAATCCCAGGTGCACGATCAGCCCCACGGCGACCGTGAACCACCAGCCGCCCAGCCCCACCACCAACGCCCCGAAACCGCCGGCGGCCCAGCCACTGGCCAGGCGAGCCAGGGAGGTGGCGGTGCGGCGGGGGCGGGGGGGAGCGCTCAAGGGGGGAGGGGGATCAATCTCAGCGTTCGGCGGCGATCATGAACAGCGGCTCGGCCGCCGCCAGCTTGGCCTGGCTGCCGCGGCGCTGCATGCGATGCACCGTGGCCTGCACCACCTGCACATCGCGGGCGCCGAGCTGGCCGAGGGTGTCGGTGGCATCCACCAGACCCTCCAGGCTGGCGGTGCTGATCACCAGCCGTCCACTGGGGCGCAGGGCCTCCCACACCACCCGCAGCACATCGCCGAGCGGGCGGCCCACCTCCAGCAACACGCGGTCGGGGTGGGGGGGCAGGGCCGCCAGATCATCCGGGGCCCGGCCGGCATGGATGTGCAGGTTGGCGATACCGAAGCGCTGACGGTTCCGCTCGAGGAGCTCGATCGCCTCCGGATCGCGCTCGAGGGTGTGCACCATCCCCGCCGGCAGCAGGCGGGCGATCTCCAGGGCCAGGGCACCCGTGCCGCCGCCCACATCCCACACCAGCGAATCGGCCCGGGGCCGCAGATGCACCAGCAGCATCACCCGCAGCTCCAGCGGCGTCGGGCTGAAGCCGGGCGCATCCTCGAACAGGGCATCGGGGAGGCCCGGGGTGACGAAATCCCAACGGATCGGGGCGTCAGCAGGGGCTGGAGCGGGGCCGGGATCCGTCATGGGGCCCGACGCAATGGGGGAGGAAGAACCGTATCAGCGGATCACCCGCAGATCGGTAGGGATCTGCCCGGGCCAGAGGCGGCTCTGCTCCCGCAACCAGGCCAGCCGCGCCGCATCGATCCGCTCGCCGGGCAGCAGCAGCGGGATGCCAGGGGGGTAGGGGCACAGCGGTTCGGCGGCCAGACGCCCGGCGCAGCGATCCAGCGGCAGAACCTCCGCCGGCGCGCGCCAGGCCTGCCCGGGTGCCAGCTCCGGGGCGGCCAGCGCCGGCAGTGGCGGCGGCGTGAATGGCGGCAAGGGCGGACCGCCCAGCGCCTGCCGCAGGCGAGCCAGGGCGCGGGGCAGTCGCCGCTCCAGGGATGGCGGTGGCGCCAGACCGAGGCAGAAGGTGAGGGCACCGGGTTCCGGCAGCTCCGCGATCACCCCCCGCTCCAGCAGCCAGCCATCGGCGGCCAGGCCGCTGAAGCCGAGCGGGGCGGTGGCCAGCACCAGCCGCAGTGGATCGGCATTGGCCATGGGCGCCAGCCCCTGCTCCGCCAGCTGCTGCCGCAGCCTCACCGCCCGCGCCGTGGCCTGGCGGCGCCGCGCCGCACCGCGGCGGCTGAAGGCATCGGCCAGGGCGGCCGCGCTGGAGGCCAGCAGCAGGGCGCTGGGGCTGGAGGTCTGCAGCCACAGGAGACTGCGCTCCAGGGCGGCAGGATCCACCCGCCTGCCCTGGGCCAGCAGCACGGCGCTCTGGGCCAGGCCGCTGCCGCTCTTCTGCAGGGAGAGCACGGTGAGATCCGCCCCGGCCGCCACCGCCGTGCCGGTGCCATGGGCCTGATCCACCAGCACCGGCAGCCCGAAGCGATGCAGGGTTGCCACCAAGGCCGGCAGATCGGCCGCCAGGCCCTGGTAGGTGGGGTCCACGAGCACCGCTGCCACCGGCGGATCCGGGCCCGCCATCGCCTCGGCCAGCCGCGACTCCAGGGCAGCGGCGCCAGGGGGCAGCCAGAGGCCGCTGAAGGGATCGAAGGGGGGTGTGAACAGCAGCGGCCGCAGATCCCCCAGCACGCACGCATGCAGCAGGGAACGGTGCAGGTTGCGCGGCAGCAGCACGCGCGTACCGGGCGGCGCCAGGGCCAGCAGGGCCGCCTGCAGCAGGCCGGACGCTCCGTTCACCCCAAACCAGCAGCGTTCGACGCCGAACAGCGCGGCGGCCTGGCTCTGGGCCTCCGCCACGGCGCCCTGCGCCTCCAGCGGCCCTCCGATCTCCGGTAACTCCGGCAGATCCCATCCCCCGGCGGATCGGCGCAGCAGCCGCGCCAGACCTGGCGCCAGGCCCCGGCCCCGGCCATGGGCCGGCAGATGCAACGGCAGGGCGGGCCGGTGGGCGGTCAGCGCCCTCTGCAGGGGCTGCCAGGGATCGGCCATGGGGGCTGGCTTGCGATTTCTAGAGTCTGCGCAGCCGCCTGCCACACCCTGACCGCCACCCGCCCTCCTGTGGCGCCCATCGCGGCCCCCCTTCCCGCCAGCCCCGACGAGGACGACGCCCTCCGCTACGACCCCCGGGCCGATCTGCGCTGGCTGCTGCTGCGGCCGTGGATCTGGATCAGCCGTCTACTGGTGGTGGTCTGGCAGATCGGCTGGCTGGCGGTCACCCTGGCCACCCAGGCCAGCAGCCGCGACCCGGAGGTGCACAGGCGGCTCGCTCGCCGCATCCTCACCACGTTGAGCAGCCTCGGCCCCTGCTTCATCAAGGTGGGGCAGGCCCTCTCCACGCGCCCCGACCTGGTGCGCCGCGACTGGCTCGACGAGCTCACCCGCCTCCAGGACGACCTGCCTGCCTTCCCCCACGAGCGCGCCCTGGCCCTAATCGAGACGGAGCTGGGGGCCCCGGCCGCGACGCTGTTCGCGGAATTTCCCGAACACCCGGTGGCCGCGGCATCCCTGGGGCAGGTGTACAGGGCGCGCCTCGCCGATGGGCGCTGGATGGCGGTGAAGGTGCAACGGCCGGATCTTCCCTTCCTGCTGCGCCGCGATCTGGTGATCATCCGCAGCATCGGCCTGTTGGTGGCCCCCTTCCTGCCCCTCAACCTGGGCTTTGGACTGGACGAAATCATCGACGAATTCGGCGCCACGCTGTTCGACGAGATCGACTACCGCAAGGAGGCGGCCAATGCCGAGCGCTTCGCCCGCCTGTTCGCCGACCAGCCGGAGGTGACGGTGCCGGCCGTTGAGCACCGCCTCTCCAGCCGCCGCGTGCTCACCACCCAGTGGATCAATGGCGTCAAGCTGCAGAACCGCCGCGAGCTGGAGGCCCACCACCTCGATCCGGCGGCGCTGATCCGCACCGGCGTGATCGCCGGCCTGCGCCAGCTGCTGGAATTCGGCTACTTCCACGCCGATCCCCACCCCGGCAACCTGTTCGCGCTGGCCGGCCGCAGCCAGGGGATGGGCCATGTGGCCTATGTGGACTTCGGCATGATGGATTCAATCAGCGATAGCGATCGCATCACACTCACAGGCGCGGTTGTGCACCTGATCAACCGCGATTTCGCAGCCCTGGCCCGCGATTTCGTCAGCCTAGGCTTCCTCAACCCCCGCGCTGACCTGGGCCCGATCGTGCCGGCCCTGGAGGAGGTGCTGGGGGGTGCGCTGGGGGAGAACGTGGGCAACTTCAACTTCAAGGCGATCACCGATCGCTTCTCGGAACTGATGTTCGATTACCCGTTCCGGGTGCCGGCCCGGTTCGCACTGATCATCCGTGCCGTGGTCAGCCAGGAGGGGCTGGCGATGCGGCTCGACCCTGACTTCCGCATCATCCGTGTCGCCTATCCCTACGTGGCCCGCCGCCTGCTCGCGGGCGACACCGTCGAGATGCGCGACAAGCTGCTGGAGGTGATCTTCGATAGTTCCGGCCGCCTGCGGGTGGATCGGCTCGAGAGCCTGCTGGAGGTGGTGGAGAACGACGGAGGCGACAGCGACCTGCTGCCGGTGGCCCGCGATGGCCTGCGTCTTCTGTTCGGGGCGGAGGGGAGCGGCCTGCGCCAGCGGCTGCTGCTCTCGCTGGTAAGCGACAACCGCCTCAACACCGCCGACCTGCAGGCGCTGCTGACCCTGATGCGTCGGACGTTCTCGGCCCGCCGCCTGGCCAGCGGCGTGCTCTCGCGCCTCAATCCCCTGGCGGCCTGAACAGCAAGGCTGCGGGCGGTTAGGGTCTGGATCCGTTTCACCCCCCTGCGCGTGCCCGTCCCGCCGATCGACCTGGCCCCGATCGACCCCGCCCAGGCGGCCCTCGACCAGGCCAGCGGCCTGTTCGGCGATCTCGATGCCAATGAGATTCTGCTGGAATACGCGCCGATCCAGAACCCTCCCTACGTGCTGGCGGCGGCGGGCCTAGCGATCGCCCTGCTGTGCGGCCTCACGTTTTCGCGCCTCGTGCAGAACCGCCTCGACGGCTGGAAGCAGGACCGCCTGCCCCTGCTGCCGCTCGCCAGCCGCGAAACGATGCTCCCCTGGAGCGGCCTGATCCTGGGCGTGACGCTGTTTCTGGGCGGGTGCCTGCAGGTGTTCGGCTTCGCCGCCGGCGCCGCCCTGCTGGTCGCCTTCGTGCTGTCGCTGGCCACCGCCGGTGCCCTCTGGCGCCAGCTCTCCCAGCTGATGCAACAGGTCCAGGAGGGGAATTTCCGGGCGGTCGACTTCGACAACTTCGATCAGTTTTTCTGAACCCGGGTGCGGACGCCGCTCCCTGGAGCCGCCGCGGATCTGGCGCGCCGCCCCCTCAGCCGCCTTACCCTGCCCCGGTCATTCGCCACGCGAGGCCTGCGTCCCATGCGTCAGCAGCCGCACTTCCGCTACGAACCGCAGGAGCGCTTCGGCGAAAGCCTCACCACCGCGCGGCCCTGGAATGTGGCGGCGCTGGCGAAGGTGGAACGCCTCAACGGCCGGGTGGCGATGCTCGGTTTTGCGGCAGCGGTACTGGGGGAATGGCTCAGCGGCCGCGGCATCGTCGGCCAGCTGGGGCTGCTGCTGCACGGTCTGCTCGGCTAAGCCGGAGCGGCCACCGCGATGGACTCCGATCGCGTCACCCGCAACCGCGAGGCGCTGCTGCTGGAAAATGCGGCACTACGGGCCGAAGTGGCGGCTCTGCGCGAGGAGCTGAGGCGGCTGCGATCCCGGGGCCGGCTGGATGGCCTCGGCGGAGCCGCCGCGCGGGTCACCACGGGCATGGCGCCGGCCATCACCACCGAGCAGGTGCGCGAATGGCTGGAAGGGCTGGCCCGCCAGAGCGGCTGGACCCGCCTGCGGGCGGAGGCCCTGCGCACGTTGATCACCGCTCGACGCGGCAGCGACGCCCGCGGCGAGCTGGAGGATGAGCTCGACCGCCGTTCTCCCGGCCTGGGCAGCGACCTGCGCCGGGCCCTGCGTGCCCACACCGGCAAGGGCAAGCAGGCGGTGCGCGCAGCCTTCGCCCGCTACGGGCCGCGGGCGGCGGAGTGGCTGAGCGCTGACCCGCGGCGCGTTGTCGCCGACCTGCTCGCCGACCTGGAGGAGCTGGAGAGCCGCCAGCAACATCAGCGGCATCAGCCACCGCCCCGCGCGGCCCCCGCCGAATCGGACCGCCGCGCAGACCTGGCGATCCTCGGCCTGGGCCCTGGCGCCAGCCTGCGGGAGGTGAAAGCCGCCCACAGGCGCCTTGTCAAGCGCCACCATCCCGATGTGGGCGGCGACGTGGCAACCTTTCGCCACATCGATGCCGCCTATCGGAGGCTGATCGCCTGAGCCGTGCTCCACTGCGGCCCGGGCGCGCCCAGGCTCACGGCCAGACGCGCTCCTCGACCGCGATCGCCTGGCCCTCAAAGCGGCTGGAGGGAACCAGACGGCCCACATGGATCGCCTCGATGCCCCGTTCCAGCCGCAGATGCTCGGCCAGGGCACGCCGTTCGATCGGTTCGAGCACCAGCCAGGCCGCGCGCGGAATCACCATCACGGGCCGGCCGTTCCAGGTGCGGAACACTCCCTTGCCCAGCATTCCCGGCCCCTCCTGGGCCGGCGTCACGTACTCCCAGTAATCCGCTTCACGCTCCAAGCGCTCGGCGAGACGGCGGCCAAGCCCGGCGGAGCCCTGCTCGCCCAGGCCGGCCGGCGGCAGCGCGGGGGGCGGCGGGGGCTCGCCACCACCGAGCCAGTGGCCCAGCATCAGGGTCAGAGCCAGGGCGGAGGCAGCCCCCAGCCCGAGCAGGGCGAGCAGCAGGCGACGGCTGGTGCGTGGGAAGGCCACGAACGAACCCGCGATCGCCAGCGGCCACAGCACCGGCACGAACCAGGCGACCAGCAGCAGGGCCAGCGAGCCACGTCGCCCGACCTGCTGCAAGCCGGCGGCACGCCGTTCGGCCGCCAGGCGGGCCTCGTGCTCGCGCAAAAGCGCCTTGTCTTCCTCGGTGTGCCAGCGCCCGAGACGGCGGGCCTCCTCCAGTTCCGCCAACAGTCGGGTGCGCCGGCCAGGGGCCTCGCCAGCACTCTGGCCGTCGCGCTCGCGCAGGGTGCGCAAGCCGCTCCGCAGACCGCGCAGGGCCGAACGGGCGACCACGGCGGAACCGATCACCAGGCTGCGGCTGGCGCTCTCAACGGCAAAGGGGAGGCGGTCCTGCCGAAGGGTGCTGGGCCGGGGTGAGGGGGCGACAGGGGAGGCCATGGGGAGGCCCGTGGGGCGCGGCAACCCTAGGAACCTAGCCCCGGACTTCGGTTCGGCACCGCCCCCCCTCGGATGGGTGATCGCGCCTCGCCGCGCCTGGGCAGCTTCAGGCCACCAGGTAGTTCTGAAGCTGGCGGCCCTGGCTGCGAATGCCCTCCAGGGCGCGGCGCTCCAGGTTGCGGGTCTTGTCGCGGCTCATGCCGAGGGTGCGGGCGATCGAGGTGAGGCTCATCGGCTCCTCGCCGCCGATGCCATAGCGCATCTTGAGCACCTTGCCCTGCAGCTCAGGCAGTTGCTCCAGCAGCTCCCGCAGATCCCCCTTCAGGCATTCCCCATCCACCATCTCCTCCGGCAGTGTTCCATCCCCCGCCAGCAGATCCAGCAGTTCCGTGTCCTCGCCGTCGCCCACCTTCGT
>JBKDSQ010000064.1:0-16566 GCA_046340895.1 Synechococcaceae cyanobacterium | reverse complement strand
TGAGGGCTCCCGGGGGCTCACCGGCGGCGCACGCGTCGCCGGCTTGCCCCCGCAGCCGCAACATGCCGTGCGGCGGCGCTACGTGCGCGCCGCCGCCGGGGCGTATCAGTTTTTGCCGGCTACCTGGAAGGCGGCGGCGAGGGAGCTGGCGTTGCCGGATTTCGGACCGCACAATCAGGATCAGGCGGCCCTGCACCTGGTGCGCAAGCGCGGGGCACTGCACCATTTCGACCGGGAAGGCCTGAGCGAGGCGGTGCTGGCGCGCTTGGCCCCCGAATGGGCCTCGCTGCCGACCCTGAGCGGCGGCAGCATGTATGGCCAACCAGTGCGCTCAGCCCGGGACCTTCAGGCCTTCTTCCGTCGCGAGCTCGGCCGTCAGCGGCGACTGGTAGCGGCGGCCTGAGACCCGGCTAGGCGCCGCCGCAGCCGGCGGGTCCAACCGAAGGCCGCACCGGCACCGAGAACAGGCAGAGGGCCTGGCACGGTGAACTGCCGACCAGAACCGCCGGCGATGTCCCGCAGCGGAGTGCTGGCGTAGGCATCCCCGCCGCTGTAGGGGGTGTAGAAGCCCGTGGCCAGGTCCACGGTGCCCCAGCCGCCTGCCGCGGTGGTGGTGCCGTTGCTGTCAGCGGTGAAGGTGTGGCCGTAGAGAGTGAGGAAATCGTTCTCGAAGGCAATCTGCAAGCTCGGGTTGCGGACTGCATCGCTGCCATTGATCAGGAACTGCGCAGGTGTTGCGCAGCTCGTGCCAGAACACTGGTTGAGATCAAGGGTAAAAAAGCCCCCGTTGGCATTGGCGCCGTAGAGGGTGCCATCTGTGTGAATTGCGATGTCGCCAAAGGTGAAGTCGTTAGCGGGGGTGCCATCAGCAGTGGGCAAGCCGAGCACGTCAAACTTGGTGGCCGTACCGCCGTTCGGCTTACCAGCACCGTCATAGCTCAGGGCGAACTGAACCAGCTTGTTGCGATCGGGACTAACCGGTGGATTGGCGCTGTTGATGTCGCGTGCGTCGCTGGCGATGAAGTAGTAGAAAGACCCATTGTGGAAGGCGCCATTGGCGGTGAATTGGGTCTGAGTGTTGCTCACCTGGTCGAGACCAATCTGGTTTTTGGTGGCAACGATTGGCAGAGCTTGGGTGGCGAAATCCCAATATCGGAGATTGCCCCGGAAGTCCATAAAATAGAATAGTCGCCGCGAATCGTCGTAAGCAAAGTTATTCGAATAGAACTTATCGCGCCCACCATCTGCGCCCCCGCAGAGAGCAGTGTCAGCTGGGCTCAGATCGGTGCAGATGAAGGGGGCACCCTGCAGGACAACAGCCTGCTGCTTGTTAATGGGATCGATTTGGAGTATCTGCTGCTTGTCATCAATCCCGAAAAGATATTCCTGAGCGGCCCGGCTCGGCAGAGCTGCGGCCGTCGCTAGCAGGCTGCCGCCGGCAAGAAGAATCGCAAGCCGGACGCCCCGGAGGGTCTTGGATGCGCAATCAGCCATGGAGAGCGAAGCGTGGGTTGTGAACTGGATGGACGAAGCACAGTGCCGTGGCCAGGGCAAAAGAAAGTGCCCGGAGAAAACATCGCGAAAGCTTTTGGATGCTTTGCAGGCCGCAGACCGGTTAACGCAAACCTAGAGATCATCCCTAGGAAGCGTCAATCAAAAACGAAGAGATTGGCAAGCGAGCCAACAGAGAACGAGAACAGAAAGAAAGTTTGCCGAGAATACAAACATCAATGGTCTGCCAGCGTTCGCCAATCCTTCAGCATTGTTCGGGCAGGGCGGCAGCTGGTTCCTGCTGGTCGCCATCCCGAGCAGATCAGGGTTCGCGATAGATGACCCGGCCGCGCTCGTCGTTACCAACATCGAGCAGATCCGCCTGCAGCAGCCGCTCGATCTCCTGGCGCACCATGGTGCTGTCGATCGAGGCGGGCAGCTGCAGATCCAGCAGGGCATCGTTGAGGGTGAACCCGGATCGGCCTGTCCGGCGGGCCAGCTGCAGCAACTGCCGCTCCAACGGCACTGGCATCGGGTCGACGTCGGCAAGGTCCGAGCTTGCGTAGGCCTCCTCCAGAAGGGTTTGCTCGTTGGCCCGCCGCACCAGCTGGGGCAACTGCAGCAGATCGATCAGCTGGCCGACGCCACAGAGCCCGAAGCTGACCAGCCAGAGGAGACCGCTCGCCGGCCTGCGGTTGTAGAAGCGATGCAGACCGAACATCCCCAGCAGGCAGCAGGCCCACAGCAAGTAGCTCGTGCCCAGGCTGCGGGGCTCCTGCGGCGTCAGCGCTTCGATGGGCAAGCCACTGCCTGGGAAGCGACGGATCGAGCCACGCAAGAAACCCCGCAGCGAGGCGGGCCTGGGGCGAGGGGAGGAGCGCATCGAAGCTTTCGGACCGGTCCAGGCTAGGAACTGCGGGCGCGAACCACCGTGGGGGCTGCGTAGGATCGTCCTTTGTGCTTCGAGGCTCCGTGACCAGCTCCCCGACGGCCGATGCGGCCCAGCATCCGCTCCGGGAGAACGGACAGGGGGCCCGCGGAAACGAGCCAGGGGCCAACGGCAGCGAGGCAGCGCCGGCGATCACCCTTCCGAAAACCAGTGAAAGCCCCCGCCTGCTGCGCATTCGCCATTCGATGAGCCATGTGCTGGCGATGGCGGTGCAGAAGCTCTTTCCCCGCGCCCAAGTGACCATTGGCCCGTGGACAGAAACGGGCTTCTATTACGACTTTGACCATCCAGAGCCCTTCAGTGAAGCCGATCTGAAGGCGATTAAAAAGGAGATGGCACGCATCATCGCCCGCCGTCTACCGCTGCAGCGCATCGAGGTCAGCCGCGAGCAGGCCGAGCAGCGCATCCGCACCCAGAACGAACCGTACAAACTGGAGATCCTCGCGGGCCTGCAGGAGCCGATCACCATCTACACCCTCGGTGACAGTTGGTGGGATCTCTGCGCCGGTCCCCATGTGGAGAGCACCGCCGAGCTCGATCCGAAGGCCTTTGATCTGGAGAGTGTGGCCGGTGCCTACTGGCGCGGCGATGAGAACAACGCCCAGCTGCAGCGCATTTACGGCACCGCCTGGGAGACCCCCGAGCAGCTGGCGGAATACCAGCGGCGGCGCCAGGAGGCGCTGCGCCGCGACCATCGGCGCCTGGGCACCGATCTCGACCTGTTCTCCATCGAAGATGAGGCCGGCGCGGGATTGGTGTTCTGGCATCCGCGCGGGGCGCGCATGCGCTTGCTGATCGAGGAGTTCTGGCGCCAGGCCCACTTTGAAGACGGGTACGAGCTTCTGTACACACCGCACGTGGCTGACATCGATCTATGGCGCACCTCAGGGCATCTTGATTTCTATGCCGAGAGCATGTTTGGACCGATGCAGGTGGACGAGCGACAGTTCCAGCTCAAACCGATGAACTGTCCCTTCCACGTGCTCACCTACGCCTCGCGGCTCCGCTCCTATCGGGAGTTGCCGATCCGCTGGGCGGAGCTGGGAACCGTTTACCGCTACGAGCGACCGGGCGTGATGCACGGCTTGATGCGGGTGCGTGGCTTCACCCAGGACGATGCGCACGTTTTCTGCCTGCCCGAGCAGATCGGCGCCGAGATTCTACGGGTTCTGAATCTTACCGAGCGGATTCTTACAGCTTTTGATTTCCGCAACTACGAAATCCACCTCTCCACCCGTCCTGAGAAATCGATTGGCGATGACGCCGTCTGGGAGCTGGCCACCCGTGGCCTGGTGGAGGCTCTGGAAAACAAGGGCTGGAGCTACAGGGTCGATGAGGGCGGCGGCGCGTTCTACGGCCCTAAGATCGATCTCAAGATCGAAGATGCGATCGGCAGGCTGTGGCAGTGCTCCACCATTCAGCTCGACTTCAATCTGCCGGAACGTTTCGGCTTGGAGTATGTGGCAGCCGATGGCAGCCGCCAACGTCCGATTATGATCCACCGGGCCATTTTTGGCTCGCTGGAGCGGTTTTTCGGGATCATGATCGAGAACTATGCCGGGGATTTCCCCTTCTGGCTGGCTCCCGAGCAGATCCGCCTGCTGCCCGTCACCGATGAGGTGATGCCCTACGTCGAGGCATTGCATCAGACGCTGCGCCAATGCGGCATCCGCGCTGGCGTCGACCGCAGCGGCGAACGGCTCGGCAAGTTGATCCGCAACGGCGAAACGATGAAGATCCCGGTTCTGGCCGTGATCGGAGCCCGCGAGGCGGAGACGGATCAGGTGAGCCTGCGCAGCCGACGGCAGGGCGACCTGGGAAGTGTCACCAGCCAGAGCCTGTGTTCGGCGGCGATGGAGGCCAACGCAGGCCGCCTAGCAACCCTGCCCCTAGCCTGATCCCCTCGCTCCACTCCTGCAGAGCTCCCGTGATCACCACCCTGCTGGCCGGGGATATCGGCGGCACCAAGACGCTCCTGAGCCTCTTCAGCTGGGACGGAGTCTCGCTGCAGTTCCGCAGCGGCGAGCGCTACCCCTCCGGCGACTGGGACGATCTGCCGTCCATGGTGGGGCTTTTCCTGGAGGAGAAGCACGTGCCGGGCCTGCCCCGACCCTCCGCCGCCTGCTTCGCGGTGGCCGGGCCGGTGCAGGGTGGTCGCGCCAGGCTCACCAACCTGCCCTGGCAGCTCAGTGAAACCGAGCTGGCCGCCTCCTGCGGCATCGACTGCGTGGAGCTGGTGAACGATTTCGCCGTGCTGATCCACGGCCTGCCCCACCTGCACAACCAGCAGTTGGCACCGGTGCGCGACGGCAGCCCGATCGCCGATGAGCCAACCCTGGTGGTGGGCGCGGGCACGGGGCTGGGGGTGGCGCTCGGCATCCCCACGGCCAGCGGCCTGCAGGCCGTGGCCTCCGAGGCCGCCCACGGGGCCTTCGCGGCGCGCACGCGCCAGGAGTGGGAGCTCCACCAGTGGCTCCAGGAGGATCTGCAGCTCGAGCGGCTCTCCATCGAGAGGGTTGTGAGCGGCACGGGCCTGGGACATGTGGCCCGCTGGCTGCTGGCCGTTCGGGATCCGGAAGGGAGCCATCCCCTGGCGGAGGTGGCGCGTTGCTGGCGCCGGAGTGCCGCCGGCGGTGGCGACGGTTCCGCGGCGACGGGCGAGAAGGCGCCCGATCTGCCGGCGGTCGTGGCGGCGGCGGCGGCGCAGGGGGATGGGCTGGCGAGCGAGGCCCTGGAGCTGTGGTTGGCGGCCTATGGGGCAGCGGTGGGGGATCTGGCACTGACCAGCCTCAGCCGCGGCGGCATCTGGCTCGCGGGGGGCACCGCCGCCAAGCTGCTTCCCGGGCTTCGCTCCCGGGCCTTCCAGGATGCCTTCCTGGCAAAAGGGAGGTTGCGCCCAGCGGTGGAAGCGATGCCGATCCAGGCGGTGATCGATCCAGCCATCGGACCCTTCAGTGCCGCCTGCCGCGCCCTGGCCCTGCTGCACTGATTCCGGCCCCCGCACCGGTCCGGGGCCCACCGACTGCAACACTGGCGATCAGTGACCGGGCAGGAATGGTGCGGCCCCAGATCGGCCAGAGCGTGGTGGTGGATGTTCCCGCCACCACCGCCAACATCGGCCCCGGCTTTGAGTGCCTCGGCGCGGCGCTCGACCTCGGCAACCGCTTCGCCCTTGAGGTGATCGAGGGCGACGGAGAGCGCTTCGACCTGATCATCGAGGGGAGCGAGGGAGCCCATCTGCGCGGTGGTCCCGACAACCTCGTTTACCGAGCCGCCCAAAGGGTCTGGCGCGAGGCGCGTGAGGAACCGGTGGGTCTGCGGGCGCGGGTGGTGCTGGCGGTGCCGCCGGCCCGGGGTCTCGGCAGCAGCGCCACGGCGATCGTGGCGGGGCTGGTGGGGGCCAACGCCCTGGTGGGAGAACCGCTCAGCCGCGAAAAGCTGCTGGAACTGGCGATCGATCTCGAAGGCCACCCTGACAACGTGGTGCCGTCTCTGGTGGGGGGCCTGTGCCTCACCGCCCGCGCTGCCTCCCAGCGATGGCGGGTGCTCCGCTGCGACTGGCACGCCGCCGTGAAGGCGGTGGTGGCCATCCCGGCCATCCGGCTGAGCACGAGCGAAGCGCGTCGGGCGATGCCCCGCAGCATCCCGATCCAGGATGCGGTTCTCAACCTCGGCGCCCTCACCCTGCTCCTGCAGGGCCTGCGCAGCGGCAACGGCGACCTGATCAGCGACGGCATGCACGACCGCATCCATGAGCCCTACCGCTGGGGCCTGATCCAGGGCGGACGGGCGGTGCGGGAGGCCGCCCTGGAGGCGGGCGCATGGGGGTGTGTGATCAGCGGTGCCGGACCGACGCTGCTGGCCCTCTGCCCTGAGGACACCGCCGAGCCGGTGGGCCAGGCGATGGTGCGCGCCTGGCAGGCCGAAGGGGTGAGCAGCCGCCACACGGTGGTGGGCCTGCAGCAGCAGGGAAGCCTCTGGGAAGCGCAATAGGCGCATGCCTGGGGCGGGACCCATTCGCCAGCCCACAAGGATGGGTAGATATGCTCAGGCGCGGTCCCGTTCCGCCGCCGGTGCATGCTGGCAGCGGCGGAGCCCCCGCCCTTGCCACTCCGCGCAGCGCCGCCCGTGATGGACGCCTCCCTTTCCCTGCCGGTCGCGTCCTCCGTCGCATTCCCCTGGCTGAGCCTGATCGTTCTGCTGCCGGCGGCCGTTGCTCTCGTGATGCCCTTGCTGCCTGGGGACGCCAGCGACGCCCGCCTCCCCCGCAGCGTGGCCCTGATCACGCTTCTGGCCGATCTGGGGCTGATGATTTGGTGCTTCGCCCGCCACTTCCAGGGCGGGGAGTCCGGCCTGCAGCTGGTGGAGCGCGTTGCCTGGGTGCCGGCCCTGGGCCTGGAATGGTCGCTGGCGGCCGATGGCCTCTCGGCCCCGCTGGTGGTTCTCAGCGGCCTGGTCACCCTGCTCTCGGCCGCGGCCAGCTGGAACATCGCCCGCAAAACCCGGCTCTACTTCGCCCTGCTGCTGCTGCAGGCCTCGGCCCAGAGCCTGGTGTTCCTCTCCCAGGATTTCCTGCTGTTCTTCCTGGCCTGGGAGTTGGAGCTGGTGCCGGTCTATCTGCTCATTGCCATCTGGGGTGGCAAACAGCGCCAATATGCCGCCACCAAGTTCATCCTCTACACCGCCACCGCCTCACTGCTGATCCTGATCAGCGGCCTGGCCCTGGCCCTCAACGGCCCTTTCAGCCTCAACCTGGGCGAACTGGCGGCCCGCAGCCCCGGCGGCAGCTTCGGCCTGCTCTGTTATCTGGGCTTCCTGGTGGGATTCGGCGTGAAGCTGCCGATGTTCCCGTTGCACACCTGGCTGCCCGATGCCCATGGCGAGGCAAATGCGCCGGTTTCGATGCTGCTCGCGGGTGTTTTGCTGAAGATGGGTGGCTACGCCCTGCTGCGCTTCAACGTGCAGATGTTGCCGGAGGCCCACCATCTGCTGGCGCCAGCCCTGATCGTGCTCGGCATCGTCAACATCATCTACGGCGCACTCAACGCTTTCGCCCAGGACAACGTCAAACGCCGCATCGCCTGCAGCTCGGTGAGCCATATGGGCTTCGTGCTGGTAGGGATCGGCGCGATTGATGCGCTTGGCTTCAGCGGCGCGATGCTGCAGATGATCAGCCATGGCCTGATCGCCGCAGCCATGTTCTTTGTCACCGGGGTGTTCTATGAGCGCACCGAAACCCTCTCGATCCCCAATATGGGCGGCCTGGCCAAGGCCCTCCCCGTCACCTTCGCCTTCTTCCTGGCCAGCTGCCTGGCCTCGTTGGCCCTGCCGGGCATGAGCGGCTTCGTGAGCGAGATCACCGTGTTCCTTGGCCTCACCTCCAGCGAGTCCTACACCACCGGCTTCCGCGTGATCGCCGTGGTGCTGGCGGCGATCGGGCTGGTGCTGACGCCCGTGTACCTGCTGTCGCTCTGCCGACGGGTGTTCTTCGGCCCCCGCATCCCTGCGCTTGCGGTGGTGGGCGACATGCGGCCGCGGGAGCTTCTGATCGGTCTGAGCCTGCTCGTGCCCACCCTGGTGATCGGGTTCTGGCCGCGGGTGGCAATCGATCTCTACGAATCGAGCACCAACGCCCTGGCCACCGAGATTGCCCAGGTGGGTGGCCGGGCCGTGGCCAACGCCACGGGGCTTCCGCTCGGCTGACCCGGACGGGTCACCCGTCAGCCCCCCCGTGTCATCCCTCAATCAACGTCCTCATGTGCTGCCCAAGAGCCTCCCAAGGGCTCAGGCCCGGTTGATAGCAGCTCTGCCAGCGCCCTTTCGAACGTCGCATCCGGGGATGCGCAGCCAGCGTTCGGTTTCGGCCAGCACCGACGCCAGATGGCGGGGGCGGACGGGCTCTTCGTTGTGGGGTTCGTCGATCCAGGCCGCCAAAGCTATGCAGCCAGGGGCCGGGGGTAGGGGCCGGGGCGCTGGGCAGCGAGCGTGAACAGGCAGTGGGTGGGGGTCTAGGGGGGTGGCGCCTCGCGGGGGACCTTGAGCCGATGCAGGCGCCAGCAGCCACCCGTGGCCTCAGGAAGGTGGCTCACGGCTCAAGCGATCAACCGCGTTCCGCCAGCGCCGGATGCAATCGGTTGGAATGGGACACCGCTCTCTACCGCCTCGATGACCGCCACCCAGCTCCTGCCACCGCTGCTGCTCGGCGAGGGTCTGCCGCCCTTCGAGGCGATCCTGCCGGAGCACGTGGATGCCCACATCCCCGAGCTGATGGCCCAGCTCGAAGCCGAGCTGGCGGTGATCGAGGGCCGGCTCGGCGAGGCCCAGGCCAGCGCCCGCGCCCTGGCCTGGCATGAGGTGATGGACCCGCTGCACCGCCTCGGCGAGCGCCTGCGCTGGAGCTGGGGGGTGGTGAGCCACCTCACCGGCGTCTGCAACAGCCCGGAACTGCGTGAAGCCCACGCCCGCCAGCAGGGCGGCGTGGTGGCTTTCGGCAACCGCGCCGGCCAGAGCCAGGTGATCCACCGGGCGCTGCGACGCCTGGCCGAACGGGACGATCTCGACGGCACCCAGCGGCGCATCCTGGAGGCGGAGCTGCGCGACATGGAGCTGCGCGGCGTGGGTCTGGAAGGCCAGGCGCAGCAGGCCTTCAACGCGGCCAGCCAGGAGCTGGCGGAGCTCTCGACAACCTTCGGCAACCGGGTGCTGGATGCCACCAACGCCTGGACGCTGCGGCTGAGCGAGCCGGCGGAGGTGGAGGGCCTGCCGGAAAGCATCCGCGCCCAGCTGGCCGCGGCGGCCGCGGCGGCTGGCGATGACGGTGCCAGCGCCGAGGCAGGACCGTGGCTGGTGGGGCTGGATCTGCCTCGCTACGCCCCGTTCCTGCAGTACAGCCACCGCCGCGACCTGCGCGAGCAGGTGTACAAGGCCCACGTCAGCCGCGCCTCCGGGGAGGATGCCAGCGTGGCCGGGGGCGCCGAGGGCAACTGGCCCGTGATCGAGCGCATCCTGACCCTGCGCCAGCAGCAGGCCGAACGGCTCGGCTACGCCAACTGGGCCGAGGTGAGCCTGGCCTCGAAGATGGCGGGCTGCGAGAGCGAAGTGGAGCGGCTGCTGGAGGATCTGCGCTCGGCGGCCTACCCGGCGGCCGAGCGGGAGCTGGAGGAGCTGCGCCAGTGCGCCGCCCGCCACGGCGCGCCGGAGGCGGAGGATTTTCAGCCGTGGGATGTGAGCTTCTGGGCAGAGGTGCTACGGCGCGAACGCTTCGCCCTCGACAGCGAGGCGCTGCGCCCCTGGTTCCCCCTGCCACAGGTGCTCGATGGCCTGTTCGGCCTGTGCGACCGCCTGTTTGACATTGCGATCGAAGCGGCCGATGGCGAAGCGCCGGTCTGGCACCCCGATGTGCGCTTCTTCCGGGTGCGCGACAAGGCCAGTGGCGCCGCCATCGCCGCATTCTATCTGGATCCCTACAGCCGTCCGGGCAGCAAACGCGGCGGCGCCTGGATGGACGAGTGCCTGGTGCGTTCCCTGCGCCCCGACGGCACCCCGGTGCTGCCGGTGGCCTACCTGGTCTGCAACCAGAGCCCGCCGGTGGGGGACACCCCCAGCCTGATGACCTTTCAGGAGGTGGAAACCCTGTTCCACGAATTCGGCCATGGGCTGCACCACATGCTCACCACCGTCGAGCGGCCTCAGGCGGCCGGGATCAACACGGTGGAGTGGGATGCGGTGGAGCTCCCCAGCCAGTTCATGGAGAACTGGTGCTACGACCGCGCCACCTTGATGGGGATGGCGCGGCACTGTCAGAGCGGCGAGCCGCTGCCGGAGGAGGAGTTCGCCAAGCTGCAGGCCGCGCGCACCTTCATGGGCGGCTCGGCAACCTTGCGGCAGGTGCATTTCGCCCTCACCGATCTGCGCCTGCACTGCCGCTGGCACCCCGGCTGCGGCCAGTCCCCGGAGCAGCTGCGACGCGAGCTGGCCGCCACCACCACCGTGCTGGCGCCGATCGAGGAAGACGCGCTGCTCTGCTCCTTCGGCCACATCTTCGCCGGCGGCTATGCGGCCGGCTACTACTCCTACAAGTGGGCCGAGGTGCTCAGCGCTGATGCGTTCAGCGCCTTCGAAGAGGTGGGCCTCGACAACGAGGCACTGGTGCGTGCCACCGGCCGCCGCTTCCGCGACACCGTGCTCAGCCTGGGCGGCAGCCGCCATCCGCGGGAGGTGTTCGAGGCGTTCCGCGGCCGACCGCCTTCGACCGAAGCGCTGATCCGCCACACCGGGCTTACGCCCGCCTGAGCGGGCGGGCGGCCTTCAGCGGCCCCCGCCCCTGGCACTCGCCTCCGCGACCGCGGCGCCAACCTCCTTTCCGGTGCCCATCAGCGCCAGGATCGCTTCGATCAGCCGAGGCCGGTTGGCGTCGGCGAACGGACCGCGCGGGCCGTTGTGGGCCATGCCGGGGATGCCGCGGCGCTGCACCCGACCGGCCCGGACGGCGCGGCGCCAGCGGGAGATAGGCCACAGCGGCGAGCGCGCCGGATAGGCGAAAGGGCCCAGGGCCGCCACCCTGTCGCCGCCCCCCACCACCTGACCGATCGCCTCCACCCGCTCAAGGGGGTGGTTGCCGCTGAACACCCCGCAGAAACACACGATCCGCAGCGGCACCGGGCAGAGCCGCTGCAGGTAGTCGGCGGCGCCGAAGGCCATCTCGGCGCCGCCGCTGTAGCCAAGTAGTACCAGGGAGGCGCCGTCGCGCGGGTGGAAACCGGCATGGGCCAGGCGCTGGGCGATCTTGAGGGCAAGCTCGTAGTGGCGGATCGGGCCATAGCGCCGGTCGGAGGAGATGCCCACCTTGATCACGTTGTTGGCCTGCACCAGGGCGGCCGTAAGGCCGCGCACAAGGGGCGAGGGATGGTGCTCCTGCAGAGCGAACAGGCGCCGCCAGAACCAGGCCCCACCGCGGTCCTCCGCCAGGGGCACCGGCAGCAGGGTGTAGGTCTCGAAACCACGCAGCAGCTGCACGCCGGGGGCGAGTCGGGCTTCGAGCTCGCTCAGAAATGCCGCCACCCTCGGGGGATAGTCGAAGGAGTACTGGTGGATGCCATCGAGGTAGATCACGTAGCCCCGTGGAGGCGGTCGCACTTCGTGGCCGGTGCCCGGGGCTGTACGGGAACCCGGCGCGGTGGCGCCAGCGTCGACGAACAGGGAGGCGGGCTCGGGCAGGCCCTCCAGCCAGCCCTCCCAGAAGGCGTACTGGCTCACCAGCGAGAGGATGCCGGCGATCGGGAGCAACAACAACAACGGGGCGATCACCCAGGGCAGCAGCAACCGCAGCTCCGCCGGCGCGAGCAGGCCCAGCAGCAGACCCCGCAGGCTCTGGTAGAGCAGGACGGCGGCCCCGCACCCGAGGCACAGCACCAGGCCCAGGCGCCTCTGGAATCGCAGCGCCCGCAGTTGTTCGGCGATGGCGGCCCGACCCCGCATCAGCGGACCTCCCGGGCGCTCTCCAGCGCACCGGCCAGCTTGCGGTAGCTGCTCTGCCAGCTCTGGCGGAACAACACCAGCACCAGCAGCAGGGCCACCAAAAAGCCCGGCGTGGCCAGAACCAGGGCCTCCGGCCAGGGCAGGGCAAAACAGGTGTGCAGGCGCTGCACCGTGGCGAAGTGCAGCAGCGACCACAGGCCCACCGCCAGCGGCACACCGAGGTAAGGGGACGCCACCAGGGCGTAGGCCAACGCGGGACGCAGCACCCCATTCATGCAGGTCAGGAAGGCGGAGGGGGGAACGGGCCGCGAGGCCAGGCTGGCCAGCAGCACCATGTCGAGGCTGGAGGCCAGCAGAAACGCCAGCGCCAGCACCAGGGCATCGAGCAGCAGGCGCACCAGGATCTGGCGGGGTGTCAGCCGGTTGGCCAGCAGGGCGAAGGCATGCGAAAGGGAGAATGAGACGCCAACCAGAAACAGCAGCGCCAGGCCTCGGTCAGGCATGGGGGTGCCTCATGGCCGCAGCAGTTCCGCGACGATCGGCCCCAGCGAAGCCGGCTCCGCCATCAGGCGGCTGTGCTGCCACACCGGTAGGGCCCGGCGCGGCCCTACCGGCAGTACGGCGCTCCAGCCGGGCACCACCATCCCATCGGTGGGGATGTAGAAGCTCAGGCAGTCGATCCGACGCAGCGGCTCGAGGTCGGTGTCGAGGCGGCGCAGCAGCGGGCTGCCCGGCTTCATGTCCGCCAGGCCGGCCAGCAGGCTGCGGGGCCAGGGCAGGGCCACCAGGCTGCCGGCGTGGGGGCTGGCGATGCTGAGGAAGCGGCGGGTGCGCGACGCCCCGCCGTGCAGCTGCAACCAGGTGCGGGCGATCAGGCCCCCCATCGAGAATCCGAGCAGATCGATCGGCTGCTCGGGGCCGAAGCGGCGCTCGATCTGCTGGCCGAGCCGCTCAGCCAGCAGATCCAGGGGGGTGGCGCCCATGCCGTGGGGCAGATGCGGCGCCAACAGCGGATCGCGGCGGCCGGCGAGGCGCTGGCGCAGGCTGTGGAACAGGGCCGGCGTGTCAAACAGTCCATGCACGAGCACCAGGGGGATGGTGGCGGCCGGAGCGTTGGCGGCCAGAGGGTTCACAACGGCAGTGGCTGGTGGCGGAAGCGGCGTTCACCGGCGGCGTACTCGGCCACGGTGTGGCCTTCGCCGCGCAGGCGATAGCGATAGGTGATGAGGCCCTCGAGCCCGACCGGGCCGCGGGGGGGGAGGGTTTGGGTGCTGATGCCTACCTCCGCGCCGAAGCCGTAGCGGAAGCCGTCGGCGAAGCGGGTGGAGCAGTTGTGGAACACGCCGGCGCTATCGACGCTGGCCAGGAAGCGGGCTGCGGCCTCCGCATCCCCGGTGCAGATCGCCTCCGTGTGGCGGGAGCCATAGCGGGCGATGTGGGCCAGCGCCTCCTCCAGGTCCGCCACCACGCGCACGCTCAGGATCAGGTCGGAGTACTCGCGGCGCCAGTCGTCCTCGTCGGCGCGGCCGCGCACGCCGAGCGCCTGGGCCTGGGCATCGCCGCGCAGCTCCACACCGGCCGCCTCCAGGGCCGGAACCGCGGCGGCCAGGAAGGCCGGGGCGACCGCCTGATGCACCAGCAGGGTTTCGATGGCGTTGCAGGCGGCCGGGTACTGGCATTTGCTGTCCACCGCCAGGCGGACCGCCTGGGCCAGGTCGGCGCCGCGGTCGACATAGAGGTGGCAGACGCCGTCGGCATGACCCAGCACGGGGATGCGGGTGTTGGCCTGGATGAAGCGCACCAGCTCGTTGGAGCCGCGGGGAATGATCAGATCCACCAGGCCATCGAGCCTGAGCAGGGCCAGGCTCTCCTGGCGGCTGGTGAGCAGCGCCAGGCAGGCCGGATCCACGGCGCTGGCGGCGAGACCCTGCTGCAACGCCTCGACGATGGCTCGGCAGCTGCCGGTGGCCTCGCGACCGCCCTTGAGCAAGGCGCCGTTGCCGGAGCGGATCGCCAGGGAGGCGATCTGCATCACCGCGTCGGGCCGGGCCTCGAAGATCACCCCCACCACCCCCAGGGGCACACTGAGACGCTCCAGCACCAGGCCGGTGTCCAGCTCCGTGTGGAGCTGGCGGCGGCCGAGGGGATCGTCCAGGGCGGCCACCTGGCGCACTCCGTCGAGGGCGGCGGCCAGCTTGGACCGGTCAAGCTTCAGGCGGGCCACCAGTGGCGCGCTGAGGCCATCCCGCGCCGCGGCCGCCAGATCCTCGGCGTTGGCGGCCACAATCGCGTCGGCGCTGGCCTCTAGGGCGTCGGCCATCGCCTGCACGGCGCGGCGGCGCTCGCCGTCGTCGAGGCGTCCGAGGGCCATGGCGGCGCGGCGGGTGGCGGCGGCGCGCTCCAGCAGCTCCGGCGAGGGCTCCGGCACGGCGGTGCCAGGGGAGGAAGGCGAAGGGCTCATCCCCCCATCATCCCAAGCCACGCGACGGCAGGCGCTGCCGCGCCAGCCAGGCGGCCCCAAGGCGACCGGCGCCGTTGCCGAGGGCGCAGCGGCGGATCTGCAGCCCCTCTCGGCTGACCGCCAGCACCCGCTCTTCGACCTCGCGCCAGACCGCCGGCAGGAAGTGCTCACTGGCGGCGCTGAGGCCGCCGCCGAGCAGCACCAGCTCGGGGGTGAGCACGTAGAGCAGCGAGCTCAGGCCGATGCCCAGCCAGCGCCCGTAGGCCGCCCACACCGCCAGCGCCTCCGGATCGCCGGCCGCGGCCCGGCGGCTGAGCTCGGCCGGATCGAGCGGACTCAGCCGGGCCAGGCCGGCGATGCTGCAGTGCTGCTCCAACGAACCGCGGTTGCCGCTGCGGCAGGGCGGCCCCTCGGGATCCACGCCGATCAAGCCCGGTTCGGAAGCCGCCCCGGCGTGGCCAAGGAACAGTTCACCGTCCAGCAACACCGCCCCACCCACGCCGGTGCCGAGGGTGAGCAGCAGCACGTCGTTGGCATCACGGGCCGCGCCGCGCCAGCGCTCGCCTAGCAGGGCGCAGTTCGCGTCGTTCGCCAGGGTGACGCGACGCTCGAGCTGCGGCTCCAGCCACTCCGCCAGGGGCACCTCCCTCCAGCCCGGCAGGTTGATGGCGATGCGGGCCACACGGGCGGCACGGTCGCTGGGGCCCGGATGGCCGATGCCGACCCTGTCGGCGCTGCGGTCCGGATCGAGGGCCTCGATCGCCTCGACGATGGCGGTGCTGACCGCCCCGGGCATGGCCGGCTGGGGGGTGGGGCACTCCGCCTCCGCCACCACCTCCCCCGCCTCCGTGACGCGAGCCAGCTTGATCGCGGTGCCGCCGAGGTCGACGCCGATCAGCTGGGGGGCGGCGGGATCGGCGGGCAGCGCGGGTGAGGGGACGGGAGCGGGGGCCATTCAGGTCAGCGGTGTCAGAAGCGCAGGAACACCCGCAACTGGGTCTGCCAGGCGCCCTGGGTGTCGATCGAACCCTCCAGATTGAAGGTTTCAGAAGCCTTGTAGTTGAGGGTCACCTGCGGGGGCACATCGGAGCGGTTGGGGGCGGCCAGCAGCGAGGCGTTGATGCGGTCGGTGATGTCGTACCCGACCTCGGCGCCGAAGACCAACTGGGGGGGAACACGGCCGGAGCGGCGCTCTTCGCTGGTGCTGAGCGAGGGGTTCACGTACGTGGGATAGAGGGCAAAGCTCACCCGCTGGCCGAAGGCATCGCTGAGGGTGCCGAGCAAGGGTGAGAGCAGCGACTGGCCGAGCACCGTGGCCAGGGCGGTGCCGGCGCCGCCGCCGCTGAGGCCCGCCAACGAGTTGCCGCCGATCAGGGCCACCAGGCGATCCTGCGGCAGTGGCGGGTTGCTGCTGAGCCGCAGGTTCTCGGCGATGCGGTCGGCGGGCCCGCTCACCGAGACGGTCACCAGGATCAGCTTGAGCTGGTTGAGGCGGGAGAAGCCGCCCTGGCCCTCCAGCTCCGCCAGGGTGGGCCCGTTGGGGCTGCCGAGGCCAGCCGATCCCAGCCCGCTCGGTCCGATGACATTGAGGCTGTCGGAGACGCGGGTGCGCAGGGCGATGTCCAGCTAGGGCACCAGCCCCAGCGACGGGGTGAACACCGCCACGTTGGGGGCGTCGGGGTCGAGGCTGAAGCTGGTGGTGAACAGGTTGAGGCGACCACCGAGCAGTCGCACCACGCCGCTGGCCTGCAACGAGGGATCGAGCCGGCCGGAGATGCGCAGCCGACCGCCGGTGCGAAAACTGCCGACGCTGCCGATCGTCACCTTCAGGTCGGGGCCGAGCCGCACCAGCAGATCGTCGAAGCTGAGCCAGGGCACGTTGGGGATCGCGCGGCGCAGCGATTCGGCGGTAGGCGACTCCACCTCCGGGCCAAGCAGCACGAGCGGCTGTTGGAAATCCCACTTGGATTCAAGCAGCTGCTCGAAGGGCACCGGCCGCACCCCCTGGCCCGCGGCGGGCTCCGCGGCGGCGGGGCCGGCATCGCCGGGGACCGTGGCCAGCTGGCCGGGGGAGGCATTCACGGCGCCGTTGCGGATCGCCACATCGCCGCCGAGGCGGGGATCGGCCAGGCTGCCGGCCAGACGCAGTACCCCATCGCCGTCCGCGCTCACCCGCGGCACCTGGAAC
>JBKDSQ010000063.1:0-22632 GCA_046340895.1 Synechococcaceae cyanobacterium | reverse complement strand
CCTATGACGCCGCTCTGCGGGAAGCCGTCCGCCTGCGGATGAGCCCTCCGAATCGCGAGAGCGTGGCTGAGATCGCCCGCGACACCGGGATCACGGCGCAGACCATCTACAACTGGCGCAGCCAGTGGCAGAAGCAGGGCCAGCTGGTGCCTGCAACGAACCGGCCACCGGAGCAGTGGAGCGCTGCCGACAAGCTGACAGCGGTGATCCAGTGTTCACCGCGCCGCCCGCTCGGCCAAACGAAGCGGCAGGCCTTGGCGGGCAACGTTGGTGTAATTGGTTCCATTGATGTTCGCAAACTGTCTCATGTGGCATTCGGCAAGCCTCTGAGCTCCCACGAAAGCCTCCACCCGGCCTGGCAAGAGTGCGGGCCTGATCTCGGCGCCTTCGGCGACGACAGGTCCACAAAGCCCTGCGGGTTGGTATGAAATCGCCAGAATCTCGGGCTCCGCGATCCAGTTGAAGAGATTGAGCAGGATCAGCGCACCGATCAAGACAGGTAGATGCTTCGCCTTTGAGCTGGCCAGCAGCAAAAAGAGACAAATCAAGAATGGCTGCAGGTAGGAAAGCTCAACCGGCATTCGCATGAACAGGAGCAGATTCAACGCCATGACGCCAAGCAGGAAGCGTGCGTCGTCATCGGGATTCGTCTTGTTGGTGGCTGCCGGCCTCGATCGCTCCGGCTGGCTCCCCCTGCGCAAAGCGAGCCAATGTGCTGCCATGTAGATGCCCAGGACTGCTGTTTGCAGCAGGCCAATCGCCGCTGCTGTCTTGTAGACGAACCGTGCGACAAGGCCCGTCAGCCCCTGCCCATCGGGGGGAGCTGAGCTGATCCAGGAAAGCCCAAAAGAATGACCGAACCAGTTGGGCAGATAAAACAAGCCGCCCGCAAATAGCGTTGCCAGGAGAAAGCCAGCAATGGAGGCGGGAAACCTCCAGCTAGGCAGCCTTCGATCGCGGTCTTCCCATCCCGTGAGAACGATCGCTCCAACGGCGAACAGGGCAAAGGATGGCCTCGAGCCAATGCTCAGGGCCATCGAGACAACGGCAAGCATCTTGTTGTTGAATCGCCTTAGGCACACGCAGCCCGCAGCCCAGAAAAAAAGTGCCCAGGCATAGTCCATCGACTGTATATTGTCAAACGCCAGTACGGGGGCAGTAAGGGCAAGGGCCAGAAAGGCTAAATACCTGCCGAAGCTGATGCGACGCCTCAGGCTGAATGGAATCAGAAGTGCAGACGCAAGGAAAAGGAGGTAAGTGCCGAGATTGGAGAGCGCGCTGCCGCCCAGCCAGGCGAGATAGCCAATGCCAACCTCGGCAACTGGATAGCCAGTAAATCGGGAGGGATTGTACACGCCACTCTTCAGTAGGTGCAGGAAGGTGCTGAGAATCAGATAGGTGTCGTTGTCGCCGCCAAAATTTGTGGTGACGGCCAGGTGGATGCAGACGGCGATTGCCAGTGCGACTGCGATCGCGAGCGTGGCTTTGCCGGCTGTGCGCAAGGTCATCGTGCTGCCGCCGTTGGGGTTCGATCTGACGTGTGAGGCTGTGCCGCACACATTTGCATTATTCTAGGGATTACGATTGCCCGATGCTTGGGCACCTCTGTCGCAAAGCTTCAAGGTTGTGTGGTGTGATCGGTGCGCCCCATCGCGGCAAGCGGCATGCAAGCGCCGGGCGCAGGCGCACTCCCCTCTCTTCGCTCCTGCTGGGCTGATTCTCACCAGCGATAGTTTTTGAGCGCTGCAGGTTCACGAATCAGCGTGCCCCCATGGGCCCGCAGCACGGCCTCCAGCTCCCCGGCTACCGGGCTGCGCGGATCCACCAGGAAAAGATCGTGCCGCGCGTCTGGCGGCGCGTTGCGGCGGTAGGGGACCACCACCATCGAGTACCCCAGCTCACGGGCCCCTTGAAAGATGGCCTGGTTCATCTGATGCCAGCCGCAGTAGCCATCGCTGGCCGGTTCGCCGCTGCGCCGGCAGTCGCGGCCCACCCGCAGGGCGCTGGCGGGCAGGGGTTCCAGCGACAGACGGGCGAAGTCCACATGCATGTTGATCAGCGCGGGGCGCTTGCGGGCCACCTGCTGCGGGTCCTGCAGCGGCGCCCGGGCAAATTCCGGCGTGTTCAGGCCCCAGGTGTCGATGCTGGGGATGCGCGAGTAGTAGCTCAACCGCCCCGCTTCGGTGACGAACATCAAGCCCACGTTCCGCCGCCTGTGCAGCTCTGCCAGGGCGAGGCTGAGGGGAACGGTGGTGCTGGTCTGTCGCACCTGCAGCACGTCGCGGTAGCCATCGACCACCCTCTGCAGCCCCACGATGGCCTCCACGCTCCCGAGCAGCAGCGCCGCCAGCAACCCCAGCGAAGCGACGCTGCGTCGCCCCTCCCACGGCAGCCGATCGGCCCGCACCAGCAGAAAGCAGGCCAGCCAGGCGGCGGCGATGCCCAGCAGCGGGGCGTGGAAACGGTCACCCACGTTCTGGATCAGATGGAAGCGGCTCAGATAAAGCGACTGAACCCCAAAAAAGACGCCGCAGCTCAACAGTCCCGCTTTCCAGTGGGCCGGCGGCCGCGGCGCCTCCCCGTTCGATCCGCGCGGCGGCTGCGAGGCGCACAGCAGCAGCGCCACCAGCAGCACGATCGCCAACGCCAGCCGGGTGGTGGCGGTGAACAGCAGCTCCTGGCTCAGCCGCTCCGCAAAGGCCCCAAGGCCGCCGCCCTGCACCTGCTTCACGTAGAAGGGAAGGGGAAACGCCCGCTGGAAGTACCAGCCCCGCAGCAGCCAGTACAGCGCGAACACCAGCAGCGGCAGGGCTGCGGTGCGCGTCGCCGCGCCACGCACTCCATCCCCCCCGTGCCTGGCGCGCCAGGCCCGCACCAGCACAAATGGAGCCACGCAGGCCCCGTAGTAGGCAACGCTGTCAGGGCGGAGCAGGATGAAAACCAGGCTGCTGCCCAGAAACAGGGCGTCGAAGCGCGCGAACAGACACGAGCTGAACAGCACCGCCAGCAACGCCATCTGGGCAATGGTGGAGAAGCCTCCCAGCCCAGAAACCGCCAGGCCACTGCCCAGCACCACCGCCAGAAAGCCCGCCCAAGCCAGGAGCACCCGGGGCCTGCCCAGTGCCGTTCCGTCGGCGCCGGCGATCGTGCCCAGCCGCCACCCCACCAGCAGCAGAGACGCGACATTCAGCAGTGCGGTGGCGCTGTGATTGCCGATGCCGAGCTTCTGCAGCACCGCGATCGAGACCATCCAGCCAAAATCCGTGCTGCCTTCGGCCCTGGGTCCTGCCGGGATGTAGCTGATCGCGCCGCTCTCGGCGAGATTGCGGGAGTAGCTATACAGAATCGCCGCATCCTCGTCGGGAACGCCCAGCACTCCCGCCGCCAGTACGAACAGCAGCAGTGCGCCGGCGAACCCCAGCAGCACCATCCGAATCAGGCTGTGTTTGTGGCCAGCCAGAAACGAATCGCGCACGGCCAGCGCCGCAAACGGTGGCCCAGACCCTACCGCCCTGGTCCGGCCGCTCCTGAGCCCCCACGTAGGGTGGGCGCCGATTCACGTCCGCTTCCCCTTCGCGGCATGGTCACGGCCTCCCCTTCGCCCCGCTCCCGCCCTGGTCCGAGGCTGCGCCGCGCCCTGCAGCGGCGCAACCGCTGGGATTGGCGCATGTGGCTGGTGGTAGGCGCCTGCTTTGGCCTGGGCTACGCCGTCACCCAGCGGCTGCTGCGTGTCAACGTCAGCGCGGGCTGGCAGGGCAACCAGCTGTTCGGGGTCAAGCCGTTCCCGGGCACGGGTCTCTCTGGGCTGCGGGAGCGCTTCGGAGCTGAGGCAATGCAGATCCGCGGCGACCTTGATCTGCTGGAGCTGGAGCGCCAGCAGAAGGAGGAGCAGAAGGAAACGGCCCGCCGCGAGGCCGAGATCAAGCGCCGTCAGGCTGAAGACGACGCGCGTCGCCAGCGGGAGGCCGATCGGATCCGGCTGGAGGCGATCGAACGGGAGTCGACACCGCCGCTCCAGAGCGACCCCGCGCTGGAGGCGCCGATCGATTCGCCGCTGCTCACCCCGCCGGAAGCGCTGCCTGAGCCCCCGATTCCCACCGCCCCCACCCAGCCCGGCCAGCCGTGAGCCGCAGGGCCGATCCGGCTCCCCCCTCCCGCACCGCGCTGCCGATCTGCCACAGTTCGCCCATTCCCCCGGCTTGGCCATGAGTGCGCCGCAGTTTCTGCTCCAGGCAGCGCTGAACCGCCTGGGCGCCCGCGTCGGCAGCGGACTGCTCGACACCGCCGCCGGCCTTGCGGTGCTCGCCCAGGATGCGCCACGCCGCCTGCGCGAGGAGCTCGACCTGTTCCGCGAGGAGGTGGAGCGGGAGGCCGAGCGGCTCGAACGCGGTGAGGCCGATCCCGCCGATGGCTCCCCCGCCGGCACGGCGGCGGGGCCGTCGCCCGCAGGCGCCGCCGACCCCCAGGAGCAGATCGATGCCCTGCGCGCCCGGGTGGCCGAGCTGGCCCGCCGCCTGGAGCAGCCCCCCGGCGGTGGCACCGCCGGCCGCTCCTGATGCAGCCCTCCCCCGCCGCCGGCCGGCTGGCGCAGCTCACCCGCCCGCTGCGCATCTGGGCCCTGGCCTTGCAGCTTGTGGCCGGCCTCTGGTGGGACCGTCGCCGCTGGACCTACCCCGGAGGCTTCAGCAAGGAGCGCCTGGCGGCCCGCCAGCGCCGTCGGGCCCGCTGGCTCACCGAGCGCTTCCTCGCGCTCGGCTCGGCCTTCATCAAGCTCGGCCAGCTGCTCTCGGCCCGCCCCGACGTGCTCCCGGCCGATGTGGTCGAGGAGCTCGCCCATCTGCAGGATCGCGTGCCGGCGTTCCCGTTCCCGGTGGTGGAGTCGATCCTGGAGCAGGAGCTGGGGGAGCGCCGCGCCGAGATCATCGACCTGGCGCTGGAGCCGCTCGGTTCCGCCAGCCTGGCCCAGGTGCACCGCGCCAGCCTGCGCAGCGGCCGCCAGGTGGTGTTCAAGGTGCAGCGACCGGGCCTGGAGCGGCTGTTCCGGCTCGATCTCGAGGTGTTGCAGCAGGTGGCCGCCGCGGTCCAGCGCCATCCCCGCTGGGGCGTGGGGCGCGACTGGGTGGCGATCGCCAAGGAGTGCCGCCGCGTGCTGCTGCGCGAGCTCGACTTCCGCCTCGAGGCCGAACACGCCGCCCGCTTCCGCCAGCAGTTCCTCGACGACCCAGGCATCCGGATCCCCGCGGTGGTCTGGGAGCTGAGCTCCCGCCGCGTGCTCTGCCTCGACTACGTGCCCGGCATCAAGATCACCGACCGGCCGGCCCTGGTGGCGGCCGGCATCGAACCGGAAGCGGTGGCCGAGAAGGGGGCCGCCAGCTACCTGCAGCAGCTGGTGCGCTTCGGCTTTTTCCACGCCGATCCCCACCCCGGCAACCTGGCCGTCGCCGCCGATGGCGCCCTCATCTACTACGACTTCGGCATGATGGGGCAGATCTCCGAGCGGCTGCGCAGCCGGCTCGGCCGCATGGTGCGCGCCGCCGCCGCCCGGGATGCTGCCGGCCTGGTGGCCGAGCTGCAGCAGGCCGGGGTGATCGCCAGCGGCATCGACCCGGGGCCAGTGCGGCGCCTCGTGCGCCTGATGCTCAACGAGGCCCTCACGCCCCCCTTCTCGGCCAACGTGCTCGAGAAGCTCTCCGGCGACCTCTACGACCTCGTGTATGGCCAGCCGTTCCGCCTGCCGCCGGAGCTGATCTTCGTGATGCGCGCCCTCTCCACCTTCGAGGGTGTGGGCCGCAGCCTCGATCCTGCCTTTAGCCTGGTGTCGATCGCCCGTCCCTACCTGCTGCCTCTGATGACCGCCAGCGGATCCGGGCCCAACGACCTGCTCAACGAGATCTCCCGCCAGGCCGCCGAAGTCGGCAGCCGCGCCCTGGGCATTCCCCGCCGCCTCGACGAGAGCCTGGCCCGCATTGAGCAGGGCGATCTGCAGGTGCAGATCCGCGCTGGCGAAACCGATCGGCTGCTGCGCCGTCTGGCGCTGGCGCAGCAGAGCGCCGGCCAGTCGTTTCTGCTGGGCGGGCTGGCGGTGGCGGCGGCGCTGCTGGCCGCCAGCGCCAGGCCGGCCCTCACGGCCGTGCCGCTGGTGCTGGGGCTGCCCGTGGGCCTGGGCTGGTTGAAGCTTCAGGCCCGCCTCAAGCGCGATGGCCGCATCGACCAGCTGCCCGGCCAGCTGCCCGGATCAGGCGCCTGATCCGCTGCCGGCCTCAATCGTGCCGTTGGGGGTGAGCTTGTCGATCACCTGGGGCAGGGCCTTGGCGAGAAAGGAGGAGGCCTGCTCGGGGTCCACGCCCATCTTCTGGGCCAGCTGCTGCACCTGGGCGCTGCCGAGCACCTGGGTCACCATGTCGGTGGCGATGGCTTTGTTCTCGCCGGTGCTCACCCAGCTGCTGAACACCTCGGCGGCGTTGCCGCTCTGGAATTTCTGGGCCAGCCCCTCCACGCCGCCGTTGTCCTTCAGGAGCTTGGTGAGAACGGGGGCCATGTCGCCTCCCACTGCGGTGACCACACCGCCGATCAGGTCATCAAGCAGGGCCATGGAGCCAGCTGCGAACGATATCCGGTCTCACCATGGCCCGCCCCGGCGGCGGCGGCATGGGGCTTCGGTTTTCCTTCCGCTTCAGGGGTCCAGGCTGCCGTTCAGCGGCCCCGGGCACTGGTTGGCGCGCTGCAGCACCGCCGCGTGGAACAGCAGGGCATCCATGCGGGTCCGGGCCGCGCAGGCCTCCAGCAGCTCCAGTGGCAGCTGGGCGCGGCCATCGCCGGCCGGGGCCCGGTGCACCCGGTGCTCCGCCAGCTCGCAGCCAAGCCGCTCCCCCAGCCAGGCCAGATCGGCCGCGTAGCTCTCCTGCAGCCCCACGAACCAGAAGCTGCGCAGGTGGGCCAGGGCCCGCTCCAGCAGCTCCCGGTCCCAGTCGCGGCAGAGGGCGGGGTCGTGGCCGCCGGCGGTCCCTTGCCGGCCCAGAAAGACCGTCATGTGGTTGCGCACCACCGGCGTCAGCTCCCCGCTCAGGAAGGCGGCCAGCCCCCGCTCCGGATCGAGGGCGTTCAGCCGCTCATGCAGCTGGTGGCGCGGTTCGCGGCGGATCTTCCAGTAGTTGGCCAGCAGCCGCGCCACCGGATCGCGCAGCCAGGTGATGTAGCGGGGCCGCCGCTCCGGGAAGAAGCGATGGATGCCGACCCAGATCTGGTGGCCGCTGAGCAGCTGCACCCGATCCCGCTCGGATGCGGTGAGCGCGGCGAGTTCGCTGCCGATCTGCTCGCTGCTGCGCTGGGCGCGCGAGAAGCGCAGGCTGGCCTCCGGCGGCAGCCGCTCGAGCAGGGCCCGCTCCAGCGAGGTGCCGCCGGTTTTCGGCACATGCAGGAAGATCAGCAGGTCCCGCGTCATCGCGCCCCCAGCGCCGCCCCCTGCGTGCGGCGGGCGTTCAGCCCCGCCCGCGCGGGCCCCGGTCGTCGACGCCGGCGTAGATCGCCTGGCTGCCGAGCTCATCCTCGATGCGCAGCAGTTGGTTGTATTTGGCGACGCGGTCGGAGCGGCTGAGGGAGCCGGTCTTGATTTGGCCGGCGCGGGTGGCCACCGCCAGGTCGGCGATGGTCACATCCTCGGTTTCGCCGCTGCGGTGGCTGATCACGCTGGTGTAGCCGGCCCGGCCGGCCAGGTCGATCGCCTGGAGCGTTTCGGTGAGCGAGCCGATCTGGTTCACCTTGATCAGGATCGAATTGGCCACCCCCCGGTCGATGCCCTGCTGCAGCCGCTCCACGTTGGTCACGAACAGGTCGTCGCCCACCAGCTGCACGGTGCGCCCGAGCTTCTCGGTCAGCAGGGACCAGCCCTCCCAGTCGTCCTCCGCCACGCCGTCCTCAATCGACACGATCGGGTAGCGGCTCACCAGCTTGGCCAGCTCCTCCACCATCTCGGCGCTGCTGTAGCTGCCGCCGCCGAAGGCATAGCGGCCGTCGCGGAAGAATTCGGTGCTGGCCACATCGAGGGCCAGGGAGATCTGATCGCCAGGGCGATAGCCGGCTTTCTCGATGGCCTGCACGAGGATGTCGCCGGCCCCATCGTTGCCCAGATCCGGCGCGAAGCCGCCCTCATCGCCCACCGCCGTGCTCATGCCCCGCTCGTGCAGCAGGCCCTTGAGCGTGTGGAACACTTCCGCGCCCATGCGCAGGGCTTCGCGGAAGCTGCCGGCCCCGTGGGGCACGATCATGAATTCCTGGAAATCCAGGCTGTTGGAGGCGTGGGCGCCGCCGTTGATCACGTTCATCAACGGCACCGGCAGCAGATTCGCCAGCGGGCCGCCGAGGTAGCGGTAGAGGGGCAGGTTGAGGGCCTTGGCGGCGGCGTGGGCCGTGGCCAGGCTCACCGCCAGGATCGCGTTGGCGCCCAGCGCCGACTTGTTGTCGCTGCCGTCGAGTTCGCGCATGGCGCCGTCGACCGCGGCCTGGTCGAGCGCGCTCAGGCCGCACAGGGCCGGTGCGATCCGCTCCTCCACGTTCTCTACCGCCTTGCTCACGCCCTTGCCGAAGTAGGCCTTGCCGCCATCGCGCAGCTCGTGGGCTTCATGGGCGCCGGTGCTGGCGCCGCTGGGTACGATCGCTCGGCCGCTGGCGCCCCCCTCCAGGTAAACCTCCGCTTCCACCGTGGGGGTGCCGCGCGAATCCAGCACCTCCCGGGCCACGATCGAATCGATCACCAGGTCGAGGGAGTCGTACACGGGGGCGGTGCGGCAATGGGGGCGATCCTATGGGCCGTCCCTCCCCGCCCTTTTGTGCCCGTCCCTACCGCCGCACGGCCCACTGGCCAGAATGGCGGCACCGGAACGCCCCCATGCGCCTGCTCCACACCATGCTCCGGGTCGGCCACCTGGAGCGCTCGATCGCCTTCTACACCGAGGTGCTGGGCATGCGCCTGCTGCGTCGCCGCGAAAACGAGGCCGGCCGCTACAGCCTCGCCTTCGTGGGCTATGGCGAGGAGAGCGACACCGCCGTGCTCGAGCTGACCTGGAACTGGGACACCGACCGCTACGACCTGGGCACCGCCTACGGCCACATCGCCATCGGCTGTGGGGACATCGAGGCCACCTGCGCGGCGATCCGCGCGCGGGGAGGGCGGATCGTGCGCGAGCCGGGCCCGGTGAAGGGCGGCACCACCGTGATCGCCTTCGTGGAGGATCCCGACGGCTACCGCATTGAACTGATCCAGCTCGCCGGCGCCGCCGCTGCCGCGGGCGCCGCTCCGGCCCGCTGACCCGGCCCGCCACCATGGTTTCCCAGCGTCCCGCCCCGGCCCCCGCCAGCCTCACCGCCGACCCCGACCGCTTCAGCGACGACGCCTGGGAGCTGCTGCTGGCGAGCCAGGACCAGGCCCGCCGCTGGCGCCACGCCTCGATGGACGTCGAGCACCTGCTGCTCACCCTGGTGCAGGAGCCGCGCTTCGGCCCCTGGGTCGATCCGCTGCCGCTCGATCCAGGCCGTCTGCTCGATCGCCTGGAGTCGTTCTGCGCGGAGCAGCCCTCGGCCAGCGGCGGCAGCCTCTACATCGGCGATGCCCGCGAGGATCTGCTGGAGGCGGCCGACCGGCGCCGCGGCGCCTGGGGCTCGCGGCTGATCGACATCCCCCACCTGCTGCTGGCCCTGGTGGCGGAGCCCCGCCTCGGCGCCGCCCTGCTGGCGGACGAGGGCCTGAGCGAAGACCTGTTGCTGCGCCAGTGGCGGCCCCGTTCCACGCCACCACCCCCGCCGTCCCCGTCCCGCGCGGCCGGCGACTCCTGGATTGACGCCGCCTCCGTCGCCGCCTCCGCCCCCGCCTCCGCCCCCGCCTCCGCCCCCGCCGTCGCCGCCTCCGCCGCCGGCCCCCACGCGGCCCCCCCCGCCGCCTCCGGCCCCGTCGCGGCCCCCGCCGCCGCACCGCCCGGCGGCCCGTCTGCAGGCCAGGGCGAGATGCGCCTGGAGCCGGTGGAGGAGGGCGCCGCCCTGGAGCGCTTCGGCCGCGACCTGACCGCCGCCGCCCGCGCCGGGGAGCTCGACCCGGTGATCGGTCGCGACACCGAGATCCGCCGCCTGATTCAGGTGCTCTCCCGCCGCGGCAAAAACAATCCGGTGCTGATCGGCGAGCCCGGCGTGGGCAAGACGGCGATCGCCGAGCTGCTCGCCCAGCGCATCGCCGCCGGGGAGGTGCCGGAGGCCCTGCGCGGCCTGCGGCTGGTGGCCCTCGACCTCGGCGCCCTGATCGCCGGCGCCAAGTTCCGCGGCCAGTTCGAGGAGCGCCTGCGCAGCGTGCTGCAGGAGGTGCGCGACAGCGACGCCACCGGCCAGGGCGTGGTGCTGTTCCTCGATGAGCTCCACACCGTGGTGAGCGGCGAGCGCGCCAGCACCGACGCCGCCAGCATCCTCAAGCCGGCCCTGGCCCGCGGCGAGCTGCGCTGCATCGGCGCCACCACCCCCGAGGAGTACCGGCGCAGCATCGAGAAGGATCCGGCCCTGGAGCGGCGCTTCCAGCAGGTGACGATCCGCGAGCCCGACCGCGACACCTGCGTGCAGATCCTGCGCGGCCTGCGCGAGCGCTACGAGCTGCACCACGGCGTCACCATCACCGATGCGGCCCTGGTGGCCGCCAGCCGCCTGGCCGATCGCTACATCAGCGACCGCTGCCTGCCCGATTCCGCCATCGACCTGGTGGATGAGGCCGCCGCCCAGCTGCGCATGGAGGTCACCTCCAAGCCGCAGCTGGTGGAGGCGGCCGAGGCCGAGCTGCGTGGTGTGGAGCTGGCCCTGCTCTCCGCCGAGGCCGCGCCGCTGGAGCAGCGGCTGGAGCTGCAGGAGCGCCGGCGCCGCGCCCACGCCCAGCTGGAGGAGCTGCAGCGGCGCTGGGCCGAGGAGCGCGAGCGGCTGGCGGAGCTGCGCGACCTGCTCCAGCGCGATGAGGATCTCCGCCACGCCATCGCCGAGGCCGAGCGCGACGGCGACCTGGAGGAGGCGGCCCGCCTGCAATACGACCAGCTGCACCACCTGCAGCAGCGGCGCCAGGCCCTGGAGGCGGAGCTCTCCGGCGACGCGATGCTGCGCGAGCAGGTGGAGGAGGGCGACATCGCCGATGTGGTGGCCCGCTGGACCGGCATTCCGGTGCAGCGGCTGCTGGCCGGCGAGCGCCAGAAGCTGCTCGATCTGGAACGGCGCCTCGGCGAGCGGGTGATCGGCCAGCCGGAAGCCGTGGCCGCCGTTGCGGCGTCGATCCGCCGCGCCCGCGCCGGCATGCAGGCCCCCACCCGGCCGGTGGGCTCGTTCCTGTTCCTCGGCCCCAGCGGTGTCGGCAAGACCGAGCTGGCCAAGGCCCTGGCCGCCTCGCTCTTCGATGAGGAGGAGGCGCTGGTGCGGCTCGACATGAGCGAATTCATGGAGCGCAACGCCGTGGCCCGGCTGGTGGGGGCCCCGCCCGGCTACGTGGGCTACGAGGAGGGCGGCCAGCTCACCGAGGCGGTGCGGCGTCGCCCCTACGCCGTGCTGCTGCTCGATGAGGTGGAGAAGGCCCACCCGGAGGTGTTCAACCTGCTGCTGCAGGTGCTCGACGACGGCCGCCTCACCGACTCCCAGGGCCGCACGGTGGATTTCCGCCACACGGTGGTGATCATGACCAGCAACCTCGCCAGCCGGGCGATCCTCGAGAGCGCGCGCCGCGGCGGCGAGGCGATGGCCGCCGGGGATGCGGGGGGAGGCGGCGTGGCGGAGCCCGACCGGGCCCTGGAAGAGGCGGTGGACCAGGCCCTGGCCCGCCAGTTCCGGCCCGAATTCCTCAACCGCATCGATGAGGTGATCCGCTTCCGCCCGCTCACACCAGCCGACCTGCAGCGGATCGTGCGCCTGCAGCTGGCCGAGCTGGCCGCCCTGCTGCAGGAGCAGCAGCTGGAGCTCCAGGTGGACGAGGCGGTGATCACCTCCCTGGCCGAGCAGGGCTACGAGCCCGAGTACGGCGCCCGGCCGCTGCGGCGGGTGCTGCGCCGCCGCATCGAGAACCCGCTCGCCACCGAGCTGCTGGAGGAGCACTTCCGCGGCGCCTGCGGTGTGCGGGTGGAGGCTGGCGAGGCGGGTGAGCCGCTGCGCTTCCGGCCCCTGGAGTCCGCCGGGAACAGCATCCGGTAGGGTGGCGGTTTGCCGGTGTGCGCGCTCACACCGGTGTGCCTTGCCGGATTCACCGTTCCTTGGCCCAGATCACCCCGTCCACGTCCAGTCAGAGCGAGCCCGAGCGGCCGGTCGGTCCGGTTGTGGTCGGGGGTGATGAGGGGCCCACGCCCGATCCGCTGGCGTCGGAGGAGCAGCAGGGCGGGTTCGCCAGGGAAACGCTGGCGGAGCTGCGCCGCGTGGTCTGGCCCAGCCGCCAGCAGCTGTTCAGTGAATCCATCGCGGTGATCCTGATGGTGAGCCTCTCGGCCGCGGCGATCGCCGCGGTCGATCGCTTCTTTGGCTGGGTCGCCAGCCAGGTCTTCCGCTGACGTCCCCTTCCGTGAGATCCGTGCCCGAGATTCAGCCAGACACCGCTGTGGAGAGCGTCCTTGAGGCCGCTGAGTTCCTGGAGCTGCCGGCGCCCGAGGTCGGCGGCGATGGCCCGGCCGCTGGCGAGCGTGCGTCGGTTGCCCGCTGGTATGCCGTGCAGGTGGCCTCCAGTTGCGAAAAAAAGGTGAAAGCCACCCTGGAGCAGCGCGCCGTCACCCTCGGGGTTGACAACCGCATCCTCGAGATCGAGATCCCCCAGACCCCTGGGGTCAAGATCAAGAAAGATGGCAACCGTCAATCGATCGAGGAGAAGGTGTTCCCCGGCTATGTGCTGGTGCGCATGATCCTCGACGAAGACACGATGATGGCGGTGCGCAGCACCCCCAACGTCATCAACTTCGTGGGCGCCGAAGACCGGCGTGCCACCGGCAAGGCCCGGGGCCACATCAAGCCCCGTCCGCTGAGCCGCCAGGAGGTCGACCGGATCTTCAAGCGCGCCGCTGAGAAGAAGCCCGTCGTCAAGGTGGATCTCAGCGAGGGCGACCAGATCCTCGTCACCGCCGGTCCGTTCAAGGACTTCCAGGGCGAAGTGATCGAGGTGTCCGGCGAGCGCAGCAAGCTCAAGGCCCTGCTCTCGATCTTCGGCCGGGAGACCCCGGTGGAGCTCGAGTTCTCCCAGATCAGCAAGCAGAGCTGATCCGCGCCGGTCTGGCCGTCTCCCTGCGGAGGGCGGCCAGGGTCGGGACCACCGCGGTCCCGCCGGCCTGCCGACCCGGTCCTCCGGTTGCGGCGATCCGCAGGCTCCCTCCCGGGAGTACCGTCCAACGCTCCCTTCGGGGAGTCGCTTCCCCGACACCCGCCGATGGCCAAGAAAGTCGTAGCCGTGATCAAGCTGGCCCTCGATGCCGGCAAAGCCAACCCCGCACCGCCCGTGGGCCCCGCCCTCGGCCAGCACGGGGTCAACATCATGGCGTTCTGCAAGGAGTACAACGCCCGCACCCAGGACAAGGCCGGGTGGGTGATCCCGGTGGAGATCTCGGTCTTCGAAGACCGCAGCTTCACCTTCATCACCAAGACCCCACCCGCGTCGGTGCTGATCACCAAGGCGGCCGGCATCGACAAAGGTGCCGCCACCTCCTCCAAGGGGTCGGTCGGGGCGATCAGCCGCGCCCAGCTCGAGGAGATCGCCCGCACCAAGCTGCCCGACCTCAACTGCACCAGCGTGGAGTCGGCCGTGCGCATCATCGAGGGCACCGCCCGCAACATGGGCGTCGCCATCCGCGATTGAGCCCCCGTGCGGCCCCGGCCGCGCCCCATCCCGTCCACCCTGTTCACCCCCCGGGGGAGACCGATCCGGTCGTTCGCACCCCGCTCCTGCCATGCCCCGCATCTCCAAACGCTTCGCCGCCCTCACCGCCAAGGTTGAGGAGCGCGCCTACCAGCCCCTGGAAGCCCTCGAGCTGGTGAAGGCCAACGCCACCGCCCGCTTCGACGAAACGATCGAAGCCCATGCCCGCCTCGGCATCGACCCCAAGTACACCGACCAGCAGCTGCGCACCACCGTGGCGCTGCCCCACGGCACCGGCCAGGCGATCCGCATCGCTGTGATCGCCCGCGGCGAGAAGGTGGCCGAGGCCAAGGCCGCCGGCGCTGACCTCGCCGGTGACGACGACCTCGTGGAAGCGATCGCCGGCGGCGCCATGGAATTTGATCTGCTGATCGCCACCCCGGACATGATGCCCAAGGTGGCCAAGCTCGGTCGGGTGCTCGGCCCCCGCGGCCTGATGCCCAACCCGAAGGCCGGCACCGTCACCACCGATCTGGCCTCGGCCATCAACGAGTTCAAGGCCGGCAAGCTGGAGTTCCGCGCCGACCGCACCGGCATCGTGCACGTGCGCTTCGGCAAGGCCAGCTTCGAGCCCGCCAAGCTGCTCGACAACCTCAAGGCTCTGCAGGAAACCATCGACCGCAACAAGCCAAGCGGCGCCAAGGGTCGTTACTGGCGCAGCCTCTACGTCACCTCCACGATGGGCCCCTCGGTGGAGGTCGACGTCACCGCCCTGCAGGATCTCAAGCAGGAGGGCTGAGGCCCCGGCCGCCCTCGATGCCGCCAGAGCCCCCCGCTTCCGCTGCGGCCGATCCTTCGGCCGCCCTGGCGCGGCTGCTCTCGGCCCTGGCAGCCCTGTCCGTGCCGCCGCCGGGTCTGGCGGAGCTGCAGCACCGGCTTTCGGCGGCCGCGGCCGACGGCCCTGCCCTGCCCCTGGAGCCGTTGCCCCTGGCCCAGCTGGGCCTCGACAGCCTGGGGCGGATGGAGTTCTGCATCCATCTGGAACTCGACCACGGCGTGCCCCTCACCCCCGATCGCCTGCTGGCCATGGATGAGCTGGGGGAGCTGCTGGCCTTCCTGGCCGATCCCCCCGGCCCGCCCGTCTGAGCCGGCGGCGGTTTCCGTTCAGCCCAGCCCCAGCCAGGCGGGGAGCAGATCCGGCAGCGGCTGCCCCTGCGCCACCAGCGACTGCACCAGGTTGTGCTCGTCGGATCCAGCCACGGCCCGTCGCTCGAGCCGCGCCGGCGGCCATCGCAGGCTGCGGTAGCGCTCCGTGATCATCTCCGCGGTGGCGCGGTCGCCGCTGTTGTCCGCCGCGTGCAGCACCAGCAGCGAAGGCCCGCCCCAGCAGCTGCGCAGCCGGCGCCAGCGCCGCAGCCTCCGCACCGGACCGCCGCGCGCGAACAGCTCCGCATCGGCACTCGCTCCGATCGCCACCCCCCGCACCCCCAGCCGCTCCGCCATCACCAGGGCGGCCAGGCCGCCGGCGCTGGTGCCCAACACCGCCACGGGGCGCCGCCATCGCCCGCACAGCTCGGCCATGCCGGCGCGCACCTGCCGCAACCAGTCGCCCGCGCCGCCGCGGAAGTACCCACCCCGCCAGCGCCGCCGCACGATCAGCAGGTCGACGCCACAGCGCTGCAGGGTCTCCGACACGTAGGGCGCCGGGTTCATCAGCAGGCCCCAGTCGCCGGTGAGCCCCAGCACGAACGGGCGACTGCCGGGCGTCGCGGCGGCGTGCAGGTCGAACCGCAGATTCGGGCCGGTGAGGCTGAGGCGCCGGCAGGGGCGCACCTGCTGCGGCAATCCGGCCACCGCCCGCCCGGCCTCCTCCCGCCAGGCGGTGGTGGGGCCATCGGCGTGGATCAACGCCTGCCGCAGCTCCGGCGCGGCGGCGAAACGGGCGATCAGAAGCTGCCGTTGATGGTGGGCATTCTCGCTGGCCTGGGGGCCCAGCCGCAGCCACTGCTCCGCGGGGCTGGAGCGCAGCTCGTCCTCCAGCTCGCCCCAGGGCAGGGCCGGTTCAGAGGCGGAGAGCATGGCGTTCCGCGAGCAGGCGGCGCAGGGGTTTGCCGCTCGGACCGCGCGGCAGCTCCTCCAGCACCACGATCTTCTTGGCGGAACGGTGGCCCATCCGCTCGCGACCCAGCCGCCGCAGCCGCTCGGCCGCCGCCGCCGCATCCGCCACGTCGGGCCGCAGCACCACCGCCGCCATCGGCACGGCACCGTAGGTGGGGGAGGGGGCGCCGAAGCCGGCGCAGTCTTCCACCTCCGGGGCTTCGCGCAGCGCGTCCTCGATCTCCACCGGCGAGATCATCTGGCCCTGGAACAGAAACACGTCGTTGGCCCGGCCCCCGAAGATCACGTGGCCGGAGGGCGCGAGCGCCAGCAGATCGCCCGATCGGAAGTCGCGCACGCCGCCGCCGCTCCGTTCCACCAGGCCGCCCCGGCCGTCGGCTTGCAACCAGCGCCGCGCCTTGTCGATCCGCATCTCGCGGAACGCCAGCCCGCCGCGCTCCAGCCGCACCGGCCCCAGCGGCCGCAGCCGCACCTGCGGCAGGGGGCGCCCCACGCTCTCGGGCTCCGCCAGCAGTTCCTCAGGAGGCAGCCAGGTGAGCGGCCCGCTCTGGCTGGTGGCGAAGGTGATGCCCACCCGCAGCGGCGGGATCGCGTGCAGGGCGCGACGGAGCTCCATCGGCACGTGGTCGCCACCGCTGACCACCAGGAACCCCGGCGGCACCCGGGCCAGATCCCCCGCGGCCAGCCGCCGCCGCAGCTGGGCGGGCGGCATCGAGGTGCCGCAGGGATCGCCCCGGAAGGTGGCGGCGTCCCAGGGGGCCTCGCTGGGGCGCACCAGCAGCGCATCGCCCCGCAGCAGGGCCCAGAGTTTCCAGTGGCGGGAGCTGGGGATCTGCAGCGAGGGCGTCACCAGCTGGCGCCGCAACGGGTCGTAGGGGCTGGGGTCGAGGCGGCGCTGGCCGCTGAGCAGGGTGCCGCGCCGCAGCCGCACCAACGACGGCCGGCCGCTGGTGGTGCCGGAGGTGGTGGACAGCAGCGCCACCGATCCCATCCCCGGGCCTTCGTCGGCTGCCAGGGGCGCGTCTTCCGCGGCGGGGGCGTTCCCGGCCAGCGCCGCCAGCATCAATCCCTCGGCGCTGGGCCCCAGCCGCCTCAGCCCTGGCCAGTCGGGCAGCCCGTCCGGCGCGGCCAGCAGATGGGTGAGGCCGTAGCGTCGCGCCAGTTCCTGCCGTTCCGCCGGCGTGCCGCTGCAAGGAAGCACGGCCTGGCTGACCCCGGCGAACACCATCGCCAGCCCCTCGAGCAGGTTGGCCAGCCCATCGGGGGCCAGCACCCCGACCCGCACCGCCTCGGGGGGAGCGCCGTCCAGCAGCGCCCGCCAGCGCGCCAGGGCGGCCTCCAGCCGCTGGCGCAGGGTCTCCCGATCCAGCGTCTCCCCCAGCCAGTCGAGGGGCTCGCCACCGGCAGCGTCCGCCAGCCCCTGCAGCCAGCCGCTCCAGAGGGCGTCGGCGAGGGGATCGGCGCTCATCGGCTCGCCTCGGGGATGCCGGCCAGCCGCCGGGCCGCGGTCTCGCACACGGCCAGCCCCAGCGGCGTCAGCCGGCCGAATCGCCGGGTCGCCTCCAGGGAGGAGCGGCCGAGCTGCTCCTGCTGGGTCCTCAGCTGGCGGAAGTCGTGAAGCAGCGGCTCGCGGTCGGCGCGCTCGGGCAGCCCGTCGGCGAGCAGGGCATCGAGCGTTTCGCAGACCCTCCCGGTCACGTGCAGGGAGTGCAGGATGCCGTTCATCGGCCGCGGGTCGCGGCGGATCAGCACCGGATGCCGCTCGTCGTCGGGATTGCTGCAGAGCGGGCCGTCCTGGGCGAGGACGAACAGCTCGGCATGGGCGCACTCGTGCACGAGGCGCTCCAGCAAGCCGGGGAAGGTGAGCCCGGGGCTGGCGTGGATCACGCTGGCGCCGCGCAGGAAGAAGGCGGTGGCGCCGCCGAAGCTGCTGCCCGCGCGCCGCGCCAGAGGGCCCGGCCGGGCGAGGATCGTCAGCGCCAGCAGGCGGTCGAGGGAGGCGCCGAGGCCGTCCGGCAGACGCTGCAGCAGCGCTCGCACCTGCCCAGCCGCGCGCCGCAGGGCCAGCACGGTTTCGGGGTCGGGCGCGTCGAGATCGGCGACAAAGTCGCCCCCCTCCTGGAACAGGGCCAGGATCGCCTCCCACTCCGCCGCGCTGTAGAGGCTGGGGTCGCCCCAGGCGACCACCTGGCCCGCGGGCGATGGGCGGTCGGCGAGCTCGGCAAGCCGCGCCGGGATTTCGCCCCAGGGAAACGGCAGGGATTCGCTGCCGGCCTGGGGATGGCCGATCCGGTAGTACGCCAGCCAGACCAGCGGATCCGGGTCGCCGGCGGCGGCGGGCCGCCGCCCGAGGGCCTCCAGCAGAAGGGCGGCCCCCCGGGGCAGAGGCTCCGGGGGGCCGCCCTGGGCGGCGGCGAGTTGGGCCAGGGAGCGCTTGAGCTCCGCCAGGCCGCGATCCAGGCACTCTCCGCAGTCCTCCGTGCGGAGAGCGCCGGGGGCTGGCGGGGGAGCGCCGATCACCGCATCAGGCCCGCGTGTCGCCCGCGAGAGGGGCGCAGCGGAAGGCCGGGGAGGCGGCCAGTGTGGGGGGCTCGGGGCCGCCCACCTTGGCGGAGAGGGCGCTGTCCGCGCCGGGGCTGCAGGGGGAGAGGGGGGCGTTGGTGGCCTGGGGCTCAGACGCCTGCAGGCGGAATCCGAAGAGGTTGGTCATGGCAGTGGGGAGATCCCGTTAGATGACGCAGGGGGCCTCAGACGAGGCCAAAGGAAACACTAGGCCTATCACGCGCAGGCGTTCTGTCTTCCTTTACGCGCCTGTTCGCCGCGGTCTTCGCTGCGGCTGCGGCAGGGGCGTGGAGCGCACGGTGGTAGTTTGTCGAACTGGCAACCGCCAGAGGGCACGCGCCCTACCCCAGCCCAAGACAGCAGGTCTTCGGGGGGCGCCGCGGGATTTTCCCCGGCGAAGCGGCGAGCTTCGGCTCCCCATCCCACCGCTGCAAATCCTGCCGAGGTTGTTGCTTCCGGCATTGGCCCGCCCGGTGTTTCCCCATGGAAGCCCCCAGCGCGGAGCGGATCCTGAACGCGGCCTCGTTGCTTCCCGGAGTGCTCCGGGAGCGATCCCGCCACGGCGGGTCGCCGGGCCGCGTACCCAGCTTGTTCCCCTCGTTCCGTTCCAAACCCATGGGCCGCACCCTGGAGAGCAAGCAACAGATCGTCGAAGAGCTCAAGCAGCTCCTCGGTGAAGCCGACATGGCGCTGGTCCTTGATTTCAAGGGCCTCACCATCAAGGAGATGTCCGACCTGCGGACCCGTCTGCAGGCCAGCAATGGCGTCTGCAAGGTGACCAAGAACACCTTGATGCGTCGGGCCATCGATGGCGACAGCGCCTGGTCGAACCTCGAAACCCTGCTCACCGGCACCAACGCCTTCATCCTCGTCAAGGGGGATGTGGGCGGTGCTGTCAAGGCTGTGCAGTCCTTCCAGAAGGACAGCAAGAAGTCGGAAACGAAGGGAGGCCTTTTCGAAGGCAAGCTCCTCTCGCAAGACGACATCAAGGCCATTGGCGAGCTGCCCTCCAAGGAGGTGCTCATGGCCCAGATCGCCGGTGCGATCAATGGCGTGGCCACCAAGCTCGCCGTGGGCATCAACGAGGTTCCCTCCGGTCTCGCCAGGGCGCTCAAGCAGCACGCCGAATCCGGCGAAGGCTGAGCTGCCGGCTCCACCGATCCCTCGTCTCAACCCCCAGATCTGTTGCTGATTCTCAATCATGTCCGCTACTACTGACCAGATTCTCGAACAGCTGAAGACCCTCTCCCTGCTGGAAGCTTCCGAGCTCGTCAAGCAGATTGAAGAGGCCTTCGGCGTGTCCGCCGCCGCCTCCGCCGGTGTCGTCGTCGCCGCCGCCGCCCCTGGCGCTGCCGCCGAGGCCGTCGAGGAGAAGACCGAGTTCGACGTCATCCTCGACAGCTTCGACGCCGCCGCCAAGATCAAGGTGCTCAAGGCCGTCCGCGAGGCCACCGGCCTCGGCCTGGGCGAAGCCAAGGCCCTTGTGGAGGCTGCCCCCAAGGCGGTCAAGGAAGGCATCGCTAAGGACGAAGCCGAGGCCCTCAAGAAGTCCATCGAAGAGGCCGGCGGCAAGGTCACCATCAAGTGAGTGCCGGTGGGCCGCCCCCCCGTGGAGCGGCCCGCTGCCCCTTGCCTGCCAACAAAGAAGCCCCGCCAACGGCGGGGCTTTTCTGATGGGACGTTTCCGGGAGTCTGTCCTCGTTTCGACCCTGGAAGAGCGTCCTGCACTCCTCACGCCCACAACCATACGGATTCCATTCGTACTGTGCTGCTGGCTGCAGGCCGGCGCGTCAACTGGCCAGGCTCACTCCTGGAAGGGGATCACCTGCAGGGCGATCGTGCGGCCGGGCTCGCTCACGCTGCCGCTGAGGCCGGGGTTCGGCGGCACCGGGGCGAGGGGGGCGGAGGGCAGCGTCGCCAGCGGTGGCGCGAAGGACGGCCGGCGCCCCGGGGGTTCCGCTCGTCGGCCGCTCGCCTGGGCGATCAGCTGCCGCAGGGGGCTGGAGTTGGCGAAATAGAGGTGGTTGAGCGTCTGCCTGCCGAAGCTGCGGCGCTGCAGCTCCCAGCCCGGATCCAGCTGGATCGCCACGAACGCATCGCGGTCGCGGCGGGGCACCTCGGCCCGGCCCACCACGAGCACGGTGGGCTCGTTGGGGGAGAGGGCCTGCAGCAGCAGCACATTGCCCTGTTGCTGCAGGCGCAGCCGGTAGCTGGTGGCCAGATCCTGGTCGCCGATGCGCAAGGAATAGCCGTTGCTGTCGAGGTAGCGGCTGCAGACGCCGGTGTAGTCGAAGCGGTTGAGGCTTGGATCCACCAGGCCATCGGCCTGGGGAGTCCAGCAGCGGGGGGCCGGCGCCAGCTGCTCGAGCACCATCAGGTTCCAGTCGCTTTCGCCCACCGGCCGCCCCAGAACCGCAAAGCGGGCCGGATCGACCGGTTGGCTGGCGAACAGTCCGGCGGCCCGGCCCAGGCCCGGCAGGGCGGTGGGAAGGGCGGAACCGGCCAGGAACAGGCCGCTCAGGGCCAGGTAGGTTCGTTTCATGGTGTGTCTCCCATGGCCCGGCACCCCGGGAAGAGGGGCCCCATTGAACCGGTGCTGACAAGGGGGAGCCAATGGCCGATCGGCCGGTGATGGTGGTGGCTGCGGCCTGCGACGGCGCCTGCAGCGGCAACCCGGGTCCGGGCGGCTGGGGGGCGCTGCTGCGCTTCGAGGATGGCTCGGTCCATGAGCTGGGGGGGGCGGAGCCGGCCACCACCAACAACCGCATGGAACTCACGGCCGCCCTGGCCCTGCTGGAGTGCCTGCGCGAGCTGCCCCGCCACCCGGATCTGGTGATCCGCACCGACAGCCGCTACCTGATCGACGGGCTCGAGAAGTGGCTGCCCGGCTGGAAGCGCAAGGGCTGGCGAACGGCCTCCGGCGGCGCGGTGCTCAACCGCGACCTCTGGGAGCGCCTGGACAGTGCCCGCCTGCGCGGGCTGCGCCTGCAGCATGTGCGCGGCCACAGCGGCGACCCCGACAACGATCGCTGCGATGCCATCGCTGTCGCCTTCTCCCGCGGCCAGCTGCCGCGCCTGGCAGCCGGGGAGGTGCTGGCGCGCGCCAGCCTGGAGGCCGACCGTCCAGCGGCGGCCGCCGCTGAGCCCACGGCCGAGACCACGGCTGATCCCACGGCCGAGCCCGCGCCGCCGGCCCTGCAGCAGCTGCTCACGCGCCTGGAGCTGGCCGACCGCCTGGCGGCCGGTGGTTTCAGCCTCAGCACCGTCGAGCTGGCGCGGCTGGTGGAGGTGCCCCTGCGCCGCCTGGAGGGGCGCAACGATCCCTGGATCTGGCGCGACTGGCGCATCTGCCCCAGCGGTGAGGGCCGCTGGCGGCTGGAGCGGCAGCCAGGCGGAGGGCGCGAACCGCAGCCCGCCGGAGGAGGAGGATTGGACGCCGACGCGTGAACGAGGAGGGGGCATGGCGGAGGATCTCTACCGGCGGTTCGTGGGGCCGCTGCTCCAGCGCGACAACGGAGCCGATGCCGAGCAGCTCAGCCGCCTCGCCCTCTCCACCCTCGGTCAGGCCAGCCTGCGCCGCCGCTGGCCGGTGGTGAACGGGGCCCTGGCGGCGCTGGAGGAGCAGCTGCGCCGCCGCGATCCGCGCCTGGAGCAAACGCTGTTCGGCTGCCGCTTCACCAACCCGGTGGGCCTGGCGGCCGGGTTCGACAAGAACGGCGTGGCCGCGGCGATCTGGGAGGCGTTCGGCTTCGGCTTCGCCGAGCTGGGCACGGTCACCTGGGAGCCCCAGGCAGGCAACCCCCGGCCCCGGCTGTTCCGGCTGGCGGAGGAGCGGGCCGCCCTGAATCGGATGGGTTTCAACAACCAGGGGGCCCGCGGCGTGCGGCGCAACCTGGAGCGCCAACAGCTGCCACCACCAGGGCAGCGCCCGGCGGTGCTCGGCCTCAACCTCGGCAAGTCGCGCCAGGTGTCCCTGGAGCTGGCACCGGACGACTACGCCTCCTCGCTCGAATGGCTGGCGCCCCTGGCCGACTACGCCGTGATCAACGTCAGCTCCCCCAACACCCCTGGCCTGCGGGAGCTGCAGGAGGAGCAGCAGCTGCGGCGGCTGGTGGAACGCC
>JBKDSQ010000062.1:0-52113 GCA_046340895.1 Synechococcaceae cyanobacterium | reverse complement strand
CATGTAAAGCCTGCGTTGGTGGCTGGTCAGTGGTGCCGGCATCCCCTGGGCCCTGCGCATCGGCGCCAGGGTGTCCAGCACTCACCCAACCGGCCAACGAGCTTGTCGCCGACCGGCCAACTTCATTGTCGGCGGACACCCGCCAGCGCCGCCATCAGCTCAGAGCAGCTCCCGGAACTGTTGTGGAGTCAGACCGGCATCACGGGCGATGGCGCCCATGGTGATGGCGTTGATCGGGTCATGCCGCGGGATCACCAGACGCCGCTCACCATTGCTGAGGATCAGATGGCCCGACTCCCTGACAACCCGGTAGCCCAGCTTCTGAAAGACGCGCACCGCTTCCTTCTGGCTGATCCCTGGCAGCCTCGGCATTACAGCGCCAGTTCCAGGGTCTCCACCCGTTTCACGCCGGCTTCTTCGGCTTCCACTTCCAGCCAGAGGCCGATGGCTTCTCGGATGTTCTGGAGGGCCTCATCGCGGGTTTCACCCTGGGAGTGGCAGCCAGGCAGATCAAGGCAGCTGACAGACCAGCCCTCGTCGGTTTCCAGCAGACGGATCCTGTACGACATCGTGACGCCTCCTCTGCCTCACGACCCTAGCCAGTTCGGCACTGCCTTCCGCCCAGGACGCTGACCATGCCCCGCCGCCCCCCCACCATCGACCCCGAACTGAGGGCCCACCAGGAGTGGCTGGGCTACCTGCAGCCGGTGGGCCTGGTGGTGGCGCCGGCCGCGATGGTGGAGGCGGGCTGGGTGGTGACGCGCAGCGGCAGTGAGCTGATCGAGCGGCAGGAGCGCTACCGCGAAGCCCTTGAACCGCTGGACGACGCGGCAGAGCCCGACAACAGCGACCGGGGCTTCCGGGACCTGGCCGATCTGCTCACCCAGCACCTGGGCTGGGACGCCGAGCAGCTGAGCCGCGATCCGCAGGCCATCGCCGCCCACACCAAGGATCTGCCCGAGCTGGGGGAGATCCTTGCCCCCACCGCCGTGGTGCCCGCCGCATCTGGAGACGGTGCCCAGCTGCTGGTGCTGGAGTTGCCCCTGGCCGCGCCCTTCGATCAGAAGTTCACAGACGGCGATCACCTCTGGCGGGCCTCCGCCCAGGAGCGGCTGGAGCGGCTGCTGCGGGAAACGGGCGTGGAAGCCGGCCTGCTGTTCAATGGCCACCAACTGCGGCTGGTGGTGGCGCCGAAGGGCGAAAGCTCCGGCCACCTCAGCTTCCGCCTGGCGGATCTGGCCGAGGTGAGCGGCCGGCTGATGCTCTCGGGCCTGGATCTGCTGCTGGGGCAGAGCCATGTGTTCCTCGACCCCGACGGATACCGCCTGACCGACGTTCTCCGCAAGAGCCGCAGCTTCCAGGCGGTGGTGAGCAACGCCCTGGCCGACCAGGTGCTGGCGGCGCTGTGGGAGCTGCTGCGGGGCTTCCAGCAGGCCGATGCGCTGAGCCAACGGCAAGACGCCGAACTCCTGGGGGATCTGCCGGAACGCGATCCGCAGCAGCTCTACGGCGGCCTGATCACGGTGTTGATGCGGCTGGTGTTCCTGCTCTATGCCGAAGATGAAGCGCTGATGCCCAGCGACGACGTCTACGAGCAGAACTACAAGGTGAGCGCGATCTTCGAGCAGCTCCAGCACGACGAAGCCGAGTATCCCGACACGATGGAGCAACGCTACGGCGCCTGGGCGGGGCTGATGAGCCTGTGCCGGTTGGTGTTCGATGGCGGCGGCGCCACGGCCGACTACCTGCCGGCCCGCCACGGCCAGCTGTTTGATCCCAGCGTCTACCCCTGGCTGGAAACGCCCTGGGTGAGCGATGGCGTGGTGCTGGCGGTGCTGCGCAACCTGTTGATCGTGAAGGGGGAGCGCATCAGCTACCGGGCGCTGGATGTGGAGCAGATCGGCTCGGTGTACGAGGGGATCATGGGCTATGCGGTACGCCGCATCCCGGGCCGCTGCATCGGCCTGAAAAGCAAACCCCAGGGCGCGAAGAAGCAGCTCACCACGGCGGTGGATCTGGACGCCTTGCTGCAGCTGCCTGGCGCGAAACGCAAGGCCTGGCTGGAAGAGGAAGCGGGCACCACCCTGCCGGCGAAATCAGCCACGGCGCTGAAGGAGGCGGCCAGCGAGGCCGAGCTGCTGGAAGCCCTGGCCCCCCGCATCAACCGCGAGCTGTTCGATGGCCCCCAGGCCGCCGGCAGCCTGGTGTTCCAACCAACCGAGGAGCGGCGCCGCAGCGGCAGCCACTACACGCCCCGGGCGCTGACGCGGCCGATCGTGGAGGAGGCCCTGCGGCCCTGGCGGGAGCGCTGCAGCGGCAAGCCCACCGCCGCCGAGATCCTCGACCTGAAGATCTGCGATCCGGCCATGGGATCGGGCGCCTTTCTGGTGGAGAGCTGCCGCTACCTGGCCGAACTGCTGGAGCAGGCCTGGAGCCGTGAGGGATTGCCGCAGGCCCTCAAGCCCGGCGGCCATGCCCTGGGCGAAGAACCGCTGATCTACGCCCGCCGCCTGATTGCGCAGAGCTGCCTGTATGGGGTGGACAAGAACCCGTTTGCGGTGAACCTGGCGCGGCTGAGCCTGTGGCTGGTGAGCCTGAGCAAAGACGCACCGTTCACGTTTGTGGATCACGCCCTGAAGTGCGGCGACTCGCTGGTGGGCATGGAGCGATCCGAGATCGAGAAGGCCCTGAAGGGCGCCAGCCTGCAGCGCGAGCTCCAGATCGCCTATCTGGATCAGGTGCGCCAGCAGGAAGCCCGCAGCTTCGCGTTGTTCCATGCCGACAGCCGCAGCGACTCCGACGATGCGCAGAAGCGCCAGGCGCTGGAGGATCTGAATGCCAGCACGGCCTATCTGCGCACGGTGGGGGATCTACTGGTGGCGGCGTTCTTCAACGGCAAGAAGCCGAAGGATCGCGAGGCGCTGAAGAAGCTCTACCTGGAGGCCACGGTGCAGCACAACTCGGTGGAGGAGTTGGAAGACGAGCTGGGCGAACCCCTGGAGCGGCTGCGGGAGGGAGAGAAGGGGATTCGGCCGTTGCACTGGCAGTTGGCGTTTCCGGATGTGTTCGGGCGGGAGCAGCCGGGCGTCGATGTGTTCGTGGGCAACCCACCCTTCGCAGGCAAAAACACCATCGCCGAGGGCAACCCCGACAGCATTCTCGACTGGTTCAAGCAGCTGCACCCCGAAAGCCACGGCAATGCCGATCTGGTGGCTCATTTTTTCCGTCGCTGCTTCGATCTGCTGAGGCCGGGCGGTTCCCTGGGGCTGATCGCCACCAACACCATCGCCCAGGGGGATACGCGCAGTACAGGACTGCGTTGGATCTGCACCCACAACGGCACCATCTATGCGGCCCGCAGGCGCTACCGCTGGCCCGGCGTGGCGGCGGTGGTGGTGAGCATCGTGCATCTCTGCAAGGGGGCTTACGACGGCGAGAAGCGACTCGATAGCCGGCTGGTGCCCCAGATCACCGCCTTTCTGTTCGACAAGGGTGGCCACGACGATCCGAAACAACTGATGGACAATGCGGGCAAGAGCTTTGTGGGCAGCTACGTGCTGGGGATGGGCTTCACCTTCGATGATTCCGGCGAGGCTGATGACGACACACCAGGCCTTCCCTCACCGATCGCCACGATGGAGCGGCTGATCGCCGAGAATCCCAAGAACGCCGAGGTGATTTTTCCCTACATCGGTGGCAAGGAGGTGAATGACAGCCCCACCCATGCCCATCACCGCTATGTGATCAACTTCGGGGAGCGGTCAGAGGAGGAATGCCGGCGGGAGTGGCCGGAGTTGATGGCGATTGTGGAGCGGAAGGTGAAGCCCGATCGGATGTCGAACAATCGTGAGAGCTATCGCCGTTACTGGTGGCAATATGCAGAAAAGCGCGGTGAGCTAATTCAAGCCATGACTGGCTTAGATTCCGCCTTTGTCAATTCTCAGGTAAGCAGCCATATCTGCTTCGCGTTCAAGACAGTCAAAATCGTTTTTGCGCACACGCTTTACGTTTACCCACTGCCAGGCATGGCGTGGCTGGCAGCGTTGCAGTCTTCTCAGCATCTTTACTGGGGGTCTCTGCAGTCCTCCTCCATGAAGGATGACCCTCGATACTCAGCGGCTGATTGTTTTGAGACCTTTCCCTTCCCCGACTTACTTCTCGATTCAGCTTCTTCCGAGCCCGTCCTCGCTGCCCAGCTGCATAACTTGGAAGCCATCGGCGAGCACTACCACCAGTTCCGCGCCGAGCTGATGATCACCAACAACGAAGGCCTCACCAGCACCTACAACCGCTTCCACGATCCGGCCGAAACCAGCCCCGGCCTGCTGGAGCTTCGCCGCCTCCACGGCGAGATGGATCAGGCGGTGCTGGAGGCCTACGGCTGGAGCGATGTACCCACCGCCTGCGGCTTCGGCCTCGACTACCTCGACACCGACGACGACGCCCTGCTTCCCGATGCGCTGCAGGAACGTATCGACGCTGGGGAGCTGTTTTTATGGGACGCAGGCGACGCCCTCGACTTCCAGGGCCAACTGGAGGCCCACGGCGCCATCAGCGGCCGCCGCAAGCTGCCCTGGCGCTACCGTTGGCCCGATGCCGTGCGCGACGACGTTCTCGCCCGCCTGCTCGCCCTCAACGCCGAGCGCTACGCCGAGGAGGTGACGATGGGGCTGCACAGCAGGGGCGCCAAGAAGGCGGCAGGCCCTGCAGCGCCAGGAGGGAAGCGTCGGGGGCGGCCGCCGAAAGCAGCCCAGGCGGGCGAGGCTGCTGGCGCGTACGCGGAGCAGATGGGGTTGGGGATTGCAGGAATTACGATTATGCCAGCAGGCCAGCACTAGCCCTTCGTTCTCCACGCAGAATGATGCTATTGGCAATGCCAACTGATAATAGCATGTCTTCATGATCATTTGCCGGATAGGCGCACGCTTTTTCCTGCGCTTTCATAACCTTTGTAAATTTTGCGGGGCACCCTGGCTCAGTCATGTCGCCCCAAGAGGATTGAACGGGTTATGATAGTGCTAGCAACGTAACAAGAATGCACCACCGCTTCCAAGAGTTGCTTGATGATTGCAAGGCTGCTGAATCTCAGGCTGATGCAATGTTGCATTGCATAGCCTTGTGGCGAATCTTAATTCAACATGTCTCCATTGTCCTCCTCGAGTTGGTAGTTCATTATCGAAGAAGCAGAAATTACTCGCCTACCTTTCATGGCATTCCATTGGCGGAGATGCTCCAGCCTTCGGACGGCACCACTTGCAGAGTAATAAGAGATCTTTTGGGGATTTACGAGATTGAGTGCGTGCCGGGAGCAAGCAAGGAGTTTTACAGGGTCAGCCATGATAGATCGCTTCCTTGTTGGATGCTACTTGAAAAAGGCCAGCGTCATAATGCAGAAAATCTTCTATCCGCTATGGCGGCTAGGCGTAATGATGATATTTTTGGTCACGGCCTAGCGTCCTACAAATACATAGAATCAGAGGTTTCAGCGCTCGAGTATCTGTTCGGTTGTTTTGATCGCTCCGGTTTTGTTCCTGCAGCCGATAATGACAGTAGCCTATATGTTATGCCGAACAAGGATTCCAGGTATACGCTTAAATTGCTGCGTCTGCACGCTGGGAAACTAAGTGTTTACAGAAAGATCAAGAGGCAGTCTGCGGATAAGTGCATAATAGACCTGCAAATAGAGCAAGGCCTTCGAGGTAAAGCTTCGGATCGCTGCACAGCTGAGTTTTCATTGGACAGCAACTTCATTGCCCAAGGCTCAAAAGAATATTCTCACAAGATAATCGGAGAGTGGAATCCGATGACTCTTCTTCCAGAGAGGGAAACAGAGAGTTTTACGGGCCGGAGCAAGGAATTTGATGAAATACTTGATTGGCTTGAAGACATTGATTCACGAGCATGCCTCATCTATGGAGATGGCGGCATCGGTAAAACGACATTCGTCTTGGAGGTGATGCATCGCCTTATCGAAGGAACAATTGAATCTACATATAAGCCCGAAGTAATCACATTCTTCACTGCCAAGTGCACACGTTGGGGGCTCAAAGGACTTCAAGTCATAGACTCATCCGTTCCGGCTCTAGATGATCTGCCGCTTGACATTCTCAGATCTCTTGAGGGCACGGGTCTCCCTAAAGAATGGTACATCAGATCCGGAAAGGAACTAATTGAAAAGGTTGCATCGTATTTGCAAGATGGCTATGGAATAGACAGGAAGGACCACTTAATTATCCTTGATAATACGGAAACACTTGCCTCTAGCCCGGCTGACGTTGAGAGATTGTCAAGGGAAATTAGGATTTTGTCGCAGAAACTCGGTAGGCTGATTGTCACTTCAAGGAGAAGGGAGAAGTTTGAAGCTCGACAGATTGAAATGCCACCCTTCTCAGAAGAGGAGTCAGTTGAACTGCTGAGAGGAAGAGCAAAGGACTATGGTATCGAATCAATCCTGCAGGCTGGTCTCCCAAGACTGAAGAGGGTTGCCAAGGCATGTGGTAACAAGCCACTAATTCTTGAGGTTTTGATCCAAGCAGTTAAATCATCTAGAAACGGTTCGATTGACGATGCGCAATCAAGAGTGGTTAGAATGCAGCGAGAAGACTTGGGTGAGTTCTTGTATTCAGATGCTTGGGATCGCATCAGTCTGGAAATGAAGCACTTGCTGCTTCTGATGACGAGAATAGGCGAAGTCCATGACAATGCATCTCTCAACCTTTGTTGCGATGTTGTGGGCAGCCTCTCGAGTATTGATGCTCAAGATGCCCTTGAAGAAAGCAAAGGGATAGCTCGGGTTGATTCCTACGACAAATCGATACAGATCGTCTTCTCGGGGCAGTTCCTTGACTTTGTCAGGGACAGAACAATTCTTATAGATGGGAAAGAGGTCCCAAGCGCTCAGTCTGTCGCTCAGATAACCAAACGTTACCGGCAATATCTTGAGAATACGTCGACACAAGTCTTTGATCGCATCCAAAGAGCATTCCGGCACCCCTACGCTAAAGCTGCATACAGAGCCTTCGTTGAAGAGAGATATGCTGAATGCGACGACCTCTATCAGCAGGCGCTCAGGGAGGATCCGGATAATGCCTGGCTCTACAATCGATATGCCCATTTGCTTGTGACTAAGCTTTATCGCAATAGTGACGCCTATGAGGCCTCTAAGGAGGCTGTTGCGTTGTGCAAGGATGATCCAGACATATGGTTTACACATGGAAAGATTCAAAGCAGATTAGGTCGAATGAATGAAGCGTTTGCCTCCCTCGCAAATGCCGAGATATGTGGTAAGCCAAAGCATCTTTGTCACCTTCAGAGATGCTTTGCTGCTATCGGCGCATCGCCCCCCGATCTTCCTCGGGCAAAAGCTGAATATCGCCGCGCCGAGGAAGCGTTGCCGGCGAATGATCCATACAGGTATAAGTTTGAAGATGAGCTTTCTCGCGTCAAGCAAAGTATTTTGCGGCTCGATCCGAGGAGTGCAAGGGATTAGGGTGAATTTCTAGCTCAAAACTCAAGGAGGCAAATCTTGCCCCTCGAAGGCTTTATCCGGCGGGCCTAGCAGCAGCGCTAAATTGGGCTGTTTATAAAGATGGTCAGCCCGGCAGCCGAGCCGCCAGATCCTCGGGCACCCGGAAGATCTCTCGCCGTCCGTCCTTCCCCGCGATCAGCAATCCACGACTCGCCAGCTTCTGCAGATCACTGCGGGCGGTCTGATGGCTCACTCCGTTGCAGCTCTGGTGGGAGAGCACCGTGTAGCGGAAGCCGGAATGCCGCAGGGCATGGCGCAGCAGCGCCAACTGCCGGTGGTTCAGCCCCTCCATTCCCTCCAGCCGCTGCTGGAGCGCTCCCACCTCGCCGGCCTTGCGCTCCAGATAAGCGTGCAGGCTGTCGATGGCCTGCAGGATCACCTTCACCTGGGCCAGCAGGAAATAGGTGAGGTCATTGTCGTCGCTCTCGCTGAGCAGGAACGAGCGCTCGTATTTGCCCCTGCCTTTGTTGATCACCGAGGAGATCGAGATGAACTCAAACAGCCAGTAGCCCTGATGCAGCATCGCCCAGTAGAAGAGTGCCCGGGCTGTGCGGCCGTTGCCGTCGCAGAAGGGATGGTCGTAGGCCAGCCAGAAGTGCAGGGCGATGGCCCGCAGCACCGGGTGGATGAACACCTTCGGAGTGTCGCCGTTGGCGAAGCGGCAGAGCTCCTCCAGCCGCTGCGGCAGCTCTTCCGCCGGTGGCGGCACATGGAACACCGTGCCGTAGGCGTCATCCACCACCACCCTCTTGCCCGGGGGGCGCAGCCGGCCGGCATCGGCAGGGTCCTCCAGCGTGCCCTCGCTCACCAGCCGGTGCAGATCCAGCACCAGCTGCGGTGTGAGCGGCTGCTGCCGCAAGTCCCGGATGCGCTGCATCGTGAGGAAGTTGTTGAGGATCATTCGCTCGGAACGGTCGCGGGGCGGCCGGTGGCTGCGGATCATCGCTTTGGCCACATCCCGCGTCGTGGCGGCACCTTCCATCTGCGAGGAGGTGATCGCCTCCTCCATCAGCGAACTCAGCAGATAGCGATCCCGGCTGGAGCGGGTGGTCACGGCCTCAGGCGCCACCACGCTGGCACCGGCCTGCACGTCGATCTGATGCAACCCCTGGAGCAGCACCGGTGGCTGCGAGAACCAGAAGGCCTGGCCGTCACACGCCAGAAGAGGCAAAGGGGTGGGCCGGCGGGAGAGCTTCTCCGCCAGCCACCACTGCTCATGACTCAGCCCCTCCGGCGGAAGGCGATGGCGCAGCTCATCCCAGTGCAGGTAACGATCTCCTGCCGCCGTGCTGGCCAGGCGAGAGACCAGCGACAGCGTCTCCTGCAGCCCGCCGCAGCGCTCCAGCAGCTCCTGGAGCGGCGGAGGCCTGCGGGGCAGCCGGGCCGGCAAGGCGCACGAACGTCAAACTTGGTTCAAATTAGAAGATAGCTTGGCGTTGCGCTCGGGCGGGCGAGACTGGAGGGCAAGGGCCGTGCCCGGCCCGATGCCATGAGCCTCGCCCTCGCCCAACCCCAGTTCGATGCCATCGCCGCCGCCTGCCGGCAGCATCAGGTGTTGCGCATGCACCTGTTCGGCTCGGCCCTGCGCGACGACTTCGACCCCAGCCGCAGCGACCTCGATCTGCTCGTGGAGTTTCAGCCGATCGAGCCGGGTGCTCTGGTGCAGGCCTACTTCGGCTTGGAGCAGCAACTGGCTGCGATCACGGGCAAACCGGTGGATCTGGTGATGGCGGATGCCGTGCGCAACCCCTACGTGCGCCGTGACATCGAGGCGTCGAAGCAGTTGATCTATGAAGCGTGATCCTCGGGCCTTCCTTAGCAACAACCAGCTTGTCGGGGGTGTCATCAAGAGCAACCTGCCTGCGTTGGTTGAACGATGCCCTCGGTTGCCCACTCACTTCGATCGGGAGATGCCTTGATCCATGGCTACCTCCGCTGAGATCCGCCACCAGCGCGTCGCCGTAAGAAGCTCACCCCCCTGCGGGAGGCACTGGAGCGAATCGCTCGCAAGGCAAAGCCACTGCCGGCAGACCCCCACCAGCAAACTCCAGGCCTGATAGACGTCGTCTACCTATCTAAGTACGATGAGGCGAGAACCGGTGCTCCACCATGGCCGCTACCCCTCGGCTCAGCTGGAATCTGCGGGTGACGCCTGGGGATCAGGAGCTGATCGATCGCGCTGTTCACGCCTCAGGACTGACCCGCACGGATTTCGTCCTGAAGGCGGCTCGGGCTGCAGCCCAGGAGCTTCTGGTGGAGCAGGCCTGGTCTGCCATCGAGCCCGAGGCCTTCGAGGCCTTCCGCCGCCAGCTCGATGCCCCGGCCAACCCGAATGAGCGACTGCGGCGCACCATGGCTGCCCCCAGGCCCTGGCAAGCCGGATGAGGCTGCAAGCGCCGCAACCTCTGGCAGAAAGCCACAGCACCGCAGGGTTTGACTGCGGGGACAACTCCCTCAACCAGTGGCTTCAGCAACGGGCCCTGGCCAACCAGCGCAGCGGGGCCACACGCACGTTTGTGGTCTGCTGTGCCGATGGCGTGGTGAAGGCCTACGTGGCCCTGGCCTCCGGTGCCGTGGCCGTGGCCGCCAGTCCCGGCCGCTTCCGGCGCAACATGCCCGATCCGATCCCCGTGGTGGTGCTGGCACGTCTGGCGGTCTGCCGCAGCCTTCAGGGCCAGGGAATCGCCCGTGCCCTCCTGGCCGATGCCTTCGAGCGTGTGCTGATGGCCAGTGAGCAGATCGGCGTGCGCGGTCTCGTGGTTCATGCCGCATCGCCAGGGGCACGGGAGTTCTATCGGCACATGGGCTTCGATCCATCGCCCAGCGACCCCAACATGCTGCTCCTGCGGCTGGTCGACATCGCCGCAACCCTGCACGGCTGAGCACAATGGAGGCCATGGGTCACCCGTTCCCCAACCCCAGCCGCAGCGTCCTGGATCTGCTGGTGGAGTTTCAGCCGATCGAGCCGCGTGCCCTGGTGCAGGCCTGCTTCGGCTTGGAGCAGCAACTGGCTGCGATCACCGGTAACCCGGTGGATCTGGTGATGGCGGATGCCGTGTGCAACCCCTACGTGGGCCGTGACATCGAGGCTTCGAAGCAGTTGATCGATGAAGCGTGATCCTCGGGCCCTCTGAACCCATGGCCACCTCCGCCGAGATCCGCCAGCAGCTCGTCGCCGCCCTGCGCAGCGACCTGATCGGTCCCGGCTGGGACGATGGGCCCCGTCGCCACGAGCGGCTCAGCCAGCCCCCATCGGTCTGGTACACGACGGGCTTCCTGGTGCCGCATGTCTTCCAGCAGGAGGCGGAACGGCAGACCCCGGAGCAGCAGAGCTTCGCGGACCTGGCCGGGGAGGACGACAGCAACGACGCCGCCAACCGCCTCGAGAAGAAGGAACGCGACGAGGACGCCAACGACTCCCTCGACCAGGCCAACCAGCGCCGCACCTGGTTCCCCTCCTCCCTGGGGATGAGCTTCATCCTCGAGCGCGGCTCCACCCTGGAGGCCACCGTGAGCTGGGGCGACTACAGCCCACCGGCCGACGGGGACGATCCCCGGCTCTGGCTGCGCACCCCCCAGAGGGTTCCGAAGAATCTCACGATCGCTGGCCCCGGCAGCAGCGACGACATCCCCCTGGAGCCCAACCCCGAGGGCCTGTGCCTGCGCTGGATCGCCCGGCCGGCCCCCAGGAAGCTCGGCTATCCCAGCGATCAGCTCTCGGTGTCGCTGTTCCTGCTCAACAAGCGCGAACCCCCCAAGAGCAACCAGATCCGCTTCCGCGATCCACTCACCGCCTTCCAGGCGGAACTCAGCCTGCACTGCCCAGAGGGCTTCCCGCCCCGCCGCGACCCCCTCCAGAACGCCGCCAACCAGGACAAGGACGAAGCCCTGGCCGCCCTGCAGTACCGCCGCGACTTCTGCTTCGCCAGTGGTCACAACGTGGCTGTGATCGCGGCTGGCATCGAGCCGGAGCGGCCCGATCGTGCCTTCACCCTCACCACCACCTGGCTGCCGACCGCCGAGGTGATGCGGGTGCTGCCGGAGCCTCCCGCCACTGCCTCCACCGTCCCGATGGGGATGGAAGCCCTGGCCGATCTGGCACGCAGCGAGCAGATCCTCGGCGTGCTCCAGCCGATGGTGACGGCCTACCGGGGCTGGATCACCCAACAGCCGAAGCACCCGATCAGCGAAACCGATCAGAACGACACGGCCAAGCAGCTCCGCGCCGAGGCCGATGAGTGCGCCAAGCGGATCGAGGCCGGCATCCAGCTGCTCGCCGATCCGCTGGTGCGCGAGGCGTTCCGCACCATGAACGCGGTGATGGCCCGGGCCCAGCGCCAACGCGCCGCCTTCCTCGCCAAGGTGCCCCCCGAGCAGATCGGCAAGGCCAGCGGCACGCGCACGCCCAGCTGGCGCTTTTTCCAGTTGGCCTTCGTGTTGATGAACCTGCCGGGCCTGGCCCAGCCCCTCTCCGAACGGGGGAGGCTCGATCGCGAGACGGTGGAGCTGCTGTTCTTCCCCACCGGCGGCGGCAAGACCGAGGCCTACCTGGGCCTGGCCGCCTTCACCCTCGTGCACCGGCGCCTGGCCCACCCGGGCATCGAATCGGCCGGTGTCACGGTGTTGATGCGCTACACCCTGCGCCTGCTCACGCTCGATCAGCTGGGCCGCGCCGCCACCTTGATCTGCGCCCTGGAGCTGGAGCGGCTGGAGCGGGCGAAGACCGGCGCTCCCTACCTGCTGGGCGACTGGCCGTTTGAGATCGGCATGTGGGTGGGCAAGGCCGCCACGCCCAACGTGCTCGGCGGCCCCGGCGACAGCGACGAAGCCTCCACCCACGCCCTGCTCAACCAATGGAAGGCGGGCAAGCGTGATCGGCCGATCCCGATCGAAACGTGCCCCTGGTGCAACCGGCCGCTGCAGCCCGAAGGCTTCCATCTGTTGCCGCCGAAGAAGCCTGAGCGGCTGGAGATCTTCTGCCGCGAGCCCCGCCAGCCCGAAGCCCGCCAGGAGTTCGCCCACCTCGGGCCCTGCGCGTTCCAGAAGCAGTCGCCGTTGCCGGTGCTGGCCGTGGATGAGCAGATCTACCGGCGCCTGCCCTGCTTCCTGATCGCCACGATCGACAAGTTCGCCGCCCTGCCCTGGGTGGGTCGTACGTCGGCCCTGTTCGGCAACGTGAGCCACGTCCAGCTCCCCAGTGGAGCGGGCTTGGCCGGCTTCTGGGGCCCTGCCGAGAAGGCTTCAGGCCTGAAGATCCCCCAGGGCCGCCTGCTGCCGCCCGAGCTGGTGATCCAGGACGAGCTGCACCTGATCAGCGGCCCGCTCGGCACCCTCGCCGGGCTTTACGAGGCCGTGATCGAGCGGCTGATGCGGCCGACGCCCGACTCGCCGCCCCCCAAGATCGTGGCCTCCACCGCAACGGTGCGCCGCGCCGAGGCCCAGATCAAGGCCCTCTTCGGCCGGGCGCAGGCCCGCGTGTTCCCGCCGCCCGGACCCGAACGGGACGACAACTTCTTCTCCCGCACCGTTCCCGACCCCAACCAGGCCCGCCTCTACGTGGGCCTCTCCGCACCGGGCCGCAACCTCAAGGGCGTGCTGCTGCGCAGCTACCTCGGCCTGATGGCCGCGGCCCAGAAGGCCTGGGACGACCACAAGGGCCTGGGAGCCAGGAACCCGGCCGATCCCTACATGACCCTGCTGGGGTATTTCTCCAACCTCAAGGAGCTCGGGGTCACCCGCAGCATTCTGGAAGATGAACTCGGCGCCCAGCTCGAAGCCTTCGCCAGCAACCGTGCCCTGCCGATGGAGGGGGTGCAGAACCCCTTCGCCAGTCGCAAGCGGCCCCAGATGCCGGAGGAACTCACCTCACGGGTGAGCACCGCCAGGATCAGCACCACGAAGGATCGGCTCTCGAAGCCCTACATCGACAAGGACCGTCTCGATGTGGCCCTGGCCACCAACATGATCTCGGTCGGTCTCGACATCCCCCGCCTGGGCCTGATGGTGGTGCTCAACCAACCCAAGACCGCCGCCGAGTACATCCAGGCCACCAGCCGGGTCGGGCGTCAGTTGAGCGACAACCCTGAGGAGAACAAACCGGGCCTGGTGCTGGTGTTGCTCAACCCCAACCGGCCCCGGGATCGCTCGCACTTCGAGCTGTTCCCCTACTGGCATCAGACCTTCTATCGGCATGTGGAGGCCACCAGCTGCACGCCCTTCGCCAGCCGGGCCCTCGATCGCGGCCTGCCGGGGGTGGTGGTGGCCATGGCCCGCCACAGCGAGCCACAGCTCGCCCCGGCCAAGGGGGCGATGGCCGCCGATGCGCTGCAACGGATCAAGGAGTCGATCGCCGAGGCGCTGCAGAGCCGCTGCATCGCCACCGGTGCCGCGGATGACGGCCACAGCCAGCTGCTACCCACCGAGGTGCGCGCTCAGGTGATTGATCTGATCGAGGCCTGGTGGAAGCTCACCCAGCAACCGGAACAGAAGCTGCAGTACTGGACCCATGAAGACAAGGGGGCCGGGGCTGGTCTGCTGCACACCCCGCTCGACAGCGACACCCTCTACGCCGGCGAGGGCTACAAGCAGTTCACCACCAACTGGAGCCTGCGCGATGTGGAGCCGGCGGCGCCGATCCGCCTGGTGAACTTCCGCGAGGAGATCACCGCAGACGACGACTGAACCGACCCATGCCGCCTTCCACCCGCCGCAAACCCGCTCCTCCCGCTCTCGGAGAAGCCCGCCAGAGCCAGGTGCTGCAGCTCTACGGCCCCGGCGCGATGGTGGATCTGCCGGACTACGCCGTGCTCATCGGCGGCCTCGACTTCTGGAACGATCGCGGCTGCGATCCCATCCATGAACCCAGGCTGCTCCGTCTGGCGCGGCAGGCCACAGGCGCGGCCCGGGTGGATCTGCGCACCCCGCCCAAGGAAGTGGATCCGCTCAGGAACATCAGCGGCTCGATCAAGGCGTTGCGCTTCCCCGAGTGGTCGGTGGTGCAGAAGAAGATCCCCGATCGGGAGGCCTTCGGCATCTCCTGCCGTGCCCGCCTCCTGGTGCACTTCAACGACAGCTGCATCAAAGACTGGAAGAAGTACAAGGACGACGAAGGCGAGCATCCGCTGGTGCCGGTGCGCTTCGTCATGGCCTGCCCCCACGGCCACCTCAGCGACATCCGCTGGCGCGACTTCTGCTTCAACCAGTTCGGCTGCAAGAACGACGAGCGCCTCTACCTGCTGGAGGCCGGCACCGGCAACGACTTCACCCAGATCTTCGTGCAGTCGGAGAGCGGGGTGACCCGCAAGTTGGCCGATGCGCTGATTGCGGAAACCAAGGCCCTCGGCTCCTGCCAGGGCCACACCCCCTGGCTCGGTCGCTACAGCCGGGATCCTGATCGCTGCCACACCGATGGTGAGCCCACCCTCAACAAGCTGCTGGTGCGCTCCGCCACCAACGCCTACTTCAGCGAGACGATCTCGGTGATCTCCCTGCCGGAGGAGGCCGATGGCCTGGCCAAGCGCGTCACCGAACTGAAGGACGAGCTGGCGGGCATCGAGGCCGAAGTGGACATCGCCATGGCCCTGAAGTTCAACCCCCGGCTCAAGAGTGCCTTCGCGGGGGTGGAGCCGGCGGCCCTCTGGCAGGCGATCGAGGCCCAGCGCGGCGGCGGCACGGCAGAGGTGCCCCAACCGAAGGATGAGGAACTGCGGCTCCTGGTCGGTCCCATGGACGCCGTTTCCAGCTCCGCCGAGGACAGCCTGTTCGAGGCCGCGGCCTGGTCGCCTCCGGATCCCCCGGCCTGGTTCCAGCAGGCCATCCGCCGGGTGCTTCTGGTCAGGCGGTTGCGGGAGGTGCAGGCCCTGGTGGGCTTTACCCGCTTCACGGCGCGCACCAGCAGCCTGGGGGGCCTGCCGATCGACACCACCAAGACGAACCGCCGCGCCCCGCTCGCCAACGATCTGCGCTGGCTGCCCGCCTGCGAGAACAAGGGCGAAGGCCTCTTCCTCGAGTTCGACTCCGCCACCATCAAGGCCTGGGCCGCCAGGGATGCCGTGGTCAGCCGCGTGGCCCAGTTCAGCAAGGCCTTCGAGAACGACTGGCTGAAATCCCGCGGGCTCGACAGCGAGCAGTTCCCCTTCCCGGGGGCTCCCTACATCCTGTTGCACAGCCTCAGCCATCTGCTGATCACCGAGATGGCCCTGGAATGCGGCTATGGCGCCAGCTCGATCCGCGAGCGGATCTACGCCAACCCCGAGATCGGCTACGGCATCCTGCTGCTCACCAGCACCTCAGGCTCCGAGGGCACCCTGGGCGGCCTGGTGGATGCCGGCAAGCGGATCGTGCCCTACCTGGAGCGTGCCTTCGAGCGGGGCCAGCTCTGCAGCAACGACCCCTTCTGCTCTGAGCACGACCCCAACCACCCCTTCGACATCCGCCCCACCCACGGCGCCGCCTGCCATGGCTGCGAGCTGATCGCCGAGACCTCCTGCGAGCAGCGCAACGAGTTCCTCGATCGCGCCCTGGTGAGCCGCACGGTATCGGTGCACGACGACAACGACGACCCCAGCTTCTGGAGCTTCATCAACCCCGAGGCCGGTGCATGACCCTCACGCTCCCGGCCCAGACCCTGCGGACCGTGGCGGCGGCGTTGCGGCAGCTCAGCTACACCCCCAGCAGCTGGCAGGGGCTTCTCGGCGGGCAGAGCCAGGCGATCCGCGGGCAGCTGGAGCCACTGCTGGTGGAACTGGTGCGGGAGGGCGCCACGCCCCGGCTGATGGCCGCGCTCCTCGATCGGCTGGCGGATGCCCAGGCCGCACTCCAACAGGAACGCGATGCCTGGAGCTTCGTCTGGTCAGGCCCGGAACCCCTCCATGCCCGTACCGCGGACACCTTCGCCACGGTCGATCAGCTGATCCGTGAGGCCCGATCCAGCCTGCTCATCGCCACGTTCAACATCGGTGTGTCCAAGGCGTTCCGTGAGCTGCTGGCCTCGATCGCCCAGCGGCTGGAGAACGGCCAGCTTCAGCGTGTCGAGCTGTTTTTCCATCCCGTGCAGATCGAGTCGCCTCTGGGGGCGGATCCGTTGGCCACCGTTCGCGACTGGTTCCAGGAGGACGTGTGGCCCTGGCCCGCGAGACCGGATGCCTTCATCGATCAGCGCCTGCTGCTCGGTTCAGCCCAACGCTGCTACCAGCACGCCAAGGTCGTGGTGGCCGATGCCGACACCGACCAGGGGGCTGCGTTGGTGACAAGCGCCAACTTCAGCGAGACCGCCCAGCGGCACAACTTCGAGGCCGGTTGGCTGGTGCGGCAGCCCTGGCGGGCCAGGCAGGTGAGCGACCATTTCCATCAGCTGGTGGAGCAGGGTCTGTTCGCGGCTCTGTAGGGGCCTCAGGGAAATCTGGTTCCTGCCCAGAAGAACTCCGAGGATCCGTCCGTCTGCACACCCCCATCACAAAGCCGCCGAGCACGAACCAGAACAGATTGAGCGGGGAGCGCAGTATCGCTCCGGGAGGATGGGCCTCTCCAGCTTGTTTGGCTTTCTGGCCATGACCACAACCCTGACAGCCGCAATCGGACCCGGTGATTCCTGGTTGTGTGCGATCGGTTGCGTGCCTTCGTTGCCTTGGCTCGGCAGGACCTGACTGGCCGGCGCAGGCTGTGTGGGCACCCCATGCCCCAGCGCCATGCTCCGCTGTCCCCCAATCCCCCCGGCATGAACAACCGGGCTCTCCTGCCAGCGCTGATACCTTGAAACCATGCAGATCCCTCCCCCCATATCCGCCTCGACGTGACCAATGGGCTCAAGGCGTGGTGGGGCACCCCTCATCGCGACATCCTCTCGGGCCTGGTGGTGGCCTTCGCGATGATCCCGGAGGCGATCGCCTTCTCCGGCATCGCTGGCGTCGATCCACGCGTGGGGCTGTTCGCAGCCTTCCTGCTCTCGGTGACGCTGGCGGTGGTGGGGGGGCGCACGGCGATGATCACGTCGGCCACCGGCTCCACCGCCCTTCTGATGACGGGGCTAGTGCAGCAGGGCAATGGCCTCGGCGAGGGCCTGGGCCTGCAATACCTCTTGGCGGCAGGCATCCTCACTGGCGTGCTGCAGATCGCCTGGGGGTACCTGCGCCTGGCCCATCAGATGCGTTTCGTGCCGCAGCCGGTGATGGCGGGCTTTGTGAACGCTCTGGCGATCCTGATCGCGTTGGCCCAGTTGCCGCAGCTGGGGCTGGACTGGTTCCACCCCGAAACGGTGCCGGTCTCGGCGGCGCAGCTGCCAGCCGTATGGAGCCTGATGGCCCTCACCCTGGCGATCATCTATCTCCTGCCGCGGCTCACCACAGCCGTTCCTTCGGCGCTGGTGGCGATCCTGATCAGCACTGGCCTCTCGATCCGGCTGGGGCTGGAGATCCCCACCGTGGCCAGCCTTGGCACCCTGCCCGATGGCCTGCCGCAGTTCGGCCTGCCCCAGGTTCCCTGGACCCTGAACACCCTCGGCTTGATCCTCCCTACTGCCCTTGCGATCTCGCTGGTGGGCCTGATGGAGACCTTCCTCACCCAGGACATCCTCGACGACCTGACGGACAGCTCGAGCTCAAAGAACGCTGAGGCCCGCGGCCAGGGCATCGGCAACATCGTCAGTTCGCTGTTCGGCGGCATGGCCGGTTGCGCCCTGGTGGGGCAGTCCGTGATGAATGTGGGCTACGGCGGCCGCACCCGCCTTTCGACCCTCACCTCCGGTGTGGCCCTGCTGGCGATGATCCTGCTGGCCAGCCGTTGGGTGAATCAGATCCCGATGGCCACCCTGGTCGGGGTGATGGTGATGATCGCCATCAACACCGCCAACTGGGCCTCGATCCGCGCCATTCGCCGCATCCCCAAGAGTGACACTGCCGTCATGCTGCTCACGGTGGTGGTCACCGTGCTCACCCACAACCTGGCGGTGGGACTGCTGTCCGGTGTGGCCTTGGCCGGCATCCTGTTCAGCCGCAAGGTGGCCAAGGTCATTGATGTCAGCAGCCAGCTGGTGGCACCGGATCACCGGCTGTACACCGTGCGGGGCCAGTTGTTCTTCGTCAGCAGCATCTACTTCCGCCAGGGCTTTGCGCTGCATGAACATCCGGAACGGGTGACGATCGATATGGCGGAGGCCCACATCTGGGATCAGAGCGGCGTGAGTGCCCTCGATCAGGTGATCCGTCGACTCAAGCTCGGTGGCAGTAGCGTGAATGTCCTGCATCTCAACCCCGAGAGCACCGACCTGTTCGCCCGCATCGGCATCGCGGAGGAAGCCGGTGGACGCGGTGGATCCATGGCTTCGGCACATTGATCGGTTCATCAGCCACCGCTGGTGCTGCAGTTGCCGATGAGCGGGCCTCTGCGTTCCGCCCCAGCCGGCAGCTGGCCCTCCGGCAAGCCCGCAAACGCTCCCGAGCCCACGCCTGACCCCGACGTCCCATGGACCTGCAGTTGAGCGCAGCACATGGACTCACCGCACAGCAGCTACGGCAGCAGCTGGCGGTGGATCCCGAGCGGGGCTTGAGCACAAGCGAGGCTCAGCAGCGGCTGCGCCACTGTGGGGCCAACCGGCTGTCCAGCCGGCAGCAACGGCCCCTGTGGCTTCAGTTCCTTGCCCAGTTTCATGCCCCTCTGCTCTATGCGTTGCTGATCACTGGTGCAGTGAAAGCCCTCACCGGCTCGATTCGCGAGGCCGTTGTGATCTGGAGCGTCACGGTGATCAACGCCGTGATCGGCTTTGTGCAGGAAAGCCGCGCCGAGCGCTCGATCAGCGCCCTTGCCGCGGTGATCCGTGCCGACTGTGAAGTGGTGCGCGACGGGCAGCAGCAGCGCCTCGATGCCGAACAGCTGGTGCCGGGCGATGTGGTGCTGCTGACCGCAGGCGATCGGGTGCCCGCCGATCTGCGCCTGCTTCAGGTGCGCAACCTCCAACTCGATGAATCCAGCCTCACCGGCGAGTCCCTGCCGGTGGTCAAGAGCGGCGATGCGGATCCAGCCGATGCCCTTCTGGCGGAGCGTCACGGCATGGCCCATGCCGGTAGCTTCGTCTCCACCGGGCAGGGTCGCGGTCTGGTGGTGGCCACGGGTGATGCCACCGAACTGGGCCATCTGGCCTCTTCACTGCAGCAGGGGTCTGGCCTCAGCACCCCCCTCACCCGCAAGTTCAGCCGCTTCAGTCTCACGATCCTGAGGATCGTGCTGGCCCTGTCGATCCTCACGGCCCTGGTGGGCCTGGCGCGAGGCCGGAGCGGCGCAGAGATGTTTGATGCCGCCGTGGCCCTGGCGGTGAGTGCCATCCCGGAGGAACTCCCTGCGATCGTCACCATCACCCTGGCCATCGGCGTGCGCCGCATGGCGCTGCGGAACGCGATCATCCGCAAGCTGCCCGCCGTGGAAGCCCTGGGCAGCGCCACGGTGATCTGCTCCGACAAGACCGGCACCCTGACCCAGAACCGCATGGCGGTGCAGGAGCTCTATGCGGGCGGCCAGCACCTGCGGTTGGAGGATCTCTGGCCCGATGGGCATTCCTGTGTGGGTTCCGTAGCTGATCCGCTCCAGGACAACAGGGCCCTGCGCGAACTCCTGTTGGCGGGGCTGCTGTGCAGTGATGCCCGCCCCAGCAGCCAGGAGGGTCTGGTGGGGGATCCCACCGAAACAGCCTTGCTGGCGGCGGCACAACGGGCCGGCTTTGACCATGCCGAGGCGCACCGGCAGCACCCCCGCCGCGATGCCCTGCCCTTTGAGGCGGAACGGCAGGTGATGGCCACCCTGCATGGCAGCCAACGGATTCTGGTGAAGGGCTCGCTCGAGGCCGTGCTGCCCCGCTGCCGCTGGGCGTGCGGCAGCGATGGCGAACGGGCCCCGCTGGATCCTGAACCGATCCAGGCCGCTGTGAACACGATGGCCGGCCAGGGCGAGCGGGTGCTGGCCTTTGCCATGGGCCCTGTCGAGCCCAACCAGGAGGCGTTGGGTCACCATCACATCGAGACCAATCTCAGCTTCCTTGGCCTGCAGGGCATGGCTGATCCTCCCCGGCCTGAGGCCACCCGGGCCGTGGCGGCTTGTCGAGCCGCCGGCATCGCTGTGAAGATGATCACAGGTGATCACATCCGCACGGCCACCGCGATCGCCCGGCAGATGGGCATCGGGCTTCGACCGGAGCCCGTTTCGATTGACGGCCGAGCCCTGGAGGCGCTTCCGGCCGACGCTTGGAACGATGTCGTGCTGGACACCGACGTGTTCGCCAGGATGGCTCCGGCGCAGAAGCTGCAGCTGGTGCGCAGCCTGCAGACCAGTGGCCAAATCGTCGCCATGACTGGCGATGGCGTCAACGACGCCCCCGCTCTTCGCCAGGCTGACATCGGCATTGCCATGGGGGAGGGCGGCACAGCCGTCGCCCGCGAGGCGGCCGCCATGGTCCTGACGGATGACAACTTCGCCGCGATCGCCGCGGCTGTGGAAGAGGGACGCGGCGTTGCCCTCAATCTGCACCGTGCCATGGCCTTCTGCCTGCCGGTGAATGGGGGCGAATCCTTCACCATCCTGATTAGCGCCCTGATGGGACTGGAGCTGCCGGTCACAGCCCTGCAGGTGTTATGGCTCAACATGGTGAATTCCCTGACCATGTCGCTGCCGCTGGCCTTTGAACCCAAGGCCCCCGGGCTGATGGCAATGCCGCCTCAGCGGCCGGATCGACCCCTGCTCAATCGCCCGCTGGTGCAGCGGCTGCTGCTCGTGTCGGCCTTCAGCTGGGTGGTGATCTTCGCCACGTTCTTCTGGGCCGAAGCCCACTACGGCGATCGTGCCATCTCCCGCACGATGGCTGTTCAGGCCCTGGTGCTTTCGCGGGTCTCTTACCTCCTCAGCCTGAGCGAGGTAAGTCAGCACCTCCCCTGGTCCTTGGGGAGGCTGGCCAGAGCCCTCTGGCGATCCCCTGCCCTGCTGCTCGGCCTCGGCGCCGCGTTGCTCCTGCAGGTGCTGTTCAGCCAGTGGATGCCGATGAATACGTTCTTCGGCACGGCGCCCCTGACCCTGGAGCAATGGTGGCAGTGCTGTCTGGGGATTCTGCTGATGATTCCAGTGGCCCATGCGGTCAGTCAGCTGGATCCATTGATTCCTCACCGCCGCGGATCGCTGCCGCCGCCCGCAGCTGGTTCCGTGTGAGCCATTGCGGTGAACACACCCGCCAGCCCTGCTGGCGTTTTTCCGCCCACAGCCGCAGCGCCTCCTCCCGGCTGAGCTCCCACCGCTTCTTGAGCAGCGGCACCGGCTGATCGCTCAGCCGCTCACCGCTGGTGATCTCCAGCCGCTGGTTCCAGCGGTCCCAGACGGTGGGGCGGAAGTGCAGCACCTGGCGGCCGTCGCTGAGCCAGGCTTCACGGGGCGAGAGCGGCACGTGGCTCCGGTGGCCACCTCTTGCGCCACCGCTCATGCCGCTTCCGGGCTCCACCCCCGCTGGCGGTGCAGGTCCTCCGTCCAGCCGCTGCAGCGGTGGGTGAGGTGCTCGCCATGGGCGATCAGGCCCTGGTGCAGGTGGCAGGCGAGCACCGGGATGCAGTTGGGACCTGCGTGGTGCCGGAAGAAGTGGCAGGTCATGCACACCTGGCGGCTGCGGCTGGAGCGCAGCACCGCCTGATCAAGCCAGGGCCAGTCTTCGATCGGTTCGTCGCGGGAGGGCTGCAGAGGGGAAAGCGGAACCCGCACCATGGCGATCTCTCAATGCGTACGCCTGTACTAGCAGGGGACGCGGTTTTGTGCCAGGCGCGCTGGGTGACTCGCAGGTCAGGCGCGATGGAAGAGCCGCCGGGCCCCTAGCCTTCCGGCGGCGACCCGAGGCTGAGAACCCCAAGCCAGGTGATCAGACTGAATGTCCAGGCCGATCTGTACTGGAGCACCGGGCTCACCGTAGGACTCTCCACCTTTGTTGGTGGTGGGTGATAGGGGTTGCTTGTGTCGCTTTTCAGTGCCCAGTTGCCCATCCTGGCGGCGCTGTTCGGGCGTGTGGCTGAGAACAGCGCCCCGCTACGGCAGCCTCACTCTTCCTCTTCTCCACCCCCCACCGGCACCAGCCGCACCTGCTTGCGACCCAGCTTGATCTCAAACTCATCGCCCGGCTGCAGGCCGAGCATGGCGGTGTAGGCCTTGCCCACCAGCAGGTTGCCATTGCCCTGCACCGTGGCCACATAGCTGAGCTTGCGGCCGGGTGTGCCGCTGCCCTTGCCCGGGCCCGCGCCAAGGCTGACGCCCTTGGCCTCCAGCAGGGCCTCATAGAAGGCGGTGAAGTTCAGCCGCTCATCGCCATCCTTCTTGGTGGAGACATAGCCGCAGGAGCGTACGAGATCGGACTTGGAGGCATCGCCAAGTTCCTTGACCTTGGCGAGCAGATCGGCGCCGGTGAGCATGGGAGGGAAGTTGAATCTCTCCGCAACCTACAAGCGGATCAGCACCGATGGCAATGCTTTGCCTGCTGATTCGGCCCGACCGTTCGCCATGATGGACCCACTGCATTGACGATCCGATGGTTCATCACGTCGTACTGTTCCGCTTCCGCAGGGATCTACCAGAAGCTGCCGTGGAGGCGATCTTTCAGGAGCTGCGCGGCTTTCGCCAGAGCTTGCCAGGCATTACCGGCTTTCAAGGGGGCGCCTACAACTCCCCCGAGGGATTGGCCAAGGGGTTCACGCACGGCTTCACGATGACCTTCGCTGATGCCGCCGCCCGTGACGCCTACCTGCCCCACCCCCTGCACCAGGCCGTGGTGAAGCGCTTGTTGCCGATGCTTGAGGGTGGTATCGACGGCGTGCTGACCTTCGACTTCATCGACGGCGTGATGGCCCCGCCTGGCTGCCTCAGCCCCTCCAGCCGCCCAGATTCATCTCCGGCAGCAACGATTCGATCGCGTCCGCCTCGCGGGCCGGACTGAACAGAAACCCCTGCAGGCGGTCGCATCCCAGGGCCAGCAACCGCTCCGCCTGGCTGGGGGTTTCGACGCCCTCGGCGATGATCTCGATCCCTAGCGCCCGGGCCACCCCCACCACCGCTTCCACGATCACCTCATCGCCGCGGTCGCGCCCGAGGCCGTCGATGAAGGAGCGGTCGATCTTGAGCATGCCCACCGGAAATCGCTTCAGGTACAGCAGAGAGGAGTAGCCGGTGCCGAAATCATCGATCGCCAGGCGAATGCCCAGGCTCTGCAGCCGGTTGAGGGTGTCGGTGGTAGCCGCCCGATCCTCCACCAGCATCGTTTCTGTGATCTCCAGGTAGAGGCGACCAGGCTCCAGCCCGGTGTCGGCGAGCACCTGCATCACCCACGGCACCAGCGAGGGATCCGAGAGGGTGCGCCCCGACAGGTTCACCGAGATGCTCAGGGGTTGGGAGGGATCGTGGCTCTTCCAGCTGGCCACCGCCTGACAGGCTCGTTTGAGGATCTGCCTGTCGATTTCCAGGATCTGGCCCGTTTCCTGCGCCACCGGAAGGAAGGCCGCCGGCGGCAGCAGGCCCCGCTCCGGATGGCGCCAGCGGGCCAGCGCCTCGAAGCCAACCAGCCGCTGTTCCCGCTGGTGGATGATCGGCTGGAAATGGGGCTCCAGCTCGCCGTTGGCCAGTGCCCGTCGCAGCTCCGCTTCCACCGCTGCCCGCTGCAGTGCCCGCTGCCGCAGGCTGGCCTCGTACCAGGCGAAACGGCCGCGGCCCAGCTCTTTGGCGCCATACATCGCCAGATCGGCGTTCTCGATCAGCCGCTCAGCGTCATCGCCGGGCTCCGCGAAGGCGATTCCCACCGAAGCCGAATGGCGCACCATCCGCCCGGCCAGCCGCAACGGCTCCTCGATCGCCCGGATCACGCGCTGAGCCAGGGCCGCCGCATCGGCTCGGGCGCGGGTGCGGGTGAGAACCACGAATTCGTCGCCGGAAAGGCGACCCACCAGGTCCTGCGTGCGAACCACCGAGCGCAGCACCCCCGCCACGGCGATCAAGAACTGATCGCCCGCGGCGTGCCCGTGCACATCGTTGATCTGCTTGAAGCGGTCGATGTCGATGAACAGCACGGTGGTGGCCCCGGCAGCGCTGGGCTCTGCCAGCAGCTCCTCCAGATGGGCCAGCACCGTGGCGCGGCTTGGCAGACCCGTCATCGTGTCTCGGCTGGCCTGCAGCACCGCCGCCTCCCGTGCCGAGCGTTCCGCGGCCACGGCAGCCAGCAGTTTCAGGCAGAGCTGGATCGTGCGCGCCATCGCTCGCAGCAGCGAGCGCTCCTCCAGGTCGAAAGCCTCGCCAAGGCGGCCCGCCACCAGCAGGTCATCCGACTCCAGTGGGGCCCAGTGCAGATGCAGACCACCCACCGCCAGTGCCAGTCCCTCCGGCCGGCTTGGCGCCACCTGCAGCAGCCGCGCCCGATCCCCGGGGTTCAGGCCGATCGCGTGCCGCACAAGCCCCGGGCTGAGCAGGGCCACCACTTCGGCGTCCACGGCCTCGGCCACCCGGTTGATCACCTTCGGCAGAGCATCCGGATCTTCCAGCGAGAAGCCGGAGAGCAATTCCGAGAGCAGGTGCAGAGACCACGGAACCGTCCTCATGCGAGGGCAAGAGCCACCAGGGTCTGATTGTGGAATCCGCCCGCGCCGCGGCTGCGCGCGATCTCGCCGTAGGTGTGGAAGCCGCCGTAGGGGCAGCCGCCGAGCAGCGCCCCGATCCGTGCCAGCTCAGGATCCTGCGGCAGGCGTGGGTCTGCGGCGGCCCCTGCCCCGGCGTGGATGGTGTTTTCCTGCAGCACAGCGCGCCGGGCGACGCAGTCGAACAACAGCAGGCCCTGCGGTCGGGCGCCACCCAGACCATCGCAGGCGCTGCGACAGGCTTCCTCCGTGGCCGCCAGCACGGAGCGGGCATCCCCCTGCATCAGATAGGCCAGCCCACCCTGGGGCATCTCGGCGATGGTGAGCAGCGATCGCTGGGCAAGATCGGCGCCGGACACGAAGCGGATCTCGATGCGGTCGCGGCGGTGCAGCCCGAGCGGACGGGTGGTGGCAAAGCGGGCGAAGGCATCGCCTCCCTGTCGCACGTCCGCAGGGGCCGCAAAGGCATTCAGGTACAGATCGAGGGCGGGGCTGTCGTCGAGGCTGCTGATGCGGTTGCCCTGGCTTCCGGTGACGAGCATCGGCGCCCCGATCGGCTCCCAGCAGTGCGACACGCCGATGCCCAGCGGCGCGTCGGAGCTGATCGCTGCCGCCACCACCGCCCGGGTGAGCACCTGGCCTGCGTGGATCTGGTGCGTGCGCCGCATCGCCATATCGTCGCCCGCGCAGCCGCCCACCAAGGGCACATCCACCCCTGCCACGTCGTAGGCACCACGCACCACCTCCATCTGGTCGCCGCCGAGGCCATCGGCCAGCAGCACCAACACCGTGTGCCGTCGTCGCTCGAGACCCTCCAGGCAGCCCGCGGCTTCCCTGGCAGCGTGCCGCAGCCCCAGGCGCGCGGCGTCCCCGCAGCCGCTGGCCACCGCGAATCCCTCTCCCCCCAGTGCCCAGAGCACCAGGCCGCCCATGCCCGAGTGGCCCGGGGCCAGCTCTCCGGCGGTGGAGCAGCCGATCAGCCGCGCCCCACCGATGCGCTCTCGCACCCGCCAGGCCAGCTCTTCCAGCGGATGGCCGGGTGAGGCGAACAACAGCACCAGCTTCGGCAGCCCGCGCGCCAGCACACCGGCCAGGGCCTCCTCCACCGCAGAGGCGGCATCGCGGCGGCTGGAGTGGCCCACGGCCACCCAGCGCGGTGCTGGAGTGGAGCCGGCGGGCTCGGGGTCAGCGGGGAGAGCGGTCATGGCTGGGGAAGGCGTCGACAACGGTCATCGGGGATGGATCCTGCTGTCCGCCGCCGCTCCCCAATATCGTTGAATTGTTTCTGGTTCTCGTTGCTCAGCTGCGCCTGACAACGCTCCCGATCGCCGCTAGATCCGGGGAACCCTGCCCCTCCCCGGTATGACCTTCGGGAGCCGCCTCCGGTCTGCCCCGCTCCTCGCGTCGCGCCTCCGAGTGTCTCGCTGCGCCTTTCGCCTGGCGCCGCTTGTTGCCCCGCTGGCCGCCGCCGGGCTGGTGCTGACGCCAGCGGCCTTGGCGGAGAGGCTGTACGAGCTGGAGAGCTACTGCAGTCTCAACGGCACCGAGGCCGTGCCCTGCCGCATCGAGGCGATCAACGGCGCCGGTGCCACGGAGTACCGCCACCAGCTCGGCGGGCGCGAGGTGCGCTTCCGGATCCTCGAGGAACCCACCACCCGCATCGAGATCTGGGATGCGGCGGCGAACCGCTGGCGTTCGGTCCGCACCGCCGCCGCCTTCTTCGCCTTGAACGCCGTCTGCCTCGATGGCACCAGTTTCTGCGCAATCAACCCCAACTACCTCAACAGCGTGCGCCAGGACCTGGGTCGCGCCGCCGATGGCCGCAGCGTGCTCGAGGTGCACTTCGGCAACGACGGTCGCATCGATGCCAGCTGCTACGACGCCGGCTGCCCCGACCGCGGCCGCCCTTCCCCAGCCCCCTGAGCACCCCATGGTCAGACTGGCGCTTCTAATTGCTGTGGGGTTCTGGTGCGCCCCCTTCTGTGGCCCGGCCGCCGCCGTTTCCGGCTCACCGCCGCCGCTGCGGCAGCCGGTTGCGCCATCGCCAGGGCTGGAGCCGGCCGCAGCGCCGCCCCTGCTGGCCCGTGAGCGGAGCCACCGCGGTTCCGGCGGACGCCACGGCGGTGGGGGCCATGCCCGGCGCGACCGCAGCGGCTTCAGCGGCCGGCACGCAAGTCTCGATCGCGGCAACCGGCGCCCCGACGGAGGCTGGAGCCGGCGCATCGGGGAGGGGGATCGGGCCCGTCGCCAGTTTGATCGCGCTCGCCGCGATCTGGATCGCCGCGATCTGGAGCGCCACGGCCGCCGCTGGCTTGATGACGGTGTGGACGGCATCGATCGCGACCGGGTGAAGCGCAGCTTCGAGCGGGTCGACCACCTCGGGGAACGCGCCCGTCGGGAGGTGCGCGATCTTGACCTCGACCGCCGCGTCGACCGGGCCATCGACCGCGGCTGGGACCGCGCCGACCGCGCGATCGATCGCGCCGACCGTGTCGTGGACCAGGCCCGGGCCTGGGACGAGCACTGGCCGGGTTGGGTGCGGCCCGGCTGGGCCCTGGCCCGGCCCTGGCATGCCGGTTGGTACGGCACCTGGAACTCTCCCCCGTGGGGTTGGTGGGGTGGACGCTCGCTGGCTTGGGGGATCGGTGGCCTGGCCTCCGCCGCCGCCATCAACGCGGCCGTCGACAGCGCCATCGCCGCCAGCCGTCCCACGATCGCGGTGGCCGACTCCGGCTACAGCCTCGCCATCAACAGCATCGAGCCAAGCGGCGAGGGGAAGGTGCGCTTCATTGCCGCCACCGGTGAAACCCGCTTTGAGGCCAGCGCCGATTGCCGCGCGGGAGAGCTCAACGGCCGCGAGCCCGCCAGCTCCGCCCAGGCCGAGTTGCTCAATGCCGCTTGCCAGGTGGCCTTCGGCCGCTGAGAAACGGCTTCAGCCGCGGCGGGTGGGCCGCAGGCGCAGCCCGGCCCCGAGCAGGGCCAGGCCAAGCAGCGGTAGTTCGCCCCAGCGCACGTAGGGGGTGAGGGCGGATCGATGCTCCAGGGTCATCACGCCGCTGGTGGTGCGGGTGGCCGGTAGCTGTTGGCGCAGTCGGCCGGTGGCGTCCACCACCAGGCTGGGCCCGGTGTTCGCCGCGCTCACCATCCAGCGGCCGCTCTCGATCGCCCGCAGCCGCGCCAGGGACGCAAACTGCCCCTGCAGCAGGGCCGGATAGGGATCGAGATTGGCGCTGGCGAGCAGCCAGCGGGCGCCGGCTCGGCTGGCCTCCGCCAGGGAGGAGCCGTCGGCGAGTTCGTAGCAGATCGCCACTCCCACCGCACCCGCCGGCCGCGGCAGCAGCCGCGAGGCCGCGCCGGGCTCCACCCCACCCACCGCCGAGAGGCCGCTCCAGCGCAACAGGCCCGCCAGGGGTACCCACTCTCCCAGCGGGACAACCCGGTGCTTGTCGACCCAGTCGGCCGGCTCGCTGGCGCCGGGGGGGAAGCGCAGCAGGCTGCTGCGCAACCCCTCCCCCTGCTGGCGGAAGCCGCCGCTGAGCACCTCCACCGGGGCTGGCAAGGGCAGCCGCTGGCCGATGGCCAGGGCCCCTTCGGGCAACAGCAGGCTCTGCACCGCCAGCTGCGGCTCCCCGCCCCCAAGCCCCGCCAGGCTCGCCTGTGCCCGTTCCAGCTGCCCCAGCAACTGCTTCTGGGAGTGGGCGCTGAATTTCTCACGGGTGGGAATCGCCGGCTGCAGCACCAGCAGCTGCTCGCGTGGGCCCTCCTCCCGTTCGGCCGCCGCCAGGGCCGCCGCTCCGCCGAGGTGGCCCGCGACGGCCAGCAGCACGGCCAGGGCCAAGGCGGAGCGCCGCCGCGGCGGTGCCGCCACCGCCCGCCACAGGGCCCAGCCGATCGCCAGTTGCAGGGCCGCCACCAAACCCGCACCACCGAGGGCCGCCACGCCCGCCAGGCTCCGATCGTCGGGCAGGGGGGCCGAGCCCAGGCCGATCCAGAACAGTGGGCCGCGGGCCAGCCCCACCTCCCCCAGTCCCCAAAGCGACGCCCCCAGCAGGGCGGATCCAAGGCGGGCCGGATCGAGCCGCTGCAGCACCAGCCGCCAGAGCAGCACCAGCGCCCCTCCGCAGCAGCCCACCAGCAGCCAAAGCAGCAGGCACAGCGGCAGGCTCAGCGGGCCGGGTACGCCGATCCAGTCGAGCGGATGCAGCCACAGCAGCCAGCGGTGGCTCACCAGCACCGCCGCCAGGCCCCAGGCGAAGGCGCCGGTCGCCGCAGCCCGGCCGGCGGAGGGCGGAGAACCGACCAGTCCCCACAGCACGGCCAAGGCCGGCCACAGCAACGGCAACCAACCCAGCGGCGGCAGGGCCAGGCCCGCCGCCGCCCCCGCACCGGCTCCGGCGATCACCGCGAGCCCCCCAGGACGGCGCCGGTCATCGCCCATGGCCGCGGAGCGGCGGAGACGCCAGGCTGCCTGTGGACCCATGCATTCCCTCCCGACCATGGACCAGGGCAATCTGCTGCAGATGCTGCTGCTGCGCGGCCTCGGCACCACCTCCCTGTTGGCCGATCGCCTGCGCTACGTGAGCCAGGAGTGGGTGAGCAGCGGCCGCCTCGATCCCACCCATGCTTCAGCCCTTGTGGAGGATGTGCTGCGGGCCCTCCGTGGCGATTCGCCGGAGCTGGAGCAACAGGCCGAGCGTCAGCTGGAGCGCAACCGCGACCAGCTGCTCCAGGACCTTGGTCTGGCCCGCCAGCGCGAGCTCGATGAGCTTCGCGGCCGCATCGATCGCCTGGAACGGCAGATGCGTCAGGGCGGCTTGGGGGCGCCGGGCGTCGCCGATGCCGACCTCCCCCCCGACTGAGCCCATCCCCTCCAGCTGCCCCGTCCGGCGGAGGCTGCCAGAATCGGCGCGTTCCAGCCCCGTCTTGATGCGCGAGATCCTGATCAGCTCAGCCGTTTGTGTGGCCTGCCTGCTCGTGGCCCTGGTCAGCCAGCTGGTGGCTCCTTCCACGGTGGTTGCCGCAGGCCCTACCCCGCAGGCGCTCTCCAGCGAGTCCGCGCCTGTGGCCGCGCCCGTTGCCGCTCCGGCGATCGCCTCCCCCCTCGAGCTCGACCCCGACGAGACCAATCCCGCCCTCTTCACCATGGCCCCTGACAGCTCCCTCCCCGGCAGCGATCTCGCGGACGCTGCCGCCGCCCTTGGCGGTCCGCTTGAGGCCAGCCCCGAGCGCACCACCGCCAGCGGCCTGCGCATCACTGAACTGGTGGAGGGAGAGGGCGCCGAGGCGGTGGCCGGCCAGACGGTGGTCGTCCATTACCGCGGCACCCTCACCAATGGCCGTGAGTTCGACAGCAGCTACGGACGCGGTCCATTCCGCTTCCCGCTTGGAGCCGGTCGGGTGATCCAGGGCTGGGATGAGGGTGTGGCTGGCATGAAGGTGGGCGGCAAGCGTAAGCTCGTGATCCCCTCCGACCTGGGCTATGGCTCCCGTGGTGCCGGCGGTGTCATCCCCCCTGACGCCACCCTGATCTTCGAGGTGGAACTGCTGCAGGTGGGCGGCTGATCGCTGCCCCATCCGGGCCCGGAGGCGATCGTTAGGATGCCCGCTCCGGGCCGGTGCCTTGCCGGTTCCTTCTCCGCACGATCCGTCGTTCCATGGCCTTCACGCTGCCCGAACTTCCCTTCGGGTCCACCGAACTCGAGCCCTACATCACCGCCAATACCCTCGGGTTCCACCATGGCAAGCACCACGCTGCCTACGTCACCAACCTCAACAAGCTGATCGAGGGCACCGATCTTGAGAATCAGAGCCTGGAAGAGGTGATCCTGGCCTGCACCGGAGATCCAAGCAAGGCAGGCATCTTCAACAACGCCGCCCAGGTCTGGAACCACACCTTCTACTGGCAGTCGATGAAGCCCGCTGGCGGCGGGATGCCAAGCGGTGCGCTTCTGGAAAAGATCAACGCCGATTTCGGCAGCTTCGATGCCTTCGTGGAGGCCTTCAAGACCGCCGGCGCCACCCAGTTCGGCAGTGGCTGGGCCTGGCTGGTGCTCGACAATGGCACCCTCAAAGTAACCAAGACGGCCAATGCCGACCTGCCCCTGGCCTATGGCCAAACCGCTTTGCTCACCATGGATGTGTGGGAGCATGCCTACTACCTCGATTTTCAAAATCGTCGCCCTGATTACATCAGCACCTTCCTCGACAAGCTGGTGAACTGGGACTTCGCCGCCGCCAACCTCGCCGCGGCTGCCTGAGCCCCTGCCGTCTCAGCGCCGTGCCGCCGCACTCGGGTCCTGTCCCGGATGCGGCGGCTCCCCTTCTCCCCCTCCCTAGGATGGGGAACCACTGGCCCGCATTCGCCCCGCGCCGATGGATCTGCTGGTCGACCTTCTGCTTCTGCTCGCAGCGGTGATGCTGGTGGATCGCAGCAACAGCGACCGCGATGAGGTGTGGCAGCTCTGTCTGCGCATCCTGGCGGTGGTTTCAGTGCTGGCGGTCATCACCAGCGACCGTGGCCTGCCGCTGGCCGTGGTGCTGCTACTGATCGCATTGTGGCTGCCGGGGGCTGACCGGCTTGAGCAGGCCCCTGACTCCGTCCTGCCTGCGGCTACTGCCAACGACCTTGAGAAGCCGCGCGGATGAATCGCGACGGCCCCGACCTGATTGAGCTGATCTTTGTGGCCTTCGTGCTGGCGGGGATTTCCTACAGCCTCACGCACTGATCCCAATCCACCGGGGCAGCTTGTTTTCCGTTCAGGTTGGTTTCGGTACGGCCTCTGGCAAGATCGCCTCCGGCGAAATCCACATGGCATCGCCGTAGGAGAAGAAGCGGTACCCGAGCCCGATCGCCTCGTCGTACAGGGCCAGGAGCCGGCGGCGGCCGATCAGGGCGCTCACCAGCAGCAGCAGCGAGCTGCGTGGCAGGTGGAAGTTGGTCAGCAGACCCTGCACCAGTGCGAAGCGGAAGCCCGGCTGGATCACCAGGTTGACCGGACCGGCATGGGGAACAAGGCGGCCGCCGTTCCGTGCCGCCACCCCCTCCAGACTGCGCACGCTGGTGGTGCCGATCGCGATCACCCGGCCGCCGCGGGAATGGCAGGCCTCCACCGCCGCCACGAGCTCCGGGCTCACCTCCACCCATTCGCTGTGCAGCTCCAGCTGTTGCAGGTCTTCCTGCTCAACCGGCCGGAAGGTGCCCAGTCCCACGTGCAGCGTCACCGTGGCCAGTGCCACGCCGCGCTCCCGCAGGGCCGCCAGCAGCTCGTCGCTCAAGTGAAGCCCGGCCGTGGGTGCGGCCACCGCCCCGGGGCGGGCGGCATACCGGGTCTGGTAGCGCTCGGCATCCCTGGCGTCGTGCTCGTGGATGTAGGGGGGCAAGGGGATGGCCCCGTAGCGCAGCAGCAGCGGCTCCAGGCGGGCCGCATCCACGCAGGTGGGAGGGAAGGCGATACGTCGGGCGCCGGTAGCAGGATCGGCGTCCAGCACCTGCACGGCCAGCGGCGGTTGCCCTGCCGCCTCGAGTGTCAGCCATTCGCCTGGCCGCAGTCGTTTGGCGGGACGGGCCAGGCAGAACCAGTGGCCCGGGTCGCCGCCGGGTTCGAGCACCAGCAGCTCAACCGCACCGCCACTGGCGCGGCGGGCGGCCAGCCGTGCTTGCAGCACGCGGGTGTCGTTGACCACCAACAGATCCCCTGGCCGCAGCTCCTCTGGCAGATCCCACACCGTGAGATGCCGCGCTGCCGTCTGCTCGCCGCCAGGCACGACGAGCATGCGGGCCGCGTGGCGAGGCTCTACCGGCCGCTGGGCGATGCGTTCCTGCGGCAGCTGGAAGTCATAGCTGGAGAGGTGTAGATCTTCCGGGTCGCTCACGTCAGAGGGCGAGGCTCTCCGGGGCCGTTTCGATCAGCTCGGCCAGATCCTTGAGGAAGGCCGCGGCGTGGGTTCCGTAGATCACGCGGTGGTCACAGGTGAGGTTCACCTGCATCTGACGCTTCACCGAGATCGAGCCGTCCTTGCCGGCCACCACGGTGGGGCGGGAGGCGGCCACGGCCAGGATCGCGCCGGTGCCGGGCGGCAGGATCGCATCGAAACGATCCACGCCGAACATGCCGAGATTGGAAAGGGTGAAGGTGCCGGTGGTGTACTCCTCCGGCTTGAGCTGCTTGCTCCGTGCCCGGTTCACCAGGTCCGCCCAGCTGCGGGAGAGGGCGTAGAGATCGGTGCTGTCGGCGTTGGCGAGCACTGGCGTGATCAGGCCGCCGTCCTCCATCGCCACGGCCACGGCGACGTTCACCGCCGTGGGATAGGTCATGGCGTCACCCACGGTGGCGGCATTGACCTGGGGATGACGGGCCAGGACCACCCCAACGGCCTTGGCCAGCAGCGCGGTCATCGTGACGCCCTTCTCCTTAACTTTCTTGTACAGCGCGTCAAGCCGGTCGGTGGTGATCGTGTAGCCGACACGGAAGCAGGGCACCGCCAGGCTGGCGTTCATGTTGCGCACCACCGCCTGCTGCAGGGTGTTGAATGGCACCGTGTCGCCCGGGCGACCGAAGGTCTGGCCCTGGGGGGCCGGGGCGGCTGGGCTGGCGGTTGCGGCGCCTGCCGCAACCGGCGCGTTGCCTTCCGCCACCCGGGGCACTGAGGCGGCCCGGCCTGCAGCCTTCTCCACATCCTCGGCCTGAATGCGGCCATTCGGGCCGCTGCCGCGAAGCCCCGCCAGGGAAAGCCCCATCTGGCTAGCGAGCTTGCGGGCGCGCGGGGTGGCCACGACGCGCCCATCCTCGACGGCCGGGCTCGGCATCGCCGGCATAGGTGCAGGTGCTGCGGATGCCGGCGGCGGTGCAGGTGTGGATGCCGGCGGTGTCGCTGCTGCAGGCGGAGTGGCTGCAGGGGAGGCCGGGGCGGGCGCCGCAGTGGGGGCTGCCGCTGGCGCCGCCGTGGCGGCTCGCGCCTGCGCGGACGCGATCTCGTCCTGGCTTTCGACGATCAGTCCGATCGTTTCCCCCACCGGAGCGGTGCCACCGGCCGGCATCAGCACGGCGGCCAGGAAGCCCTCATTGAACGACTCCACATCCATATCTGCTTTATCGGACTCCACCACGAGGACCGACTCACCCCGTTCGACCCGGTCTCCGGGCTGCTTCAGCCATTCCACGATCTTGCCCTCCGTCATGGTGGAGCTGAGGGCGGGCATGAAGATTTCGTGGGTGGCCAAAGCTTCGGATCGCGAAGGGCAGGGGTGTAGGGGCGGTCCGCCCCGATTGCCAGCGAGCTTAAGGCGGAGCCGCCGCCGCATCGGCCTTGGGCGCCGGTCAGGGCCGGCTGGAAGGCCCGGAGTGAAGCGGTAGCAAGGCTTGCAGGGCGCAAGGACGCGGGGAAGAGGCTGCGAGGTCGGAGGCGCGCGCGAACAGCAGGAAAAACAAAACCAAACTCTTTGCGTTGTGAAGTCCGAAGTATTGCAGTGCACCGCAAAAAAGACTTCGCGAAGTGAGTTTCGGTGTCGCAACATTGCCCGGATTTCTGCTCGCGGGCGCTGGATTTGCCCTTAGAAGTAAGTGCGTCCGAGCCAAGTCTGACCCCCAATGAGTGACACTCTCTTCGCGAAGCTTCGCACCCTTGCGCCTCAGGCGGTTCTTGTTTCTGGAGTTCTTGCTGTTCCCTTCGCTCCGGGAGTGGCCCAGGCCTTCACGGTCATCCCGCAGCCTGATGCTGCCTATGTGGCTGGCACCACTCTGGTCGATCTCTCCTCCGTCGCCGATGACGACATGCTCACCGGTATCACGCAGGGCAGCCAGACCATCACCTTCAGCCAGACCATGACCAAGACGACCGTTCCTGCCGCTTGGGCCAGCTGGGGCTCTCCGCCGAACACCGAGACCTCCACGCCAGAGGTGCTGTATCAAGAAATCAGCAGCATTCTCGATGTGACCCTTTCCCAGGCAGCAACGATCTTCGGAATGGAGCTTGAGCCGGATCTCTTTGGTCCGTATCCGATGAAGGCAGACTTCTACAACGGCGCCACCTTCGTCGGTTCGATTACGCAGCTCGTCAACGGCCAGGGCGGTGCCAAGTTGTTCGCGGCTAGCGATGGCGCCGGCTTCACCCGCGTGGTTCTCGAGGAAACGTCCGGCACTTCGCGTGGCTTCGCCCTGGCCCAGTTGCGCTTTGGACCGGAGCCCCCCACCACTGGCGTCCCCGGTCCCCTCCCTCTGCTTGGAGCCGCCGCTGCCTTCCGTTGCTCCCGTCGCCTGCGTCGCCGCGTGAGCCTGGGCTCTTCCGCTGGCCGTCTCTGAAGTTCGGTCGCTTCGTCCGGACCGCTCCCGTTCCCGTTGTTTTCGGTGCAGGGGCAAGTGCGGGGGGCGCCTCGGTGCGTCCCCTGACCACCCTGCCTGCAGAAAGCATCACCGCCCCGGCTCGGCAGCCTCTGCCGGGCGCGGGGCGCTGATGCGGCGTGCCGTATTCAGCCCCCTTCGATCGCCTCGATCAAGCCGTCTCGCACGAGGATCGCCACCTGCAGCTTCTGCACCAGGTTGTCGCCTACGCGCACCTCGCATTGGCTCTCGATCTGGCCCTGGTCGACAATCTGCTCCATCTCCAGCTCCCGCACCTGACGCTGCTGTTCGAGCACCTGACGCTTCTGCTCCTCGATTTCGGCTCGCTTCGCCCCCACCTGCTGCTGCACGGAGCCCACCTGCTCCTGCACGCGCGGATCGAGCGGGTTGGCGCTCTGGCGACGAATTTCCTCGATCACACGCTGGCCCTCCTGCTCCAGCTGGGCCAGCTGCTGATCGAGATTGCTGATGGCGTTGCTGAGCTCCCGCTCCGCATCCTCCTTCCAGCGAGGGGTGACCACGGCGCGCACGGTGATCGTGCGCTTGATCGTGAGGCTGTCGGGCATGGAACCGGAAGGGCAGCGCCCAGGCTGTCAGCGCGGAGGCTTCCGGTCAACCATCGCCGTAGAGCGAGGCCACGGCCCCGCTGTCGCGAGCCAGGATCGCGTCGCGGCGCAGCTTGAGGGTCTGCGTGAGCAGTCCGTTCTCCAGGCTGAATGGTGCCACCAGCGCCACGCCGCCCAGCCGCTCATCGGGGCGGGAGCCCGGCCGCTCCGACAGCAGACGGTTGAAGTCGCGGGTGAGGGCGCGCAGCAGGGCCGGAGAGATAACGCCCTCGGCGCTTGGGGGCTCCAGGCCGGCGGCGGTGGCGAAGGCTGCCAGGGCCTCAGCCCGCGGCACCAGCAGCATCCCCAGCTGCTTGCGATCCTGGCCGACCAGCATCAGCTGCTCCACCAAAGGGCTCGCCGCCAGGGCATCTTCCAGCGGTCCGGGTTCGATGTTCTCGCCGCTGCTGAGCACGATCGTGTCCTTGGCGCGACCGGTGAGCACCAGGGTGCCGTCGGCCAGCAGCAGGCCCAGGTCGCCGGTGTCGAACCACCCGTCAGCGCTGAGCACCTTCGCCGTGGCCTCCGGTTTGCCGTGGTAGCCCGCCATCACCTGCGGGCCGCGGGCCAGCACCAGGCCCCGTTGGCCGATGGATCGGGGCGCCCGGCTCTCGGGATCGACGATGCGAAGCTCCGTGTCGGCCACCGGCTGGCCGGCGCTGCCGCGCCGGTTGCACCAACGGCGGCGGCAGGTGAGCACTGGGCTGGTCTCGGTCAGGCCGTAGCCCACCAGCAGCTCGATGCCGATCGCTTCGAAGAAGCTGTCCACGTGCAGGGCAAGGGCGCCGCCGCCGCTGATCGCCGTGCGCAGCGCGCCGCCGCAGAGTTGCTTGCGCACCTTCGGCCACAGCAGCACAGAAGCCAGGCGGTGCAGTGGCCAGCGCCCCGCGGCGGCGAGCGTGGCGCCGAGCCGGGTGATGGCCGATTCCGGCTGCAGGGTGAGGTTGAGGGCGGTGCGGCGGCTGCGGTGGTAGGCCTGGCTGACGGCAAGGGAGTTGCGGAGCAGCTGCTGACGCCCGTTCGGCATCGTGGCCAGGGCGTCCTCGAATCCCGCCAGCAGCGCCTCCCAGAGCCGCGGCACGCTGATCAGGTACTGGGGGCGCACCTCCTGCAGGTCGCTCCGCAGTTTCTTGAGGGTCGTGTAGGTCTGCGTGCAGCCGCAGGAGAGCAGGAAATACTCGGCGCTGCGCTCGTACGAATGCCAGATCGGCAGCACGCTCAGGACCCGGTCGCCGGGGCTGGGGGCCACGGCCACGCCGAGGCTGCGCACCTGGTGCAGCAGGTTGGCGTGGCTGAGCGGCACCCCCTTGGGTTGGCCGGTGGTGCCCGAGGTGTACAGGAGCGTGGCCAGCCGCTCCGCCCGCGCCGGCGGGGCAGGGGCCGCCGGCTCGTCTGCCCCCTGCTGCTGCAGCTGCTCCCAGCTCAGGGCTGCCAGGCCCGGCCGCTGCGGCGCCGGGCCCTCCAGCACCACGACAAAACGCAGACCCGCCAGCGTGGCCTGCTCGAGCTCCAGCCGCTCGAACAGGTCCGCAGACTCCACCACCAGGGCCACCGCCCCAGAGTCGGCCAGGATGTAGCGCAGCTCCTCGACGGGAGCCGCGCTCCCGCGCACGGCGTCGGCGCCGCCGGCCCTGAGGATGCCCTGGTCGGCCTGCAGCCAGCGCGGCCCATTCTCCGCGAACAGGGCCACCACCTCGCCGCTGCGCAGGCCGAGAGCGTGGAATGCGGCGGCCGTTTGCTCGATCGCCTGGTGCAGCTCGCGGTAGCTGAGCCGCTGTGGTGGACGCGTGTGGGGGGCGTGAAGCGCGGTGCGCTCCCCATGCAGCTGCGCCAGCTCCGGCCAGAGCTGCTCCAGGCCACTCAGGCTTTCCCAGTTGTGGCGGAGTGCCAGGGCCTGGCGATCGCGGTCGCTGCCGCTCCAGTGAATCTCGGCGCTGGGCATGGCGGGGAGGCTTCTGGGCCCAATGGTTACCACCCCTGCAGTCGTTCTGCAGGCTGCGGCGCCCGCAGTCGCAGCCCGAAGCGTTCCGCTAGGGCCTGGCGCAGCAGCGGCCGCACCGCGGCCACCGTGAGATCCGGACACCAGTCGCACAGGCGCCCCACCGGACGGTCGGTGATCCCGCAGGGCACGATCGCGCCGAAACCATCGAGGCCACAGTCCACGTTGAGCGCCAGGCCATGGATCGAGATCCAGCGCCGAGCCCCCACGCCGATCGCCGCCAGCTTGCGCCCCTCCAGCCACACGCCGGTGCGCCCGGGCCAGCGCTCGCCGCCCAGGCCCAGCCCGGAGAGCACATCGAGCACCGCCCCCTCCAGCTCGCGCAGGTACAGGTGCAGGTCGGCCCCGCGCGGCCGCAGATCGAGCACCGGGTAGGCCACCAGCTGGCCGGGAAGGTGATGGGTCACCTCACCGCCGCGGTCGATCCGGAACAGCGGCAGCGGGGGATCGGCGGGATCGAAGCGCAGGAAGGCCGGATCGGCGCCGCGACCGAGGGTGTAACAGGCCTCGTGCTCCAGCAGCAGCAGCGCCTCCGCGGCCCCGGCGCCCGCCAGCAACCGCCCCTGGAGCTGCCGCTGCCACGCCCAGGCTTGGGCGAAGGGCACCGGGGCCGGCGGTTCAAAAAGAATTGCGGAACTGCTGGTGGCCATGGGCGTCACTCCCTAGCTTGAGGCCAGACCCCCTGAGGCGAGGTTTGATGAAACTGGTGATCCACGGCCGCAACCTCGAAGTCACGCCGGCGATCCGCGAGTACACCGAAACCAAGCTCAGCCGCGCGATCAGCAACTTCGGCGACATGGTGCGCGAGGCAGACGTGCACCTCTCGGTGGCCCGCAACCCCCGCGTACCCCAGCAGATCGCCGAGGTCACGATGTATGCCAACGGCACCGTGATCCGGGCCCAGGAGCGCAGCGAAAACCTCTATGCCAGCATCGATCTGGTGGCCGGCAAGCTCAGCCGCCAGCTGAACCGTTTCAAGGAGCGCGTGCACGAGCGCAGCCATGGGCCGGTCCACCGCTCCGCCCGCGATGAGGAGGCCGGGGCTGCGGCCCTGCCCCCGCCCGGCAGCACGCTCACCGAGGGCCTGCAGCCGGAAGTGCCCCAGCGGGGTGTGCGGCGCAAGTACTTCGCCATGCCGCCGATGAGCCTGGACGAGGCCCTGCACCAGCTCGAGCTGATCGACCACGACTTCTACGTGTTCCGCGAGGCCGAAACCGGCCAGATCCAGGTGGTGTACCACCGCAATCACGGTGGCTTTGGCGTGATCCAGCCCCGGGAGTGAGCAGCGCAGCGGCCGACCTGGCCCCCCTGATCGACCACGCCCTGCTGGACCCGCACCACGGGCTCGATGCGGTCCAGCGCTGCTGCGATGAGGCCCGCCATTTCGGCTTCGCCGGGGTGTGCGTGGCCTCCCGCTGGGTGGCGGACGCCCGGGAGCGGTTGCCGCTGGGCGGCCCCGTGCGCCTGGTGTCGGTGGTGGGGTTCCCCTTCGGCGCCGTGCCCCTCGCGGTGAAGCGGGCCGAGGCGGAGGCCGCTGCCGCCGCCGGGGCCGATGAGCTCGACCTGGTGCCCGATTTCGGCGCCCTGGCCGACCGCAAGAGCGGCGTCCTGCTCGACGATCTTGCCGCGATCATCGACCTCGGCCTGCCGGTCAAGGTGATCCTGGAGATGGGTCGGCTCGATCCGGCGGCGCTGGAGTTGTTGGTGGAGGTGAGCCTCGATGCCGGTGCCCGCTTCCTCAAGACCGGCAGCGGTTTCGGGCCGCCGGTCACCCCCGTCCAGGTGGCCCAGCTGCGGGGCCTGGTGCGGGGCCGGGCGGCGATCAAGGCGGCGGGGGGGATTCGGGCGCTGGAGCCGGCCCTGGCCCTGGTGGAGGCCGGCGCAGCACGGTTGGGCACCAGCCATGGCGTGACGTTGATGGAAGCCCTGCGTCGTGGTCCCTCCGGCGATCCCTCCTCCCCTCCGGCCGAGGAGATGTGAGGCCCGGCGGTGAGCGAGCTGCTGCTGGAGGGGCTGGTGCTGGCTAGCCGGCCCCTGGGCGAGAACGACCGACTGCTATCGGTGCTCACCCGCGAGGAGGGGGTGCTGCGCCTGGCGGCTCCTGGGGCACGGCGACCGCGCAGCAGCCTGGCGGCCGCGGTGCCCCTGGCCCATCTCCAGCTGCAGGTGGGCGGGCGGCGCGGTTTGCGGCGGGTGCGGCAGCTGCGGCTGGTGCGCAACTACAGCGCCCTGGCCACCCGCCTGGACAGCCTGGCCGCTGCGCAGTTCCTGGCGGAACTGGCGCTGGCTCTGGCGGCGGAGGCGGTTCCGGCCCCGGAGATGCTGGCGGATCTGCTTCTGCAGCTCTCCCGTCTGGAGGCGGTGGCGCGTGGCCCCGCCGGGGAGCCGGGCCCAGGGACGGAGCCCCCGTCGGAGCTCGCGCGTGCGACGGAGGCCCTCGCCTGCGCCGCCCACGGGGCGGTGCATCTGCTGGCGCTCGGGGGCTACGCCCTTCCCCTTCAGAACTGCGCCCGCAGCGGTGCCCGCCTCAATCCGCCCCTCGGCAACTGGGACTGGCGCTGCAGCCTGCTGCCCACTGAGGGTTTGGCGATCGGCGCCGTCCCCGGCGCCCGCCTGCTGCTCAACGCTTCCGAACTCGCCCTGCTGCAGCGCCTGCCCCGCCCTTCCCTGCCGCGCCGGCGCGACGGCACCGTGATGGGGCCAGCCGCCGCCTGGCTGCGCCTGCTGGCCGTGATCGAGTACTGGTGCCACGAACACCTGGGCCGCGCCCCCCGCGCCCTGCCCCTGCTGCGGGGCAGCGTGCCTCCGCAGGCCCCCGCAGCGTGAGCGGACGCCGCACGGCCCTCGCCAGCGCTCCTCCGCCCCCGCCTGTCCGGCGCCGTTTCAGACTGCCAGCAAGCCACCGCAGCCCCATGCAACCCCGCCGAACGGCCCGCCTGCTCTGGCTGCCGCGATGACCGGCCCCATCGGCGACTCGCCCCAGGCCCCCGCGCCTGCGGCCCCGGAATCGGGCCTGGCTGCGGTGCTGCGGCTGCCGGGCTTCCGCCGCCTCTGGCTGGGGCAGATCTTCTCCCAGCTGGCCGACAAGTTTTATATCGTGCTGATGGTGTTTCTCATCGCCCAGTACTGGGTGGGAGACAACCACAGCCCTGATCCGGCCCTGGCCGATGCCGCCGCGGCGATGCGGATCGACCTTGAGACCCGCGCCCAGGTGATCACCCTGATGGCCACCGGCATCTATGTGGCCAACACGATCCCGGCAATCCTGCTCGGCACCGTGGCTGGAGTCTGGGCGGACCGCTGGTCGAAGCGAAACGTGATGGTGGCCTCCAATGCATTGCGGGCCCTGCTGCTGTTGCTGGCGCCCCTGGCGCTGCTGCCAGGGCCGGTGTGGCTGGGCCTGAGCTGGGGCTACTGGGCCCTGGTGGGGATGACCTTTCTGGAGTCGGTGCTGACCCAGTTCTTCGCCCCCGCGGAGCAGGCCGCCATCCCGCTGCTGGTCCCCTCGCAGCAGTTGCTGGCGGCCAACTCGCTGTATCAGGCCACCAGCATGGCGGCCACGATTGTGGGCTTCGCCCTGGGCGATCCTGTGCTGCGGCTGCTGCAGAGCGGCCTTGCCCGGCTCGGGTTGCCGGGGGGGGAGTTCGTGCTGTTGCCCGTCTGCTATGGCCTGGCTGCGGTGGTGATCGCCGGCATCGTGCTGCAGGAGCCGGTGCGGACGCCGCGCACGGTTTCGGTCTGGCAGGAGATCGGCGAAGGCCTGCAGGTGCTCAAGGAGCGGCGCAGCGTGCGCGGGGCGATGTTGCAGCTGGTTCTCCTGTACAGCCTGCTGGCGGCTCTCTATGTGCTCGCCATCAACCTGGCGGCCACGATCGAAGTCCTGGGTCCTACCCGCTTCGGGGTCCTGCTGGCGCTCAGCGGTGTCGGCCTGGCGCTCGGGGCCCTGACGATGGCCCAGATCGGCGAGCGCTTCAATCGACGCACCCTCGGGGCCACCGGCCTGGGTCTGGTGGCGTTCTGCCTGGCGCTGATGGGCCAGGTGCGCAGCCACCTGGTGCCTACCCTGCTGCTCTGTGCCCTGCTGGGCGTTGGCGCGGCCCTGCTGGCGATTCCCGCCCAGACCACGATCCAGGAGGACACGCCGGAGGATCAACGCGGCAAGGTGTTCGGCCTGCAGAACAACCTGATCAACATCGCCCTGAGCCTGCCGCTGGCCCTGGCCGGCACGGTTGTGAGTCGCTATGGCCTCTTGCCGGTGCTCTGGGGTCTGGCGGCGATCGCCATGGTTGCGGCTCTCAGTGAACAGCCCTGGCGGTTGGGCTAACGACGACAGAGCCAAGCGGCTGTCCCGCCAAGACCGCTCGCTGGGCCGCCCTCCGCCGTGCCAGGGCTGGGGTGCGCTTGACGGAGCCACCCAGCTGCCGCTGCTAACTTGGATCATCCACGCGATAGGCGTTTGTGGCGCACATTGCCTGGCTCGGGAAGAAATCCCCCTTTTGCGGCAATGTCACCTACGGCCTGAGCACCACCGAAGCCCTGCGCCAGCGCGGCCATACGGTGAGCTTTATCCATTTCGACACGCCCACCGCGCTGCCCTCGCTGCATCGCCAGGGCGGCATGGCCACTTCAGTACGGCAGGCCACTGCCTCCAGCGGCGCCAGCGCACCCCAGGCCCCTCGCCCGAACGGCATCTCCACCGCCGAGGTGGTGCTGCCCTACCTGTTGAAATCGCAGGTCTACACGATCCCCTCCCCCCGGGCTCTCGGGGAGCTGAGGGCCTCGCTGGAAAACCTGCGGCCCGATCTGGTGCACGCCAGCCTCACCCTCTCGCCGCTTGATTTCCGGCTGCCGGATCTCTGCCAGCAGCTGGATCTGCCGCTGGTGGCCACCTTCCATCCGGCCTTTGATTCCGGTCTGCGCAATCTGGCCGGCGGCACCCAGCAGCTCACGTATCAGGTCTATGCCCCTTCCCTGGCACGCTTCGACCGGGTGATCGTGTTCTCCGAGCTGCAAGCGGAGGTGTTGAGTCGGCTGGGGGTGCCGGAGAGCCGGCTGGCGATCATCCCGAATGGCGTCGACCCGCAGCGCTGGTCTCCCGCCGGCCCCTCTGGCGGCTCGGCGGAGCTGGCGGAGCTGAAACGCCGGTTCCGCGGCCAGCGGATTTTTCTCTACATGGGACGCATCGCCACCGAGAAGAACGTGGAGGCCCTGCTGCGGGCCTGGAGGCTGGTTCAACCCCAGGATTGCCTGTTGGTGGTGGTGGGGGATGGCCCGCAGCGCCTGCCGTTGATGCAGGCCTATGGCCCAGAGCACCAGGTGCTCTGGTGGGGCTACGAACCGGATCAGCAGCGCCGCCTCGCCCTGTTGCGGTTAGCGGAGGTGTTCCTGCTGCCCTCGCTCGTGGAGGGGCTGTCGCTGGCGTTGCTCGAAGCGATGGCCACCGGCACCGCCTGCGTAGCCACCGACGCCGGCGCTGATGGGGAGGTGCTGCAGGGCGGCGCTGGCATCGTGATCAGCACCCAGGGAGTCACCACCCAGCTGCGCACCCTGCTGCCGGTGCTCCGCGAGCAGCCGGTGCTGATCCAGGAATTGGGCCGCCGCGCCCGCGACCGCGTGCTGGAGCGCTACACCCTCACCCGCAACATCGACGCCCTGGAGGCTCTGTACGCCCAGCTGAGCCCCCAACCCCTGGCCGTCTGAACGGCGGCAAGCCAGGCAGGCGGCGATCAGCGGCCCAGCTCAATAGCGCTCCGGCCGTGGCAGATCCCAAGTGGTTGTTACCCCCTTGGCCCGCAGCTGCCCCGCCCGCCGCTCCAGCCGCCGACGATCCAGCCGCCACAGCTGATACAAACCAGCGCCGCCGAGCCGCTGGGGTTCCAATCCCCGCCACCAGGGGGAGCTGGCGGTGCGCTCGTCGATCACCACCAGCACGCTGGGCTGGCGGCTTGGATCCGAAGGCGGTTGCCCAGGCCGGCGCTCCCGCCGCAGCCGGTCGGCCAGGTTGACCAGATCGCTGGGTTGATCGCCCTCATAGATCACCACCCGTCCCGTGTAGAAGTGCAAGGAGGGCTTGAGGATGCCCACCATGGCCAAGGGTTCCGCGGCTCGTTCGAGCCGCTTCAGCTGGCTGGCCACGCTGCGCACCGGCAGCGCCCGGACCCGGTCGCCCAGGTCCCAGAGCGGCACCAGCACGATGGCCACGTAGAGCAGCAGGGGCGCCTGCAGGCTGAGCAGCCCCAGGGGACGTGAGCGGCGCCATTGCCACCAGCCCAGGCCCGCGGCGGCCAGCCAGCAGGCGGCGGCCAGGGGCAACCGCCCACAGGCCAGCAAGGCCGCTGGAAGCTCCGGCATCTCCGGATCCCGGATCAGCGGCACCCAGAGGGGACCGGCCAGGAAGACCCCCGCCAGCAGCAGGGTCAGCAGCAGGGTGATCCACCAGGCCAGCCGCCGTGGCCGGTCGACGGTTGCGGCCGGCGCCGATGGGGAGCCCGCCGCGGCGATGGCGATCAACAGGGCCGCCGCTGGGGTGGCGGGCAGCCAGTAGCTGGGCAGCTTGGTGGCGGCGCTGGTGAAGAACAGCAGCACCGCCAGCAGCCAGCAGGCCGCGAAGCGATCGAGCGAAAGGGCGGCCGGACGGGGCTGCGCGGGTCGGCGCAGGTTGGCCCCGAGGGGCCCGATCGCCCGCGCCAGGCCCAGCAGCAGCAGCGCTGTGAACGGCAGGCTGCAGACCAGCAGCACCGGTCCGAAGAACCACCAGGGCTGCAGATGGTGGTTCACCACCGAGGCAAAGCGCTGCAGATTGTGATAACCGAAGAAGCTGGCCCAAAATGGCTGGCCTTCGCGCCACAGGGCCAGGGCGTACCAGGGGCCGGAGATGGCCAAGGCGATCAACAGGCCCCGAAGAGGGCGCAGGCGCCGCCACAACTCCGGGCCATTGCCCTGGAGCCAGGCAAAGCACAGGAGCGAGAGGGTCAGCAACACCACGGCCACCGGGCCTTTGGCGAGCACGGCCAGGCCGAGGCAAGGCCAGGGGTGCCACCAGTGGCCCCGAGGATCGGCGTAGGTGCGCCAGGCCAACAGCAGGCTCAGGCCCAAGGTGGCGCTGAAGAGCGCATCACTAACGGAGATGCGCCCCCAGGCGAACACCAGGGGGGAGAGGCCGTGGGCGAGGCCCGCTGAGAGAGCGGTGAGACCAGGGCGGCCTGGAGCCGCGAGCGCGGGCGCTGGACGGGGCTCCAGCGGCTTCGCGGTGGCGTTGCGGCTCTCGGTGGGGTGGCGTGGCGGAGGGGGAGTTGGTGGTGGTGGTGGCGGGCCAGCGTTGTCGTCCGTGGCGCCAGGGCCGATCTGGGGCCAGCAGAGCAGGGTATCCACCACGGCCAACAGCAACGCCACGCTCGCCAAGGCCGATGGCAGGCAGGCGGCCCAGCTGCCGAGGGGATCCCAACGCGATTGGCCCGGCAGGGCGTAAAGCGCCCCCATCAGCCAATAGACCAGCGGTGGTTTGTCGTAGCGGGGCAGGCCGTTGACGTGGGGAATCAACCAGTCAGCCCGCTCCACCATGCTGCGGGCGGAGGCGGCAAACAGCGGCGGCGTCTCATCCACCAGGCCGGTGCTGCCCAGTTGCCAGACGAACAGCACCACCCCACAGAGGAGAGCCACCGCGAGCACGCGACGCCGCTGTGCGACAGGCCGGGCCGTCATCCGGAAACCTCAGGGACCACCGCCGCGGGCTTTGGGCCTCCCCCCGCGGGTTCAGGCGCCAGGGGGGTGGGCGGGGCGGGCCCATCCCAGAGCCGCTGGCGGCGTTGAATCAACAGCACCGAGAGCAGGGCCAGGCCGGCCCCGAGCCACTGCAGGCCGCGCAGGTGTTCATCCAGCCAGATGGCTCCAAACAGCAGGGCAAACACCGGCGTGAGAAAGGTGAGGGCGCTGAAGCCGGTGAGGTCGCCGCGGCTGGCGAACCAGAAGAACAGGCCATAGGCCACGGCGCTGCCAAACAGGGAGGCATAACCCATCAACCACCACTGCTGGGCGCTCCAGGCAGGCCACAGCGCGGGCAGGCCCATCCCGTCGGGCCAGGCGGCCAGGGCAAACAGGGGAATTCCTCCCAGCAGCATGTGCCAGCCGGTCACGGTCAACGGGTCACTGTGCCGGGTCGCGAAGCGGCAGAGCACGGTGCCCACCGCCATGGCGGCGGCAGCCCCGAGCATCCACGGCTCGCCATGGCTCCAGGCGCGCAAATCGGGCTGCAGCGGTCCTTCCAGCCACCAGCGTCCCAGCAGCTGAGCGGGCACGCCCAGACAGACGATGCCGAGCAGGCCGATCAGCAGCCCGATCCAGCCGACGGGATTGATCGCCTCGCCAAACAGGCCGCGGGCGAGCAGGGCCACCAGCAGTGGCTGGGAGTCGATCAGCACCGAGCCCAGCCCGGCGCCGGTCTGAACCAGGCCACGGGCCAGCAACGCCTGGAACAGGGCGCCATCCACCAGCGCGAACAGCACCAGCCCGGGGATGTCGCGCCGATCGACCGCCAGACTTCGGCCACCACCAGCTGCGACCAGCAGCAGCAGCGCCCCAGCGGGGAGCAGCCGCAGGCTGGCCACCCAGAGGGGGGAGGTATCGGCCAGCAAGGGTTTCATCGCCACCATGGCGGATCCCCAGAGGACGAAGGGCAGCACCATCAGCAAGGCGCGCTGCCAACGCTGTGCTTGGGCCTCGGGCATGGAACAGGCCGGCAGGGTTGCCCACTTTTAAGATCCGGATCAACCACCCTGATCGCGATTGCTTCCATGCCTTGGCCCTGGCGCCGCAAGACCCGCCAAACCCTGGCAAGGATCGCCATCGAGGGGGCGATCGCGGCGCCCACGCGCCAGCGGGTGCTCAAGGCGTTGGAGCAGGTGGGGCGTCAGGAATGCCCAGCCCTGCTGCTGCGCATCGACAGCCCCGGCGGCACGGTGGGCGACAGCCAGGAGATCCACGCGGCGATCCTGCGCCTGCGCCAGAAGGGCTGCCATGTGGTGGCCAGCTTCGGCAACATCTCGGCCTCTGGCGGGGTGTATGTGGGGGTGGCGGCCGAGCGGATCGTGGCCAACCCCGGCACGATCACCGGGTCGATTGGCGTGATCCTGCGGGGCAACGACATCTCCCGGCTGCTGGAGCGGATCGGCATCCGCTTCCAGACCGTCAAAAGCGGCGTGTTCAAGGACATCCTGTCCCCCGACCGGGCCCTTACGGAGGAGGAACGGACCCTGTTGCAATCGCTGATCGATGCCAGCTACAGCCAGTTCGTGGCCGCGGTGGCCGAGGGGCGAGGGCTGGAGGAGGGCGCGGTGCGGGCCTTCGCCGATGGCCGCGTGTTCACCGGTGCCCAGGCCCAGGCGCTCGGCTTGGTGGATCAGCTGGGTGATGAGGAGGCGGCGCGGCGCCTTGCCGCCGAACTGGCGGGTCTCGATCCCGAGAAATGCCGTCTGGTGACCTTCGGCAAGCCGCAGCGGCGGCTCACGGGTCTGTTGCCAGGCGGGCAATTGCTCACGGCGCTGGTCGAGGCGGTTCAAATCGAGCTGGCTTGGACCGGCCAACCGCTGTGGTTGTACCGGCCATGAGCGGCGCTCGGCAGCTGAGAGCGCTGCGCGGAGCCACCACGGCCAATGCCAACACCGCGGAGGCGATTGAGGAGGCGGTGGCGGAACTGATCGATGCGTTGATGGGCAACAACGCTCTGCGGGGAGACCATCTGCTTTCGGTCACCTTTTCGGTGACCGCCGATCTGGATGCCTGCTTCCCGGCCGCCGCCGCCCGGCGCCGAGCCGACTGGGATGGTGTGGCCCTGCTGGATTGCCAGCAAATGGCGGTGGCTGGCGATCTGCCCCGCTGCATCCGGCTGCTCGCCCATGCCTGGCTGGAGCCTTCTCGGACGGTCATCCACCCTTATTTGCGTGAAGCCGCCCGGCTGCGGCCGGATCGGGCCCTTGAGGCTGTGCCAACCAGCTCCCCGGCCGACCACTGAGCTCTGATCGCGTTGCTTCGCCCTGCCGAGAATCCAGAGACTTCCACGAGCGCCTTGCATGGCTGCCCATCAGCACCTGCGGCCCACCGGTCTCAGGTCTGCCCTTGCCCTGGCTTCGGCCTTCGGCCTCAGCTGCGCGGCTGTCGGCGCCACCGCTGTTGCCACCAGCTTGGTTGCCACCAGCGTGGTTCAGGCGCCAGCAGCACGGGCCCAGGGCATCCCAGGCCTATTTGAGTTCCGCTGGGAGAACAATCGCGATTACCGCCGGCTGTATTACTTCATCACCAACACCGGCAAATCACAACGATCGGAGTATTTCCTCATTCTCAAGCCCAAGGACCGCAAGACGGCGATTCTCAAGCTCACCATCAACCTGCCCGACTACTTTGACAGCGAGATCGATCCGAAGAATGTCAAGCTTTGCAAGATGAGCGAAGGCGGCATGCTCAAGCGCACCCGCTGCCTGGAAACCATTCCAGCGACGGTGAATGTGTCCAAAAACAGCAAAATCATCGAGATCTTTCCCGATACCCCCGTCTCCGACAAGAACACGATTGGCGTGTATCTGAATATTTTCAATCCAGCTTCGATCGGCATGTTCCAGCTCAATGCCATGGCCCAGGCTCCGGGAGATATCCCCGTGTCCACCTATCTAGGCAGTTGGATCATCAGCATCGACCCCACCAACGAAGGCGGATGAGCCGTCAGGTCGGCTGATAAGGTGGTGGGCTGAACACACGCAACCATGACGAAACGCACGTTGGAAGGCACCAGCCGCAAGCGCAAGCGCGTCTCGGGCTTCCGGGTGCGCATGCGCACCCACACCGGCCGGCGTTTGATCCGTGCCCGCCGCCGTCGCGGCCGCGCCCGTCTGGCGGTCTGAGCGCCCTGCCCGCGTGGCCTTGCCCAAGCGCCATCGGCTGCGGAGCCATCGGGCCATCGATCACCTGCATCGCCAAGGCAGGCGTCACCAGAGTCCCCACCTTTTGTTGCGGGTGGTGGCTGCCAAGGATGGCCTGCTGCCGCCGCCAGACCGGCGGGCCCCTGGCAGTCCTTGGCGTTGTGCCCTTGTGATCAGCGCCAAGGTGAACAAGCGCGCTGTGGTGCGCAACCGCCTGCGCCGCCTGCTGCACCGCCATTTGCTCGCCACCCTGCAGCGTCCAGCAGCAGCAGCTGACGGCAGCGTGGCGCCGCGGGATCCCACCGCCCCAAGGCCAGCGGCTGCGGAGGAGCAGCCAGCGAGCGAGATGGCGTTGGGGTTATCCGAACCACCAGCCCCCCAGCACGGCGCTGGTTCACCCCCAGCAAGGCGTGGCTTGGCGAGCCCTGTCGCGAGCGCCTCAGCCCCTGCCGCGGCGTTCCCAGGACCCGCTGGCGCCATGGCAGGCCAGCGCGCTGAACGGGATCCGCAGCCGGCTGCCGCTGGGCGGCTTACCGCCGTTCACCCCAACCTGGAGTCGCCCATTTGGTTGATGGTCAGCCTGCGGCCCGGCAGTGCCGACCTCGATGCCGACCAGTTGCTGGGAGAATGCACGTTTGTTCTGCGCCGCGCCGGCCTAATCCCATGAGCGACCCCGCCTCCAGCGACGCCGGCAACCCGGCCGTTGCGCCAAAGCCTCCCGCCGCCCCCGCCGCCAGCATTCAGGAGACGGTGTTCTACGAAGGCGGTCCGGCCCTCGGCGACCTGATCCTCAACCTGCTGTTTGGCCTCACCCTGATCGGCCTGCCCTTTGCCGTGGGGGCCGTGGTGCGGGCCCTGTGGCTGCGGTTCCGGATCACCAGCCGTCGCATCACCGTCAATGGCGGCTGGCTCGGACGCGACCGCACCCAGGTGGTTTACAGCCAAATCCGCGAGGTGCGGTCGGTGCCGCGCGGCTTTGGCGCCTGGGGCGACATGGTGCTTGTGCTCGACGACGGCGCCCGGTTGGAGATGCGCGCCGTACCGCGCTTCCGAGAGCTGGAGGCCTACATCGAGGAGCGCCGCAAGGCCCGTGCTGGCGGCGGCCAGCCCGCCAAGCCTGGCTTCGCCCCTGCAGAACAACGCCGCTCGGCCTGATCGGGCGCTTGGCCTAACGCGCCGCTCAGCCCAAGCGGGCGAGCGCCCAGCGCCGCCTGCCGCTGGTTGGCTTCACCACCGCCGGGCCAGCGGACCACCACCTTCTCACCCCTCCGTTCGCCGCTCCGGGCCCCGTTCGGGCACACTGGCAGCCGGATCCTTCCCCACCAGCTTCGCTCTGACGTGATCGGTTACATCTCCGACAACCTGCTGCTGCCCATCCTGGATTTCTTCTACGGATTGGTGCCCAGCTACGGCCTGGCGATCATTGCCCTAACGGTGGTGATCCGCCTGGCCCTTTTCCCGCTGAGCGCCGGCTCGATCCGCAGCGCCAGGCGCATGCGCATCGCCCAGCCGGTGATGCAGCAGCGGCAGGCCGAGATCAAGAGCCGCTACGGCAACGATCCCACCAAGCAGCAGGAGGAGCTTGGCAAGTTGATGAAAGAGTTCGGCAGTCCGCTGTCGGGCTGCCTGCCGCTGTTGGTGCAGATGCCGATCCTGTTCGCGCTGTTCGCCACGCTGCGGGGCTCGCCGTTCGCCGATGTGCCCTACACCTTCAACCTCAAGATTCTTCCGGCAGACCAGATGGCCACGTTGGAGGCCAAGCCCTTCAACACCCCCAGCCATTCGATTTTTGTCACCAGCACCCAGCACGTGCCGGTGATCGGCACCCTGGAGAACGGCTTGAAGCTTGGGGTGGGTGACACCATCACCCCCAGCCTGCACACCCGCGAAGGAGAGGGATTTGCGGCGGTGTTGGCCTCGATCGAAGACGGTGACAGCTTCAAGCCCAGCTGGAAGGTCAGCCGCGGCGAATCGGTGGTGAGCGTGGCGGACGACGGCACGATCACGGCCCTGGCCCCTGGCGACGCCGTGGTGGAGGGCACGATCCCCGGTCTCGCCGCTCGCAGTGGCTTCCTGTTCATCAAGGCCCTCGGTCAGGTGGGCTTCATGACCGATGGCGCCGTCAACTGGGACATCGCCATCCTGGTGGCGGCGTTCGGCGCCTCGCTGTTTGTGTCCCAAATCCTCTCGGGCATGGGCATGCCGGCCAATCCGCAGCAGTCCACCGCCAACAAGATCACGCCGGTGATGATCACCGCCATGTTCCTCTTTTTCCCCCTGCCGGCTGGGGTGCTGCTCTACATGGTGGTGGCCAACATCTTCCAGGCCCTGCAGACCTTCCTGCTCGGCCGCGAGGCCCTGCCCGACAACCTGCAGGCAATTCTCGACAAGCAGATGGCCCAGCAGACCGTGACCGCCACGGCCGGCAACCCTCCCGCCAGCGGCCGGCTGCCGTTCGAGCCCAAGGGCCGCAAATAGAGCCGCCCCATAGAGCCGCTTCAACGACGCGGCCGTCGCTTCGGGCGATCACCAAACTCGCCTGCCGACCCCCTCGACAGCCCATCGAGCCATCGAGCCATCGAGTCAGCTTCCCCTCCAGCCCCCACTCGCTTTGTGGCGCCACCCAGTCGATCGGCTCCGTGGTCTCGCACTTGGACCGGCCCGCGCCGCGGCCGTCCCCCGCGCTGGGCCACTTCCCAGGCCTCTGGGCAGTCCAGAGACCAACGCAGACCAGAGAGCGACATCCATGACCTCTGATCCGCCCGCCCCCACCCCCGCCCCAATCGCGGCCTCCAGCCCCGCCACACCCCTGCGGCCGATCCCGCTGCCCCAGCTGCTGCAGCGTGGCGGTGAGCTGGAGCTGACGGTGCTGCAACCGCTGGCGGAGCTGAAGGATGCCGAACCGGTGCAAGGCTGGATCCGCCTGCGCCATCACGGATCGACGCTGGAGGTGGAGGGGGAGGCCAACACCCTCCTGGGCTGCCACTGCGACCGTTGCCTCAGGCCATTCCAGCTGCCCTTGCGGGCCAAAGCCCACGAGCGGCTTGCCCTCGCCACGGCGGCAGCGGATGGGGGCGCCAGCGGCTCTGACGACCCGCTGGCCTTGGCCAGCT
>JBKDSQ010000061.1:0-7304 GCA_046340895.1 Synechococcaceae cyanobacterium | reverse complement strand
CGGCGACGATAGTTGGGGGGCAGCCCCCTGCGAAAATAGCTCGATGCCAGGTAAAACCTTATCCCTGTTCAATGAATGGACTTTGCAGAGAGTCTCTTGTTGAACAGAAACGAACAAAAGCCACCTAGTAGGGTGGCTTTTTTGTAGGCGAGTCCCGCCCGCTTGTGAAGGAAGCGGCGGGAAGTTTGCTTTAGGGGTTTATGCTTTCGAAGCTTGATGCGCTGGGATATTGCAGGCAGGAATCAACGTTCTTCATTGTGCTTGGTTCGGCGCGTTGGCTGTGCAGTACGGCTAGGCCAGCTTCAGTAGCGGCGTCGAGTTCGGCAACGGAATCACTGATGAAAAGTACCTGTGCGGGTAGGCAGTTGAGCGCTTTGCAGATCCGCTCGTAGCTGCTGGCTTGGTTTTTGGATCCAATGCGAGTGTCGAACCAGTGAGTGAAGCAGCCGCGGAGATCGCCGGAGTTGCTGTTGGCATACAGCAATTGCTGGGCTCGAACGGACCCCGAGGAGTAAACGGACAACGTTAGCCCTCTTTGTTGCCAGCGATGCAGGGCAGGAGGCACGTCTTCGTACAGAGGGCCAAGCAACTCTCCGCTGCTGTAGCCGGCTTCCCAGATGAGCCCCTGCAGTTCCTTCAGGGCTGGCAGTTTGCGATCTTCGTGGATCAGCCACTGCAGATAGGGCAATACGCTCTTGGCTGGATCGGTGTCCTGGGCGACAGCCTTGCGCAGAGCCACCGCTTGTTGGTCCAGGTCTTGGGCCCAGGCCTCCTGAACCTGCCGAATCAGCTCAGCGACGGTTGCTGAAGAACCATGGTGGTTCAGAAAAGGGCCGAGATGCGCTGTGGCGTAGGGGAACAGCGTTTCGCTCACGAAGCTCACCGGGCAGGTTGTGCCCTCGATGTCGAGCAGCACATGGCGGATCGGGGAGGCGCTCATGACGGGAATGACCAGGGAATTCAGGACTCGGAAACGGGCCCCACCCTCGAGCGGTGAGGGGCGACGGCAAGCAGGGCGTTCAGCAAAAGCTGGCGCCATTGTTGCTCCAGCAGGAATTCGAGAATCTCGAGGTGCCTCCGGGCCTGGGCCAGATCGAAACCCCAGGCGTAGAGACCATGGCCGGCCAATAGCAGGCCGTAGGGAGCCTCGGCCAGGTGAGGTATGGCACGCTGACTCAGCCGTACCAGGTCCTGGTCATTGGCGAGAATCGGTACGCGGATGCACTGATCGTGGCTGTGGATTCCCTCCAGTCCCTTCAGCATCTCCAGCTGTTCGATCTCCAGATACCCCACCTGCTGCTCCCCCACGGGGCCGTGGTGGCGGGAAAGCAACGTTGCAGCTTGGGAATGGGTGTGCAACACCGCTCCAGCCCGGCGGTTGGTGACGATCGCCAGATGCAGGGCTGTCTCAGCGCTCGCCTTGCCATTGCCGCGTCGCACGTGGCCGTCTGCATCGACAACGATCAGGTCGTCGGGGCTGACGGATCCCTTGTCCACTCCACTGGGTGCCATCAGCAGCTGCAGCGGATCGTGGCTGATCGTGCAGCTGAAGTTTCCGCCGGTGCCTTCGCACCATCCCCGCTGGTGCAGGGCTGCCATCGTTTCGCTCAAGCGCAAGGCCTGATCCGCCACTCCGGCGAGGTCAGCGATTGATACCGCCGCTGCATCGGCTTGGGCAAGCCGGCCGCCGGAGGTTTTGAGCTCTGCAGACATGGGCTCTTGAGGCATGGGTTCGGCCGATCGGGGGCGAAGCACAGAGCGGGGGCTTCTTGTTGGAGTCAAGCGCACGGCAGCGCCATAACCCCGCGCGGAATGAACAAAGCGATGGGTCAGCGCTGGCAGCAGGGGCACCAGTGGCTGCTGCGTCCGCCGAGGCGATCGCGGCGGATCGCGGTGCCGCAGCGGCGGCAGGGCTCACCGGTGCGGCGGTACACCCAGGCCTGGCCCCCGTAGTTGCCGTTGAGGCCACTCAGATCACGGAAATCGCTGAAGGTGGTGCCGCCGGCCCCGATGCTCGTGCGCAGCACCTCGACCAGGGCATCGCGCAGCTGTTGGAGCTGACGTGCGCGGAGCTGGCCGCTGACCGTCTGGGGCGCGATGCCGGCTGCAAACAGGGCCTCATCGGCATAAATGTTGCCGACCCCCGCCACCAGGGACTGATCGAGCAGGGCGGTCTTGATCGGACGGCGTGAGTCCCTCAGCCGCTGCCGTAGCCAGGTGCCTTGAAATTCCGGTGCAAACGGCTCAGGCCCGAGCCTGGCCAGGGCCGTCATCACCGTCTCCACCGCCGTGCCTGGGGGAATCCACCACATCTGGCCGAAGCTGCGGGTGTCAACGAAGCGCAGTTCCGGACCCTCGGCACTGAACACCCGCACACGGGTGTGCCGGCAAGGGGCAATCGGGTTCTTGATCCAAAGGAACTGGCCGGTCATGCGCAGATGCACGCCCCAGTGGCCTGCGTCATCACCGTTTCGATCACGCAGGCTGGCCAGCAGGTACTTGCCTCGCCTTTGCCAGGCGTGCACCAGGCAGTCCTGCAGGGCCAGGCAGAAAAGCCCGGGATCGGGTGGGTGGGCGATGGCGCGGTTGCGCAACACCTCGACCCGCTCAATCACCAGGCCCTGGGTCTGGCGCTCCAGGCCGCGGCGAACGGTTTCAACCTCGGGAAGCTCGGGCACCGCTGCGCTGCGGAGAAGGCCGCGAGCCTGGCAGATCGGTGGACGGCAGCGCCGCCTCAGGCCTTCTCGAGCTCGGCCTCGGCGAAGTTGTTGGTGTTGATGCCGCCTTCGGAGCCGCTGTAGCCGTTGTAGTTCACCTTGTCGAAGCGAACGACGACCGGGTAGCGGATGCCGGAGGTGTCGACCGAGGCGACGGTGCCGACCTCGTTGAACCAATAAGACTCGGGACGCTTGATGCGCACTTTGTCGCCGCGGGAGATGGCCATCGCTGCGCTTCGGGGATCGGGTGGCTTCTCGGTGAACCTACCTGGGGCATCGGGGCATGGTGGCGGGGGTGTCACGAATCGTCGCTGCCGGTTGGGCCGCAGGCGGCCCCAGGCTCCGTGGCAGCATCCCTAGGCCCGCCGCCGCCCGCTGATGCTCGCGCACGAGGAGCCCACCTTCACCCTCGAGCTGCCCGATCCGGAGAGCGACACGATCGGCACCCTGGAGTTCCACGCCCGCCTCGATGAGGCCTGGGCGGTCTGCGACCGCTTCGACCTGCAGACCGAGATCTGGCGCGGTCGCATCCTGCGGGCCGCCCGCGATCGCGAGCGCCGCGGCGGCGAGAACCGCGGTGCCAACTTCCTTCAGTGGCTGCGCGAGCGGGAGATCAGCAAGACCCGCGCCTACACCCTGATCCAGCTGGCGGAGTCGGCAGACCAGATGCTCGGCGAGGGGGTGCTGGAGGCCACGAGCGTGAACAACTTCTCCAAGAGCGCCTTTCTTGAGGCGGCCAGGGCGGAGCCGGAGGTGCAGCTGATGGTGGGCCAGGCGGCCAACGAGGGACAACAGATCACCCGCAAGCAGGTGCGCCAGCTCACCGATGAGTTCGTCGCCGCCACCAGCCCGCTGCTGCCCGAGGAGATCCGCCAGCGCACCGCCGAGAACCTGCTGCCGCCGCGGGCGGTGGCGCCCCTGGTGAAGGAGCTGGCCCGGCTGCCAGAGGAGCAGCAGGCTGACCTGCGGCGGGTGCTCAAGGAGGAACCCGAGCTGGAGCGCGTGCGCGATGTGACCCTCACCGCCCGTTGGCTCAGCAAGGCCAGTGAGGCAGGCGGCGCGGTGCGCGCCTTCCAGCAGACCGAGCTCAACCTGGAGAAGGCGATTCAGGAGGCCCAGCGCCTCGATGTGCTCGGGATCCTCTCCGATGCGGTGTACCAGGCCCAGCAGGTCGAAAGCGCCGTGCTTCGGCTGCACACCAGCTGGCGGCGCCTGAACGGGCTGCAGGAGCGGCTCTGGGTGGAGAGCGGCAGCAGCACGCCCCACCTGCGCGAGATGGTGACCGCCTTGCAAACCCTCAGTGGCAACACGATGCGGGTGTCCCTAGGGGAGCTGGCGGGCGGTCGGCGCGTGCGGCTGCAGCTGGTGGAGGAGTCGCCCGATCAGCTGGAGCCGCCGCCGCTTCCCTGAGAGGCTCCGCGGTCCCCACCAGATCTGGTGGTAGCTAAGGTCAGCGCGCACCAGCGATGGCGTGGCTTTGCCGGAGGATCCTCACCAGGAGCCGCCTCAGGATCCTTCGCAGGACACGCTGCGCGAGGTTCTTGTCCGCCACTTCGGCTGGGAAGACTTCCGCCCAGGCCAGCGACCGGTGGTGGAGGCCCTGCTGGCCGGACGCGACTGTCTCGCCGTGCTGCCCACCGGCGCTGGCAAGTCGCTCTGTTATCAGCTGCCGGCGCTGGTGCGAGACGGCCTGGTGGTGGTGGTCTCGCCGCTGGTGGCCCTGATGCAGGACCAGGTGAGCCAGCTGCAGCGCCGTGGCATTGCCGCCGCCTGCCTGCACCGCGGCCTCGAGTTGGGTCAGCGGCGCTCGCTGGTGCAGCGTCTGCGGGAACAGCGCTTGCATCTGCTGTACCTCGCCCCGGAGCGCCTCCAGCTCGAGAGCACGCGCCAGCTGCTCGATGACACCCTGGCGGCCGGGCGCCTTGTCGCCCTGGCCGTGGATGAAGCCCACTGCATCAGCGCCTGGGGCCACGACTTCCGGCCCGACTACCGCCGTCTCGGCCAGCTGCGCGCCCTTTGCCCGGGGGTGCCGCTGGTGGCTCTCAGCGCCACCGCGGCGCCCCAGGTGCGCGCTGACATCATCCGCTTGCTGCAGCTGCGCCGGCCGTTGATCCAGGTGCGCTCCGCCCGGCGCACCAACCTCGCCTACGCGATGCGGATGCGCCCCGCCGATCCGCTGGCGGAGGTGCTGGAGGCGGTGCAGACCAGCCGCGGGGCAGTGCTGCTCTACGCCCGCACACGCCGTTCGGTGGAGCAGTGGTCCAGCCGCCTCGCCGCCGCCGGAGTGGAGGCGATCGCCTACCACGCCGGTCTGGATCCCCAGAGCCGCCAGCTGGCGCTCGAGCACTTCCAGCGCCAGCCGCGGCCCGTGCTGGTGGCCACCGTCGCCTTCGGCATGGGGGTCGACCGGCCGGATGTGGGTTTGGTGCTGCATCTCGATCTGCCGGCCAGCCCGGAGGGGTATCTGCAGGAATCGGGCCGGGCCGGCCGCGATGGCCTGCCCGCCCGTTGCCTGGTGCTGTTCGATCCGGCGGACCGTGTCAGCCTCGGCTGGGCGATCCGCGCCACCGCCCAGCAGGAGGGCCGGGAGGCGGGGGAGGAGGAACGGCGGCGTCTGGAGCTCGCCCAGGCGAAGCTGCGGCGGATGGAGGCGGTGGCCGAGGGGGAAGGGTGTCGCGAGCAGGCGTTGCTGCTGGCCGTGGGGGAGGTGGTGCCGCCCTGCGGCCGCTGCGATCGCTGCCTGGCACGGCCACAGCGGCGAAACTGGGCCGAGCAGGCCGGCGAGCTGCTGGCGCTGCTCGAAGAGCGCGGCGGCCGTGACCTGCGCAGCCTCACCGGTGATCTGACCGCTCGCCACGGCAGCGAGGAGGAGCACTGGGCCTGGCTGGCCCGGCGCCTGGTGCAGGAGGAGCTGCTCAGCGAAAGCAATGACGGGGCGCAGCGCCTGTGGTTGCGCTCCAGCGGCCAGCGCTGGCTGCGCACTCCCTGGCCGCTGCACTGGGCGGGCTGAGCCGCCTGCATCCGCAACTCAGCTGCGGGCCTTGCAGAGGTCGTTGACCAGCTGCTGCTCAAAGTCTGCCTGGGGGTCATCCCAGGTTTTCCACTGGCCGGCCTGGCTGGTGGCGTTGAGCTTGCGTGCTGTGCAATTGATGGCCAGATAGAGCGACTGGCCCTCGCCGTTGAGGGTGGGGGCGACCATGCTGCCTCCCATCGGCTGCCAGTTGGCCCAGTCCACCTGCAGTGGGCCGTAGGTGCGCCAGTCGGGCTTGCCGCCGGTGGGGGTGGTGGCCAGGCCGCCGCCGGCGGGACGGGGGGCGGTGGCCGTCGCGGTTGCGGTGGCAGGGGCCACGGTGGCGGGCGTTCTCGCAGGGCTGATCTGGCCAGCGGTGGCGGTGGGTCTGGCGCTGGCCACGGAGGCGGGCTTCGGGGCCGGCCGGCTGGCGGCGGCCGGCCGCGGTTTCGGGGTGGTCACGGGGGCTGCCGCCGGGCTGCCCTTGAGCTTCAGGCGGGTGCCGGCCTCGACATGGTCGGGATTGCCGATGGCGTTGATCGCGACGAGGCGGCTGAGGGGGACGCCGTAGCCATCGGCGATGGTCGAGAGGCTCTCGCCGGGACGCACCACATGCTCACTGGCGCCGCGGCGGAAGCCGCCGCTGCCGCCGGCGGGGCGGGCGGCGGCAGCCACAGGGCCGCTCAGGCGCAGGCGGCGGCCCGCCTCCACCAGGTCGGGGTCGCTGATGCCGTTGAGTTTCATCAGGCGGCTCATCGGGATGCCGAGGCGATCGGCGATCTCCGACAGGGTTTCGCCCTCCTTGACGATGACCGGCCCGGCCAAGACCGGGAGGGGCAACACCAGGGCCAGGGCCAGGGCGACGATCGGGCGGCGCATGGACGCTAGGTACTACGGGGCACGCCGGCACCTTAAGGATCTTCCCGCCTCTCGCCCAGCCCCCCGGCGGGTCAATTTCCCAAATCCGTTCCCGACCCGCCGCTGCGCTGGGCTCTGGGCAGGCCGCCGCGCCTCAGCGCATCAGCCATTCCATCCAGCGCAACTTCCCGGCGTAGGGGGGATAGCGCAGGGGGGCGTCGAGGGCGAAGGGGCGTCGCAGCACGCTGCGGCGGTGGGAGAAAGCCAGGAATCCATCCTCCCCATGGTCGTGGCCCATGCCGCTCTCGGCCACCCCGCCGAAGGGCAAGGTGGGCAGGCCGGCCTGGATCACCACGTCGTTGATCGCCACGGTGCCGGAGCGGCTGGCCGCCAGCAGCCGCTGCGCCGCCGCCTCGCTGCGGCTGAACAGGTAAAGGGCCAGGGGCGCCGGGCCGCTGCGGATCCGATCGAGGGCCTCCTCCAGGTCGGCCACCTCCAGCACCGGCAGCAGCGGCCCGAACAGCTCCTCCTCCATCAGCGGGTCGGCCCGGGGGTCGTTCACCGCCACCAGGGTGGGCTCGATCCGCAGCCGCTCCGGGTCGCTGCGGCCCCCCAACAGGAGGCGACCCTCCCGGCGAGCCCCCTCGAGCAGGGTGGAGAGGCGGCTGAAGTGTCCCTGGTTCACGATGCGCCCCAGGTCGGGGCTGGCGAGGGGATCG
>JBKDSQ010000060.1:0-45180 GCA_046340895.1 Synechococcaceae cyanobacterium | reverse complement strand
GGCTGACGCCGAGCAGCTGAGCCGCCTCGCCCTGGCAACCCTCGCCCAGCTCTCCCAGCGGCGGCGCTGGCCCCTGGTGAACGGCGCCCTCGCCGGCCTCGGCGAGCAGCTGGGCCGGCGGGACCCGCGGCTTGAGCAGACCCTGTTCGGTTGTCGTTTCGCCAATCCCGTCGGCCTGGCTGCAGGCTTCGACAAGAACGGGGTGGCGGCGGCCATCTGGCAGGCCTTCGGCTTCGGATCCGCCGAGCTGGGCACCGTCACCTGGCACCCGCAGAGCGGCAACCCCCGCCCGCGGCTGTTCCGGTTGGCCGAGGAAAGGGCGGCCCTCAACCGCATGGGCTTCAACAACGAAGGCGCCCGCGCCGTGCGCCGCCTGCTCGAGCGCCAGGCCCTGCCGCCCCCCGGGCAGCGTCCCGCCGTGCTGGGCATCAACCTCGGCAAATCGCGGGTGGTGTCGCTGGAGCATGCGGCCGACGATTACGCCGCCTCCCTGGAGATGCTCGCCCCGCTGGCGGACTACGCGGTGGTCAACGTCAGCTCGCCGAACACCCCGGGGCTGCGGGATCTGCAGGAGGAGAGCCAGCTGCGGCGCCTGGTGGAGCGGCTGCGGCGCCTGCCCGGCTGCCCGCCGCTGCTGGTGAAGATCGCCCCCGACCTGGAGGACGACGCCATCGACAGCATCGCCCGCCTTGCCTATGAGGAGGGTCTGGCGGGGGTGATCGCGGTGAACACCAGCCTCGACCGGCTGGGGCTGCAGGAGCGGCGGCTTGAGGCCACCGGCCGCACCCTGGCCGAGGAGGGCGGCGGCCTCAGCGGTCGCCCCCTGCGGGCCCGGGCGCTGGAGGTGCTGCGGCGCCTGCGGGCCACGGCCGGCCCGGCCCTGCCGCTGATCGGTGTGGGCGGCATCGATTCGCCCGAGGCCGCCTGGGAGCGGATCACCGCTGGGGCGGCGCTGATCCAGGTTTATACCGGCTGGATCTATGAAGGCCCCCAGCTGGTGCCCGCGATCCTGGACGGATTAACGCAGCAGCTGGATCGCCACGGCCTTGGCACGCTTGCCGAAGCTGTCGGCACGGGGCTTTCCTGGCGCTGAAAGTCGGGTATCTTCAGCGGGCCTTCACTCCGTACCTTGGCCGCATCCGGGCTGTTGGAACCGTGGCAAGAACGACTGCGTCCACTGCGGGCCCAGATGTTTCCCCGCCAAGTGCTGCTCGAGCTGCACGACACTTTTTTGCGCGGCCAGGTGATGCGCGATGACGGTCCGGACCCGGTGAGCCTGGAGGCGCCGCTGCCGCCCCTCACCATCCGCGACGGCATGCCGCTGGAGCGGGAACCGCTGGGCGATCTGATCGGCGACCTGTTGGTGCGGGACGGCCTGATTGATCACTTCGTGCTGGCGGCGCTGCCGGCGGCGGCTGCCCAGTGGCGCGTGGTGGTGTGGCCGTTCGAGGAATGGCCGGAGGACCCGGTCCGCGCCCTGCGCCAGATCGCGCCGCCGCTCAACCTGCCCTTCAGCCTCGAGGAGGCCTACCTCGACCTGCAGCCCCTGCCCGGGGAGCAGATCCAGATGCTTCTGGCGGCCGCGCCCAAGGCGCTGGTGGATGGCTGGATCGATGTCTTCTCCCTGGCCGGGGTGCAGCTGGAGCGCCTGGCGCCGGCCCAGACCTGCCAGCTCGCCGCCATCGCCTCGCTGCTGGAGGAGACCCCCCACGACCAGCTGGTGGCCCTGCTGGCCGCCGACAGCGCCGAGACCCGCCGGCTGCTGCTTGTGCGCGGCGGCGTGCCGGTGTTCGAGCGGGCCCTGCTCAGCAGCGGCGATGCGCTGGTCGATGAGCTGGAGCGCTGCATCGCCTTTTACCGCCGCCAGGACAGCGCCGCCGACGGGCTGCGGCTGCTGCTCAGCGAGGCCATGCCGGAGCGGCCGCTGATCGAGGCGCGCTTCTCGGTGCTGGCGGAGGAGCTCACCCCGGAACCCTTCGGCTCGCTGGTGCTGCAGGGGCTTTCCCTGCCGGAGCCGCAGCTGTGACGCCAACCGTGACCCGTCCCCCCGTTCTCGATCTGCTGCGGGAACGCCGCCGCGATCTGGGGCTCGACTCGATGGCCGGCCTGCTGGCCGAGCGTCGCCGTCTGGTGTGGCGCGGCAGCCTGATCGGAGCCGCGCTGCTGGGCGCGATGGCCCTGATCACGGCGCTGGTGGCCCTGCGCCACCGCTTCATCCAGGCGGAGATCCAGAAGCTGACGCCGATGGAGGAGGAGGTGAAGCGCCTCACCCAGGAGGGCGCCACGCGTGAGGCGGCCGTGGGCAAGCTCACCACCACCAACAAGGAGGTGGCCACCACGCTGACCACCGTGCGCACCAGCTCCGCCCTGCTGGCCGAGCTGCAGCTGCGCACGCCGCAGGGCGTGCAACTCTCCTCGGCGACCGTGAAGGGCAACCTGTTGGAGCTCAAGGGCAAGGCCGACGACCCGATGGCCTTCGCCCGCATCAACGCCTACCTGTTGGAGCTGCAGCGCTCCGATCTGTTCGAGGCCGACAGCGTGACCCTGGTGCGTTCGGAGCGCAACAACCAGCCGAACCAGGCCAACCCGGGCCTGCGCGTTCCCGGGCAGCCCGTTTCGGTGGTGTTCGGCATCAATGCCAGCTTCGCCACGCTGCCGGCGAAGGAGCAGCTGCTGTTGCTGGAGCGTCTGCGCTCTGACGGGATGGCCCGGCGCCTGCAGCTGCTCCAGAAGGAGGGCCTGCTGCCATGACCAATCTTCAGGATGGGGCGAGCCGCATTTCCACGCCGGTGCTGCGGCGCCTGTGGCTGTGGATGCCGATCGGCGCCGGCGCCCTGCTGGCGGCGGCCCTGGCCGCCGGTGTGCTCACCCCCCTGTGGCTGCTGTTGCAACGCGACAGCGAGCGGCTGCGGGAGGTGCAGGCGTTGAGCGCCCGCCTGGCCGATGAACGGCAGCGGGCCGCCACCCTGTCGCAGCGGCAGGAGCAGGCCCAGACGCAGCGCGCCGCCCTGGTGCGGCTGATCAGCGGTGATGGGGACCTCTCCACGTTCATGGCCACGCTCGATCGCCTGGCGAAGGCGCAGGGAGTGCAGCTTGATCTGTTTGAACCCGCCCAGATTGCCAGCGGCCTGGATCGCAACAAGGATGGCCGGGTTGATGAGCAGGAGAAACAGGCAAAACCCCCTGCTGATCCGCTGGAAATCGAGGGAATCAGGCGCGATGTGCTGATTCTTTCCGCCCGTGGCGCCTATCCCCAGCTGCTGGCATTTCTGCGTGAGCTGGAAGCGCTGAATGTGCTGGTTGTGCAGACAGACCTCGAACTGAATCTCGAGGCGGCCCCCGCCGGAGCCGCCCCGGCTGCCCCCAGCCCCGCCAGTGCCACGGCCGCCACGGCTCCCCAGCCGGTGCTGCTGAAGATGGTGCTCAGTCTCTACAGCAAACCCTCCGGAGCCAAGGCTGCGGCGGCGCCCAATTGATGAGCTGTCCGCGCGCTGGTCCCGGCTGGCCATTCGGCCACAGGATCGATACCATTTCTCAGATTCATGAGTGAGCAACGCGTGGGCAGCAGAGAGCACCGGCGTCAGCGGTCCCGGCAGCTGCTCGCCGCCGCGTTGATCGGTGTGTCGCCGGCATTCGCCCTGGCCGCCGCCGCCCAGGAGCGCGCGCCCGCCCCCGCCGCCACGGCTGCCCCGCCCCGCCAGGCGGTGGTGCGCAGCCGCGGCATGGAGATGAAGGTGCGCCGCCTGAGCGACTCGGTGGAGGTGGTGCTTGCCGGCGTGGGTCCCGCCCCCCAGCTGTTCCAGACCACCCGCGGCGCGGCCTGGGAGGGCCGGCTGCTGACGCCCACGCCGGTGGCCCTGCGGATGGGGCCGCAGCGGTTGAGCCTGCCGGAGGCGGGCCTGCAGAGCATCAGCCTCGACGGCTCAGGCACCACCTTCTCTCTGCAGGTCACGCCGGTGCCGGGCTTTCCGGTGGGCCGGCCGGTGGTGAGCGCCGACGGCCGCGATCTGATCCTCACCTTCACGGCGCCGGCCCAGCCTTCGCTGCAGACCTCCACCCCCAACCTGAGCGCCCCCGGCCGCGTGGCCCAGCCCGGCTACGTGCCGCCGCTGCAGCCGCGGGCCGTGGCGCCACCGGTGGGCGACATGGCGGTGGGCTCGATGCTGCTGGGCAACAGCAGCTATGTGAACGTGAGCGGTCCGCCGGTCACGATGACCCTCAAGAATGCGCCGGCCAAGGATGTGCTGATGGCCCTGTCGCGCCTGGGCGGCTATGGGTTTGTGTATGTGGATGACACCAGATCCCAGGGCGACCAAGGCCCCGACAACCAAGCACCCCAGCCCCAGGCCACAACCAAAGACCGCCCGATCTCGATCTCCTTCCGGGGTGAAAGCTACGCGCGGGCGATCAACTCTTCCCTGCTCGCTGCGGGTCTGCAGGGCAAGTTGGAGGGAAGCCTGATCATGGCCGGCCCGAATGTGCTGGGCAAAACCTTCGGCGCTCAGATGTCGAAGGTGTACCGGCTTAACCAGACCTCGGCGGAATCAGCGGCCGATTATCTGGCCAATCTTGGCGCGCGGGTGAACAAAACCTTCACCACCACCTCCCTCAGCCAGGAAACCCAGTCCACCGGCACGCCCACGCAGAACGCTGGGGCCACCCAGTCGCAGGTTGCCACGATCACCCAGATTCAGTCGTACGGGGCCAGCGAAGGCCCGCTGAAGGGGTTGATCGGCACCACCGATTCGCGCCTAGGCACGATCACGCTGGTGGGCGATCCGCGCCTGGTGGCGGTGGCGGAGGCCTACCTCAAGCAGCTCGATCTACGCCAGCGCCAGGTGGCGCTCTCCTTGAAGATCCTCGACGTTGATCTCAACAACGACGCCGTAACCGATAACTCCTTCGCCTACCGCTGGGGCAACAGCTTCATCGTCAACGACAGCGGCCAGCTGCTAGGTGCTTTTGGCCGTAACCTGCCGCCGACGGTTAGTAGCTTCAATCGTACAGTTCCTGATGATATTGACATCAAGCTAGAAGACGGAAACCTTACATTTACATCGCCAAATGGTATCCAAGTCACTGGCAGGGCTGACGCCGCAACGTCGACGCCCCTAACCCTTGATCAATCCCAGAATCAGCCGATTTTCGGAAGTGGCCTGCGAACCGGAAATCCTGTTAGCCCTGGAATTGATTATCCCAGGGATAATTTCTACGACTTCGTTCGCGCTCAAATTGTATCAAGGTCTACAAAAGTCTTGGCAAGTCCTACGCTCATCCTCCAGGAGAATCCTTCGCTGTTGCGGGCAGGAGATGAAAGCAGCAGTCAAAATAACCCCAATAACTCAGCCCAACAGGGAATTACTAACATAGGTCTTGACTCACCCATCGGCCGTCGCAGGGCCAACGAAGGGGTCGTCCGTGTCGGCACGAATGTTGTTACTGGGTACAATGTTACAAATTCTGACAATGGACCCTCTGTTTGCACCCCCCAGCTAACGACAGCCGGCCTTGTGCTTGGCGCGAGAGTGGAAAAGATTGACGATAATGGATATGTTACTTTTACCCTTTCTCCCAGTATTTCTGCTGTTACAGATGTGGAAAGTGCCCCAGAGAATTGTGGTGATGACTTTAATATTCTGAGTGTTCGCAGTCTTGATACAGGTGCCGTTCGTGTTCGTGATGGCCAAACGTTGATCCTCACCGGTGTGATTTCCGATCTCGACCAGGAGGAGGTCAAGAAGTGGCCGATCGTCGGTGATCTGCCGCTGGTGGGGCAGTTCTTCCGCTCCTCCGGCAAAACCCGCCAGAAGCGCGAGCTGGTGATTCTGGTCACCCCGCGCATCATCAACGACACCGATGGCGGCACCTTTGGCTACGGCTGGCAGCCCAGCACGCCCCAGTCGCGCGAGCTGATGCGCAACGGCATGCGCTGAGCGCGTCCGAGCGGTTGGGCCTCAGAGGCCCAGGGCCGGCGCCAGGAACTTCAGCGCCATCGGCGCCAGGGTGGAGGCCAGGCCGGCCGCGCCACTCAACAGCGCGCTGCCCAGGCCATTGCCGCCCTTGGCCTTGGCACCCGGCGCCTGCAGGGCCCGGGCGGCATCCCGCAGCTGTTGGGCCTGCGCCATGTCGCCGCCGCGTTCGTAGAGGCTGGCGGCGTAGGCGAAGTCCTGCGCGGCCAGCTGGGCGTTGCCCTGTTCGCTGCGGGTGATGCCGCGGGCCACCCAGCTGATCGGCGCCTCCGGCTGGCGGCGGATCGCCTCGCTGAACAGCTGCTCCGCCTGCGGCTGGCGGCCCGCCAGGGCCTCCTCCACGCCGGCGTTGTGCAGCTGCGGATAGCTCAGCACCTCCGGCGCCAGGCCGCGCGCCTGCTGCCAGTGGCTGGCCTCCAGCGCCCCTGGATCGAGCAGGGCGCCGCTGAGGTCGCTCTGGCGCAGGTCGGTGCCCTCCAGCCGGGCGCCGCGCAGATCCGCGCCCCGCAGGGAGGCCCCCTGCAGGCTGGTGAAGCTCAGGTCGGCCCCCCCCAGCCGGGCGCCATCGAGGCGGGCCTGGCCGAGGTTGGCGCGCCGCAGATTGGCGCCGCTGAGGTCGGCGTCGCGCAGGTCGGCATGCACCAGGTCGGCGTCGGCCAGCTGGCAGCCGCTGCAGCGGCGCTGCTCCAGCAGGCGCATCAGATCGGCGGTGGTGCCTCGCGCTGGATCGGCTGCGGCCAGGGACGCCCCCAGGCCGGCGGCGAGCAGCAGCGGCAGGGCGCGGGCGGGGCGGGCCATCGGTTCCGGCGCGGATGGCGGTGTTCTATCGCCTCTGCGGACGCCCTGCCTCAGCGAGGTTGCCGCTGCAGCCGGCGGCCCAGCCTCGTCAGGCGCCGCCGTCGCCGCCGCAGTTCCCGGCGGCCCGCGCCGTTGGCCGCTGCCAAGTCGCCGGTCGTCGCCGCGCCGGGTGGGGCGAAGCGGTGCCGCTGGTACAGCGCGATCAATCCCCGCAGTTCCTCCGCCAGCTCCGGCCACGGCCCCTCCAGCCGCGCCGCGAACCGCGGCAGCGTCTCCCCCGGCAGCGGCGCCAGGCCGCGGCGGGCCAGGGGCGCCAGGGCCCGATCCAGCTCCCGCCGCCAGGCGTCGCCCCGCAGGCTGCGCCGCTGCAGGGCCGCCAGCCCCGCCAGCGCCGCGCCCAGGCCGCCCGCCAGCCCCACCAGCACCAGCGCCCCCAGCCACTCGCGCCGGTCGCCCAGCAGCCGCTGCAGCAGCGCCTCCTGCTCCCGGGCATCGAAGCCCGACCAGAGGCGGGTCCAGCCCAGATCCAGGCCCCACCACTGCTGCTCCAGCCAGCGCAGGGTGCCGTTGCGGGGGCCTTCCTCCTCCAGCGGCGCCGGCACCCAGCGGCTCGGATCGACGGAGCGCCAGCCTTCGCCGGGCAGCCACACCTCACTCCAGGCGTGGGCATCGCCCTGGCGGATGTCGAGGTAGCCGCGGCCGCCGAGGGGCATCACCCAGTCGCCGCCGCGATAGCCGCTCACCACCCGCGCCGGCACCCCCGCGGCCCGCATCAGGGCCGAGAAGGCGCTGGCGTAGTGGCCGCAGAAGCCCTCGCGCCGCTCGAACAGGAAGGCATCGAGCGGGGCCCGCTCCGGCAGGGTGCCGGGCCGGAGGGTGTAGCGGAACGGCTGGCCGCGGAACCAGCGCTCCGCGGCGATCAGCCGCTGCTCCGGCGTCGGCAGGCGGCCCCACTCCTGGCCCAGGGCCTCCAGGCGCGGATTGGTGCCCAGCGGCAGCTGCTGGTCGAGCGGCCCGGGGGGGAGCTGGCGCCAGCGGGCCCTCTGGCCGTCGTCGCGCAGTTCATACACCCGCCGCTGGGTGGCGGAGCCGCGGGTCCGCAGCTGGCCGAGGCGATCGATCCGCAGGCCGGGGGTCACGGGCTGGGCGCTGCCGCTCCACGGCACCGGCGCCAGCCCGCTCGGCTCCACCAGCCACAGCTGCAGCGTGGGCTGGCCCCGGGGCGGGGCCTGCGCCGTCGCGCCGCCGACGGGGCTCGCGGGGCCGGTGGCGCCGGTGGCGGCCAGCGGCTCGCCAGCGCCCCAGCGGCGCCCGTCGAAGCGCTCATGCACCAACACCCGCCAGTAGCGCGCCCCCGCCGGCGGCGGGCGGTTGCCCTGCGGGAAGGCCACCCTCGCGGCGGGCTCCTGGTTGGTGGAGAGCTCGGCGATCGAGCCGGGATCGAGCGTGTCGCTCAGGCCGGTGGTCGCCCCGAGGCCCTGGCCGGCCTCGAGCATGGTGAACGGCCCCAGCCGCGGCAGCAGCAGGAACAGCACCAACGCCATCGGCAGCGCCGCCAGCAGCAGCTGGGCGCTGCGCCGCAGCAGCCGCGGCCAGCCCAGCCCATCCCCCAGCTCCAGCGCCAGCAGCCCGGCCAGGGCCAACACCGCCGCCAGAGCCTGCAGCAGGCTTCCGGCCAGATCCGCCTGGATCGCCGCCAAAAGCCCCGCGCACAGCAGCTGCAGCAACCCCACCAGCCGCCGCTCGCGCAGGCTGCGGGCCTCCCACAGCTTCAGGGCCGTGAGCGCCGCCAGGGCGATCGCCAGGCCGCCGAGCAGCAGGTTCCACGGCACCGTCACCAGCGCCAGGGCGAGCACCCCCAGGGCGATCCACTGCAGTGGGGCGGCGGCGCGGGTCATCTCAGGCGGTCAGGGCCAGGGCCGCCAGGCAGCGGTCGCGGTGGGCGCTGCCGTGGCCGGGCGGGATCTGCTGGTCGGCCACCACCAGGCCGTAGCGGGCCCCCTGGCCGTGCAGATGCCAGATCCGCTCGCTCAGGTGTTCGAGCGCCTGCTCGTGGGGCAGGGCGGGATCGGGCGCCAGCAGCGGCGCCTGCTCGGCGGGGCTGGCGAAGCGTTTGCTGAAGCTGCCGCGCCCCTGGGCCACCAGCGCCCAGGCCAGACGGCTGGGCGCGTCCTCGGGGCGGTGGGGCCGCAGGTCGTGCCATTCCTCGCCGCCGTCGCGGCGGATCGAGGCCTGCGGCACGCCGCTGGCCGCTTCGGTGGGCTGGGGCCGCTGCTGCACCGACCCCGCCCGGCGCGCCGGGTACACCAGCTGCGCCACGCCTGGCCGCCAGCGGGTCCAGCAGACGAACAACCCCAGCGGCGCGGTGGTCTGCAGCCGCAGGCAGCCGGGGGGCTGCAGCCCGCGCCGCAGCGGCGTCCAGGGCACCACCAGGGCGTGGCGGCCGGGGTCGAGGCTGCGGGGTGAGCCCAGCCCGGCTGGTTCCGCCTCGAAGCCCAGCTGCAGCCCTTCGCAGCGGTGGCTGGCGCGCAGCTGCAGCGGGTAGGCCAGCGGGCCGCCGGCGAAGCCCGCGGGCGGATCGCCGCTGCGCAGCTCCAGCCCCAGCAGGTTGAACGGGGTGAGGTGCAGGCTGAGCAGGAACAGGCCCAGCAGCAGGAAGCTGAGCAGCAGCGGTCCGTTGCGCTGCAGCTGGATGCCCAGCAGCTGCAGCAGCAGCGTGGCGGCCAGCCACAGCCAGCCGAAGCGGGTGGGCAGCATGTAGAGAGCGCGCGGCCCCAGCCGCACCTGCGCCCCCTCCAGCGGACGGCCGAATCGGAACCGGTCCGGTGCCTGGGGCATCAGCGCAGGCTGTCCACACCGGCCAGCAGCTGGCGGCTCAGCTCCGCCGGACTGGCGCCGGGCTGGCCCCCATCCAGGCGGTGTTCGCACACTGGCGCCAGCACCGCCTGCACGTCGTCCGGGAGCACGTGGTCGCGGCCCTCGAGCAGGGCCCAGGCCCGGGCGGCCGCCAGCAGGCCGAGGCCGGCGCGGGGCGAGAGCGGGTAGCCGCGCTGGCTGCCGTCGCGGCTGCGGGCCAGCAGGTCGAGCAGGTAATCGAGCAGGGCCGGGCTGGCGTGCACGGCCGCCGCCTGCTGCTGCAGGGCCAGCAGCTGCTCGGGCCCGAGCGTGGTGGCCAGGCCATCGGCCGGGTCGGCCTGCCCCTGCAGCAGCGCCCGCTCCGCCGTGCGCTCCGGGAAGCCGAGCTGGAGGCGCATCAGGAAGCGATCGAGCTGGGATTCGGGCAGTGGCGCGGTGCCGCCCTGGTCGAGGCCGTTCTGGGTGGCGATCACCAGGAATGGGTGGGGCAACGGATGGCTGGTGCCGTCGACGCTGACCCGCCCGGCCGCCATGGCTTCCAGCAGGGCGCTCTGGGTGCGGGGGCTGGCGCGGTTGATCTCATCGGCCAGCAGCACCTGGCAGAAGAGCGGGCCGGGCCGGAACTGGAACTGCGCCGTGGCCGGATCGAACACGTTCACGCCGGTGAGATCGGCCGGCAGCAGATCGCTGGTGAAGCTGACGCGGCGGAAGTCGAGCCCGAAGCTGCGGGCCAGCGCCTCGGCCAGGGTGGTCTTGCCCACCCCCGGCAGGTCTTCGATCAGCAGGTGGCCGCGGGCCAGCAGGCAGGCCAGGGCCAGACGCACCTGGTGCTCCTTGCCGAGCAGCACGCGCGTGATCGCGGCGATCACCGGTTGGAGGGCGGAGGAGGCCAAGCGGGGCGTGCCGGGGCGGGGCGCGGGAAGGTGGCCCCAGCCTGGCGGATCGGCCGGATCCCTGCCGCGGCGGCCGTGGTAGAGCGGGGGGCCGGCCCTGTCCCGTTGGCCCTGGACACGTCGCCCGACATCCACGGCGGCAACCGTGAGGCCGTGGCCCGCCGCCTCGGCTGCCGCCCCTACGAGCTGCTGGATGCCAGCGCCTCGCTGGTGCCCTTCGGCCCGCCGCCGGCGCTGCTGCGGGCGCTGCGGCGCGGCCTGGCCGGAGCGGCCCTGCGGGAGTACCCGGATCGCGGCTACCACGGGTTGCGCCAGGCCCTGGCGGCGCTGCACGGCGTAGCGGCCGAGGCGGTGCTGCCCGGCAACGGCGCCGCCGAGCTGTTCACCTGGGCGGCCCGCGATGCCGCCGCCGCCGGCGTGAGCCTGCTGCCCGCCCCCGGCTTCGCCGACTACGCCCGTGCGCTCCATTGCTGGGGCGGCGAGCACCGGCTGCTGCCCCTGCCGCTCAGCTGGCCCGCCGCCTTCCCCCAGCCCTTCCCAGCCGCGGAGCCGGAGCCAGCCGCCCCAGCCGCGGCGCTCTGGATCACCAACCCCCACAACCCCACCGGCCAGCTCTGGAGCCGCGCCTCCCTGGAGCCGCTGCTGGAGCGGTTTTCCTTGGTGATCGTGGATGAGGCGTTCCTGCCGCTGGTGCCCGATGGCGAGCGGCAGTCGCTGATCCCGTTGCTGGGGACGCGGCCGGGGCTGGTGGTGATCCGCAGCCTCACCAAGCTGCTGGGCATCGCCGGATTGCGCCTTGGCTATGCGCTGGCGGCACCGGAGCGATTGCACCGCTGGAGCCGTTGGCGCGATCCCTGGCCCGTGAACGGCCTGGCGGCCCTGGCCGGCGAACGCCTGCTGGCCGATGCGCCCGGCTTCTCCCGCTGGCAGACGCGCGTGCAGACCTGGACGGCTCAGGAGGGGGCCTGGCTGGCAGCGCAACTGGCGACACTTTCCGGCCTGCAACCGCTGCCCTCGGCGGCCAATTTCCTGCTACTGCGCGGCGAGGAGTCGCTGGAGCCGCTGCGCCGGGCGCTGGAGCAGCGCGAACGGGTGTTGCTGCGTGATTGCCGCTCCTTCCAGGGGCTCGGCGCCGACTGGTTGCGGCTGGCGCTGCTCGATCGGCGCGGGAACCGGCGGGTGCTGGGGGGGCTGCGGCGGTGGTTCCGTGTCACAGAGGGGGGGGAACTCCTGTGATCGCTGTACGGACTCTCTCGACCGCGGGGGCCTTGGGGTGCAGGGGCCCGCAGACCTTCGGTCGCAAGATGCAGTCTTGCGAATGGACTCACTCTTTAAGTCCGCAATCCCTCTCCCTGGAAAGACTCTCTTGTTGTGGCGGCTGCCTCGGGGAGGGATGGAGAAGGCTTTTGCGTTTATGGGTGGTCTCGAAGTTTGTTGCTGGGAGTCTGTGCGTGTCAGCTCACCTACTCAAAGGCGCAAAAAAGCAAGGCCGCGCATTTTTGTTTAAGTGCACTCATCTTTACTTGATTTGACTTGAGCTTTTTACGCCAATGGGCGGCTGCGTAGCGGCTTGGTCTAATTTGCCCCACATTGTTGCTTCCACTTCGTCAGTCGCCAGCATCCTTTTTTAACCCAACGAACATGTCTTATGCGGATCCGTCTAAGATGAAGCGGAGTTGGTCCTTGAGGCGTGAGATGCATTACGGCGCGGTGCTTCCGCACCCCTGTCATCCGGCCCCGAAGTGCGTCTTAGGGAGGACAGGCGAGGGGGCTCGAGGCGGCTTGGGCGGATCCCCCCAAATAGTAGTCGAAGGAGCCAACACAGTCCACCTTGGAAGTTTTTATCAATAAATGCCATTTTCTTTCCTTTGCTAATAGGCCATGGCTCGCGACGAGTTTTCGAGCGCCCTAAAGAACACGCTGGCAAAGCGTGCATCTTTTGTTTGTAGCAATCCTGAGTGCAGATCATTGACTATTGCGCCTTCAGATGCAGAGACCTTTCAAGTTCTATATATCGGTAAGGCGGCACACATATCGGCGGCTTCGCCGGGTGGGCCGCGCTATGAGCCGAGCATGTCTCAAGAGGAGAGGAGGTCAATTGATAATGCGATATTCCTTTGCTCCAGCTGTGCAGATATGATCGACTGCAACGGTGGAAGTGACTACACGACTATACAACTGCGCAAATGGAAGGAGGCACATGAAAGCTGGGTCCGGCAAAATCTGAACCGAAGGATAGCCTCTGCAAGTACCAGCCAGTCTATGCCTTGTATACACATAGAGCCTGGTCCAATTCAAGACTTTGCCATAGGCAGTAGACCCATTGTCTCAATCAAGGTAAAGAATGTAGGAGTTGCACCTGCATATGACTGCACAGTCGATGTGTCGACGGGGATTCTCCCGTATCCGCTGCCTTTCGACTATCCCATGCCAGGCATAGCTGAATCACATGATTAGGTTTGCACTCTTATGCCTTTTGCCGAGGTTGTTGGCTCGAGTCAGTTCGATTGTCCACTCTCTACTGGCGAGGCTGAGCAGGTATTAGATGGGAGCTGCTTCAGACTATATATTGGTGGCACAGTCCGCTACCAGTAGCCTATTGGTAGCTGGTACCAAAGACATTTTCTCTTGCAAACGGGTGGACCTCATTTCGTTAAGTCAATCCAGCAGGCCAAACTTGGCTACAACTCTGGGTTGATGTGGCACTTTGCAGATAGGTTTAATGACATCATTTCCGAATGTGAAAAATGAAAGCGCATCACGATGCGAGTGATTGTGTATGATTCCTCCAATAAAGGCGGCCCTTCGAACACACCCCTCGAGTGGACAGGCCTCCACCATCTCTCAGCTCCGCCACCCTAAACTCCTTGCCTGTCACTCTGGGGCAGCGTTAGACAGCCGGACGCAAGCTAGAATTTACCAACTCATATACGAGCGCAATGCACAGCATTCAAGGTACTGCCTATGAGATTGCAGAGACTCAGCTAGACCAATCAAGAATCCTTGCCGACCGAGTGCAATCGATGCGCACCAATGGCGCCCTGACGCCGGAGGTCCTTGGGAAGCTGCGAAAATATTTTAAGATCAAGAATATCTATAACTCGAATGCAATTGAGGGGAGCACCCTAGATGTTGGTGAAACTAGACTAGTTGTTGAGCAGGGTCTGACTATTAGTGGAAAACCACTCAAAGATCAAGCTGAGGCCAAGAATCTGTCCGCTGCGCTTGATTTCCTGGAGGAGCTGGCAAAAAATACCGAGACACCCATTACAGAAGCCGATATTAGACAACTTCATTACCTTGTTCTTGCTGATATAAATCGAGACAATGCTGGTAAGTATCGATCAATCCCCGTTGAAATTGGTGGTTCGGAGTTCAAGCCTCCTAGTCCCGAACATATCGCGAGAGAGATGAATATGCTAGGTGAATGGCTCAAGTTAGCAAGTAGCCCTGGCGAGTTGTTTGCGCAAGATGAGGCCATTCTTGTCGCAAGTGCAGCACATACATGGTTTGTGACTATTCATCCATTTATCGACGGTAACGGCAGAGTTGCTCGTCTCCTAATGAATTTGATATTTATGCGCTATGGCTTTCCGATAGCAGTAATTACACGCGAAGACAGAACGCGCTATTATGACGCTTTGGAGCTATCCCAGATTTCAGACTTAACAGGTTTTGTGTCGCTTGTGTCGGAATCTATCGAAGAAAGCCTTGAGGAATATGAGGCAGCTGCATTGGAGCAAAGAGATGCACAGGAATGGGCTAAGTCTATTGCCCTTAAGTTTGGGGAAAAGGAAAAGGTCACAGCCTCCAATCACTACGAAGTTTGGAAGAATGCAATGGAGCTGTTGAAAAGCCTCATCCGGCAAACCGCTGACCTATTGGATGCTAATGCAAATATCGGTAGAATATATTTCAATGACTTTGGCAACCTGGGATTTGAAAAGTATCTTGCCCTCAAAAACTATGGCTCTGCCAAGAAAACCTGGTTTTTCCGCATTGACTTTAAGATTGGCGCGCGCTCAGCCCGGTACCTATTTTTCTTCGCGTCACCCAGTTACGCAATGCGTGGCATGGGAGTTGACGTCACACTTCATCTAAGCAGAGAAGAGCCACCTGGATCCTTCAATTATGAGTTTCTAGACAGGATCACGGCGCCAAACGTCCCCAATGTTGTAGAGATTGGATACAATCTTGAAAGTGAGGCATTCGTTGTTCGCGGTCTTGATGATCGTGTCCGCGAGGAAAAAGTCGATTCACTTTGCAGAATCTTTATTCAAGAGGTTGTGGAGAAAAATTTTGGGGGCTAACGAACAAGTATAGATCGCGCGCAGCCGCGATCCTATCCGGTGGTTGGATAAGCCTCTTTCGCGACTGACCGGCAGCTTACGGTAGATACGTCGGCTCAGATCTCAGCTTTGCTTTCGGATTCCGGCTGGATGTGACGTGCCGCGGGGCTGAACCACCGTGGCTCTGTCTGTCACTGCTGATGTAATCGCACGCAAATGCCAGGGCCGGTGCTGCTGCTCATAAAGCGGCGTCGCTGGTGCAGGCTGACGGCCCGGCTGCGGCCTGAGGGTGGGCAAACCTGGGGGACTGCCTTGGACGCAGCGAGCCACCGATGGAGCTCGCCCCCTTCCGCTCCCTGGTGCAGCAGCACCTGCTGCCGCTGTTCTCCGGCGCCAATCTTTTGCGTGGCACCAGCCCATCGCCCTCGCAGCGCCCAGCCCTAAGGCCTTCACAGCTCTTGGCTACACGCTCCTGGCCGACGACGAGCTGAACATCCCCTCCAGTGCCGAGGCTCGCGGCTGGCGCTTCGCATCCAGAAGCTGCTCGCTGCCGGTTGGCGCTCCGTGAAGGTCGTCATCGACCACGGCTGGCTGTTCTGCCCCGATGGCCTTCCCACCGCCGAGCTGCCCAAGCACCTCACCGCCAGCAAGTGGGCCCGCTGCGCCGCCATCAAGGGCGAATCCCAGGTGCCAGTCCCCACCGCCACTTGGAGCTGGAACCCCAGCGAACAGTTCGCCACCCCCAACGGCGCCGCCTGCTTCAACACCGGGGGCAGCTATGCCTACGCCCATGGCGGCATCAGCCTGCAGGAGTGCCTCACCCCAGTGTTGGTGGTCTCCGGAGGGCCTGCGCTGCAACCTGGAGGTGAGCGGAGCCACCGCCGGCCTGAAGGCCGACCTGCGCCGCGAGAGCATCAGCGGCCCCTCAGTGGCCACGGCGCCCAATCCCATCGACGATGGCGGCACCCGGCTCTTGGTCGAGGATGACGAGCTGGAAGGAGCTGCGGTGATGGCTGTGCTGATCAGCCCTGAGGGGCGCGTCGTCGCCCAGCGCCGCACCGTGGCTGGAGGTGAAGCGTGAGCAGGGGAATCCGGCCTAGTGTGGTCACAGAAGCGGAGCCAGTTATGTCGGATGTGGTCGCAAGTCGGGTGTCGGTGCGGGATCTCAAGACCCATCTCTCCGAGTGGCTCGCCCGCGCCCAGGCCGGCGAAGTGGTGGAGGTCACCTCCCATCGCAAGCCGATCGCCCGCATCACGGCGATCAAGCCAGCCGAGCCGACGGCCACCAATCCCCTCCAGAAGGCCATGGATGCAGGCCTGATCAGCTGGAGCGGGCAGAAGCCCGTATTCCCCCCGCCCATCAAGCTCAGCGGCAAAGGGAAGCTCATCAGCGAGATCGTGATCGAAGACCGGGGTTAAGCGCGTGCTCCTGTTCTGCGATACAAGTGCCCTGATCAAGCTGCTGATTGATGAGCCCGACTCAGCTCAGATCCACCAGGCCACTGAACGTGCTGGATGGATCGCCGCATGCAGAATAACCTGGGCCGAGGCCATGGCAGCGATGGCCCGTCGCCAGCGCGATGATCCAACCAGTGCTGACGAAATTGAGAATGCTCGTCAACGACTCAGCATGCTCTGGTCATCGTTCACCATTGTCGAAGTCAGCCAGAAACTCGTAGAAGCGGCTGGACGTTTTGCAGACGGCTTCGCGCTAAGGGGTTACGACAGCGTGCAGCTGGCTGCCGCCCATGAATTACACATCAGCTCCGAACAACCTGTTACCTTTGCCTGCTACGACCGCCGACTAAATCAGGCCGCCCAGCTCCTTCAGCTGGAGGTGTTGCCATGACCAGCACAGCAGCTGTCATCGGCGAGCCTGATCTATAGATACCGTGGGTCAGGCCTATTCAGCTTGTCAACCAAAATGGCTAGGCCGCCGAACTTACTGCAGCACTTATCCACGGCAAGGGCCGTGGATAAGTGAGGGCTCACTTCACACAAAGGCAGCGCAGCGATACCATATAAGAGCAATAATCAGCGGCACTGCTTGATACGCCTGCGTAGACGGCGACCCATGCCCAAAGCAGAAGCCGCACCCAGGATCGGTAGCGGGCCGGGAACAGTGGGCGAAAGGGGAAGTGCCCCATTTCACCTCTCATGAGCTCAGCCTGTAGATCTGTAGCGTGCGCGGTTAACCAAGACCCGCGGTAATACCCCTTGACGGCTGGCATGATGTGAGGTGCCGATGGGGCCCTTGCCATGGCGATGATCTCGCTCAAGTTGACCGAAGCTCTCGATGCGCAGCTCACAGAGCAAGCTCATCGGCGTCGGCTGAGTAAGTCTGAGCTGGTTCGACGAGCATTGACAGCGTTCCTCCAATCCTCAGAGCTGGACGGAGAAGGTGGTTCATCACAATCGGCTGCTGATCTCTTGGCTGATTTGGTGGGTTGTTGTGAAGGTGGGCCAGCTGATCTGTCATCCAACCCCGCTTATCTGTCTGACTCTGGTGCAATCTGATTATGACCGTATTGCTCGATACACGCCCTTGGGTCGCGCTACTGTTCTCAGGCCGCTACGGCTCACCAGGCGCGGACGCCGGCCGAACCGAGGGTCACGCTCAGCGTTGGAACAATGCGACCAGCCATTGCCGCCGTGGCTATGCTGAGAGGGACGTTCAGCTATTGAGTTGTCCCCGACCGTTTTCAAGGATGGCGAAGTTCTGGCTCAGTCCGTCCGTTGAACTGGCTCGCAATATCGGGCTAAGCTCTTCCAGGCTGAAAGAAGCAGAACGCCTAGCTAAGCCTCGCCAACAGGAGATCATTGATGCCTGGAACTACCCCTTTAGGCTGATGTCACCAACGTTTCTGGCCATTGCGCCTGGATTCTCGTTGATGACGAAGAGCTGGCCCTTCCGTCTTCAGAGTTTCCTTGGTTTAAATCGGCAACGAGCCTGCAAATCCTCAATGTCTTGAGGCCGGCCCCTGAGCATCTGTATTGGCCAGATCTTTACGTCGACATATCAGTCGAGTCCCTACGCCACCCTGAAAGGTTCCCTTTGAGTTACGTGCTAGGCAACATTCCGGCCTGACTCCGATGTGCATCTTCTGATCACTCCGGATCACTGGCTCAGTGCCTGTGACTGAATAAGAGTGCTGGGAGCACTCTGTTGCCAATATTCAAGCCATCAACTGCCGCTTGATCTGCTTCTTTGCATCCAGTCAGAAGTGAGTCGCCATCAGCAATGCAGAAGCACTGTTGCATCCGTTGCATGTCAAGAAGGAATCTTGCTGAATGGCTGATCCTGAGGAAGTACAGCGCATGGTTGAGCTCTCGGGCTTCCGCGATCGCTGACCGCTCCAGCGGCCCCCGGAACGCTTAGATTGCTCTGAAAGCTATTGCTTCCCATGCCACTCCCGCCGGGGCCCACGTCCTGGACACCCTGGCAGCTGATCCGGTGGGTCCGATCGCCTTTCCGCGTGATGCGCGATTGCGCCGCCACGTACGGGGATGTGTTCACGCTCAAAGGGGTCTATGGCGGCGGTCCGGTGGTGTTTTGCAGCGATCCCGAATCGCTGCAGCTGTTGCTGAGTCAGGACGACGGGCCGCACATCACGTCACCGGGGGAACTGAACGCCATCTTTGAACCGCTGCTGGGGCACCATTCGGTGATCGCCCTGAGCGGCGACCCCCATCGGCGCATGCGCCAATTGCTGATGCCCCCGTTCCACGGCGAGCGCATGCGCTCCTACGAGGCCGTGATCCGGGCCGTATGCCAGGAGGAGCTGGATCAGTGGTCCGCCGCATCGGCGCTGGAGGTGCGCCCCGCCATGCAGCGGATTTCGATGCGGGTGATCCTGCAGGCCGTTTTCGGGCTGCGACAGGGGGAGCTCCTGGAACGGATCGAGGCGGCGCTGGTGGATCTGCTTCAGACCTCCACCCAACCCCTGGGCACGCTGATGATCTTCGCCGGCCCGCTGCAGAAGGATCTGGGAGCCTGGAGCCCCTGGGGGCGTTTTTTGCGCAAGCGGCAGGCCGTGGATGCGTTGCTCTATGCGGAGATCGCCGAACGCCGTGCGTTTCCAGAGCGGCGAGGTGATGACATCTTGAGCCTGCTTCTGGAGGCTCGAGATGAACAGGGCCAACCGCTCACCGATGGCGAGTTGCGCGATGAGTTGATCACCCTCCTGCTGGCCGGCCACGAAACCACCGCCACCGCCCTGAGCTGGGCGCTGCATTGGTTGGCCACCCGGCCCGAGGTGCGGCAACGGCTGCTGCACGAGATCCAGGAGGCCCGCCCGGAGCCTGGCAAGCCCCCGGAGCTGGCCACCCTGCTGCGCCTGCCCTATCTGCAGGCGGTGTGCCATGAAACCCTCCGTCTCTACCCGGTGGGCATGATCACCTTCCCCCGCCGCCTGGAGCTGCCCCTCGTGCTCGGCGGCCATCCCCTCGACGCCGGCACCGTGGTGATGGGCTGCATCTTCCTGGCCCATCGCCGCGCGCAGGTGTTCCCGGATCCGGAATCCTTCGATCCCGAGCGCTTCCTCACCACCAGCTTCAGCCCCTTCACCTTCCTCCCCTTTGGCGCCGGCAGCCGCCGCTGCATCGGCATGGCCTTCGCCCTGTTCGAGATGAAGCTGGTGTTGAGCGAGGTGGTGGCCCGCTTCGATCTCGCGCTCGATCCCCGCACCCCCCTGCCCGTGCAACCGGAGCGCCGTGGCCTCACCGCCGGCATCTCGCCGTTGTGGCTCAGGGTGCACGGCCCAATGGCTGGGAAGGGCCCAGGCTGAGCGGGCGGTGTGGCATCCACGAGGCCATTGGTCCTGAAGGGTCAGCTGGCTGCCAATATCGGCATCACCACCACTGCCCTGGCGAAGACGAACTGGCCAAGGTGCGCAACCGGGCCGCCCCCGTACGGACGATGACGGCCTGGATCCGCACCTGCCTCTCGCCATCCATGCCAGCCGTTTTCCAGGCAGTGATCACACCGGAATGAGCGTGCGTCCCCCTCTTCATCAAGGTTTCCCTCACGATCATTGGCATCTTCGCGGTCGTGTTTCGCTCCTGGGTTCACCCATCGGTTGATCCCCATGGTTGAAGTCGCTGGCGTTCTGGTCACCACTACCATCGTCACCCTGATGTTCAGCCTTGGCCTGGGGCTGAAGCCCTACCGCTTCCTGCTGCTCAGGGATCGCCCCGCCTTTCTCGGGCGCGTGCTGCTGGGAACCTGCGTACTGGTGCCCCTGGCCGGGCTGGCCCTCGTGCTGATGCCCCTGCATGGCCTGCTGAGCCGCCCCACCTGGGTGGCCATGGGCCTGATGCTGGCCTGTCCCAGCGCCCCCCTGATCCTGTTCCGGGTGCGCAGCAGCGGCGGCACGGCCGAGCTGGCGGCGCGCCTGCAGATCGGCGCGGCGCTGCTGGCGATCCTCACGGTTCCGCTGATGGAGGTGCTCTTCCGCTCCAGCGCCGCTCTGCGGGGCTGGGAGCTGCTCAGCTGGGGGATCAGCCCGGGTCATGTGGCGGCACAGGTGCTGAAGGTGCAGGTGTTGCCGGTGCTCGCCGGGGTGCTGCTGGGGCAGTGGCAGCCGGAGCTGGCGCGGCGCTGCAGCCGCGCCCTCGGGGGCCTGGCCACCGTGCTGCTGATCCTGATGATGCTGGCCCTGCTGCTGCTCAGCGGCCGCCAGCTGCTGCCCTACCTGCAGCAGAACCTGGTGGGTCTGGCGGGGATGGCCGTCCTGAGCGTGCTCAGCCTGGCGATCGGCTACGGGATTGCGGGATCGGACCCGCTGGAGCGCCGCACCGTGGCCCTGGTGACGGGAATGCGGAACACGGGCCTGGCCGCCCAGCTGGCGCTGACCTATGGCAAGGGGCTGCCAGGATTGGTGCCCGGGCTCCTCGCCTACGTGCTGATCACGGTGATCGTCACCACCCTGTTCCTGCAATGGCAGCAGCGGGAGCTGGTCCCCACCGGCTGATCGTTCCCACCGATCGTTGCGGCCGCAGGGCTCAGCCGTTACTCGCTACGGTGTTGTGGCTGCCATTGCGGTTCGCGTGATACACGGGGGAGAGAATCTCGCCATCGGCGGTGATCATCACTCAACATTCTGTCCCGTGCTCGCTAGCCGCTCCCGCCGACGTCAAAAATAATCTTGATCCAAAAGCCTCGTAAGCCTTCGATGCGGAGGAATGGCGACTCCAAGCCCCATCCCCTTCATGCACGCTCCCAGCCGATTCGTTCGCAACCACGGATGACGCCCGTCGACTGCAGGTGGCGTCAAAGCAAACCGTCCCCCTGAGCCCAACGCCAGGCCCTGGTCATGTAGGCCCTGGTCATGTAATCATGCAGGCGCTGGTCAGAAGTACGCATGGCCCCGCTGATGGATGTTCGCGGCTTGTTCATGGGGTGTACGGCCACCTTGCTGCTGTGTACCCAGCCCATCGCACCCGCCGCCGCCTCGCCGGAACCCTCGTCGGAACCCTCGCCAGCAGGTTTCGACTGGAGACCTGTCACCCTCGCGGAAGCTGGCACAGACAAGGCCGCCGGGATCACCGTGGGGCAAAACGTGGAGGCTCAGCCTGCCATGGAACCGGATTCGCAACCTGTCCTGGAACAGCAAGCGAGGGAGGGAAACACGGAAGCTCTCGCCAAGGAAGCCCAGAACCCCGTCGCCAATCTGATCAGCCTGCCGATTCAGTGGAACTCCACTCCATCTAGCCAGTGGGCGCCACGGGCGGTTGATCCAGGCGCCCAGGCCAACCGCACGCTGAATGTCTGGAATGTGCAACCTGTTGTTCCCTTCCGACTGAACAGCGACTTCTTCCTGATCAGCCGCACCATCATTCCTGTGATCCAGCGGCCCTTGACTGGCAGTTCGGATGTGATCGGCATCGGCGATATCAATCCAACCATCTTTCTTGTGCCCCGCACCACCAAGCGATTCCAGTTTGGGTTGGGCCCCACCCTGGTGATTCCTTCTGCTTCCGATGTGCAACTGAGCACGCAACGTTGGAGTGCTGGCCCTGCAGGTGTTGCGGTTTATACACGAGGGGCTTTGGTGGCCGGCATGCTGGCCAACAACATCTGGTCTTTTGCAGGAGAGGGTGGACGACCAGTCAACTCCATGCTCATTCAGCCCTTCCTCAACATCAACCTGGCCAATGGCTGGTACATCGCCAGCTCGCCGATCATCACGGCGGACTGGACGGCCCACAATGGCAAGGGCTGGACAGTCCCGATCGGGGGGGGAGTTGGGCGAATCTTTCGCATCGGCAGCCAGCCCTTCAATGCCTCCTTGCAAGGGTTCTGGAACGCGGTTCGACCGGAGCCACTGGGCGAGCAGCTGTTGGGTCCTGTCACCATCCGTCTGCAGATCCAGGCGCTGTTTCCCACTGGCGGATAAGGCGCTCATCAGCCGCCGGCTGAACTCGAGGGTTCCGGCTGCTCAAACAGATCGCGATCGCTGGCATTTGGCTGCCTTGCCGGTAGCGTGCCGGGCATAATTTCAAAATCGGAACTGAACTGGACAAGCACGTCTTGGAGCTTCTGAATGATCGAAGCATCGCCTTCCAGTTTGACCTTCCCCTCTCCAGCCAGATCCGGGAACGTGCTGATGCCAGACATGATCAGCTCCAGATCGCTGCGGTTGATCGTAATGGACAAGTCAGCAGATGAGCTTTGGAAACCCTTGCTGTTGGTCAGGGTGGAGTTGCTCATTTCGATAATGAACTGTTCGCCGTTGTCGGGTGTCACGAGATTGACCACGAAGGCCATTCCCTCTGCCTTGCGGCTGTCCAGCCGGATGCCGAGAAAGTCGAGCAGAAGCTCGGTCGACATCGCCTTTACCGTATCGGGATTGACAGGCTGAGAGGTGGCTCCACTCGGGAAGCCATGGCGCAGCTCAAAAGCCGCTGCCAGAAAGCTATTGCGTACACTCGGACTCTCTTTCTGATAGCCGATCTGCTCAAAGGCATCGGCCAGGAGATCCTTGGCCTCCTGGTTATCCGGTTCCGCATACACCAATTTGTTGAGAATCTCGCTGGCACTCAGATAGTCGCCTTGGTCAACCAGCTGCTGGCCTTTGGTGATGATCCGTTCCGCTCCCCCCATCATCTCTACGTACAATGGCGCAGAATCACCCGGGGAGAGTGGGATCAGGGTGGCCGGATTGGCATCCCAATAGCCGAGATAACGGTTGATCACGGCGCGGCTGTTGTGTTCTTCCGAGCCGTGATAGCTGCGCGCTGCCCACTGGTTCTTGAGACTCTCCGGTTGCTGATAAACATTATGAATCTCATTGATCGTGACCCCCTTGTTGGCATGGTGCAGCACCTCGTTGTGCAGGTGCGCGTAGGTATCGCGCTGGGTGCGCATCACCTCCTGAATCCGCTCATTACCCCAACGGGGCCAGCTGTGAGAGGCAAACATGACTTCGGCCTCCATTCCAAACAGGTAGAGGGCTTCGCTGATCTTCTTGGACCACTCCAATGCATCCCTGACAAGGGCGCCTCGGAGCGTGTAGATATTGTGAATCGTTCCACAGATATTCTCGGCAGCCCAGAATGCCTTCCATTCAGGGAAATAGGTATTCATCTCGGCGGGTGCCTCCGTGCCTGGAGTGTTCTGGAAGATCATCCGAACACCATCGATCGTTAGCTCTTCAATGGCTTGTTCAATGCTGCGCGTGGGTTCAATCAGCCCCACCCTGCCGGCAGCCGTGTTCTTGCCGATCGACTGGTCGACATGACCGTAGGGACTGCGTGGCAACAACAGGCCGTATTGATAGAAGGCACGTCGGGTCATTGCCGTGCCGGTATAGACATTCTCAGCGATCGCGTGCTTCATGAATTCGACAGGGCCAAGAATCTGCACCTTGCCACTCTTGACATCCTCTTCCGACACGACGCCACGGACACCGCCAAAGTGATCGACGTGGCTGTGGGAATACACAACTGCCACAACCGGCCTTTCGCCGAGCTGCTGATTGACAAAATCGAGCGCGGCCCGTGCGGTTTCCTTGCAGGTGAGCACGTCAAACAGGATCCAACCCGTCTCGCCTTTGATGATGGTCATGTTGGCGAGATCAAAACCTCGTATCTGATAGATCTTGTCGGCCAATACTTCGTAGAGCCCGTAGGCCATATTTAACACGGCCTGCCGCTGCAGAGAGGGGTGAATGCAGTCGAAAACGCTGTCGAAACTACGCAGCAGAAAGTCGTAGCTGCCCATATCCCACGCCACATTACCGGCTTCCGCCATGATCTGCTTGTAGTCCGGTGCAGCGATGAAGCCGCGCTGGGCTTCTTCGAAGTCGCGCTGATCCTCAAACGGCAGGCTACGGCGCAGCGCCTTCTGAAATTCGATCGTGTACGACGACGGGAGCTTCCCCTTCGTATCAAAGTGTTGCATTGCCGTGCTCGTCTGGTCTGCGTTGATCATTGGATGCCGTTCTGTGATGGACGTTTCTTGGTTCGTATCCACAGGATGGCCCGGGTCGGCCGGTCTGTCATCGCCTGGAGCCCCGAGCCCAAAGCCATGCCGGTGCGCAAGGTCTCGAATCTGAGTGGCTCAGGGTTCCAGCAGCCGGAAACAGTCTTGGCCTGCGAGACAACCTGCTCGTACTCGCCGAACTCGTCCAACTGCTACTAATAAATCATCGGCATGGCATGTGTTTCGCATCTCAGGCAGGGGTGAAACCTCCCCGTTGGAGTTCTGCACAGCGCCTGGCTTGGGCATCACAGCCGGAAGCATTTCATGCAGCTCAGGTTTTACGGGTGATAGGCAAACCCCTCAGCCGCACTGAGCCGTCGCAGCTGATGCACGACACCTTGCGGCCTCTGCGGCTGGCGGGGCAGGCGACGAACCGCACTCACTCGTAGCGGAACACGTCAGGATGCCCTGCCGCACCAACGCTGCCGCCCTGGAACGGCACTCGGTGCAGGCATTGACCACCACCCCTTGGCCACTGCACAGGAGTTCAGTCGTGAGGAGCTCCTTGAATCGCTTCGAGATGTGCTAAGCGAGGCGCTTGCGTTCAACCGCATCGAGGCATTGGATGCCGCTGGCCCTGGTGCTGAGGAGCTTTTGTTCAGCCTGTGAAGCGCAGAGATCTGTTTCGCCAACCATTCCTGGTGGTGGAATCCCCAGCAAAACCGGCGCAGCTCGATTCCTCGTCATTCAGGGATCAACGAACTGCTTGCGCGGAAGATCTGCAAAGACCTCAGATTGCCGCTCCCGTGAACACGAGGATTTGAGCGTATCTCGCCCCGAGCTCTAGCCTTGTCTAAGCTCATATAGCCCGTAGGCGCTATACAGGGTTAGACAAGGCTAGAAAAGCCAGCCCCGTAATCCGCTCCGCCAGCCGCCGGTCGGCGTCGCGCACCGCCAGTCGCTCCATGCCGGCCCGCAGCTCCCGCAGCGGATCGTCGGGCCCCGCTTCCCCCCGGAGCCGAGGGCCCAGCAGCCGCTCCACCGCCTCCGCCAGCGCCGTGCCCTCCGGCCCGTGCTGCCACACGATCACGGCGGCGCCGAGGGCGGCGGCGGCGGCGGCGTTGGCGTCCTGGTGGCGGTCGGCGGCGGCCGGGAAGGGCACCAGGATCGCCGGCGTGCCGCACACCGCCAGCTCGCTCAGGCTGCCGGCGCCGGCGCGGCTGATCGCCAGGTCGCAGTGCTGCAGCAGGCCGGGCAGCTCATCGCTGAACGGGCGCTCCACCACCTGCGGCAGGCCCGGCTGGCCCGCCTCCGGGTCGTTGCTGCCCGTGAGGTGCACCACGCGGCAGCCCGCCGCCGCCAGCCTCGCCAGCTGCGGCCGCACCATCCGGTTCAGGCCCACCGCCCCCTGGCTGCCCCCCATCACCAGCAGCAGCGGCCCCTCGCCGCGGGGCACCCACTCCGGCAACGGAGCCGGCTCCAGGAACGCCCGGCGCACCGGCGTGCCCGTCACCAGCGGGCGGCAGTGGGGCAGCCGCTCCGCCGCCTCCGGCAACCCCACCGCCACATGGGTGCACCAGCGCCCTAGCAAGCGGGTCACCTTGCCGGGCACCGCATTGCTTTCATGCAGCACCACCGGCACACCGCACCAGCGGGCCGCCAGGATCGCCGGCGCCGCGATGTACCCGCCGCTGCTGAACACCGCCGTGATCCGCTCGCGCCGGATCAGCCGCCGCACCGCGCGGGTGGCGTTGAGCAGCTGCACCAGGTTCCACAGCTTGCGCAATCCCCGGCCCTGCAGGCCGCCCGCCCGCACGAAGTTCATCGGGTAGCGGCTCGGCACCAGCTCCCGCTCCAGCCGGTCCGGCACCCCCAGCCACTGCACGCCCCACTCCGGCGGCAGCGCCTCGGCCACCGCAAGGGCGGGGAACAGGTGCCCACCCGTGCCGCTGGCGGCGATCAGAAGCGTTGGCATCGGCGGTGCGGGGTGGCGGCGGAGGGCGGCGCGCCTAACTTAAAAGCCAGTTCCCACCCCGCCGGCCCGCGCTGATGGTTTTGCCCCGCCTGCTCTCAGCTCTGCTGCTGGCGCCGCTGGTCACCCTGCCGTTCGCCCCGGCCCGGGCCGCCGCCCCGCCGCCGGCCCTGCTCCAGTCGCTGGAGGCCGCTCTCAACGCCAGCGGTGAGGAGGGCCTGCAGACCCTGCTGCAGAGCGGTCCCGGGCTCCAGCCGCCCGAGCTGCTCACCCGCCGCCGCCAGCTGCGCGACCAGTTCCCCGACCTGCGCTGGCAGGTGCGCCCCGGCACGCCGCTCCGCGATGGCCAGGCCACGGTGAGCGTGAAGGTGAGCGGCACCCGCCGCCAGGGATCCACCAGCTTCCGCCTCGACGGCGAGCAGCTGCTGCTGCTCCAGAGCGACGGCAGTCGCATCAACGGCCAAACGATCCTGCGCGAGCAGTCGCTGCTGCGCAGCGGTGAGCAGGCCCCGCCGGTCAGCCTGCTGATCCCCGACGCCGTGCTCACCGGCCAGCGCTACGACGTCGACGTGATCTTCGACGATCCCCTCGATGGCGCCCTCACCGCCGGCGGCATCACCGCCCTCAGCCCGGAGCAGGTGTCTGCTCTCGAAAGCCCCAGCATCGAGCTGGGAGCCCTCGGCGGTGGGGGCCTGTTCAAAACCGTGCAGGCGCCCCTCCGCCCCGGCTCCCAAACCTGGGCCGTGCTGCTCGTCCATCCCCGAGGGGTGGTGAGCGCCTCCAAGCGGGTGCGGGTGGTGGCCGACCGGCGCGCGCTGGAGCTCTGAGCCGCCCCCCATGCCCTCCTCCGCCGGCCGAGCGCACCGCGTCTGGGTGGTGGACGACGACCCGGAGATCCGTCGCATGCTCGCCACCTACCTCGGCGAGCAGGGCTACGACGTGCGCACCCTCGCCGACGGCGCCCAGCTGATGGCCCGCCTGCAGGCCCAGCGCCCCGATCTGCTGGTGCTCGACCTGATGCTCCCCGGCGACGACGGCCTCACCCTGCTGCGCCGCCTGCGCGACGCCGACGACGACCTGCCGGTGCTGATGCTCACCGCCCGCGCCGATGCCGTCGACCGCATCATCGGCCTCGAGCAGGGCGCCGACGACTACCTGGCCAAGCCGTTCCTGCCCCGCGAGCTCACCGCCCGCATCGAGGCGGTGCTGCGCCGCCGCGGCCGCCTCGGCGCCGGCGCGCCGCTGCCGGATGGCGAGCGCATCCGCTTCGGGGATAACGAGGTGGATCTGGCCACCCGCACCCTCGAGCGCGACGGCCAGCCGGTGCCGATCACCAGCGGCGAGTTCGCCCTGCTGGCCGCCTTCGTGCAGCATCCGCAGCGGCCGCTGTCGCGCGAGCGGCTGATCGATCTGGCCCGCGGCCCCGACAGCGACACCGACAGCCGCAGCATGGATGTGCAGGTGTCGCGCCTGCGCCGCCTGATCGAACCCGATCCGGCCCGGCCCCGCTACGTGCAGACCGTGTGGGGCTACGGCTACGTGTTCGTGCCCGATGGCCGCCCCCGTGGCCAGTGATGGGGCCAGTGGCATGGACCGCCCCACGGGCCGCGACACGGCCCGTGGGGCGCCGCGGGCGCTGCCGCGGCGGCCGCGCCTGGCCTACGCCGCCGCCGCCCTCGGCGCCGCCGCCCTGAGCCTGCTGCTGCTGGAAACCCTGCTCGATCGCCGCCTGGAGCAGTCGCGGCTGCGCCAGCTTGGCTCCGAGGTGGCGGGCCGGCTGCTGCTCGGGGAGGTGGCGCTGGAGCGCTTCAGCCCGGCGGCGCTGGCGGAGCTGGGTGGCATGCGGCTGGCGGTGGGGCCGGAGCCGGAACCGCGGCCGCAGCTGGGGTCGCAGACCAGCCGCCAGCGGCCCGCCGACCGTCGCCTGCGCCGCCAGGCGAAGCGTCTGCGCTCCGAGATCTGCCGCCGCCTGCCGCGCTGTCCGGTGGTCTGGCCCAGCCGCAGCGGCCCCCGCGGCGTATGGGTGGAGATGGAGCCGGCCCTGGCGCTGGAGCGGGTGTGGCTGTTCGTGCCGCTGGCGCCGCGCCATGCCTGGCCCCCCGATCCGTTGCTGCTCGGCCTCGGCCTGGCGGCCGGCTCCCTGGCCGGCGTGCTCCTGTACCTCACCCTGTAGGTGCAGCTGCCCCTGCGCCAGCTGGAGGCCGCCCTGGCGGCGTTAGGCCTGGAGCAGCGTCCCGCCGCGGTGCCGGCCCGCGGCAACCGGGCCGTGCGGGCCCTCACCGGCCGCTTCAACGCGATGGTGGCGCGGCTGGAGGCGGCCAGCCGCGAGCGGGCCACGATGCTGGCCGGCATCGGCCACGTCCTGCGCAGCCCGCTCACCCGCCTGCGGCTGCGGCTGGCCCTGGCGGCCGACGCGCCGATGGGGGCGGCGGAGCTGGCGCGGGCGGAGGCCGACCTGGCGGCCCTGGAGCGGATCATCCGCCAGTTCCTGGCCTTCGCCGGCGCCGCGGCGGCCGAGGCGCCGCTGCCGTTGCCACTGGAGCAGCTGGTGGCGGAGGCGGCCGCCGGCGTGGAGCCACCGCCCCAGCTCGATCTGCCGCCGCTGCAGCGCTGCGTGCGCCCTACGGCCCTGGCGCGGGCCGTCGCCAACCTGCTCGACAACGCCTGCGCCCACGGCCGCCCGCCGCTGCGCCTGGTGCTGCGCCCCTGGGATTGCCCGGGCCCCGGCGAGGGCTTCGAGATCCAGGTCTGGGACCAGGGCGATGGCATCCCGGAGGCCGCCTGGGCGCGGGCGCGCCAGCCCGTCCAGCGCCTCGATCCGGCCCGTGGCGGCCCCGGCCACTGCGGCCGGGGGCTGGCGATCGCCGAGCGCGTCGCCCGCGACCACGGCGGTGGTCTGCGCCGTCTGCAGGGGCCGCAGGGCTTCGGCATCGCCCTCTCCGGCCGCTCCCTGCCGCAGCCTCCGGTCACATCCGGTCACAGCTCGGCCGTTGCCGGTCCGGGATCAGACGCATCCGCCCCCGAAGCTGCTTCCTGTTGAGCTCCGAGCCCTCCGCGCCCGCCATGACCCGCCTCTCCCCGCGCCACCGTCCCGTTTCCCTCGGCCACCGCGCCGCCGCCCTCGCCCTGAGCGCCGGCGCCACGGCGTCCCTCAGCCTCGGCCTCAGCCTCGGCCTCAGCCTCGGCCTCAGCCTCGGCCTCGGCCTCAGCACCAGCGCCTTCGCCCAGCCCGTGGGCGATCCCGCCGGCCCTGGCCGCCCCACGCAAGCCCAGTGGCAGAAGATCTTCCCCGAGAACCGCCAGCTGGCGCTGCAGGATCACCGCGCCCGGCTGGCGATCCTGCAGAAGGGCGAGCGCTGCATCGCCGCCGCCGCCAACGCCGACGCCCTGCGGGCCTGCATGCGCGAGGAGCGCAGCGCCATGCAGCAGCAGCGCCGCCAGCACATGGAGGCCATGCGCGCCCTGTTCGAGCGCAACGGCATGCCCGCGCCGGAATGGAAAAACCGCCGCGGCGGCCCGGGCGGTGGGCCCGGCTGGCGCGGCGCTGATGTCTGAGCGGGGCGGCCAGCTGCGCCGCCCCGCCGGGGCCTGGGATCAGGCCTCGTCGAGGGCGGCCACGCCCGGCAGCACCTTGCCCTCCAGCAGCTCCAGGCTGGCGCCGCCGCCGGTGGAGATGTGGCTCATCTTCTCGGCCACGCCCACCTTCTCCACCGCCGCCACCGAGTCGCCGCCGCCGATGATCGTGATCGTGCCCTTGGCGCTCAGCTCGGCCAGGGTGTGGGCGATGCCGTTGGTGCCGGCGGCGAACTTGTCGAACTCAAACACGCCCATCGGCCCGTTCCAGATCACGGTCTTGCAGTCGGCCAGCGCGTCCTGGAACAGCTTCACCGAATCCGGGCCGATGTCGAGGCCCATCCAGCCATCGGGGATCGCCTCCACCTTGGCGATCTGGCTCTCAGCGTCCTTATCGAACTTGTTGGCCAGCACCACATCGGTGGGCAGTAGGAACTGCACGCCCTTGGCAGCCGCCTTCGCCTCCAATTCCTTCGCCAGATCCAGCTTGTCTTCCTCCACCAGGCTGTTGCCCACCGCCAGGCCGCGCGCCTTGTAGAAGGTGAAGATCATGCCGCCGCCGATCAGGATCTTGTCGCACTTGTCGATCAGCGCCTCAAGCACGCCGATCTTGCTGCTCACCTTCGAGCCGCCCACGATCGCCGCCAGGGGGCGCTTGGGATCGTCGATGGCGCCCTGCAGGTACTGCAGCTCCTTCTCCATCAGGTGACCGGCCACATTCGGGCTCAGGAACTTGGTGACCCCTTCGGTGGAGGCGTGGGCGCGGTGGGCGGCCCCGAAGGCGTCGTTCACATACACCTCGGCCAGCGCGGCGAGCTTCTCCGCGAAGCCGGCATCGTTCTTCTCCTCCTCGGCGAAGAAGCGCACGTTCTCCAGCAGCACCACGCCGCCTTCCGCCAGGGCCGCCACCTTGGCTTCGGCGTCGTCGCCGATGCAGCTGTCGGTCTTGGTCACCGGCACCCCCAGCAGGTCGCTGAGGCGGGCCGCCACCTGGGTGAGGCGCATGCCCTCATTCACCTGGCCCTTGGGACGGCCGAAGTGGGCGGCCAGGATCACCTTGGCGCCGTTGTCGCGCAGGAAGGCGATCGTGGGCAGGGCGGCGCGGATGCGGGTGTCGTCGGTGATCGTGCCGTTGTCGTCCTGGGGGACGTTGAAGTCGACCCGGACCAGCACGCGCTTGCCGCGCAGGTCGCTTTCGCCGAGGCTGGCCAGGGAACGCTTCGCCATGGGATCCGGGTGCGGGGAAAATCGGGGGGAGATTAGCCCCCCGGCCCGCCTCGCTCCCCCGGCAGCCGACGTTCGCTCCAGCCGGCGCTAGGACTTGGGGTGGCGGGCGCTCCGGCATCGCGTCCAACCCCCCTGCCAGCGCTCTCCGCTGCGCCCACCCCTCGCGCCCCCTTCCGCGCCATGTTCGAGACCGTTCTGTTCCCTGTCGACCAGAGCCGCCAGTCGATGGACACCGCCGCGGTGGCCCTGAAACTGGCCCGCCAGCACGGCTCCCGCGTGGTGCTGCTCTCGGTGGTGGTGGAGGAGGAGGGGGCGATGCACGATCCCGCCACCGTTACCCGCGTGCTGGAGCAGGCCCGCAGCCTGTTTGAGGAGGCCGGCCTGGCCTGCGATGTGTTCGAGCGTTCCGGCAAGCCGGCCTTCGTGATCGGCGATGTGGCCGACGAGGTCAACGCCGATGTGATCGTGATGGGCACCCGCGGCATCAGCCTCGAGGGCGACGAGCACAGCACCGCCGCCCGGGTGATCCAGCTGGCGCCCTGCCCGGTGCTGGTGGTGCCCTGATGAGCGCCCCTCCGCTCCAGCTGAGCGGCAACGCCCCGGCGATTCAGTGGTACCCCGGGCACATCGCCAAGGCGGAGAAGGCGCTCAGCGACAACCTGGCCCGGGTGGATCTGGTGATCGAGGTGCGCGATGCCCGCATCCCCCGCGCCACCGGCCATCCGCGCCTGCGGCGCTGGATCGGCAGCAAGCCCCACCTGCTGGTGCTCAACCGGCGCGACATGGTCACCCCAGCCGCCTGTGAGGCCTGGGACCGCTGCTTCCGCGCCGAGGGGCAGACCCCCTGGTGGTGCGACGCCAAGGCCGGCACCGGCGTCAAGCAGCTGCAGCAGGCGGCGATCCGGGCCGGCGAGAGCCTCAACGCCCGCCGCGCCGGTCGGGGCATGCGGCCGCGGCCGGTGCGAGCCCTGATGCTGGGCTTTCCGAACGTGGGCAAGTCAGCGCTGATCAACCGGTTGGTGCGCCAGAAGGTGGTGGAGAGCGCCCGCCGGGCCGGGGTCACCCGCAGCCTGCGCTGGGTGCGGCTGGGCCAGGACCTCGACCTGCTCGATGCCCCCGGCGTGCTGCCCCCCCGCCTCGACGACCAGGCGGCGGCCCTGCTGCTGGCCCTCTGCGACGACATCGGCCAGGCCGCCTACGACGGCGAGGCGGTGGCCCTGGCCTTCGTGCGGCTGCTGGCGGCGCTGCAACCGCTGGCGGCGGCCGGAATCGCGCCGGGCCTGCTGGAAGCGCGCTACGGCGTGCCCCTCATGCCGCTGCCCCCCGACGCTGCCCAGCCCGAGCCCCGCGCACTGCCCGACGCCGAAACCTGGCTGGCGGCCGCGGCGGCGCGCCATACCAGCGGCGACACCGCCCGCATGGCCCAGCGCCTGCTCGACGACTACCGCCGCTCGCTGCTCGGGCCGATCGCCCTGGAGTTGCCGGCGCCACCGCAGACCTGAGGGCTCTGGCCGCTGGCGCTGGCCCGCAAAACCGCCGCTGCTCCGGGGTCGGCTGGGGGGCTGCTTCGGGAGCGGCGCACGATCGGGCAGGCCATCCATCGGCCGTAGGGCAGCGGTCAACGGCAGCATGGTGGAGATCGCGGCAGGGTGATGGGGGGGTTCGGCGAAGGGGAGGGGGAGTTGCTGACGCTCACCTACCCGAAGCCGCTGCCGATGCGGCTCGACCGCTGGCTGGTGGCCCAGCGGCCGGAGCAGAGCCGCGCCCGCATCCAGAAGTTCATCGATGCCGGTTGCGTGCGGGTCAACGGCGTCACCGGCCGGGCCAAGACGCCCCTGCGCCAGGACGACACGGTGGAGCTGTGGATGCCGCCGCCCGAGCCCCTGCCCTACCTGGTGCCCCAGGCGATCCCCCTCGATGTGCTCTACGAGGACGCGCACCTGATCGTGCTTAACAAGCCCGCCGGCCTCACCGTGCACCCCGCCCCCGGCAACAAGGACGGCACGCTGGTGAACGGCCTGCTGCACCACTGCCCCGACCTGCCCGGCATCGGCGGCGAGATGCGCCCCGGCATCGTGCATCGCCTCGACAAGGACACCAGCGGCTGCATCGTGGTGGCCAAGAGCCAGGAAGCGCTGGTGAAGCTGCAGGTGCAGATCCAGAAGCGCATCGCCAGCCGCGAGTACCTGGCGCTGGTGCACGGCCAGCCGGCGGCGGACGCGGGCACGATCGTGGGCGCCATCGGCCGCCATCCGGTCGATCGCAAGAAGTACGCGGTGGTGAGCGATGCCTCCGGCCGCCATGCCTGCACCCACTGGCAGGTGCTCGAGCGCCTCGGCGACTACGCCCTGCTGCGCTTCAAGCTCGACACCGGCCGCACCCACCAGATCCGCGTGCACAGCGCCCACACCGGCCATCCGATCGTCGGCGATCCGCTCTACAGCCGCTGCCGGCGCCTGCCGATGGAGCTCCCCGGCCAGATGCTGCATGCCGTGCAGCTGGGGCTCACCCACCCGATCAGCGGCGAGCGGCTCCGGTTCGAGGCCGAACCTCCCGAGGCGTTCACGCGGCTGCTGGCGCTGCTGCGGCGTCGGGCTGTGTGAGCGGCCATCCCCTCGATCTGGAGTGGGGTCTGGCCTTCGCCCTCGGCGCCGCTGCCCAGCTGCTGGCGGCACCCGCAACGCGCTGGTGTTCCTGACGATCCTGGGGACGGTGGTGCCGCAGGGGCTCACGGCCCCGTGGCTGGCGGCGCGCCTGGGACTGCTGGAGGCGCCGGTGGCAGCCGCGGACATGCCTCCACCAGCCGCCGCGTGATCGGCGCCTGCGGGTGCTCCAGCAGCTCCCGGCCCGGCCCCTCCTCCACGATCCGGCCGCCGTCGAGCACGATCACGCGGTGGCAGAAGCCGCTCGCCACCGCCAGGTCGTGGGTGATGAACAGCAGCCCCAGCCCCAGCCGCTCCTGCAGGCCCCGCAGCAGCGCCAGCACCTCGGCCTGGATCTCGGCGTCGAGCATGCTCACGCTCTCGTCGCACAGCAGCACCTTCGGCTCCAGGATCAGGGCGCGGGCGATCGCCACCCGTTGCTGCTGCCCGCCCGAGAGCTGCCGCGGCAGCCGGTTGTCAAACGATTCGGCCGGCTCCAGTCCCACCGACGCCAGCGCCGCCCGCGCCCGCTCGCGCGCTTCCGCCCTCCCCGCCAGACCGTGCAGCAGCAGGGGATCGGCCACCGCCTCGCCCACCACCATCTGGGGATTGAGGCAGGCCAGCGGATCCTGAAACACCATCTGCAGCCGTCGGCGCGCCCGGCGCAGGGCGCGGCCCCGCAGCCGGCGCAGGTCGTGGCCCTCCAGCCGCACGCTGCCGCCGCGCACCGGTGCCAGGCCCATCAGGGCGCGGCACAGGCTGCTCTTGCCGCAGCCGGAGGCGCCCACCACGCCGATCGTCTCACCGGCGTGGAGCTGCAGGCTCACCCCATCCACCGCCTTGCGCCAGCGCGGCTGCCAGGGCAGGGACGGCAGGGGGTGCCAGCTGCGCAGGTCGTCGACCGCCAGCAGCAGCGGCCCCGGGGGCGGCGCGCCGCCCGGGTTTCCCTCCCGCTGCCGCGCCGCCGACACCAGCCGCCGCGCCAGGGGGGTGCGGGGCTCGGTCAGCAGCCGGGCGCTGGGGGCCTCCTCCACCAGCCGGCCCGCCTCCAGTACGGCGATGCGCTCGCACCACCGGCCCGCCATCGCCAGGTCGTGGGTGATCAGCAGCAGGGCGCTGCCGGCCTCCTGGCAGAGGCCGCAGAGTTCCGCCATCACCTGGCCGGCCACCGCCACATCGAGGCTGGTGGTGGGCTCGTCGGCGATCACCAGCGGTGGATCCAGCGCCAGGGCCAGGGCGATCGCCACCCGCTGGCGCATGCCACCGCTGAACTCATGCGGGTAGCTGCCCTCGCGCCCAGGGTCGATGCCCACCCGGGCCAGCAGCTCCCGGGCCCGCTGCCGCACCCGCTCCCGCTCCCAGCGGCGGCGGTGGGCGGCGAGGGTGTCGCGCAGGTGCTCGCCGATCGTGAGCAGGGGGTTGAGCCGCGTCATCGGGTCCTGGAACACCAGGCCCACCGCTTCGCCGCGCAGATGGCGCAGCGCCGTCGGCGACAGGGTGCGCGGATCGCGGCCGGTGAGCTCCAGCGTGCCCGCGCACCGGGAGCCTGGCGGCAGCAGCTGCAGCACCGCCCGCGCCACGGTGCTCTTGCCGCAGCCGGAGGGCCCCACCAGGGCCAGGCGGTCGCCGCGGCCCAGGCTCAGCTGCAGACCATCGAGGGTGGGGGCTTCGGCCCCGGGATAGCGGACCTGCAGGTCGTGCAGGCGCAGCAGCGGGCGGTCGTGATCCCCTGGTGGGGCCCCCGTCTCGGCGGCGGACGCGGGGGCCATGGCAGGGGAAGCCGCAGGGTGGGGTGTGGATCCTGCCACCGGCGCCGCTCCGATCGCCAGCCCTTCGCCCTCCGCTGCCTACGATGGGCACATTCCGCGGGTCCGGATGCTGCGAGCGGTTCCCGATCAGGTCTCCCCCTCGGTCGAGGTGTGCGACGACGCCTCCCCGGCCCCTGCGCCTGCGCCTGCGTCCGCCCCCATCCCCCAGCCCCGCCGCCGCCCGATCCACGGCCCGGACGACTACGCCATCCCGCTGCCGGAGTGGCTGCAGCGCTGCGTCGAGCACGTGCCGCCCGGCAGCGGCGACAGCTGCCCCACCGACAGCGAGGGCCTGCTCGCCTCGGCCTTCGACTTCGCCTTCCAGCTGCACGAGGGGCAGTTGCGGGCCAGCGGCGAGGCCTACATCATCCATCCGGTGGCCGTCGCCGATCTTCTGCGCGACATCGGCGCCAGCGCTCCGGTGATCGCCGCCGGCTTCCTCCACGACGTGGTGGAAGACACCGAGGTGACGCCCGAGGAGATCGAGGCCCACTTCGGCGCCGAAGTGCGGGCGCTGGTGGAGGGGGTCACCAAGCTGGGCGGCATCCATTTCACCAACCGCACCGAAGCCCAGGCGGAAAACCTGCGGCGCATGTTTCTGGCGATGGCCAGCGACATCCGCGTGGTGCTGGTGAAGCTGGCCGACCGGCTCCACAACATGCGCACGCTCGGGCCGCTCAAGCCCGAAAAGCAGCAGCGCATCGCCCGCGAAACGCGGGAGATCTACGCGCCCCTGGCCAACCGGCTCGGCATCGGCCGCTTCAAATGGGAGCTGGAGGATCTGTCCTTCAAGATCCTCGAGCCCGACGCCTTCCGCGCCATCCAGCAGGAGGTGGCCAGCAAGCGCAGCGACCGGGAGGAGCGCCTCGGCGTCACGGTGCAGCTGCTGCGCGACCGGCTGGCGGCGGTGGGGCTGGAGAGCTGCGAGGTGAGCGGCAGGCCTAAGCATCTCTATGGCATCTGGAGCAAGATGCAGCGCCAGCAAAAGGCGTTCTCCGAGATCTATGACGTAGCGGCGGTGCGCATCCTCTGCCCCAATCTCGATAGCTGCTACCGCGCCCTCGCGGTTGTTCACGATACCTTCAAGCCCATCCCTGGCCGCTTCAAAGATTATATCGGCCTGCCCAAGCCCAACGGCTACCAGTCGCTGCACACCGCGGTGATCGGCCGGCACCGCCCGATCGAGATCCAGATCCGCACCCACGAAATGCACCAGGTGGCGGAATATGGCATCGCCGCCCACTGGAAGTACAAGGAGGGTGGCTCCCCCGCCGCCTCTGGTGCCGCCGCGGAGCGCTTCAACTGGCTGCGCCAGCTGGTGGACTGGCAGAAGGATGGCGTCGGCGACGACAGCAGCGATTTCCTGGCCTCGATCAAGGAAGATCTTTTTGATGAGGAGGTCTTCGTTTTCACCCCCAAAGGCGATGTGGTGGGTTTGCGCAAGGGTTCCACCGCCGTTGATTTTGCTTACCGCATCCATTCCGAGGTGGGCAACCACTGCCAGGGCGTGCGCATCAACGACCGGCTCTGTCCCCTGGCCACGCCGTTGCAGAACGGCGACTTTGTGCAGGTGATCACCGCCAAGAATGCCCACCCCAGCCTCGATTGGCTCAACTTCGTCGCCACCCCCACGGCCCGCAACCGCATCCGTGCCTGGTACAAGCGCAGCCACCGAGAAGAGAACATCCTGCGCGGCACCGAGATGCTCGAGCGGGAGCTGGGCCGCGATGGTTTCGACCTGCTGCTTAACGGTGAGGCCCTGGCGCGGGTGGCCCGTCGCTGCAACCTGATCAGCACCGAAGACCTGCTGGCCAGCCTGGGGTTCGGCGGGGTCACGCTGCAGCAGGTGGTGAACCGGCTGCGGGAGGAGGTGCGTCTTGCCACGGCCGCGGCCACCCCCGTGCCCACCAACGAGGAGCTGGCCGCGAGCCTCAGCGCCCGCCAGGAGGCCTCCCCCACCCTGGCGCCAACCGGCGGCAGCCCGATCCTGGGCGTGGAGGGGCTGGAGTACCGCATCGGCGGCTGCTGCAGCCCGCTGCCCGGCGAGGCGATCGTGGGCACGGTGGCCCTGGGCAACCACGGCATCACGATCCACCGCCAGGATTGCGCCAACGTGGGACAGGTGCCGGTGGAGCGCCGTCTGCCGGTGCGCTGGAACCCCGCCGCCGAGGGCCTGGCGCGCCGCTATCCGGTGCGGCTGCGCATTCAGGTGCTCGACCGGGTAGGGGTGCTCAAGGACATCCTCACGCGCCTCTCCGACCACCGCATCAACGTCAGCGACGCCCGCGTGCGCACCAGCCCGGGCCGGCCCGCGAAGATCGACCTGCGGGTGGAGCTGGCCAGCGTCGGCCAGCTCGTCACCACGATCGATCAGATCCGCTCGATGGCCGACGTGCTCGACATCTGCCGCACCGGCATCGGCTGAGCGAGCGCCGCCTCGCTGGCGAACACAAGCCCTCGCAGCTTCCGTCCCGGTGAGCATCCCCCCACACCGACCGGTGCCCGTGTTGCTGGCTACAACTGCGCCCGCAGCTGCTGCCTACAACCCCTGCACTCCGTTCTCGACCGTCATGACCTCTGACCAGGCGGCCCAGCTGATCGACAACACCCTCGATCTTGTGCACCAGCGCCTGCTCGATCTCGAGGCGCAGCGCCTCGACCGCGAGCACCGGGCCCTGGCTGCGGAGTTCCGCGAATGGCGCCAGCCCGTGGGTGGCCACATCGATCTGATGGTCTTCCCGGGCTTGGCCAACCCCTGAGCGGCGGGGCGGCGGGCCGCTGCGAGCCCGCCGCCCCGCCCCTCGCGAGAATGGAGCCCCCGGCCCCATCCGCTTCTGCAGCCCGCCAACGCCCACCCGGCCCCCGACCCTTCCGGCCGCCCCTCCCTCGCCGGCCGTCCGGACACCATCGCCGCCATCGCCACCGCCGTCGCCCCGGGCCAGGGCAGCGTGGCGATCGTGCGGGTGTCCGGGCCCCGCGCCGAAGCGATCGGTCGGGCCCTGTTCCGCCCCGCCGGCCGCCAGGAATGGCAGAGCCACCGCGTGCTCTACGGCCATGTACACGATCCGGCCAGCGGCGAGCGGGTGGATGAGGCGCTGCTGCTGCTGATGCGCGCCCCGCGCAGCTTCACCCGCGAGGACGTGGTGGAGTTCCACTGCCACGGCGGCCTGGAGGCGGTGCGGCGGGTGCAGGAGCTGGTCTGGGACGCGGGGGCCCGTCCCGCCGGCCCCGGGGAGTTCAGCCAGCGGGCTTTCCTCAACGGCCGCCTCGACCTCACCCGCGCCGAGGCGATCGTGGAGATGATCAACGCCCGCGGCCGCCGGGCCGCCGCGTTGGCGATGGCGGGTCTCGATGGCGGCCTGCAGCGGCGCATCAGCGGCCTGCGGCAGCGGCTGCTGGATCCGCTGGCGGAGCTGGAGGCGCGGCTTGATTTCGAGGATGAGCTGCCCCCCCTCGATCCGGCAGCCATCACCGCCGCCCTGGTTGCCGTGCGCCAGGAGCTTCGGCAACTGGTGGGGGAGGCGCGCCAGGGGCAGCTGCTGCGGGAGGGGCTGCGGGTGGCGATCGTGGGCCGCCCCAACGTGGGCAAGAGCAGCCTGCTCAACCGTCTCAGCCGGCGCGAGCGCGCCATCGTCACCGACCTGCCGGGCACCACCCGCGACCTGCTCGAGAGCGAGCTGGTGCTCGGCGGCGTGCCCCTCACCCTGCTCGACACCGCCGGCATCCGACCCAGCGACGACCCGGTGGAGCGGCTCGGCATCGCCCGCAGCAAGGAGGCCCTGGCCGCCGCGGATGCGGTGCTGCTGCTGTTCGATCTGGGCCAGGGCTGGGGCGCGGCCGATGCCGAGCTGCGGGCCCTGGTGCCCGATGGGGTGCCGCTCCTGGTAGTGGGCAACAAGGCCGATCTGGCCGGCGTCGATCCCGCGGATCCCGGCGCTGCCCCGCCGCCGCCGGCGGATGTGGCGATCAGCGCCCGCACCGGGGCCGGCACCGAAGCCCTGGCGGTGGCGCTGCTGGCCCGCTGCGGCGCCACCGACCTCGGCGGCCTGCAGGTGGCCCTCAACGCCCGCCAGCGCGACCTGGCCGCCGCCGCCGCCGCCGCCTTGGAGCGCAGCCTCGAAGCCGCCGCCGCCGCTCTGCCCTGGGATTTCTGGACGATCGACCTGCGCCAGGCGGTGCGCAGCCTGGGCGAAATCACCGGGGAGGAGGTGAGCGAAGCGGTGCTCGATCGCGTCTTCGCCCGCTTCTGCATCGGCAAATGAGGGGGATCCGGCGCCCTGCCTAGGCTGGCCGCGCCGCCTCCGGCCGGAGGCCGCTCCCCCTCCCGGAGGCCCGAAAACGCCATGGCCGCCAGCCTCGCCTGCACCCCCGCCCTGCTGGCCGCCCTCGACCACTGGCTGCAGGAGGATCTCGGCCGCGGCGACCTCACCGCCCCGGCCCTGGAGGGCCGCAGTGGCCGCGCCCACTGGCTGGCGCGCCAGGGCGGGCGCTTTTGCGGCGGCGTCCTGGTGGCGCCCCTGTTCCAGCGCCTCGATCCCCAGCTGAGCGTGCGGCTGCTTGTGGCCGATGGCGAGCCGGTGACGCCGGGCCAGCGGCTGCTGGAGCTGGAGGGGTCGGCCGCTGCCCTGGTGGCGGGCGAGCGGACCGCCCTCAACCTGGCGATGCGTCTCTCCGGCATCGCCACCGCCACCGCCGCCCTGGTGGCGGAGCTGGCGGGCAGCGGCGTCTCCCTGGTCGACACCCGCAAGACCACCCCCGGTCTGCGGGTTCTGGAGAAGTACGCCGTTCGCTGCGGCGGCGGCGGCAACCACCGTCTCGGCCTCGACGACGCCGCGATGCTCAAGGAAAACCACATCGCCTGGGCCGGAGGCATCCCGGCGGCGGTGGCGGCGGTGCGGGCCGGCGCCCCCTGGCCGGCGCGGCTGATCGTGGAGGCCGAAACCGAGGCGGAGGCCGTGGCGGCCGTGCGCTGCGGCGCCGACGCGGTGCTGCTTGACGACTTCGACCCCACCGCCCTGGCCGCCCTGGTGCCCCGGCTGCGGGCCCTGGCGACGGAGCGCGGCGCGCCGGTGGTGCTGGAGGCATCCGGCATCGCCCCCGGCGCCCTGCGCGCCTACGCCGCCTGCGGGGTGGATCTGATCTCCACCAGCGCCCCGATCACCCGCAGCCCCTGGCTCGATCTGAGCATGCGCTTCACGCCGCTGCTGGCCTGAGTCCGGGGGGCCGTCGGGGTGCTGCGGCGACGGTGACGAACTGCAGCACCAGCCCGGTCGCCGTGGTCGCGTGCGGGCTCTGTCGCCACAGTGGCGATGGCCTCCGCCGCGTTTCGCCCGTGCCGCGCCTTCCTCTGCCTGCGCGTACCCGCCGTCGCCAGGCCCCGATCGGCCCGCTGCTGCTCGCCGCCACGGCCGCGCTGGCGCCGCTCATCCCGCTGCCCCGGGGCGCTGCGCTGGCCGCGCCGGCCACCGCAGCCGCGCCAGCGCCTGAGGCCAGCGCCGCACGCGCCTCCGATGCGGTGGGCCCCGCCGCCCGCACCGGCCAGCTGGTGATGGGGGCGCCCACCGATCTGCCGCCGCTGGTGTTCCGCGATGCCTCCGGGCAGTGGGTGGGCTATGCGGTCGACATGGGCCGCGCCATCGCCGCGGAGATCTCCTTGGCGGTGGGCCGCCCCGTGCAGCTCACGGTGCAGTCCAGTCCCACCGCCCAGGGCCAGATCAGCGGAGTGGCCGATGGCAGCTTCCAGCTCGTCTGCGGCGTTCCCTTCACCTGGGAGAGCGATACGAGGGTGGATTTCTCCCTGCCGATCGCCGTCTCCGGCCTGCGGCTGCTCACCCCCACCGGCCGCCTGGATGGCTCCCCCGATTCCCTGCGCGGCCGCCGCATCGGCGTGGTGAACGATTCGCTGGCGGCGACGGAGCTGCAGGGCATCCAGCCGGCCGCCCGGGCGGTGCCCTTCCCCAGCCTGGCCGCGGCCTTCAACGCCCTGCGGGCCGGCCAGGTGGAGGGTGTGATCGGCGACGGCACCCTGCTGGCGGGTCTGGCCAAGACCAGTGGCGCCAAGGATCTGGTGCTCGTGCCGGAGGAGCCGTACGAGGTGTATGCCGTCAGCTGCATGCTGCCGGAGAACGATTCGATCTTCCGCAACCTGGTCAACCTGGCGATCGCCAGGCGCCTGCAGGCCTACGTCGACGGCGACCCGCGCGCGCTGGCGGCGGTGCATCGCTGGGTGGGTCCCGGCGGTTACCGCGAGCTCTCCCCCGAGCAGATCCGCAGCGTGTACGAGATGGTGCTGAGCACCGTGGAGAAGCTGCGGCCCCTGCCGGCCACCCCGTCCACCCCGCCGGCCAACTGACGCCGCCCCGTTCCGTCCCCACCCTCCCCGCACCGAATCGATGGCTTTCCTCTCACGCTCCCATCTGCTCGGCCTGCTGCTGCTGGTGGCCCTGCCCCCCGAGGGAACCGCCGCCCTGGCGGTGGCCGCCGCCAGGGCCAGCGCCCCCCCGCCCTTGGAGCACCCGGCCAGCCTCGAGGAGCGGCTGCGCCGCATCGAGGCCACCGTGCGCGAACGCAACCCGGGCGCTGCCATCGAGGCGGATGACGAGGGTGCCGCGCCCCAGCCGGCGGACACCGAGCTGGCCTTCACCTTTGTGAACGGCCCGGGGCTGGGCTGGGGCAACGGCGGCTTCCGCAACGGCGGCTTCTACAACGGTGGTTTCCGCAACGGCGGCTTCGCCAACGGCGGCGGCTTCCGCAACGGCGGCTGGCGCAACGGCGGCGGCGGCTGGCGCAATGGCGGCTTCCGCAACCACTGGTGAGCGTCCGCCCGATGGCCGATCCCTCCTGCGGGCCGGTGCAGCTGCTGGTGATCCAGCCCACGCCCTTCTGCAACCTCGACTGCGATTACTGCTACCTGCCCAACCGCAACGACCGCAGCCGGCTGTCGTTCGATCTGCTGGAGCGGGCGGTGGAGCGGGTGCTGGACAGCCCCTGGTTTGACGGGCCCTTCACCCTGCTCTGGCATGCCGGCGAACCCCTGGCCCTGCCGGTGGCGTACTACGACGAGGCCACACTGCGCCTGCGGGCCCTGCTGGCCCGCCGCGGCCTTCCCCCGGACACGATCCTGCAGTCGCTGCAGACCAACGCCATCGTCATCGATGCGGCCTGGTGCGACTGCTTCGCACGCAACAACATCCACGTGGGCGTCAGCCTCGACGGCCCCGCCTTCCTGCACGATGCCCACCGCCGCACCCGCACCGGTCGCCCCAGCCACGCGGCCGCCCTGCGGGGCATCGGCTGGCTGCAGCGCCGCGGCATCCCCTTCCAGGTGATCTGCGTGCTCACCGCCGATGCGCTCGACCACGCCGAGGCGATGGCGGCCTTCTTCCTCGACCACGACATCCGCGACGTGGGCTTCAACATGGAGGAGACCGAGGGCCGCAACGCCCGCTCCAGCCTGGAGGCCGCCGGCGATGAGCAGCGGCGCCTGGAGGAGCGTTACCGCCGCTTCCTCGAAGTGTTCTGGCGCCACAGCCTGGAGCAGCCCGAGCGGCTGCGCATCCGCGAGTTCGAGGGGGTCACCAGCCTGGCGGCCAGCGGCGCCCGTCTCAGCGCCACCGACATGAACCGCCCCTTCGCGATCGTGAACGTGGATGTGCATGGCAACGTCTCCAGCTTCGACCCGGAGCTGCTCTCGGTGCCCACCGCCAGCTACGGCACCTTCCACTTCGGCAACGTGCGCGAGCACAGCCTGGAGGCCATCGCCGCCGACGAGCGCTTTCAGCGCGTGCGCGCCGAGATCGAGGCCGGAGTGGCCCTCTGCCGCTCCAGCTGCGCCTACTTCGGCCTCTGCGGTGGCGGCGGTGGCAGCAACAAATACTGGGAACATGGCCGCTTCGATGTCAGCGCCACCCAGCACTGCCGCTTTCGCATCCAGCTGGTGGCCGATGTGGTGGTGGCGGGCATGGAGGCGGAACTGGGCCTGAGCGCCTGAGCCATCCCTCGCACCCACCGGTTCCGGGACGACCGGGAGGGATGATCACAGGGCCGCCGCCCGCGCGGCCGCTCGGTTGTCGCCTCCGCCCATGCTCCGCCTCGCCCACACCCTCGAAGCCCAGCTGCGCGCGGCGATGGAACGGGCCTTCCCCGAGGCCGCTGCCGCCGCCCGCGAGGCCGGAGCGCCGCTCGATCCCCAGATCACCGCCGCCAGCAAGCCGGAATTCGGCGATTTCCAGGCCAACGGCGCCCTGCCGCTGGCCAAGCCCCTCGCCCAGCCGCCGCGGGCGATCGCCTGCGCGATTGTGGCTCAGCTGGCCGAGGATTCCAGCTTCGCGGCCCTGTGCGAGCAGCCCCAGATTGCTGGCCCGGGCTTCATCAACCTCACGCTGCGGCCCGAGCGGCTGGCGGCGGAGCTGCGCGCGCGGCTCGGGGATGCGCGCCTGGGGGTGCCAACGGCAGCCGAGGAGAGCGGAGCAGCGCCGGCGCCGGTGATCGTGGACTTCTCCAGCCCCAACATCGCCAAGGAGATGCACGTGGGGCATCTGCGCTCCACGATCATCGGCGACTGCCTGGCGCGGGTGCTGGAATTCCGCGGCCACCGGGTGCTGCGGCTCAACCACGTGGGCGACTGGGGCACGCAGTTTGGAATGCTGATCACCCACCTCAAGCAGGTGGCGCCCGAGGCCCTGGACACGGCGGATGCGGTGGATCTGGGCGATCTTGTGGCCTTCTACCGCCAGGCCAAGGCCCGCTTCGACGACGACGAGGCCTTCCAGGCCACCTCCCGCGAGGAGGTGGTGAAGCTGCAGGCCGGCGATCCGCTGTCGCTCAGGGCCTGGGGGCTGCTCTGCGACCAGAGCCGGCGCGAGTTCCAGAAGATCTACGACCGGCTGGAGATCGCCCTCAGCGAGCGCGGCGAATCCTTCTACAACCCCTATCTGCAGGTGGTGGTCGACGACCTCAAGGCCGCCGGCCTGCTGGTGGTGGACGCCGGTGCCGGCTGCGTGTTTCTGGAGGGGGTGAGCGGCAAGGACGGCCAGCCGTTGCCCCTGATCGTGCAGAAGAGCGATGGCGGCTTCAACTACGCCACCACCGACCTGGCCGCGATCCGCTACCGCTTCGCGCCGGTCCCGCAGGGTGATGGCGCCGGCCGGGTGATCTATGTCACCGACGCCGGCCAGGCCAGCCACTTCGCCGGCGTGTTCCAGGTGGCCCGCCGTGCCGGCTGGATCCCCGAGGGCGCCAGTGTGGAGCACGTGCCCTTCGGTCTGGTGCAGGGCGAGGACGGCAAGAAGCTCAAGACCCGCGCCGGCGACACCGTGCGCCTGCGCGACCTGCTCGATGAGGCGGTGGAGCGGGCCGAGGCCGACCTGCGCCGCCGTCTGGCCGAGGAGGAGCGCAGCGAAGACCAGGCCTTCATTGGGCAGGTGGCCACCACCGTGGGTCTGGCGGCGGTGAAGTACGCCGACCTCTCCACCAACCGGATCACCAACTACCAGTTCAGCTTTGATCGGATGCTGGCGCTCACGGGCAACACCGCCCCGTATCTGCTCTACGCGGTGGTGCGCATCGCCGGCATCGCCCGCAAGGGCGGTGATCTGGAGGCGGCTGGATCGACTGCTGCTGGCGATGGGGCTGGGGCTTCGGGGGGGCTCTCCTTCAGCGAACCCCAGGAGTGGGCCCTGATCCGGGAGCTGCTCAAGCTCGATGGCGTGATCGCCGAGGTGGAGACCG
>JBKDSQ010000059.1:0-32742 GCA_046340895.1 Synechococcaceae cyanobacterium | reverse complement strand
TAACTTTCAACTTTCTTCGGTATCTCCAGCGCACTTCGAGCCTGAAGGCGTCTGCATAAGATCTGACCAGGGAATCATCGCTTTCTTGTCGATCTGACCAGAATCCTCAATCGATGGCTCTTGCCAAGCCGCCTCTGTGCTGCCGTGTATGGTCAATCTTGGTCGCTGCAAACACCAAATTTTCGAGGTGCCCGAAAGAGTAACTAGTCGAGACGCTCCAATCTTCAATGGTTACAGCCTGGGTTCCATTAATGAAAGAAGAGTCGTAGACGCCAGCGATAGAATTGATTGAAAATCCTCCGTTTTTAACATACTCAGCATTCACTGGCTGAGCCGAAGAAAACGACAGAAAACAACCCGCTGTTGCCAGTGCCACCAGGGGGGGGGGGGAGAGTTTCGCAGGGTCATGGGAATCGGGCAAAGCGGAAGAAAAAGGTGGAACCCTTGCAAGCGCTCCACCCTGTACTTTCCCCTCAAACGTACCAGAAAATTACCTGAGTCGCAGGCCAGCCCGAGTCAACCCGGAGAGTTTCGCGAGAATCAAGAGCCGTCAAGACTGGTGGCCTTCAACGCGGCAGCGGGTGCTCGTTTCAATCCCTAATGGGCTCTCAACTTGGCCGCCCCCGCCGACGCCCGCCACCAGAAAAACAGCCAGGAGGCAATGCCCAGGAACTTCGCACCCTCCTCAAACAGCTGGCCGGGGCCGTAGGGAAAGGGCAGGGCCTCCTGAAACTTGTCAAACAGCAACGAGGTGCCCAGCAGCACCACCGCACCCAGGAACACCGGACCACCGAGGCGCACCACGAGATCGCGATAGCGCACAAGAATCAACACGGAAAAGACGATGTAAAGCAGATAAAGCACGTTGGCGCTGATGTAGCGGTCGTGCAGCAGGAACATGTCATCGAGGCAGAGCAGCAGCGAGAACGCCCCCCCCGCCAGCAGCAGTTCCCGCTCCCGGCCCCGCGGCCGGCTCACCTCGGAGCAGGCGGTGAACAGGCAGATCGCCGCGGTCGCCATCCACAGCAGGTAGCCGAGGTTGGAGATCAGCCCCACCCCCAACGGGTAACGGCAGGTTTGGGCCAGGTCGCGGATCACCAGCTCCAGGTTGGTGATGCCGCCGGCGTGGCTCAGCACCAGCGAAACCACGTACACCACAGCCGCGGGCAGCAGCGCGAAGGCAAACCAGCGGGCCAGCAGGGAGCGGGCCTCGACCGGCGAGGGAGAATGGGTCATCGGCGCAGCTTATCCAAGGCTTAACCGGGCGCCGAGGCCAGCCTGCCGCCCGAGCATGGGGCCCGTGGAGGTCAACAGAGATGGGCCAGGAGGGATCGTGGCGGCATGAAAAAGGGGCGGAATCCACCGAAGCAGGTACCGCCCCATCCCCCAGTGTCAGGATTCGCCCTCAGCAGCAGCCGCCATCCTGCGGCGAAGCTTGCGAGCCCAGGCCAGGGTCATCCCAACGCCCAGGGCGGGCAGAGGCCCGGGAACCGCGTCCGTAGGAGGAGCTCCGTATTCGACGATCTGCACATCATCCAGTAAGGAGAACGGAGATTGGCCGGATGGGGCGCCGTCAGCCACAAATTCCAGGACTAGCGATGTGGCAGAGGCAGTGAAAGGATCACTAGTGTAAGTGACCCAATCAAAGAAACCCTGACTAGGAACATTCATCCCGAGGGAATCGAAAGTATAATTGCCAAGCTTTGCTTGCCAGAGAGCGACAGAATCACCGTAGAACCCCTCTTGCTGCGCCCCGGCATATTTGTAGCTCAGCACGTACTGCTTGCCAATTTCAAAACCCTGAACGTTCTGGGTAAATGTCGCGCTCGCTCCATAGGCACCATTTGACACAACGAATTTGTTATCGTCAGCCGAGCCGGGAGGGCCAGAAAAACCATTGCTCGAACCAGAGTCGGGGCCCCAAACCCGGGTAAGAGGAATAGGGGTCCCGAAAACAGGGTCTGGACCGTTATCGCTTTCGTTCAAATTAGATTGGGCAGAGGCCTTGTCGGAAATAAAGGAAAAACTGTTGGAAACCAGCCAGTCGTTCAATTCAACGGCTTGATTTCCGTTAAGAAAGGATGAATCAAAAGATTCAATAATTGTTGACAATTCGAATCCTCCATTCAAAACCAAGTTTGCCCGGGCCGGCGCGGCGAATCCAAACGCCAAGGAACAGCTGGCGGTGCAAGATGCCGCCACGGAAAGAAAACTCTTCAAGCTCACAGAAATAAAAGCGGATGCGGTAGGAGGAAACTCCAGCGCATCATGCACTCAGAGCTTGATTCAATTTACCGAAACATGAGCGAAATTACAGGGCCGTCCGACTCGATCATGTGAGTCTCGCAAGAAACAAGGCCGCTGTTCGTGTCGGCATTCTCCGCAGCCGCCCCCCTGCAGACTCCTCCGCTGGGCTGCCTCAACGGCAACCACTACCGGCCGCAACGCGCAATCGAGCTGGGGGAGCAGAAGAAGGGGGGAGAGCAGCGCGAGGGGCGGGAGGGTTTTCTCTGGCGCGGGCTTCCGCTGGGCTAACCGCCCATTCCCGCCAGGTAGGCGCTGCTGCCGAGCTCCTGCAGACGCCGGTCCTTGGCCACCACCTGCTCGTGCAGGCCGCGGCGGTAGGCCGCCAGCCGCTCCGCCAGGGCCGGGTCGGCCAGGGCCAGGATCTGGGCCGCCAGCAGACCGCCGTTGGTGCCGTTGCCGATCGCCACCGTGGCCACCGGGATGCCAGCCGGCATCTGCACGATCGAATGGAGCGAATCCACGCCCAACAGGGCCCGGCTGGCGACCGGCACCCCGATCACCGGCAGGGTGGTGAGCGAGGCCACCATGCCCGGCAGGTGGGCGGCCCCGCCGGCTCCGGCGATCACCACCTGCAGCCCCCGCGCCGCCGCGCCCTCCGCGAAGGCCACCATCTCCCGCGGCGTGCGGTGGGCCGAGAGCACCCGCACCTCGCAGGCCACGTCCAGCTGGCGCAGGATCGCCACCGCCGGCTGCATGGTCGGCAGGTCGGAGTCGCTGCCCATGATCACCGCCACCCGAGGCGGCCCGGCGGGCTCGAGAGCGGCGGCGGCGGTGGTCATGGCGGCGGAGCGGCGAGGATCATTGTCCCCACTCCGTGCTCCGCTCCCGTGCGCTGGCTCCGCAACGTGCGCCTTCCCGACGCCACCGCCGGCCTCTGGCGGGTGGGCCTCGACAACGCCGGCCGCATCCAGACCCTCCAACCCACCAGCGCCGGCAGCGCCGCCGCCGGTGAGGACTGGGGAGGCGACTGGCTCAGCCCGATGGGGGTCGACCTGCAGATCAACGGCGGCCTCGGCCTGGCCTTCCCGGAGCTCCGCCCGGCCGATCTGCCCAAGCTGGAGAGCCTGCTGGAGCGCCTGTGGCAGGACGGCGTCGAGGCGATCGCGCCGACGATCGTCACCTGCGGCATCGAGCCGCTGCGACAGGCTCTGGCGGTGCTGGCGACAGCCCGCGCCGGACACGCTCCCGGGCGCTGCCGGCTGTTGGGAGCCCATCTGGAGGGTCCCTTCCTGGCGCCGGCGCGTCGGGGTGCCCACCCGGCGGAGCACCTGGCGGCCCCCTCGGCAGAAGCGTTGCGCCAACGGCTCGAGGGCTTCACGGGCGGGCCCGAGGCGGACGTGGCCCTGGTGACGCTGGCGCCGGAGCTGGTGGGGGCGCGGCCGGTGATCCAGGCGCTACGCGATCAGGGGGTGGTGGTAAGCCTGGGCCACAGTGGCGCCAGCGAAGCGGAGGCGCTGGCGGCCTTCGAAGCGGGGGTGACGATGCTCACCCATACGTTCAACGCCATGGCGGGCCTGCACCACCGCGCGCCGGGGCCTGTGGCGGCGGCCCTGGCGCACGGCGGCATCGGTCTCGGCCTGATCGCCGACGGCGTGCATGTGGCGCCCTCGATGGCTGTGCTGCTGCAGCGGCTGGCGGCGGAGCAGCTGGTGATCGTCAGCGACGCGCTGGCCCCCTACGGCCTCGGCGAAGGCGAGCACCGCTGGGACGAGCGTCTGCTGCTGGTGCAGGAGGGCAGCTGCCGGCTCGAGGACGGCACTCTGGCCGGCGTGACCCTGCCCCTGCTGGAGGGGGTGACGCGGCTAGCCCGCTGGAGCGGCCGGCCCGGGCAGGCGATCGCCTCCGCCACCATCACCCCCCGGCGCGTGCTGCTGGGCGATCAGCGTCCGCTCACCGAGCTGCTGCGCGGACGCGAACTCAGGCAGTGCCTGCGCTGGGGGGGCGAAGCCAATGCGATCCGTTGGCGCTGGGCAGGCACCACAGCGGCTCAGGCGTAGACCAGGCCCAATCCATCAGCGGCACACCGGGCCTCCGTACCGCCACGGATGCAAGAGGAAAGCTTGCTGAGCCAGAGCCAACTGCGCCAGAGCTCACTGCACATAAATACACCAGGTCATACTGTCAATCCTGCCGCTTTTCAAGCCGGACCAACGCCCCCTTCACAGGGGGAGATGCCCGCGGCTCCCCCTTCTAACCGCTCAACGAAGATCTCCTGGCCCGGCAACAACTGCATCGGAAGCCCCACCTCGTTCCGTCCCGCGAGTATTGCGAACCTGTCAAGATGGCAACTGGGATTCCTTCGCCCGATTCGATGGGAACGACAGCCTGGATCGCGAGTCGGCCCAGAAGCGGAGCCCTCAGGCCATGGCCGCGGAGAGTTGAGATGTCGCTTCACAGCCGCGCCCAGCCTTCCGTAGGATCCCCGGCGTCCGGAGCCCCCGTGCATGCCCGCCGTTCCCCCGAGCGCCGCCCCCTCCCGCCCAGGCGACAGCGTCGCTGAAGAGAAGGTGGAGGTGAAAAGCTACTTCGAAACCATCGGTTTCGAGCGCTGGAACCGCATCTACAGTGACAGTGAGGAAGTCAATAACGTCCAGCGCAACATCCGCATCGGCCATCAGAAGACGGTCGACGAGGTGCTGGCCTGGGTGGGCGAACAGGGCGAGCTGGCCCAGAGAAGCTTCTGTGACGCCGGCTGCGGCGTCGGCAGCCTGGCGATCCCCCTGGCCCTGGCCGGTGCCGGGTCGGTGGAGGCCAGCGATCTCTCCGTGGCGATGGTGGAGGAGGCGCGTCAACGCGCCACGGCCGCCGGTCTGGGCGAACCGCAGCTGCGCTTCGCCGCCTGCGACCTCGAGGGCCTTCAGGGCCGCTACGACACCGTGATCTGCCTGGATGTGTTCATCCACTATCCGCAGGCCGCAGCCGAGGAGATGGTGCGCCACCTGGCCGGACTGGCCGAGCGGCATCTGGTCGTGAGCTTCGCCCCTTATACGCCGCTGCTGGCGCTGCTCAAGGGCATCGGCCAGCTGTTCCCAGGGCCGAGCCGCACCACCCGCGCCTACACGCTGCGGGAAGACGGAATTGTGGCGGCCGCAGCCGCGGCCGGCTTCCGACCGGTGCGCCGCAGCCTCAACAAGGCCCCGTTCTACTTCTCGCGCCTGATCGCCTTCGAGCGTGGCTGAGGCGCTTCCAGCCGGCTCCGGGCCAGGAAAGCCGCCCCTGGCCTTCCTCGGACTCGGGGCACTCGGAACGCCGATGGCCGCCAACCTTGTGGCGGCCGGCTTCCCGCTCACGGTGCACAACCGCACACCGGAGCGCCAGGAGCCGCTCTGCGCCCTTGGCGCTCGCCCGGCCGCCAGTCCCGCCGCCGCCGTGGCCGGGGCGGAGCTGGTGTGCATCTGCCTCAGCGACGACGCGGCGGTGCGGGCTGTGCTGCTGGAGCAGCCGGGGGCGGCGATCGAGGCATTGGTGCCCGGCAGCCTTGTGATCGACTTCTCCACGATCGCTCCGGCCACCAGCGAAGCCCTGGCGACCCAGCTGGCGGAGCGCGGGGTGGGCTATCTCGATGCGCCGGTGACCGGCGGCACCGAAGGGGCCCACGCCGGCACCCTCTCGGTGCTGGTGGGCGGCGACGCCGCACTGGTGGAGCGCGCCCGGCCGCTGCTGGCGGTGGTGGGCGGCCGCATCAGCCATCTGGGGTCGGTGGGGGCAGGCCAGCGGGCCAAGGCGGTGAACCAGGTGCTGGTGGCGGGCAGCTATGCGGCGGTGGCCGAGGCTCTCGCCCTGGGCGAACGGCTCGGTCTGCCGATGGGCGAGCTGGTGAACGCCCTGCAGGAGGGTGCTGCCGATTCCTGGGCCCTGCGCCACCGCTCCGCCGGGATGCTGGCCGGCCGCTTCCCGCTCGGCTTCCGCCTCGCCCTGCACCACAAGGATCTGCGCATCGCGCTGGAGGCCGCCGCCTCCGCCGGCCTGGCGCTGCCCGTGAGCGAGACGGTGGCGGCGCTGGAAACGGACCTGATGGCGGCGGGCCATGGCGACGAGGACGTTTCGGCCCTGGCGCGCTGGTTCGCCGCGCCCCAACGGCCGGAGCCGGTGTCGGCCGAGGCGCTGGACTGGGACGCGCGCTACCGGGAGGGGCGAGACGGCTGGGAGCTAGGGCGGCCGGCGCCGCCCCTGGAGGCCTTCCTGCGCCACGATCCACGCCGGCCTCTGCCGCCGGGACGGGTGCTGGTACCCGGCTGTGGGCGCGGCCACGAGGCGGCCCTGCTGGCGGAGCTGGGCTTCGCGGCGGTGGGGCTCGACATCAGTGCCGAGGCCCTGCGCGAGGCGCGTCGGCGGCACGGCATCGAGCGGCCGGAACTCGCCTGGCGGCAGGCGGATCTGCTCGACGCGGCGGCCCTGCGGCAAGCGGGCCTGGCGGCCGGCAGCCTGCAGGGGGTGGTGGAGCACACCTGCTTCTGCGCCCTCGACCCCCGCCACCGCTCCACCTACCTGCGGACCGTGACCGAGCTGTTGGCCCCTGGGGGCTGGCTGTTGGGGCTGTTCTGGTGCCATGGTCGTGCTGGTGGGCCGCCCTTCGGCAGCGATCCGCAGGATCTGGATCGGCAGCTGCGGGCGGCCGGGCTGCAGCCGCAGCTGTGGGAGCCCGCCCGCGGCTCGGCTCCAGAGCGCGACCAGGAATGGCTGGGCCTCTGGATCCGGCCCAGGGCCGGCGCCTAGGCAGGCGAAGATCGGAATCGGCATTCCCGAAGGCGAGTCGATGTAGTGTGGCCAGCGAAAAATCCTTCATCCGTTCCCTCCAACCTCACCAAGGAACACGCGCCGGGGCTGGCTAACCGCAACAGCTGCGGCCCTGATTCAGGTATTGGCCGATGCTTTCCACCACCCACTCTCGAAACCAGGGCCCGGCCGCGGCCCGGAAAGGCCATGCCGCAAGCCCCCTTTCGGGGTACCGCCGTCCCTACTGGCCAGAGGCGACTCCCGCCTTCCGGCCTCACCCCAACCGCTCCAATCCTTTACCTCACCCCCGTGCCACCCTGCACCGATGATCGAACACGATAAGTTTGTCTATATTCACTTTCCCAAGACAGGCGGATCCAAACTCAGTGAAATCCTGGCATCGATTCCGGGCGCGGTTCGCAACCCCGAGCACCATCACTTCTCGATCGAAGACCGGAAAAGCGCCGAACCCGGCTGGGACGTAGGCGACCGAATGGTCATTGTCGGCTTTCGCCGTCTACCGAGCTGGCTCTTGAGCCGCTATTCGTTTGAGGTGTACAGAAGTCCTGGGCAAGCCCAAGACCCAACCCTGCTTGAGCAGGGACGATTCATCGAGGAAACCGGCGAGCCCGGATACGCCGATTTATACGCACGGAAATGGATATCCCCCGGTCTCTACAAAAACCACAAGGTAAAGTTCCTGCGTCAAGAACACCTAGCCCAAGATTTCGCATCCATCTTCTCCGACCTGGTCGACATCAGCGCGATCGACTTGCGCTCGAAGGTGAACAGTGTCAAGCCCGACATAGGGGCCGCTTCCCGGATCGCCCTCAACCAAGACAAAATCTATCGGGAGTGCCCGTACTGGGCCGGGCTGGAATTCATTGTTTATGGGAGCATTCTCTGCCATCCCCAGCCATAGGCAGCCCCCTTCAAGGCCGCTCGGCATAGCCGCTTGCCAGGCCGCCTAGCGCGTCGGCACCTCACATCCAAGCCTGTTGCCGCCCAGCACCTAGGTGCTGGAGACCAGGCCCAGCGGTTGGGGCGCCTCCAGCGCCAGACGGCCGCCCTCCGGCCGCCGTAGCTCCAGCCTCCAGGCCTGCAGCCGATAGCCACCCTCCCCCGGCAGCGCCTCAGGCCGTGCGCCACCGCCGGGGAGATAGAGCGGATCGCCGAGCAGGGGCGCCCCCAGCGCCGCGCAGTGAATGCGGATCTGGTGCGGGCGGCCGCTGGCGATCGCCACGGCCACCAGGTCGGCGGCGGGGTGGCGTTCCAGCAGGGTGAGCGTGCTGCAGGCCGGCAGGTCGCCCGACTGGCCGGCCACACCGGCGCTCCAGATCCGCCCCAGCCGCGGGTGGGGACGGCGCCCGATCGGCCCCTCAAACCGCAGCGACGCCCCCGGCGCCAGGGCCAGCCTCCCCGGCGGCAGCAGCGCCCGGTAAATCTTGCGGCAATCGGTGGACTCTGCGGCGCCGCCCGCCGCAGTGCTCTGCCGCAGCCGCGCGCTCAACCAGGCGCGGCTGGCGGGTCGGCGCGCGCACACCAACAGGCCGCTGGTGAACCGGCCGAGCCGATGCACCGGCCGGGGCACACCTGTGGGGTCGTCGGCATGGCGGTGCTCCAGCAGCCGCAGCAAGGTGTGCTCCAGGAAGCCGCCGGCGGGCAGCACCGGTAGACCGGCAGGCTTGTCAAGCACCAGCAGGTCACCGTCGTCGTGCAGCACGTGCCAGCTGGCCGGCACCGCCTCCTCAAGCCAGGGGGGGCGGTGCCAGGCGAGACGATCGCCCGTTGCCAGAGGCTCCTCGTCCGTAAGGGGGCGGCCGTTGCGCTCGATCTCCCCGGCCGCAAGCCGCTGCCGCCACACGGACGGAAGGGAATGGCGGTGGCGGGCGGCGTAGAAGGCGGAGGCGCGCAGACCGTGCTCGGAGCTGGCAACGCGATCGCGGTAGATCCAGCCGTGGTTGAACGCCGCCGGCAGGATCACTCCACCAGGCCGTGCTCGAGGGCGAACCGAACCAATTCCGTGCGGCTGGCAGTGCCGGTCTTGATGAACAGGCGGCTGACGTACTTTTCGACGTTGCGGATCGAGGTTTCCAAGCGCCGGGCGATCTCTTTGTTCATCATCCCCTCCGCCACCAGCTGCAGCACACTGGCCTCGCGCGGGGTGAAATCGAGCTGCACATCCGGGGCAGCCTTGCGCACGCCCGCCGAGCCACCGCCGCCGCTGCTGCCGAGCATCGATCGGATCTCGGTGATCTGGCGGGCCATCGCGCCGATGTCGGCGTCGGCGTAGCGGGCGGCTTCCGCCAGCAGGCGCTCCTGGCGGCGCACCACATTGCGCACGCGGGCCACGAGCTCATCGGGATCGAAGGGCTTGGGGATGTAATCGTCGGCGCCGGCCTGGAATCCGGCGATGCGATCGGCGGTCATTCCCTTGGCGGTGAGGAAGATCACCGGCGTGCCGCCGAGCCGCTCATCCGCCCGCAGCCGCTTGAGCAGGCCGAAGCCATCGCAGCGGGGCATCATCACGTCGGTGATGACCACATCCGGGAGCAGCTGCTGGGCCTGGGTCCAGCCCTCCTCGCCATCGTTGGCCGTGCTGACGCTGAAGCCCTCGTCCTCGAGGTACGCCTTCACAGCGGTGCGCAGTCCGGGTTCGTCGTCGACGAGCAGCAGCCGCGCCGGCGGGGCTTCCGCCGCGGGGGCCTCGGCCTGACTTGGGTCGGGGACGGCGGCGGATCCGGCGCGGTCCCCGGGATCGGAAGGATTGGGCATGGACAAAATCTAGGCCTGGCGACCCGGATCGATCAGGGTGCCGGCAGGATCTGCTCGCTCTCCGGACGCTGGCCATCGAAGCCCAGCCGTCGGGCCTCCGCCGCCAGGGTGGCGGGATCACGGCCGGCCATGGCCGGATGGCAGACCGCCCACCAGATCAGGTGGTCGAGCCGGTTGGCAGGGGTAATCGGCCCGCCGGGATTGAGTTCGCGCACGATCAACGCCCGGCCGCGGCCGGTGATCCGCAACGCGGCTCCGGGTGCGCAGCCCACCTTGTCGGTGGCCACCGTGACGCGCCCATCGCGCTCCTCCCAGAGCTGCACCCGCCAGAGGCCCGCCTGGCCTGGATCCGGCCGCGGGCTGAACACCCCCAGTGCCCGCAGGCCATCGAAACCACTGCGCTCCTCGAGCAGCACGAAACCCGGTGGTCGCTCCGGCCGGCCCTCGGGCGTAAGACCCGGCATCGACGTGGTCGACTGGGCGCCCAGCGGCACGGCAGCCGGCCCCACCAGGACGGCAGCGAGGCTCAGGGCCGCGAGGCCTGGGGCCGCGAGCGGCGGTGACAGACGGCGGCAAGGCCGTCGGCGCCGCTGAGAGCGGGGGGCGGAAGAACTCTTCAGCATGGGGCCATGCTCGCCTATCTCGACCACCACGCCACCACCCCCTGCGACCCGGCGGTGCTGGCGGCGATGGCTCCCTGGTGGCGCGAGCAGTTTGCCAATCCCTCCAGCCGTCTCTACCGGCCCGCCCTGGAGGCCGCCGCCGCGGTGGAGCGGGCGCGGCAGGCGCTGGCGGCGGCGCTGGCGCTGCCCTCCCCCGAGGGGGTGGTGTTCACCAGCGGCGCCACCGAGGCCAACAACCTCGCCCTGCGCGGGGTGGCCGAGGCGGCGCTGGAGCGGGGCGAGCCACGGCGCCGCCTGATCAGTGTGGTGACGGAGCACCGCGCCGTTCTCGATCCGCTGCGCTGGCTCGATCGCCACGGCTTTCCGCTGACGCTGTTGCCCGTGGGGCCGGACGGCCTTCTGGAGCCGGCCGTCCTGGAGCGGGCCCTGGGCGACGACACGCTGTTGGTGTCGGTGATGGCGGCCAACAACGAGATCGGGGTGCTGCAGCCCCTCGAAGCGATCAGCGCGCTCTGCCGGCGCCACGGAGCCCTGTTCCACTGCGATGCCGCCCAGGCCCTCGGGCACGTTCCCCTGTCGATGGCCGACACCGGCATCGACCTGCTCAGCCTCAGCGGCCACAAGCTCTACGGGCCGAAGGGCATCGGTGCCCTGCTGCGCCGGCCGGGCGTGCCGCTGGCGCCCCAGCAGCTGGGGGGAGGCCAGGAGGGGGGCCTGCGGGCCGGCACCCTGCCCGTGCCGCTGGTCGTGGGCCTGGCGGCGGCGTTGGCCGGTGCCCTGGCCGATCGGCAGGAGCGGGCGGCGCGGCTCGGGGCGCTGCGCGACGAGCTGCTGGCCCGGCTGGAGCCCCTGGGGGGCGTGGCGGTGAATGGCAGCCTCCAGGCCCGCCTGCCCCACAACCTCAACCTCACCATCGCCGGCGTCGACGGCGGGCAGCTGCACCGGCAGCTGCGGCGCAGCCTAGCGGTGAGCAGCGGCTCGGCCTGCAGCCAGGGAAGCCCCTCCCATGTGCTGGCGGCACTCGGGCGCAGCCGCGCCGAGGCCGCCGCCTCCATCCGCTTCGGGCTGGGTCGTGGCACCGGCGCGGCTGAGATCGACCGGGCGGTGGACGCCGTGCGCGGTGCCGTGACCGCGTTGCGCCATCGCTAGCGTGAGCCCAGAATGTCGCGCTGCAATGTCCGCCCGCGCCGCCCCCGCCGGCCTCGATGTGGGCCTGGCGCTGGCCGAGGGTTGGCGGGCCTTCCATAGGGCGCCCAGGGCGTTCGTCGCCTTCTCCATGCTGGTGTCGGCTCTGTCCGGGCTGTGCAATCTGCCGTTCAGCCGACTGTTGACTCAGGCCCTCACCCCCACCCCCGTCGACCTGCTGCTCGCTCTGCTGGGCTTGCTGGGCTTCCTGGGCTTGCTGGCGGTGCAGCTGTGGGCGGCGTGCGGCTTTGTGCGCGCCAGCTGGTCCGCCCTGGAGGGGCGACGGCCGAATCGCCGCTGCTTCCTGAGCCCGGCACCGCAAGCCACGGGGCGGCTGCTCGGAGCGGTGCTGACGCTGGCCGGACTGGCGTTCGGGGCGGCGCTGCTGCTGGCGCTGCTGGAGGCGGCGGTCACTCCGCTGAGCGCCTCCCTGGCGAAGTTGGTGGCGCTGTTGCCGGTACCCGGACTGCTGTACTTGGTGGTGAGCCAGCGCTTCCTGGGGCCGATCGCCCTGCTGGAGGGTCCTGGCTCACTGGCGACGCTGGAGCGGGGCCGGCGTGTGGTCGATCCCCGCTGGGGGTCGGTGCTGGGGCTGGCGCTGGCCCAGCTGGTGATGCGGGGGCTGGGGCTGCTGGCCGGGGTGGTGGGGGTGTTCGTGGCGCTGCCGGTGGTCGCCTGCAGCTCCACCGCGGCCTACCGCCAGCTGTTCGGCAGCCGTGACCGCACCGGCCTGCTGGCGCCCCCTCCCCCGGCTGCCTAGGGTCCGACCAGCTGCGGCGCGCGCATGCCCCCCCTGAGCCCGGCCCCCTCCTCGGCGCTGGATCTGGGCCTGGCCCTGCGCGACGGCTGGATCGCGTTCCGGCGTGCCCCCTGGACGCTGAGCGGCTTCATGCTGCTGGTCACGGCGCTGGCGGTCGGGCTGCTGCTGCTGGAAAGCGCCCTGACCCCCGCCTCCGGCGCACTGCCGGGCCTGCCCTCGCCGGCCCTGCTGCTGTGCCGGCTGGCCAGCCTGCTGCTGGCCCTCTGGGGGACGGTGGGGTTGGTGCGCGGGGCCTGGATCGCCCTGGAGGGGCAACGGCCACGCTTTGCCGCCCTGCTGCGCTGGGACGGGGCCGCTCTGGCGCGGGTGGCGCTGGCCAGCCTGCTGCTGGGCCTGTTGCTGACCCTGCTCAGCCTGCCGCTCACCTGGCTGCTGGCGAGTGGCCTGGAGCAACTGCTCGAGTTCGACTTCCCGCTGCACGGCCCACCGCTGCTGCGCGCTGTCAACCCGTCGCCGGGCGCGCTCCTGCTGGTGGGCGGCAGCGCCCTGGCGCTGCTGGGCCTGGTGACCTACGCGCAGGTGAGCCAGCACTTCCTGGTGCAGCTGGCGGCGCTGCAGGGCAGCGGCCCTTGGCGCACATTGCATCGCGGGCAGGCGGCAGTGGATCGCCGCTGGTGGACGGTGCTGGCCCTGCTGGGTGTGGAATCGCTGCTGCTGCTGGCGGGCATCCTGGCGATGGTGGTGGGTCTGTTCGTGGCGGTGCCGCTGGTGGTGTGTGTCTCCACCGCCGCCTACCGCCAGCTGTTCGGGGCCGCCCATGCCGCCGCAGCCGCCCTGCCAGGCCCTGCGGCATGAGCGGCGGCGAACGCTTCGTGCAGACCTGCCTCCAGGACGGATGGCGGGCCTTCCGCCGCGCGGCCCTATCGCTGCTGAGCTTCAGCCTGCTGCTGGCGGGGCTGCTGGCCCTCCCGACCCTGCTGGTGCCGCAGCTGGCTCGCTCGGGCCTGGCGCCCCTGGGAAGGGTGGCCACGGCGCTGCTGCTGCTGTGGGGCACGAACGGTCTGCTGCACGGGGCGGTGGCCGCGCTGGCGGGCCGGCGGCCCGGACCGCGGCGGCTGCTGCGCTGGGATCTCCCCGGCTGCCGGCGCCTGCTGCTGGCGGCTTTGCTGGCGCTGGCGCTGATGGCGCTGGCGGTTGTGCCCGGCACCGCGCTGGTGGCCCTGAGCGGCCGCTTCGCGCCCGCCAGCGACGCCATCACCGCACTGCTGGTCGGACTTCTGCCACTGTTGCCGGCGCTTGTGCTGCTGGTTTTGCTGCCACTGGGGCCGCTGCTGCTGCTGGAGGAGCGGTCGGTGCTGGCCGCGGCCTGGCGCAGCCAGCGGCTGGTGCGACGCCGGCCCGGAGCGGTGCTGGTGCTGGCGGCGGTGCAGCTGGCGGTGCTGGGTCTGAGCGGCGGGGTGCATCCGCTGCTGGGGGTGGCGCTGGGCCTGCCGCTGGCACTCTGCCTGGGGGTGGCCGGCGCCGGGCAGCTCAGCCGCCCAGCTGCGTGCTGAGCACAACGAACCCGATCACGCCCACCAACGCCAGCAACGCCTGGGCCAACCGGCTCACCAGCATGCCGGTGACCACGGCCAGACCCACCAGCAGCGAGCGGCGCAGGCGCAGCAGCCCCATGGGCCCGAGTGAGGTAGGGGCGGTGAGCAGCTCGCCGAGACTGGCCCCCAGCAGCGGGCCCACCAGCGCCCCCAGCAGGGGACCTCCCACCGGCAGGGCGGGCAGCAGCCCGAACAGGCCGGCGAACAGCCCGATCCCCGCGCCGATGTAGGCCCAGCGGGTGGCCTGCAGCCGGGCGGGCCCCAGCAGCAGGCCGAGGGCATCGGCCCCCCAGCCCATCAACAGAAGTACCGCCGCCAACGCGAGGGTGGGCCAGCCGGTGCTCCACCCCACCGCCAGACACCACAGCAGCGCACCGAGCGGGAGCAGCGCCAAGCCGGGCAGCACCGGCAGCACGGTGCCGGGGATGGCCGTCAGCTGGATCAGCAACGCCAACCACCAGGCCGCATCGCTCGGGCGGACGCCGCTCAGCGCAGGCATGACCAACGCGAAAGAGGCCAGAGGGATCATCGAGCAGCCAGCGATCGCTGCACTGAATGGTCTCGCAACTGTACGGGGCAAGACCACAACCAACAGTCGCGCCAGAGAAAACGCCAAGCAACAGACAATCGGGAGCCAATCAATGCGATGAATGGCCTCCGAGCGATCGCCGCAATCGCTGTCAGGATGCACCAGATCAGCAAAGACACCCTCGCATCGGGGCACCCTGGGTCCGCCATCACACCCTGTTCCGGCGCCTGGCTCACGACCGGCAGGGCAGCGCTGCCGACCGTTTTGCCACCCGCAGCTTGGCGGAGCGGCTGCGGGGGTTGGCGTCGCGTTCTGCCGGATCGGCCACCAGCGCCTTGCGGGTGACCCGCTCCAGCCGCTCGTCGTCGAGGAAGGCGCGCTTCACGAGGCGATCTTCAAGCGAGTGGAAGCTGATGATCGCCAGCAGGCCGCCGGGCACCAGCCAATCGGGGGCGCGCTGCAGCAGCCGCTCCAAGGAGCCGAGCTCGTCATTGACGGCAATGCGCAGGGCCTGGAAGCAGCGGGTGGCCGGATGGATGCGGCCACGCCGGGCGGCCGGCGGGTAACAGCCGGCGATTGCATAGGCCAGCTCGGCGGTGCTGCGGGCGGTCCAGGGACGTTCGGCCCGCTCCGCGACCAGGCGGCGGGCGATGCGCCGCGACAGCCGCTCCTCGCCGAAGCCGTACAGCAGATCGGCCAGGTCGGCCTCCGGGAGGCGATCGAGCAGGGCAGCGGCGCTTTCGCCAGCCTCTGGGTTCATGCGCATGTCGATCGGGCCGTCGGCGCGGAAGCTGAAGCCGCGCTCCGGCCGATCGAGCTGGGGGCTGCTCACCCCCAGGTCGGCCAACACCCCCTGCAGCGGCTCCGCGGGCTGGAAATCGGCAAAGTTGGTCGCCACGATCCGCACCCGATCCCCGAACGGCTCGAGGCGCTCAGCGGCGGCCGCGCGGGCGGTGGGGTCCTGATCGAGGCCGATCAGCCGCAGGCCGGGATGCGCCTCCAACAGCAGCGCGCTGTGACCGCCGCCGCCAAGGGTGGCGTCGAGCAGCACCGCGGCCGGCGGAGCGCAAGCAGCCGCAGCCTCCGGCGCACGGGGCAGATCAGCGAAGGCCTGCCGCACCGCAGCCGCCAGAACGGGGAGATGGTCGAAGGACTGCATGGGTCCTTCCTACGCGCTCGCCCGTGCAGCGGGAAGGGGTGATCCGGCCGCGCCGGCTAGCGTCAGGGCCACGTCCAACCCATCTGCTCTCGTGGCCCGGCTTCCCGGCAGCACGAACCGTCTGTCCGTGGAGATGGCCCTTCAGGACGGCTGGCAAGCCTTCTGCCGCGCCCCCTGGCCGTTCACCCTGTTCTCGATTCTCTACGCCGTTCTCTCGATCGTGCTGCAGGGGCTTGTCGTCCCCAGCGAACTCGCCCAGGGGCAACTTGCCACCCCGGGGCTGCCCCTTCTGAGGGTGCTGATCGGCGTTCTGGGGTTCGTCGGGGTGCAGCTCTGGGGCATGGTCGGCGTAATCCGCGGGGCCTGGGTCGCCCTCGAGGGAGGCCGCCCGGGCTGGGGCACCTTCTTGCGCTGGGACGGCAGAGCCATGGGCCGCCTGCTGCTCGCCCAGATCAGCCTGGTGGCGCTGTTCGCCATGGTGCTGATTGCAGGGATTGGGCTGTGTACTGGCGTGATGGGTCTGCCCATGGCCCACGCCAGGGCTGCAGGCTTGATGATCGGCCTCGGGATGATGGTGCTGGGGCTGTACCTGGCTGTGGGGCAGATCTTTCTGTCCTGGGTTGCCCTGCTGCAGGGTCCAGGCCCCCTCGCCACCCTGGTGCAGGGCCGGCGGAAGGTGGATCCTCACTGGGCGCGGGTGCTGCTGCTTGTGCTTGCGGAAGCTCTGCTGCTCTTCGCCGGGTTGCTGGCCTGCCTGGCGGGGCTCTTTGTTGCCCTTCCTGTGGTGGCCTGCGTCTCCACCGCCGCCTACCGCCAGCTGTTCGGCACCGACGACCGCACCGGCGCCCTGAGGGCTCCACCCAGCCGCTCCTGAGCCCTCCTTAGAATCCGCGCTGCCCCGGCCCCGGCCCCCCCATGACCCAGCTCGAAACGCGCACCGAGCCGATGGTGGTCAACTTTGGCCCCCATCACCCCTCGATGCACGGGGTGCTGCGGCTGGTGGTCACCCTCGATGGCGAGGACGTGATCGACTGCGAGCCGGTGATCGGCTATCTCCACCGCGGCATGGAGAAGATCGCCGAAAACCGCACCAGCATCATGTATGTGCCCTATGTGAGCCGCATGGATTATGCGGCCGGCATGTTCTATGAGGCAATCGTGGTAAACGCGCCCGAGCGCCTTGCCGACATTCCGGTACCGAAGCGGGCCAGCTACATCCGCGTGCTGATGCTGGAGCTCAATCGCATCGCCAACCACCTTCTCTGGCTCGGCCCCTTCCTGGCAGACGTGGGCGCGCAAACGCCCTTCTTCTACATCTTCCGCGAACGGGAGATGATCTACGACCTCTGGGAGGCGGCGACCGGCCAGCGACTGATCAACAACAATTACTTCCGCATCGGTGGCGTAGCCGTTGATCTCCCCTACGGCTGGCTTGAAAAGTGCCTCGACTTCTGCAACTGGTTCGGGCCAAAGATCGATGAGTACGAAAAGCTGATCACCAACAACCCGATCTTCCGCAAGCGCATTGAAGGTCTCGGTACGATCACACGCGAGCAGGCGATCAACTGGAGCCTTTCTGGCCCGATGCTGCGCGCCTCCGGCGTGCCCTGGGACCTGCGCAAGGTGGACCACTACGAGTGCTACGACGATTTTGAATGGGATGTGGCCTGGCAGAAGGAGGGCGACTGCTTCGCCCGTTACCGGGTGCGGATCGAGGAAATGCGCCAGTCGCTGAAGATCCTGCGCCAGGCCTGCGCCATGATCCCCGGCGGGCCCACCGAAAACCTCGAGGCGCGCCGCCTCGCGGAAGGCAAGGGCAGCGAGTGGTACGGCTTCGATTACCAATACGTGGCGAAGAAGGTGGCACCCACCTTCAAGATCCCCGGCGGTGAGCTCTACACCCGCCTCGAATCCGGCAAGGGCGAGATCGGTGTGTTTCTGCAGGGCAACGACGACGTCACCCCCTGGCGGTTCAAGATCCGCGCCGCCGACCTGAACAACCTTCAGATCCTCCCCCACATTCTCAAGGGGGCCAAGGTGGCCGACATCATGGCGATCCTCGGCTCGATCGACGTGATCATGGGCTCCGTCGACCGCTGAGCCAGCGACGCCTGCGCCGCTGGGCCACTCGCCTGCGGAAGAGCGGGTACCTGCTGCCCGCGGGCCTCACCGGCTGGCTCGCGCTCAAGGGTCTGCAACCCCATCTGCCGGGCTGGCCCTGCCCGCTGCGCGCCCTCACGGGCATCCCCTGCCCCGGCTGCTTCCTCAGCCGCGCCACCGCTGCCGCCCTCACCGGCCAGCTGCAGGAATCGGTGCGGCTGCACGCCTTCGGGCCACCGTTGGCCGTTGCTCTGTTGGTGTGGACGGCTGTCTCCTTGCGGCAGCGCACGCTGCAGCCGCCGCTGCCGCCCCGCCTGCTGGCGGCAGCGGCGGCGGCCCTGCTGCTGTACTGGCTGCTGCGGCTTGGCCTGTGGTTCGGCCTCGGCCTGCGCGGTTTCCCGGCCTTTCCACTGGAGGCGGGCAGCTGAGGGAGAGCGCGGCCATCGTGGGAAAGGCTCCCCGCCTGCCCGCTGCTCCCCCCCTGCCTCCTGCCGATGAATCCCGATGCCTGGCTGCTGCTGCGGCGCACGGTGCGCTTCGGCGACACCGATGCCGCCGGCGTGATGCATTTTCACCAGCTGCTGCGTTGGTGCCATGAGGCCTACGAGGAGAGCCTCGAGCGCTTCGGCATCCCCGCCGGCGAGATCTTCCCGGCCCCAGGCCGCCAACCCGCGGTAGCCCTGCCGATCGTGCACTGCCAGGCCGATTTCCGCCGACCACTGGTCTGCGGCGACCCGCTGGCGATCGCTTTGAGCCCGGAACGGCTCGATCCGGGCGCCTTCGCCGTGCGCTATCGCTTCGAGCGCGACGGAGAGAACGTGGCGCAGGCTCTCACCCGCCACCTGGCGATCGACACCACCAGCCGGCAGCGTTGCCCTCTGCCCCCGGCCATGCAGCGCTGGCTGGAGGCCTCGGGGCTCGCGGGCGGAGTGCGGCCGCTATAGGCGCGGCAGGACGGCCGACGGAGAAGGCGGCTGGGCGGATCAGGGGAAGCGGACCAACCGCTCCTCGTTCAGGGCGCCGACCAGATCGTGGCAGAGACCCTCGCGCACGGGCACAGCGGGCGCCGCCTCCGCCGCCCCCGGCAACGGCTTGCGCAGGGTGACGAAAAATTCGTAGACCCCGTCCGACTGGATCGCCTCCACCGCCAGATCCAGCAGACCACTGGCATTCAGCAAGCGCATGATCGCCGAGAAGCTGGATGGCGTGTAGGTCCAGGCGTGGATGTCGACGTAGCTGGGGGAGTGGAAGGAGTTGTGGGCGATTCGGTAGGCCTCCAGAGGATCATTTTGCAGAGCGAGATCATCCGTGCCGCAGGCACCTGGGAAGGCCATCTGACCGGCCTTGAGAGAGTGCATCGAAATGGCGTCAAAATATTGGCCAATCGTGTGCCGCTTGCGCTGCTCCACATGGGCCTGGATCAGCTGGCCAGCGGTGCTCAGCGGCTTCAGCAGATCGAAGCAGAAGCGCTTATCGGGCACTGCCAAGCGCAGGATTCCGCCGGGGCGCAACAGCTGATGATTGGTGTGCAGGAAGGCGATTGGGTTGGGCAGATGCTCGAAAACATGGGAGGCGACGATATAATCAAACTGTCCATAGGCATGGGCCAGCTGTTGCTCGATCGGCGCCTCGTCGCTGAGCACCACATCCACCGGCTCAATCTTCTCGGTAGCCACTCCCCACTGGGCGTATTTCTTGACCAGCTCGGTGTGGCTGGCATGATCGACGATGATCACGTTCCAGCCCTCTGCCTTGGGAAATAGCGGCGAATAGGAGGGGCCGTATTCGATGCCCCGCATTCTCGGATCGATGCCGGCTCGAAGGGTGGCGACCCGATCGGACATCTGGCGACGGTGCGCGTAGGCGCGGCAGGAAACTGTGCAGCAACCTTATTCGGTCCCGGCGGCGCCAAGCGCTTCTGCGGGCTCGATCACCGGAGGGTGGGCGCCGCCAGCCAGCGCCGCCAGCGCCCACGCTCCCACTTGCCGGCCGCAGAGGGAGCCAGCTCCGGGCAGGGCACCCAACGCCTGGGCCGCTCGGCCGGCGGCCAAGGCGCCACCAGGGCCGCGAGGGACGCCAGCAGCGGCCCCGGCTCCACCCCGGCGGCCGGGCGCACCAGCGCCACCAGCCGCTGCCCCCACTCGGGGTCGTCCTCGGCCAGCAGCAGCACCGCCTCCACCGCCAGGCCTGCGGCGACGGCCTCCTCCAGCAGGCGCGGCTCGAGGGCCTCGGGAAACACGGTCACCCCACCGCTGTGCAGGGCGCCGTCGAGCCGCCCCCGCAGCTGCAGCGAGCCGTCAGCAGCCAGGCAGGCGGCATCACCGCTGCGCCACCAGCCCCCCGGCGCCAGGGGCAGCGGCCGCAGCGCCCCCCCCTCCAACCAGCCCGGGCTCAGCCGGCCCGTGGCCACCTCCAGGGCCTCTGAGGAACCAATCCGCAGCCGCACATCCATCAGCGGCAGGCCGCAGCCCTCAGCACCCGCCAGAAATCGCTCCGGTGTCAGGGCGCTCACCATCGCGGCGGTCTCCGTGGCTCCGTAGCACGGGGACAGGGGCAGAGCCGCGCGCCGCGCCTGCGCCGCCAGCGGAGCCGGCAGCGGTGCGCCGCCCACCCAGATCAGCCGACAGCCGGCCAGCCAGGCCCGGCCATGCCGATCGGCCAGCAGCCGCCCCAGCTGGGTGGGCACAAGCGACAGCAACACCGGCCGGTCGCGGGGCAGGGGCACCGCCGCCGCCAGCTGCGCCGGCTGCCGCAGCAGCCCCGGCGGCAGCCAGCGCAGCGAGGCGCCCCACAGACGCGCCCGGATCCCTGGCAGCAGTCCACTGACGTGATGCAACGGCAGGGGATTGAGGTGCAGACAGGCGGCCGGATCGATGCCGCAGGCCTGCAGCCAGGTGGCGGTCGCCGCCGCTCCAGCCCGCAGATGGGCCAGGGGCTGCACACACCAGCGTCGTGCGCCGCTGCTGCCGCCGCTGCCCACCACCACCCCCGGGCCCAGGCCGAGACGGCCGGCGAGGGCGGCGGGGTCGGGGCCGAGGGCGGCGGCCAGCCGGTCAGCCTCGCCAGCTCCCGCCAGGCCCACCAGCGCGCCCTGCTGCCAGGCGCGCTCCAGGGCCGCCGCCACGACGACCGGATCGCGGGAGCCGTCGCAGGGCAGGATCATGCCGATGCTCCCCAAACCGCGGCCGGATCGGTGGCAAACAGGCCGCCCTCCGGCCTCCAGCCAGGGGCCAGCCCCGGGGCGGTGGGGGTCGGGCCGCGCTGCTGCAAGGCCGCCGCATGGGCCACCAGACGCCAGCCGATGCCCGTCTCCAGGGCGGTGCTGACCATCAACCGCGGTGCCCCGACCGCAAGCGCCGCCAGCAGGGGGCGCGGGTCGCCCTCCAGGGCCGGGCGGCGCACCTGCCAGCCGCGCCAGCCGGCGGGCGGCCCTTCGGCGCTTCGCAGCGATTCGTCGAGGGCCACCGGCAGCCGCCCGGCCAGCTCCAGCAAGCCGGCCTGGTCAGCGGGGGGCAGGGGCTGCTCCAGCCACTCCAAGCGGCTCTCCCCCGCCAGCTGCTCCGCCCAGGCGAACGCGGTGGGTCGGTCCCAGCCGCCGTTGGCATCAAGGCGCAGGCGGCAGCCCTCCGGCAGCAGGGTCAGCAGCGCCGCCAGCGCCTCGCGCTCGGCGCGATCGTCGTGGGCCGCCACCTTCCACTTCACGGCCGGCGGCGGCGGTCCGCTGGCGAGCGCGGCACGCAGCGCCGCAGGCCCCGCCATCCCGGCAGGCAACAGCAGCGCCGAAGGCGGCGGCGGCTGCCAGCCCCCCGCGGCGGCGCCGCCCAGGCCGTCGAGCTCCGCCAGCGCCAGTCCGAGGGCGAAGGCGAAGACCGGCGGCAGCGCGGGCAGCCGTGCCTCCAACGCCGACCTCCGCCAGCCCCCTGCTGCCAACCCCACCGCCTCCGGGGCACCGCCAGGGGCAACCGGGGGCCCCAGCGGAGCAGCCTCGCCCCAACCGAGCGCACCGTCGCCACGCTCTAGGCGCAGCAGCCAGCCACGGCGCTCGCGCAAGGCCCCATGGGCGGTGACCAGGGCTTGGGGCAGGGCAAAGCGAAACGGGCGCCAGCGCAGCTGCAGAGTCACCGCAGACCCGCCAGCGCCAGCCCACCCGCCAGGCCCAGCCCGTTCAGGGCCTGGAAGCGCAGGGCCAGAAACTTGCTGCCACTGATCCGCGCCGGTTGGTCGTGATGGCCCGTCAGCAGACGGATCAGACCCCGGGCGGGGGGCAGGCCGAGGGCACCGAGCAGGGCCGTGGGCGGCCAGAGGCCGAGCAACACCGGCGCCCACTGCAGCGCCAGGCTGGCGGCCACCAACCAGGGCACGAGCGCCGCCGCCCGCTCACTGCCGAGCCGCACCACCGGCGATCGCTTGCCGTGGGCGGCATCCTCGGCCACCTGGTGAAAGTGGGAGCAGAACAGCACCAGGGTGGTGGCCAGGGCCGGGCCGCTGCCGAGGGCCAGGGCGGTGCCCCAGGGGATCCCGCCTGGGGCACCGGCCGGACCCAGGGCCAGCAAGGCGGCGGCTGTGGCGCAGGGTCCGAAGGCGAGCCAGCAGAGCGGCTCGCCCAGGCCGCGGTAGCCGAGCCGAAACGGCGGCCCCTGATACACGTACCCCAGACCACAGCAGCCCAGCACCAGGGCCAGCACCTGGGGCTGGCTGCGCAGGGCCACCAGCGCCATCAGCCCCAGCCCGATCAGCAGGCAGGCATTGGCCAGGGCCGCCACCCGGTCGCGCCGGCCGGTGAGGTTCACCACGGAATGGGGCTTGCCGTGGGTATCGACACCGGTGTCGGCATCGAAGACATCGTTCGCCAGGTTCTCCCAGCCCAGCAGCAGCACCGCCGCCAGCAGAAACAGCAGCAGCTGATCGAGCCGCACGGGCAGGCCGCGGCCCAGTCGCCAGCCCGCCGCCAACAGGACGGGCATCACCGCCACGGCGTACATCGGCCATTTGATCGCCGCCCGCCACAGCCGAGCCCGATCCGGCAGCGGTGGCGGCGGCAGCCCGGGGCCTGGAGCGGAGCCCGCCGGTCCGGCGTAACGGCTTGCGACGACCTGGTGCTTGGACATGGCAGCCGCAGGCGCTGGGCGAGGAAAGGCCCATACATTTGAGCAGCCTTTCCCCCTGGTCCCGAGCTCTCCCGGTGCAGGCCCCCCCGTCCCGCCATCGGTCGCCTGATCGCCCCGCCGGCCCGAACGGCCCCGCCGCGGCCGAGGGGTTCGCCGCCCTGCTGGAGCAGTCGGCCGCCGCAGCCCGGGCTCTGGAGCGCTCCAGCGCCCGCCGCCCGGAGGAGGAAGGGGTAATCAGCCTGGCGGTGCCCCTGGCGCCGGTCGATCCGCTCGCCACCCTGCCCACGCTCGAGAGTCCCGACGAGGAGAGCGGCGGCGGCTTCCGCTTCCTCTGGGATGGGGCCCCGGGCCTCTGCCTGGCGGCCGCCGGCCGCTGCAACAGCCTGGAGCTGAGCGGTCCGCGCCGTTTCGCGCTGGCCCAGCGGTTCAGCAGCCTCAGCCTCAGCCGCCTGGCCTGTGCGCCGCACCCCAGCCCGGCCCTGGCCCGGCCGCGGGTGCTGCTGGCCTTCGCCTTCTTCGACAGCCCCCTGCGCCAGGGCAGCGGCGCCCCGGGCGTGCAGGCGGTGCTGCCCCGCTGGCAGCTCAGCCGCCAGGGGCGGCACTGCTGGCTGCGGCTGCAGCGCGTGCTGGGCGGGGGCATCACCGCCCGCAGCGTCGCCGAGGAACTGTGGGAGAAGGCGCGTCTGCTGGAGCGCATGGCGCCCCCGGAGGCCCCACCGCCGCCGCCCGGGCTCTGCGCCCGCGGCAGCGCCTGGCACGGCGGCTACCGGGCGGCTCTGGAGCAGGCCCTGGCGCTGGTGGAGAGCGGCGAACTGCGCAAGCTGGTGCTAGCGGTGCGGCAGCAGCTCAGCCTCGACGGCCCGCTCGACCCGCTGCAGCTGCTGGCCCAGCTGCGCCGCAGCCAGCCCGGCAGTTGCCGCTTCCTCTGGCAGCGGCAGGCGGGCGAGGCGCTGCTGGGGGCTTCGCCGGAGCGGTTGCTGTCCCTGCGCCAGGGACAGCTGCGCAGCGACGCGCTGGCCGGCACGGCTCCCTGGGGGGAGCCTGCTGAGGAGCTGCTGCGCTCCGCCAAGGATCGCCACGAACACGAACTGGTGGTGGACACGATCACCGCGGTGCTGCGCCAGGCCGGCCTCAGCCCCCGCAGACCCCGCCATCCCCGCCTGGCCCGCCACGGCAGCCTGATGCACCTGCACACGCCGATCACGGCCCAGCTGGGCCCGGGCGGCGGCCAGCGGCTGCTGAACCTGGCCGAGGCCCTCCATCCCACCCCGGCGGTGGCGGGGCTGCCGCGGCGACAGGCGATGGCCTGGCTGCGCAGCCTGGAGCCATTCGAGCGCGGCCACTACGCCGCCCCGATCGGCTGGATCGACCGCGAGGGCGACGTGGACCTGCGGGTGGCGATCCGCAGCGGCATCCTGCGTTCCGGCCAGCTGGAGCTCACCGCCGGCGCCGGACTGGTGCGGGGCTCCCGGCCGGAGCGGGAGCTGCAGGAGGTGGCCCTGAAGCTTGGGGTGCTGCAGCAGCAGCTCAGCCTGGCGATGGAGCCGGAGCGGCCAGCAGACGCGCGATCGTGAGGTCGGCCAGGGGGATGCCGCCGAGGCGCTCCACCTCGCGCACGCCTGTGGGGCTGGTGACATTGATCTCGCTCAGCCGGCCATCGATCACGTCGATGCCGACGAAGAAGAGCCCCTCGTGCCGCAGGGCCGGAGCCAGCTCGGCACAGATGCGGCGCTCGGCCTCGCTCAGGGCGGCGGCCTCCGGGGCACCGCCCACCGCCAGGTTGCTGCGGAAGTCTCCGGCGGTTGGCACCCGATTCACGGCCCCCAGCGGTTCGCCATCCACCAGCAGGATGCGCTTGTCACCGGCGCTCACCCCCGGCAGGAAGGCCTGAACCATCACCGGCAACCGCTGCTGATCGCTGACCAGTTCCAGCAGGGCGCGAAGGCCAGGCGTGCCCGCCGCTGCGAACACCACCCCCTGGCCGGCCCGGCCCCCGAGCGGCTTGAGCACCACCTCGCCGTGCTCGGCGGTGAACGCCGCCAGCAGATCCACCCGGGCGCTCACCAGGGTGGGGGCCATCAGGTGGCTGAAGCGCAGGGAGCTGAGCTTCTCGTTCCAGGCCCGCAGCGAGGCCGGGCGGTTGAGCACGCACACGCCGTCGCGCCGCTCCGCCAGCTCCAGCAGATGGGTGGCGTAGAGGTAGGCCTCGTCCACCGGCGGATCCTTGCGCATCCATACGTGGGCGAAGCGCTGCAGCGGCAGCCGCTCCTCGCCACCGAGGCGGTGCCAGGGCTCGGGCACCCGCCAACCCTCGGGCCCGGGTTCGATCGCCGCCAGCTGCACCGGCCGCGCCAGGGCCCAGGCGGTGTGGCCGGCCGGGCCGTGCTCGGCGGCGGCGATGTCGGCGGGGGTGCAGACCCACACCGGCAGGCCAGCGCGCTGGGCGGCCTGCATCAGCGCCACGCTGGAATCCTTGGCGGGATTGAGGCGATCGATCGGGTCGACGACGAACAACTGGGCGCCGTCGTTGCCGGGGCTGGCGGTCACGCGGGTCTAGGCGGTGGGAGGGGTTGTGGGGCCGAGCGTGGCGAGGAAGCCGGCCAGCTCCTCGTAGCCGCCGATCGCACGGCCGTTGATGAAGATCTGGGGCAGGGAAGTGCGGCCACCGGAGCGCTTGCGCATCACCTCGCGGTTGAAGTCGTCGTTCTCAACGTCGAATTCGTTGTAATCGAGCCCACCGCGATCCAGCAGACCCTTGGCGCGTATGCAGCTGGGATCAAAGCGGGAGGTGTAAATGTCGATCTTCAGGTTCGGCGGCATGAACACGCACCTGCTCTGTGCCCGGATCCTAGGGGGCATGCCGGCACCGGCCCGCCTCAGTCCGGCTCGCTGATAGCGTCGAATCCAGCGCGGCAGGGACCCTTGTTCGACCTCACCGATTTCAAACGCGACCTCTCCGAGCTCACCGACCGCCTGGGCAACGCCCAGGACTGTCTTTGACGTTCCGGCCCTGAACGCGCGCCAGCAAGACCTGGAGCAGCTGGCTTCCCAGCCCGGCTTCTGGGACGACCAGCAGCAGGCCCAGAAGCGGATGCGCCAGCTCGACGAAGTCAAGGAGCAGCTCGAGCAGCTGCGCCGCTGGCGCGCCGCCGTGGACGATGCCCGGGCCACGCTCGAACTGCAGGAACTCGAGGCCGACGCGGAGCTGCTGGAGGAGGCCGCCCAGGGCCTGCGCCAGCTGCGCACGGAGCTGGATCGCTGGGAGCTCGAGCGGCTGCTCTCCGGCCCCTATGACAAGGAGGGCGCCGTGATCAGCATCAACGCCGGCGCCGGCGGCACCGACGCCCAGGACTGGGCGCTGATGCTGATGCGCATGTACACGCGCTGGGCCGAAGACCACGGCATGAAGGTCACTGTCGACGAGCTCTCCGAGGGGGAGGAGGCAGGCATCAAGAGCTGCACGATCGAGATTGAGGGCCGCTACGCCTACGGCTACCTGCGCAACGAGAAGGGCACGCACAGGTTGGTGCGAATCTCGCCATTCAACGCCAACGACAAACGCCAGACCAGCTTCGCTGGCGTGGAGGTGATGCCGAAGCTGGAGGAGGAGGTCAAGCTCGACATCCCCGACAAGGATCTGGAGATCACCACCTCACGCTCGGGCGGAGCGGGGGGCCAGAACGTGAACAAGGTGGAAACGGCGGTGCGCATCCTGCACATCCCCACCGGCCTCGCGGTGCGCTGCACCCAGGAGCGCTCGCAGCTGCAGAACCGCGAGAAGGCGATGGCGCTGCTGATGGCCAAGCTGCTGGTGATCGCCCAGGAGCAGCGGGCGGCGGAGATCGCCGACATCCGCGGCGACATTGTGGAGGCGGCCTGGGGCAACCAGATCCGCAACTACGTCTTCCACCCGTACCAGCTCGTCAAGGATCTGCGCACGGGCCAGGAAACCACCGACGTGCAGGGGGTGATGGACGGCGACCTCGACGACTTCATCCAGGCGCTGCTGCGCCAGGGAGTGGAGGTGGGTGGGGCCGAGGCGGCCGCCTGAACGGGGCCCATCGGCGCGGCGGCCGGGGGGCCTCGGTAGCCTGACAAGATCCGCCGCCCCTGCCGGAATCCGTCGTGACGGCCGCCCCTGAAGCCCCATCCCCCGACCCCGGTGCGGCGCCGGGCAGCGCCAAACCTGCTGAGGCACCGCCCAGCTTCCTGAAGCTGGCGATGCGCAACATGGTGCGCAAAGGTCGCCAGAGCCTGCTCCATTTCGGCCTCACCGCCGTGGGCCTCACCGCCTTCCTGGTGCTGATCGCCTGGCTGGGCCGGCCCCAGCTGCCGGGATGAGCGGCGCTCCGGCCCTGGATCTGGCCTTCGTGCTCGCCGACGACCTGCCGGCGGGGCTCCAGTGCCATGCCGGCCCCCTGGCCGCGCCGGCGGCGGCCGAGGCGGCATGGGGCACCCTGCTCAGCCGATGGCTGGCGGAGCTGGCAGCCGAGCTGCCGCCAGCGCTGTGCAGCCCCGCCTACAGCCTCGGCCTGCAGCTCTGCGACGACGCCGCGATCGCCGCCCTCAACGAAGCCTGGCGCGACCGGGCCGGCCCCACCGACGTGCTCGCCTTCGCCGCCCAGGAAGAGGCCCCGCCGCTGCCGGCTACCGCCGGCGACGACGACGGCGAACCCCTGGAGCTGGGCGACATCGTGATCTCGCTGGAAACCGCCGCCCGGCAGGCCGAGGAACACGGCCACCCGCTGGCGCGGGAGCTGTGCTTCCTGGCCAGCCACGGACTGCTGCACCTGCTCGGATGGGATCACCCCGACGAGGCGTCCCTGGCGGCAATGCTGGCCCGCCAGGAGAGGCTTCTCGGCCCTGGCGAGCCGCTTCTCGGCCCTGGCGAATCGAGGTAGGGTTCCGGAACCGGACACGCAGCCGATGGCCACGCCGATGCTCGTTCCTGAGGATTCCGCACCGCTGCGTCCCCTGGCCGATGTTCCCCGCGATGGGCAGCGCCGCGGCCGGCGCCTGCGGGCGGGGGCCTGGAAGGTGGCCGGCGACCTGCCCGCCAGCTTCCGCTACGCCGCCCAGGGCCTGGCCTATGGCTTCGCCAGCCAGCGCAACTTCCGCATTCACGTCGTCACCGGCGCCACCGTGTTCGGACTGGGCCTGTGGCTGCAGCTGAGCGTCGATCGGCTGGCGGTGCTGGTGCTCACGGTGGCGGCGGTGCTGGTGCTGGAGCTGCTCAACACCGCCACCGAAGCCGTGGTCGATCTGGCGATCGGGCGCCAGTTCCACCCGCTGGCCCGCATCGCCAAGGATTGCGCCGCGGCGGCCGTGCTGGTGGCGGCGATCTCCTCGATGCTGATCGCGCTCTTGCTGCTGCTCCCCCCCCTGCTCCATAAGTTGGGCCACTGACCGGCCCGCCGAGCGCATGCTTCTGGTTCTCGACAACTACGACAGCTTCACCTTCAACCTCGTTCAGTACCTGGGCGAGCTGGCGGCCGAGCATCCGCTGGCCCGCGATCTGCAGGTGGTGCGCAACGATGCGCTGAGCCTGGAGGAAATCCGGGCCCTGGCGCCGTCGGCGGTGCTGATCTCGCCCGGCCCGGGCGACCCCGACCAGGCCGGCGTCTGCCTGGAGGTGCTGCGGCACCTGGGCCCGACCGTGCCGATCCTGGGGGTGTGCCTGGGGCACCAGTGCCTGGCCCAGGTGTTCGGCGGCAAGGTGGTGCGTGCGGCCGAGCTGATGCACGGCAAAACCTCCCCGGTGCGCCATGCCGGCCAGGGGGTGTTCGCCGGCCTGCCCGAGCCGCTCACGGCCACCCGCTACCACAGCCTGATCGCCGAACGCGAGAGCCTGCCCGAGTGCCTGGAGATCACCGCCTGGCTCGAAGACGGCACGATCATGGGACTGCGCCACCGCGACTACCCCCATCTGCAGGGGGTGCAGTTCCACCCCGAGAGCGTGCTCACCGAGAGCGGCCACCAGCTGCTGGCCAACTTCCTGCAGGACGCGGGGAGCCCCGTCGAACGGTGATAGCTTCGCGCCGTCGCCGGGACCGCATCGGTCCGCCCCTTGCCATGCCTGCTGGTTGCGTTGCCATCCGCTCCCGGCCCAAGGTCGGCGCTCGGCCGCTGGTCGGCGGCCTCCGCCTGGGCGCCAGCCTGACCCTGGCCACCGCCGCACTGCTGCCGGGGGCTGCTGCCGCCGCCGGGGGGGTGACGATCACAAGCTACGGCCACAGCGCCCTGCTGATCCGCGGCGGTGGGGCCACGGTGCTGCTGAATCCCTTCCAGGCGGTGGGGTGCGCCGCCGGTCTGGCGGAACCCCGCGTCAGCGCCGACGTGATCCTGGCCAGCAGCCGCCTCAAGGATGAAGGGGCGCCGGTGGCCAGCGGCCGGATGCTGGTGAAACCCGGCTCCTACCGGGTGGCCGGCCTGCGGCTGGAGGGCATCTCGCTGCCTCATGACCGCTTCGGCGGCAAGCGCTTCGGCCCCTCCACCGTCTGGCGCTGGCAGCAGGGCGGCCTGGAGTTCGCCCACCTGGGCGGCACCGCCGGCCGGCTCAGCCCCGCCGACCGGGTGCTGCTGGGCCGCCCCGACGTGCTGATCGTGGGCGTGGGCGGTGGCGCCAAGGTTTACACCGGCACCGAAGCAGCCGAGGTGGTGCGCGAACTGCAGCCGCGCCGGGTGATCCCGGTGCAGTACGGCGGCCGCGCCTCCGCCGGCTGCGACCAGGGCAGCGCCCAGCCCTTCCTCGATGCGATGGCCGGCACCAAGGTGAACCGCCCGGGCCGCACCCTCAGCCTCACCCCGCCGCTGGGGGACAGCACCGTGATCGAGCTGATGCGCTAACGGGGGGCTAGAGCCCCTCCACCACCCGCCAGGCCTGCCAGAACCGCTCCATCTGCGGCCGCGTTCCCAGGCTCACGCGCAGGCAGCCATCGAGCTGGGGCTTGCCGGCCATCGATCGCACCAGGATGCCCGCTTCCTGCTTCAGCCGCCGCTCCACCTCGGCCGGATCCTGGCCGGGCCAGAGCAGCAGGTAGTTGCCGCCATCCACGTGATGGCGCACGCCGGCCCGGCGCAGCTGCTCCACCAGGGCATCGCGGGCGGCGAGGACCTCGGCCACGTAGGCCTCCACGTAGGCGCTGTCGGCCAGGGCGGCATGGGCGGCGGCCACGGCGAAGCTGTTGACGTCGTAAGGGCCGGTGACGCGGCTGATGCGATCCACCAGCGGCGCGGCTCCCAGGGCAAAGCCGATGCGCAGGCCTGCGATTCCCGCGGTCTTGGAGAGGGAGCGCAGCACCAGCAGATTGGGCTGGGACGCGAAGGGGTCGCCGCCGCCGGCGGCAGCGATCAGGGGGGGCAGCACGCTGTCGCCGGTGAACGCTTCGTAGAGCTCATCCACCACCACCAGGGTGCCGGGGGCAGCCGCGGCCAGCTCCAACACCCGTTCGGCGGCCAGGCGGGTGCCGGTGGGGTTGTTGGGATTGCAGAGCAGCAGCAGACGGGGGGGGCGCTGCCGCAGGGCGGCAAGCATCTCCTCGAAGGGGAAGACATAGCCAGGCAGCCGGTGCGGGATCGCCTCGATCTCCATGCCCTGCATGCGGGCACAGGGGCTGTAGTAGCCGAAGGTGGGACTGGTGGTGAGCAGGCGCTCGCAGGCGGCGCCGTACGCGTGGAAACAGGCGTGCAGGGCCGCATCAACGCCGTTGAACACGCCCACCTGGTCGGGCAGAAGACCGCTGGCTGGGCCGCCGAGGGAGTCGATCACGGCCTGGCGCAGGCCGTCGTACTCGGGGTAGATCGCGTATTCCTCCGGAGGGATGGCGCGAATCGCGGCCACCACCTTGGGGCTGGGGCCGACGGTGTTCTCGTTGAAATCGAGCCGAAGCAGGCCGCGCCGGCCCTCCAGCGGCGCGCTGTAGGCCTGCAGGGTTTCGACGTCGGGGCGGGCCAGGGGATAGGACACAACGAGCTGGAAGCGGCCATGGCGATTCGATCATCGGTCCGCCCCATTCGCTGCCGAGCCTGCCGTTCTGATCCGCGGGCCTCACATCCTCTCCAGCGGCTCGATGCCGAGCAGGTCCAGACCCAGCCGCAGCGTGTCGGCGCTGAGGCGACAGAGGGCCAGGCGCGAGCCGCGGGCTGGCTCCTCCGCCTTGAGCACCGGCACCTGGTCGTAGAAGCGGTTGAACACCTGGCTGAGCTCGAACAGATAGCTGCAGAGGCGGTTGGGTAGCAGCTCCTCCTCCACCTCCGCGATCACGGCGTCGAACTTCAGCAGCTCCCGGGCCAGGGCCCATTCCTGCGGCTCGCTGAACTGCAGCGGATCGGGAAAGCCCACCGCGCCGGCCCTATCCGCCCCCGCACCGGCCAGCTCGCCGCCCTTGCGGGCGATGCCGGCGATGCGCACCAAGGCATACAGCAGATAGGGCGCCGTGTTGCCCGTCAAAGCCAGCATTCGATCGAAGCTGAACTGATAGTTGGTGATGCGGTTGGTGGCCAGGTCGGCGTACTTCACGGCCGCCAGGCCCACGGTGCGGGCCACGTGCTGGATGAATGCCTCGTCTTCCTGGCGGCCCTCCTCCGCCAGCCGGCGGCGCAGATCCGCCTCGGCGCGCTCCACCGCCTCATCGAGCAGGTCGCGCAGACGCACCGTGTCGCCGGCGCGGGTCTTGAGCTTCTTGCCGTCCTCCCCCTGCACCAGGCCGAAGGGCACGTGCTCCACCCGCACGCCCTCGCCGATCCAGCCGGCGCGGCGGGCCACCTGAAACACGCCGGCGAAGTGGGCCGACTGCCCCGCATCGGTGACGTAAATCAGCCGACCGGCGCCATCGCCCGCCGGTGGCGGCGCCAGGCGGTAGCGGATGGCGGCCAGGTCGGTGGTGGCGTAGTTGAAGCCACCATCGCTTTTCTGCACGATCAGCGGCAGTGGCGCGCCGTCCTTGCCGCTGACCCCCTCCAGGAACACGCAGCCGGCACCGTCATCCACCACCAGCAGCCCTGCGGCCCGCAGATCCTCCACCACCGCACCCAGGAAAGGGTTGTAGAACGACTCGCCCCGCTCGCTGAGGCGGATCCGCAGACGGTCGTAGATCTTCTGAAATTCGCGCCGGCTCTGGTCGCAGAGCAGGCGCCAGGCCTTGAGCGAGAGCGGATCGCCCCCCTGCAGCCGCACCACCTCCTCGCGGGAGGCGGCCTGGAAGAGCGGGTCGTCGTCGAATCGCTGTTTGGCCTGGCGGTAGAACACCACCAGATCGCCCAGATCCACCGCATCGGCGGTTTCGAGCGCTTCCGGGGCCACCTGCTTGAGGTGGGTGATCAACATGCCGAACTGGGTGCCCCAGTCGCCCACGTGGTTGAGGCGCAGCACTGGGTGGCCGCGAAACTCCAGCACCCGCGCCAGGCAGTCGCCGATGATCGTGGAGCGCAGGTGCCCCACGTGCATCTCCTTGGCGATGTTGGGGCTGGAGAAGTCCACGATCACCGGCGCCGGCGGCTGGCCCCCCGCGTCCTGGGCGGCAGTGGGCACCCCCAGGCGCGGATCCGCGAGCCGTTCCGCCACCTCGGCCGTGAGCCGCTCGGGCCGCAGGGTGAGGTTGATGAAGCCGGGGCCGGCGATCACCGGCTCCAGGCAGAGCTCCGTGAAGGCCGGTTCGGCCGCCAGCTGCTCCACGATCGCCTCGGCGATCTGGCGGGGCGGCTGGCCGAGGGGCTTGGACAGGGGCAGGGCGCCATTGGCCTGGAAGTCACCGAATTCCGGCTTGCTGGCCGGCACCAGCTGGGGGTCGAGGGACTGGCCCGCCGCCTGCGTTGCCTCCGGCAGGGCCCGCTCCATCGCCGCGCGCAGCTGGGCTTCCAGGAGATGGGCGATGCGCAGCATGGGCG
>JBKDSQ010000058.1:0-98191 GCA_046340895.1 Synechococcaceae cyanobacterium | reverse complement strand
TTCGGAGCCGCCGTGGTGGAGAGCCTCAACGACCACGAGGTGCTGGTGCCCGTGCTGCGGCTGGGCATCCCCGATGTGCTGGTGGACCACGCCAGCCCGGAGCAGAGCAAGCAGAGCCTCGGCCTCACGCCGCCCCAGATGGCGGAGCGCATCCTGGAGCGCTTCGGCGACCGCTTCGGCGGCGCCGCCACCAGCCCCAGCCGTGCCGCCGTGCCGGCCTGATCCTCCGCTGCCGTCAGCGCTTGCGCCCGCCCACACCAACGCCCCCTGCGATCCGAAGATCGCAGGGGGCAGTTCAGGGCAGACGTGGTGGCTGCTTCAGAGCACGCCGCGGGAAGCCAGGCCCTGGATCGCGCCGAGGCCCAGGATGTGGCCGAGGCTGAGGGTGCCGAGCATGGCGCCGTGGCTGAGGCCGCCGAACAGATTGGAACTGGGCAGCTTCAGGCCCACATCCGGCTTCTGGATCGTGGCCTTGCCGATGGCGATGGCGATCACGTTGGCGACGATCATCACCAGCGCCACCTTCGGCGACCAGCTGATCGTGGCGGGGGTGACGGCCAGAACGGGGGCCAGAACGGGAGAGAGGAGCGGAGCGATCATGGCGCAGGTGCCGACGCCCCATCTTCCGGGGCCGGGCGGCTGGCTCCATGACCCCGTAAGACTTGTTCACCTGCCGCCTGCGGTTTCATCGGTTGCGCGTGCCCGTGAGCAGGGACTCCCGCAGCTCGCTCACAACTCCGTTGCGCTTGACGGCGCTGATGGCCAGATCGATCTGCTCGGCCGTGGCCTCCGGCAGGGAGGGGCTGAAGACAAAGGCCTGGGATTCGGGCCGGATCCCCTGCAGCGCCAGCCGTGTCGTCAGTGGCCCCCGCTTCGTGCCCGCCTGCCCCTGGTGTGCCTGCAGCCAGATGAGCTGCAGGTTGTCGGCCAGCACCGCATCCACCCGGCCGCGCATCAGCAGCGGCGGGCCATCGGCCACCCTGGGGATCAGCACCGGCCTGGCCGGGGGCCCGCTGCCGCGGCTGTTCACCTCCTGCAGCAGGGCCTCGCTGACCGAACCCGGCCGCACCGCCACCCGCAGGCCCCGCAGGTCGTCGGGGCCGTCGAACCGCTCGCTCAGCCGCCCCTGCGTCTCATTCACCACCGTGACGGTGAGGTAGCCCACGAGCAACGAAGCCGAGACGATCCGCACCAGGTAGGCCGCCAGCACGATCAGGTTGCCCCGGGTGCTCTCGACCACCACGTTGCCGCCGGGGCCGGTGGCGAGCACCTGGAACAGCTTGCTGACGCTGCGCATCCACCCCTGGCCGCGCGTCGACTCGCGGGCGCCGTAGCCCTCCACCCGCCAGGTGAGCGCCGTGAGCACGGCGATGGCGGTCAGGTAGCCGCCCAGGAGCTGGAGCAGGGTGGGGCCAAACAGGGAGGAAAGGAAAGCGCGTCCCAGGTCGAGGCGGGAGTTGGGCACCATCACCGCCAGGCCGTCCTCCTGGAACGGCAGGCTGAAGCGCAGCCGCTGCAGCCGCTCCGGCGACACGTTGAGGCAGCCGATCGCCACATCGACGCGATCGGCCGCCGCAGCCTCCAGCAGGGCGCCCGTGCTCGGCAGCGGTTGCATCACAAAGGCCAGTTGCTCACGGCTGGCGATGCGGTTCCACAGGTCGACCGCCAGGCCCTTCCACACCTCCCCGTGCCGCCAGGCGCAAGGCTGGGAGCCATCCACCACCCCCACCCGTAGCACCGGAGCTCTCGGCGGGGCCTGCTGGGCTGGGCTGGGGTCGCCCCACGGGCCGAGCACCAATAGAATCAGCAGCAGGTGGCGGCGGGCCATGGCCATCAGGGGCTGGGGTCGCGGCGCAGGAAGCCGAGCACCACCAACAGGTTGCTGAGGGTGAGAAAGGCCTCGGCGCCGCCGTGCAGGGCATCGACGTTGGCCAGCAGCTGGTGGTAGCGGCTTTCCGCCACAATGGCCGCGCCGATCGTGACCGCCACGAACACCAGCGTCAGCTGGAAGCCCCGCAGGGCAAGCCGCGGAAAGGCCTCCACCCGCGCTGCCCACCACAGAAAGGCCAGGTAGGGGAGCAGGGAGAGCACGAACAACACCGTCGGATCGACGGCCGCCAGGCGCTCCAGGAGGGTCAGGAATCCGTGGCTCATGCGCCCGGTGGTCGCGAGCCTGCGTCGCGCAGCCGGCCGCTGCGCTGCAGCCGCAGCAGGTGCCAGGCGGCGAAGGCCAGGGCCCCGTTGCCGGCGGCCGTGAGCGCCGCCTGCAGCACCACCAGCCCTTGCAGGGACGGGCTGTTGTCAAACAGGTGCCAGGTGCAGGCCGCCATCGCGCTCACCAGCGCCGGCAGCATCGCCAGGGACAGCCAGCGCCAGCCACCCTCGCCACGCCAGGCCCCGTAGGCCTGCACCGCCACGATCGCCGCCATCCACTCCAGTACGGAGGTGATGTGGATCCACCAGGTTCCCAGGGACAGGGCGTGCATGCGGCGGCGGTGGGGCCCCGTAATGTACGGGCTGCGGCATCGCCTGCGGCGACGATCGTGCCCCTCCCGTTTTCCCCTGCCTCGGCGCGCGCGGGGGCTGAGCGCCGCCGCCGGCCCCTGCTGTGCGGCTACTACGGCGAGCACAACCTCGGCGACGATGCCCTGCTCAGCGTGCTGCTGGAGCAATTGCCCGCCGCCGCCAGCCCGCTGGTGACCGCCCACGACCAGGCGCTGGTGCGCAGCCGCTTCGGGGTGGAGACGGTGGATCGACGTTCACTGGCAACGGTGTTGAAGGCCCTGGGTCGCTGTGATGCCCTGGTGCTCGGTGGCGGCAGCCTGCTCCAGGACGCCACCAGCTTTCGCAGCCTCGTGTACTACGCCCTGCTGATCGTGGTGGCTCGGCTGCGCGGCCGGCCGGCGTTGCTGTGGGGCCAGGGGCTCGGCCCGCTGCGGCGCCGTCGCAGCCGGCTGCTGGTGCGGGCTCTGCTGCCGTTGGTCAGCGCCTGCAGCTGGCGCGACCCGGCCTCGGCAGCCCTGGCGCGCCGCCTGGGTGGCGGCGGAACGGCGGGCAGCGATCCGGTCTGGGCCTTTCCCAGCGTTCCCTGGCAGGGCAGCGGCGGGCCGATCGTGCTCTGCTGGCGTCCCCTGCCCCAGTTCGATGCCGTCCGCTGGCGCCCCTACCTGCAGGCCCTGGAACGGCTGGCGCTGACGAGCGATCGTCCGGTGATCTGGCTCGCCTTCCACGCCGAGCAGGATGGGCCGCTGCCGGAGCAGCTTGCGGCCCAGGGCCTGCTCGGGCCGGCGCTGCGGCAGCGCTGTCGCAGCCAGCGGCCGGGCGATCCGGCGGAGGCCCTGCGCAGCTTCCAGCAGGCGGGCCTGGTGCTGGCGATGCGGCTGCACGGTCTGATCCTGGCGGCCCTGGCCGGTGCCCCCTGCGCCGCCCTCAGCTACGACCCCAAGGTGGCCGCCGCCGCCACCGCGATCGGCTGCCCCTGCCACGATCTGGAGGGTCCCCCTCCGCCCGGGCCGCCCCAGGCGCTGGAGGCCGCCCTGCTGCTCAGCTGGCAGGAGGCCCTGGAAACGCCACCGGAGCGGACGCGCATCGAGGCCCAGCGCGCCGGCACCGAGCCCCACCGCGCGCTGTTGCGGGCCTGGCTGGGCTGAGCCTGCGGCTCAGGCGCTCAGGCGCGGCAGCACGGCCCGGTCGATGCGCTCGCCGCGCAGGTTCCCGGCGTCGAGCGTGAGGCTGTCGCCGACAACGTGGAGCTCGGCGAAGCTGTAGGTGGAGATGGCGCGGGCGCTGCGGGCGTTGGCCACCACGGGCCGCAGCCAGGCGCCGCCCCCGCCCACCGTGAGGTAAGTGGTGCCGCGGATGCGCCTGGTGCGCTCGTAGTTGTGCTCGTGGCCGTTGATGTAGAGCTGCACGCCATGGCGCTCGAACAGCGGCGTGAGGCGGGCGATGGCCGCCGGATCATCGCCGTAGAGGCCGGCCGAGTAGAGCGGGTGGTGGCCGACCACCACCTTCCAGGGGGCGTCGCTGGCGGCGAGCGCTTTCTTCAGCCAGGGCATCTGATGCTGCCAGCGCGCGTTGACGTTGGTGTCGAGCAGGAAGAAGGCCACCGGCCCGCGGCGCAGGCTGTACCAGCGATTCGCCATGCCGAAGGGCCGGTAGCGCACCTGCGGATCGCCGTTGTCGGTGCGGATGTCGTGGTTGCCGAGCACGGCATGGAACGGCACACCGGCGCTGAGCAGCTCCCGGTAGGGGCGCTGGAAGGTGCGTTCCACATCCAGCAGGTTCCCCGCTGGGTAGATGTTGTCGCCGCCCATCAGCACCAGATCCACCGCCTGGAGACGGTGCCGCGCTGCCATCTGCTCGCCGACGGCGAATTGGTTGGCGTTGCCGCTGCCCGTGTCGGCCACCGCCAGGAAGCGCAGGCTGCCGTTGCCGCCGGCGGGAGCGGATTGCGCCGGCGGCACACGCCCGGCGAGCAATGGTGCCGCCCCGAGGCCGCCGAGAACACGCAGCAGGTTGCGGCGGGAGACCACGGAGGGGAGCATCAGCGCACTGCGGCGATCGGGTTGGCGGCTAGTGCCTCGCTCTCCTGCAGCTGCTGGAGGGCGGCCAGCACCTCGGCGCTGTGGCCGGCGGGCCGCACGGCGGTCCACACCTGGCGCAGGGTGCCCTGCGGATCGATCAGGAAGGTGTGGCGTAGGGAGTACGGGGCGATCCAGGAACCGTAGCGGCGGCTCACGGATCCGTCGGTGTCCGAGAGGAGCGGGAACGCCAGGCCCTCGCTGCCGCAGAAGGATTCGTGGCTCTCGCCGTCGTCGGCGCTGATGCCGGCCACCTCGGCTCCAAGCCGGTGGAAGGCGGCCAGATCGCGCTGAAAACCGCGTGCCTCCAGGGTGCAGCCACTGGTGAAATCACGCGGGTAGAAATAGAGAACCAACCAGCGGCCCGCGAAGTCGGCGAGGCTGCGGTGGCTGCTGACCGCCTGCCCCCGGGCATCCGGCACGACAGCGGCCAGATCGAACGGGGGGGCCGGCTGATCGATCTCCGGCAGAACGCCCCCGAGCGCCTGAGCGCGGGGGGGCAACAAAAAGAGGCCGAGGCTCGCGGCCCCGAGGCCACTCAGCCACTGCCGCCGCGACAGGCCCCCACTGGCCATGGCCAGACTCAGAGGCGGGCGAGGTTGACGCCGAGCTCGCTGGCGTAGGCAGCCAGACCTTTCTTCTGGATGGTGCGCAGCGCCTTGGTGGACACCCGCAGACGCACGAACCGCTTGCCCTCCGCCCACCACAGCCGCCGCTCCTGCAGGTTCACCTGCTGCAGCTTCTTGGTGCGTACATGGGAGTGGCTGACGGCCATGCCGTTGTTGGCGCGCTTGCCGGTGAGTTGGCAGACCCGGGACATGACGATCAACCGAAAACAAAGAACCGGGCTGTTCACCCAGGCCGGAACCCTAGCAAATTCCCTTCCCCAGCTTCAGGCAGGCGGATTGAGGCGGGAGCCGCTGGCGGCGTCGAACCAGAGCTCATGGCGGCGTTCCCAGCTCACCCGCAGGCTGTCGTCCAGAGCAGCCTCCGCCCCGATCAGCATCCGCAGCGGCCCCTGCTCGCTCTCCAGCCACACCAGCTGCTGCGACCCCCACCATTGCCGTCGCAGCGGCCGGGCCGCCAGGCCGCCCTGGCGCGCCGGCCGCAGGTGCTCCGGCCGCAGCCCCAGCTGGCGACCGTCGCGGGGGGGCAGCAGGTTGAGCGCCGGCCGGCCCAGGAAGGTGGCCACGAAGCGGTTGGCCGGGGCTTCGTACAGCTCCCGCGCCGTGCCCAGCTGCTGCAGCCGCCCGCCCTCCAGCACCGCCAGCCGGTCCGCCAGGCCGATCGCCTCCTGCTGGTCGTGGGTGACGTAGAGCACCGGCGCCTCGCCGCCGCAGAGCAGGCGCCGCAGCTCCGGCCGCAGCTCCTCGCGCAACTGGGCGTCGAGGTTGCTCATCGGCTCATCGAGCAGCATCAGCGCCGGCTGGCGCAGCAACGCCCGGGCCAGCGCCAGCCGCTGCCGCTGGCCGCCCGAGAGCTGGGCCGGCCGCCGTTCCCGCAGTCCGCCCAGCTGCAACAGCTCCAGAACCGCGTCGATGCGCCGCTCCCGCTCCCGCAGCGCCACCCCCCGCACCCGCAGGCCCAGGGCCAGGTTGCCGTGCACGCTCAGATGGGGATAGAGGGCGTAGCTCTGGAAGACCATCGCCACCCGCCGCCGCCCTGGTGGTTCCTGGGTGATGTCGCGTCCGTCGAGCACGATTCGGCTCCCAGGCTCCGGCGCATCAAGGCCTGCCACCAGTCGCAGGGTGGTGGTTTTGCCGCAGCCGCTGGGCCCCAGCAGGGCAACGCATTCGCCGCCGCTCACCTGCAGCTCCAGGCCGCTCAGGAGCGGGCGCCCGCCCACGCGCCGGCCAAGCTGGTGGAGTTCCAGCTGGCTCATCCCTTCACCGCGGCCTGGGTGAGGCCGGCCACGATCGAGCGCTGGAACAGCAGCAGCACCGCCACCAGGGGCAGGCTGCCGAGCACCGTGGCGGCGGCGAAGGCGCCGTAGGGGATGGTGAACACCGAGGAGGCTCCGAGACGGGCGATGGCGGTGGGCAGTGTCAGCAGCGTGTCGCGGCTGATCCAGGTGAGGGCGATCGGGTATTCGTTCCAGCTGAACAGGAACACCAGAATGGCGGTGCTGCCCAGGGCCGGCGTCAGCAGGGGCAGCAGTACGAAGCGCAGCCGCTGCAGCGGGCCGAGCCCCTCCAGCCGGGCGGCATCCTCCAGTTCCGGCGGCAGATCGGCCAGGGCGGCGCGCAGCAGCAGGATCGCCAGCGGCAGGGAGAGCGCGGCGTAGGGCAGGGCCAGGGCCAGCAGATGGTTGGCCAGCCCCAGGCGCCGCGCCCATTCCAGCAGCGCCAGAAACAGCAGCACGGTGGGGAACAGACTGGCCGCGAGCAGCGCCGTGAGCGTGCCCCAGCGCAGCACCCCCTTCTGCATCTGCAGTCCGTAGGCGCAGGGCAGGGCCAGCGCCAGGGTGAGGGCGGTGGCCGCCAGCCCGAGGGCGGTGCTGTTGAGCAGATATCGCCAGAAGGGTGGGTCGGCGGCGAGCAGCTGGCGGTAATTGGCCAGGGTCCAGCCGCCGGCGCCTGAGCCCACCAGCGCCTCCGCCGGCCGCAGCGAGGTGATCAGCTGCCAGAGCAGGGGGCCGAGGCTCCAGAGCAGCGCCAGGGCCCGCATCAGCTGGTCGCTCCCGCCCGCCGCTGGAGAAGCAGCCAGAGCAGACCCGGCCCCAGCAGCAGCGCGAAGGTGGCCAGAAGCACGGTGGCGGCGTAGCCGAAGTCGAGGAAGCGCAGGGCCTGACGGCCGGCGTAGAGGGCCAGGCTTTCGGTGCTGCCGGCCGGCCCCCCTGCGGTGAGCACCTCCACCAGCTCGAACACCCCGAGGGCCTGGGCGAGCCGGAACAGCAGCGCCAGGCCGATCCACGGCGTGAGCAGCGGCAGGGTGAGGCGGCGCAGGATCTGCCAGCGGCCGGCGCCCTCGAGCACCAGGGCCTCGTGAAGGTCGGGCGGGATCGCCTGCAGGCCCGCGAGCAGCAACAGCGCCACGAACGGCGTACTGCGCCAGACATCGGCCACCACGACGGCGAACCAGGTGCTCGCGGGTGTGGACAGGAACCCGTAGGACTCGGCGCCGACGGCGACGAGCAGGCTGTTGAGCGGTCCGTGGGGATCGTTGAAGATCCAGCGCCAACCCAGGGCCATCACGGTGGTGGGCAGGGCCCAGGGCAGCAGCACCGCCGCCCGCAGCCAGCCGCTGCGCGGACGCTGCAGCAGCAGGGCCAGGCCCAGCCCCAGCAACAGCTCCAGACCCACCGAGACCAGGGCGAAGCGCAGGCTCTGGCCGGCGTCCTGCCAGAAGCGGGGATCGTGGAGCAGGCGCTGCCAGTTGGCGCCGCCGTTGGCCAACGGTTCCAGGCCGGTGAGCAGGGAGCTGGCGTGCAGGCTCAGCCAGCCGTAGCGCAGCAGAGGCCCCAAGAAAACCACCACCAACAGCGCCAGGGCGGGCAGCATCAGCAGCCAGGCGGTCATGGCGCGTTCGGCGGGGGCGGGGCAGCGGCGCTGGCGCGCAGCAGCACCTCACTCTGGCGCTGCACCGCGGCCATGGTGCCGGCGGCGTTGTCCTGGCTGGTGAGCAGGCCGTTGACACCGCGCTGCAGCGCATCGCTGAGCTGCGCATAGAGCGGAGTGGTGGGCCGTGCCACCGCGCTGGCAAGGGCCTGGCCCTGGACCGCCAGCAGCGGTTGCTGGCGCTGCAGTTCTGGATCGCTGTAGAGGCTGGCCCAGGTTGGGGCGTAGCCGTAGTGGAGGGCGAGATGGCGCTGCACCGTCTCGCCGCAGAGCCAGCGCATCACCTCGGCCGCCTCCCGCGGGTGGGCGCTGCCACGCAGGAGCGTGAGGCCCCAGCTGCCGAGGGTTCCGCCGCCGCGCTGGCCCGGGGCGCCCACCAGTGGAACCACCCCGACCCGCCCGCGGACCGCGCTCCCGTCCTGCTGCAGCAGGGCATAGGCATAGGGCCAGTTGCGCAGGAATGCCGCCTGGCCGGCGGCGAACAGCTGCAGCGACTCGTTTTCAGCAAAGCCCGCTACCGCGGGGGGGGTGATGCCGCTGTCGATCAGATGGCGCAACCAGGCCACGGCCGCCACGGCGCGTGGGTCGTTGAGGTTGGGGCGGCCACCGGCCAGGCCGGGGCCGCTTTCCCACCAGCGGGCCCCGAAGGCCTGCAGCACTTCGCTCACCACACAGCTCAAGCCTTCGTATTGACGGCCCGGCCAGACATAACCCCAGCGCACCCTGCCCTGACGCTGCAGCCGGCGGGCGATGTCCTCCAGCTCAGCGGTGTCGCGCGGGGGGCGCTCCATCAGGTCGGTGCGCCAGTAGAGCAGGCCGGTGTCGCCCTGGAGCGGCAGCCGCCAGAGGTGGCCGTCGAAGCGGGTGCCGAGCTGGGCCCCAGGCACCATCCCATCGAGCACAGCGTCGCCGAGCAGGGGCTCCAGCGGCGCCAGCCAGCCCGCGGCGGCAAAGCGGGCCGTCCAGGTCTGATCGACCAGCAGCAGGTCGTAGGGGGTGTCGCCGAGCAGCAGGCTGCTCACCGCCAGATCGGAGAGCACCTCGCTGTCAAGGGGACCGCGAACCACCTCCAGGCGCAGGCCGGGATGGCTGGCGTTGAACTGCCGCACCGGCGCAGCGGTGGCGTCGGCGAAGGGGGCTGGCATCAGCACCCGCACGGTTACCGCCGGCCCCGGTGCGGCAGGGGGGGCTGAGGCGCCGGGGCGGAGCGGGGAGCGCCGGGCCAGGGCCAGCGGTGCCAACAGCAGCACCGTCACAACCAGAGAAAGAACCGCCGCCAGCAGCCGCGAGCGCCCCGGGAAGACAAGGCCCCGCAGGCGCGGGGCGGCCAGCGGCACGGGATTCAGAGGCCCCGCTCCATCAACCGGCCCATCACATCAGCGCTGCGCTGTTGGAAGCCCGCCAGTTGGTTGGGCTCCAGGCCGCCCACGGCCAAGCGAGCCATCTCGTAGAGATGGCGGCTGAGGTCGAGCGCGAGTCGATGGCTGGGGGAGTCGTCGCTGGAGCCGGTGATCACGGCGCCCGACTCCAGCTTGCGCAGGCCTTCCACCAGCGGATGGCGCCGGTTCACGAGCAGCACGTGGTGGTCGGGCAGGCCGGGCAGGCGCTGCTCCATCAGGGCGCCCATGTCGTTGATGCGGCGCATCTGCTCGGGCAGCAGGATCAGGGCCGCCGGCGCCTGTTCGCCCTTGAGCGCCTCCACCTTCACGGTGATGCGCTCATCGCCGAGGGCGGCGCGGAAGAGCTCGCGCAGCTTCTCGCCCGTCTGCTGGCCATCAGCCTCAGCCAGATCAGGGGCATCGTCGTGCAGGCTCGCATCGAGCTCGGCATCGACGCGCTGGAAGCGCAGCTCGCCGTGGCGGTGCTCCAGCCAGGGGATGAACTGGGCATCGATCAACGTGTCGGCCAGCAGCACCTCGGCCCCCTGCGCCTGCCAGAGCGCCAGCGCTCCGGCCTGGGCGGCCTCGTTGGTGCAGTAGAGGATGCGCTGCGCATCGGCCTGGTTGAGACGGCTGCGGTACCCGGCCAGGGTGGTGTAGGCGTGCTCGCCGGCAGCAACCGGATCGGCCTGCTCACCTTCGCCGGCCGCGGGGGCGGTGGTGCGGAACAGCACCAGATCGGCCACCTGCTCGGCGAATTTGTCGTCCTCCATGGCCCCTATCTTGATGAAGGGGGCCAGCGAATCCCAGATCTCCGCATAACGGGCCGGATCCTCGCGTCGCAGCTCCTTGAGGCGGTCGCCGATCTTCTTGGCCACGAAGCCACCGATCGAGCGCACGCGCCGGTCGGTCTGCAGGGCGCTGCGGCTCACATTGAGCGGGATGTCGGGCGAATCGATCACGCCGCGCAGGGGCAGCAGGTAGCGGGGCACCACCTCCTTGATCGAATCGGAAACGAACACCTGGTTGCAGTAAAGGCGGATCTCGCCGTTCTCCCAGTCGGCGCGGCCGCTGATGCGGGGGAAATAGAGGATTCCCTGCAGGCTGTAGGGGTAATCGGTGTTGAGGTGCACCCAGAGCAGGGGATCGCCCTGGAAGGGATACAGGTAGCGATAGAGCTCGATGTAGTCGTTGTCGGTGAGCTCACGGGGGCTGGAGCGCCAGGGGGCCTCCCGCTTGTTGACCGTTTCTCCCTCCAGTTGCACCGGCACCGGCAGGAAGTCGCAGTAGGTGGAGATCAGGGTGCGGATCCGGGAAGGCTCGATGTATTCGAGCTCCTCCTCCAGCAGGTGGAGGATCACATCGGTACCGGGTTCGCTGCGCTCCGCGGCGTTGAGCTGGAAACGGGGCGATCCGTCGCAGCTCCAGCGCACGGCTTCGCTCCCCTCGCGCGCCGAGAGGCTGACCAGCTCCACCTGGCGGGCCACCATGAAGCTGGAGTAGAAGCCGAGGCCGAAATGGCCGATGATGGCGTCGCCCTCCTGTTTGTACTTCTCGAGAAACTCTTCTGCGCTCGAGAATGCCACCTGGTTGATGTAGCGCTTCACCTCCTCGGCATCCATGCCGATGCCGTTGTCGGAGATGGTGAGAGTTTTGGCTTCGCGATCCAGGCGAATGTTGATGCATCCCTCCGGGCCTTCTGTGCAGTCGCCCGCCATCGCGGCCATGCGCCGCTTACTGATGGCATCGACGCCGTTGCTGACCAGCTCCCGCAGAAAAACCTCATGGCCGCTGTAGACGGCCTTCTTGATGATCGGAAAGATATTTTCCGTATGGATCTGGATCTGACCCTGTTCTTCCAGAACCGGCATGGCGAAATTGACGTGCTCGAACACGAGTTTAGCGAGCTGTAGGCGGCGTTCCCGGCGTTGGCTCTGGCGTGGTCCCCGAACCCCGACCCGGCTGGGGTCCAAGCCCCCCTTGCACCGGCTCAGCCGCCCAGATCCCCACCGCTCCATCGGCTGTAGCCGCCATAGGCGAACCAAGGCCCAAGGCGCTGGTTTACCCGCTCCAGGCTTGCTGCGTCGTAGTAATGGCGGCGTTCGAGGGGTGTCTCGCGTCGGCGTGAATTCTTGCAATGGCGAAGGCCCGCCACCAGCTCCTGCCGCCGATCTCCGGCACCGATCCGATCGAGCACGATGCTGAGATCCGAGATCAGCGACTCCAGACGCACGAAGTGATGGATGGCCAGCTGTCCATCGAGGCTGAAGTGCTCGTCGCCGTTGTAAAGAGGCGCCTCTCCCTCCAGCACGTACTCCGCAAAGCGCTGGCGGATCCGTTCGGGTCTGCCTTCGGCCAGGGCGGCGACAGCATCGCCCACTTTGAACGGGGTGAAGAAGTGAAAAGCTGAGATCACCTGTTCGTAGGGATTGCGCAGGCTGGAGACCTTCAGACAATCCGTGAAGGCTTCGTGGCCGATCCGCTCCCGGATCTGGGCCAGGGGCATGTGGTTCCAGCAGAAGCGAGCGCTGCCATGCTGCGGATCCTCCGCCGGATCGCGCCCCCGGAAGCCGATCAGCGAGCCATCCAGTTCCGTGAAGGGTGTGGAAGGGCGGCTGTCGGGGCGAATCAGGGTTTCGAGGGCCAGCTCCACGCTGGTGGAGGCCGTTTTGATGCTCTTGACGTAGACCAGCTGGTACGGACGCAGGTAGAGCACCTTGCGCTCCTGCCGCTCAGCCGGCTTTCTGCAGCTCTGGCCGCTCCTCGGGCAGGATCGCGCCGGCCACCGGGCACACCTGCAGGCAGATGCCGCAGTCGATGCAGGTGTCGGCGTCGATCCAGTAGAAGGGCAGGCCCCGCGTGTTGGTGCCCTGGCCAGGGTGGATGCAGGCCACCGGACAGGCATCCACGCAATCGGCCACCCCTTCGCAGATCTCGGTGACGATCGTGTGGGCCATCGGGTCTCGGCAGCGGCGTTGGGGATCCTAGGCAGCCAGCCAAACGGCGCCGCGGCAGCCGCGCAGGGCGGCGACGCGCTCCGCTTCAGCGGCGCTGGCCAGGGGCTCCGGGCACAGTTCGGCGCTCTCGCCACGGGCGTGCAGCTCGGCCATGCGGGCCAGGGCAGAGCCCAGCCCCGCCTCGGCGCTGGCGGCCACCAGCCAGGGATTCTCCGCCTCGGCGGGAGGGATGGCACCAAGCAGTTCGCGGATCGCCTCGACCGCGAAGGCGAAGCCGGTGCCCGCCCGCAGGGCCGGATCGTTGCAGAAATGCCCCACCAGGGCGTCGTAGCGGCCGCCACTGGCAATTGCCACCGGTGCCTCGCTCCCCTGGCAGACTAACTTGAACACCAGCCCGTCGTAGAGATCGAAGTGCGGCTGGAAGGTGGGATCGAGCTGCAGCCGCACCCCCAGCGCCGTGGCCTGGGGCACCACGCTCTCCAGCGTGCGGGCCAGGCTCTCCAGCAGCGGCATCGGTCCAAGCCATTGCTCCAGTTGGTAGAGCACCTGCGCCGGCTCGCCCCGCAGGGCCAGCAGAGCCCCCAGCCGCTGCCGCTCACTGGCGGCCAGGGGCAGCGCCTCCAGCACGAGTGGGTCGAAGTCGGTGAGGGCGGAGCGCACGGGGCCCCGCTGACCGGCGGACACCTGGCCGAGCAGGGCGTTGAGCAGGCCGTGGTGCCCCACCAGCAGGGTGGGCCGGTGTTCGCTGCGCAGACCAAGGGTGGCCACCGCCGCCAGCAGCAGATGCATCAGCTCCGTGTCGGCTGCGGGGGAGGGAACGCCGAGCAACTCCACCCCGCTTTGCAGCTCCTCGCCGAAGCGCAGGCCTCCCCCCTCACTGGTGGCGCTGCGGAAGGTGCTGCCACAGGCCCACAGCCGCAGCGGCCGGGGACGGTCGGCCATGCGGGTGCTGGCGGCACGGGCGATCGAGGCGGTGAGCTCCGGCCGCAGGCCGAGGGGTTCATCCGCCACCAGGCGCACCAGTTCGCGCTCCTCGATCGCCCCGCCGGCCTCGAGGGTGTCGAGCCGCTCGATCGCGGGCGGCGCCACTTCCTGGTATCCCCAGAGCCGATACACCTCCGCCAGCAGCTCGCACAGGCGGCGGTTGCGGTCGACCTCGCGCGGGTTGAGGTCGCGGACGCCGGCGGCGGGTTGCAGGGCCATGGACGGGGAAGGGGTGCGGTTCCGGCGGGGCGATCCTATGGAGCGCCTGGCGCGGGGGTCAGGCGGTTTGCTCGCGGTCGAGTTCGGGGGCGCCATAGCTGCTGCCGGCGAGGGGGCGGCACTGGGCCAGCGCTTCCACCATCGGCCGGTGCAGCCCCGGGGCGCAGGCAATCAGGCGTCCGTCGGCCACTGTGAGGAGGCTGCCGTCGTAGGCGCTGACCACACCACCGGCCTCCTCCACCAGCACCACCCCCGCCGCCAGATCCCAGGGGGAGAGGCCGCGCTCCCAGTAGCCATCAAGCGCCCCGGCGGCCACCCAGGCCAGGTCCACCGCCGCCGCCCCGGCTCGCCGCACGCCGTGGCTGCGGTGCGTGAACAGGGCGAACTCGGCGTAGTTGTTGTCGCGCCGGCTGGTGCGGTCGTAGGCGAAGCCGGTGCCCAGCAGGGCATCGCTGATCTGGGAGCAGGCGCTCACCTGGAGGCGGGCGCCGTTGCGCCAGGCTCCCTGGCCGGCGGCGGCCCAGAAGCTCTGCTCCAGGGCGGGCAGCTCCAGCGCGCCGAGCAGGGGCAGACCCCGCCACAGCAGCCCCACCGAGGTGGCGAACACCGGAAAGCCGTGGGCGTAGTTGGTGGTGCCATCGAGGGGATCGACGCACCACTCCAGCTCGCCCTGGCCACTGCGGCGCCCACTCTCCTCGGCCAGCACCGGGAAGTGGGGTGTGTCAGCCTCCAGCACCGAGAGCACGGCGGCCTCTGCCGCCAGATCCGCCTCGGTGACGAGATTGCCGGCGCTGCCCTTGGCCCGGATGTGCTCCAGCTGGCCGAACAGGCGCCGCAGCGGCTCGGCGCCCGCCGCTGCGGCACGGCGGGCCACCCCGGCCAGGCGGTCGAGCTCCGCCTCCGGCAGGCCGCACTCCTGCCGTGCCCGCGCGCTCAGACTCAGATCGTTCATGGCGTCGTTCCTCACTCCTCGTCCAGCGGCAGGCCTGGCCGCACCTTGCCCCGGCCGAAGTGGCGGCCGAACTGAAGCTCGTAGACCTCGTCCTCGTCCTGGGTTTCCACCTCCAGCGGGCCGGTGGCCCGGGCCACGCAGAGCAGGCCGTAACCGCGGGCGCGCAGCTCGCGCGAGAGGCCGAGGGCCTCGCGCTGGTCGATCTCGCCGGAGATCACCCGCACGGCGCAGGCGGTGCAGCAGCCGTTGCGGCAGCTGAAGGGGAGGGGATCTCCCTGGCGCTCAAAGCTGTGCAGGATGGTTTCGCCCTCGGGGACGTCGTGGCGGATCACCCGCCCGGCCTGTCGCCAGTGCACGGTGATCGGGAAGCTGCGGGTCATGGATGCCGGGGCATGGCTGCCTGCTACATTGCCTCAGGCCCCATTCTGCCCATGGAGAGGTGGCCGAGTGGTCGAAGGCGCAGCACTGGAAATGCTGTATAGGGGCAACTCTATCGAGGGTTCGAATCCCTCCCTCTCCGTTCTTTCACCGGTCTTCGGGCCGGTTTTTTTCTGCTGTAGACCGCGCAGAAGCCGCTGCGTGGTTTCGGTGGGGCGTATTTGCAGCCTGCTGGGGTTCGGGCCTGCCGATTGCCGACAGAAAGTCACCAGACGTGCGGAGGTTCGGCGATTACTGTTCGCAGCGTGGCTGTGAACCCGGAGTGGGGCATGCATCCACCGCTGCTCTGCACCAATGCCACCTCCGTGCGGATCGCGTCGGATCCGGCGATACGGTTTCTGCCTGCCCTCTCAAGTTGGCTCTTTGGAACCTCGGCACCCTTTCTTCAAGGCCGCGATGTTGGATCCGCCAGCAACAGCCTTGCGGCGAAGCCGATTAGCCGAAGCGGCCGCTCACATAATCCAGAGTGGCCTGCTGGCCAGGGGCATTGAAGATTTTCTCGGTTTCGCTGTACTCCACCAGATAGCCGAGCTTGCCGGTGCCGCCGTCGACCGCTTCGGCATTGAAAAAGGCTGTCATGTCGGCCACGCGGACGGCCTGCTGCATGTTGTGGGTGACGATGATGATCGTGTAACTGCGTTTGAGTTCATGCATCGTCTCCTCGATTTTGAGGGTGGAGATCGGGTCGAGAGCGGAGCAGGGTTCATCCATCAGAATCACCTCCGGCTCGGTGGCGATGGCGCGGGCGATGCACAGCCGTTGCTGCTGGCCGCCGGAGAGAGCCAGGCCGCTTTCCTGCAGTTTGTCCTTGCACTCCTCCCAGACGGCTGCCTTGCGCAATGAGCGTTCCACCAGTTCGTCCATATCGCCACGGAAACCGTTGATGCGGGCCCCGAAGGCGATGTTTTCGTAGATGGTTTTCGGGAAGGGATTCGGTTTTTGGAACACCATGCCGATCCGTCGCCGCACCTCCACCGGGTCGACGCGGGGTTGGTAGAGATCCTGGCCATCGAACAGCACCCGGCCCTTGAGGCTGCAGCCGGGAATCAGATCGTTCATGCGGTTGAGGGCCCGCAGCACGGTGCTCTTGCCGCATCCCGAGGGGCCGATGAAGGCCGTTACCCGCCCGCGCGGGATGTCCATGTACACGCCGCGCACAGCCACGAAACTGCCGTAGGAGATCGTCACGTCCTGGAGGGACATGCAGATGTCGTGACCGCGGGGGGTGGCGGCGGGAGCGGCGAGGGGGGAGGCGGTCATGGGAGGGGAGGAGGAAAGGGCGGATCGAGGGTTCAGGCGCGGCTGCGGTGGCCCAGCCAACGGGCCAGCAGGTTGGCGGCCAGGATCATCAGAACGAGCACGAAGGAGGCGGCCCACGCCAGGGCGTTCTGGGCCTCGTAGGGCATGATCGCGAAGTTGTAGATCAACACCGACATCGTGGCGATCGGGTTGAAAACGCCCTCCGGCCAGAAGGGGGAGAACAGGGCGGTGAAGATCAGCGGTGCCGTTTCTCCGGCGGCCCGGGCGATCGCCAGCACCACCCCGGTGGCGATCGGCGTGAGGGCCGCCGGCAGCACCACCCGCGTGATCGTGACGAATCGCGAGGCACCGACTCCGTAGGCGCCCCAGCGCATCTCCTGCGGCACCAGCTGCAGACCCTCATCGGTGGTTTTGATCACGGTGGGCAGCATCAGCACCGCCAGGGCGATGCCGCCGGCCATGGCGCTGTAGCTCTGGCCGAAGAAGAAGCGGGTGGCCACGATGATCCCGTACACGAACACGCCGCAGACAATCGAGGGAACACCCGCCAGCACATCGTTGCCGAAGCGCACAAAGGGCGGAAACCAGCCCCGGCCCGCATATTCACTCAGATAGATGCCGCCGCCCACGCCCACGGGGATGGCGATCAGGGAGGCGATCAGGGACACCAGCAGGGTGCCGAGGATCGCGTTGCCGATGCCTCCGCCAGTGAATCCAGGAGCAGGAGGCAGCTGGGTGAGCAGCTGCAGGCTGAGCAGCCGGCCCCCCTGCACGAGCACGTACACCAGCACCAGGACGAGCGGCAGGACCGCCAAGGCGGCGAACAGGGCTGCCAGACCCGTGAGCAGACGGTTCCAGCGGTTGCGGCCAAGACCGGGATCAAAGAACAGCGAATGTCGCTCAAAGCTGGGCTGGGCCAGGCGGGGGGTGGGGACGCTGCGGGTCATGGGATGGGGCTGGCTCAGTAGCGCAGGCTGAGTTTTCGCACCACCCAGCGGGCCAGAACGTTGACGCTGAAGGTGAGCACCATCAGGATCAGCGCGGCATACATCAGGGCGGAGACCTGGATGCCATCGGCCTCGCCGAACTGGTTGGCAAGCAGGGAGGCGATTGTGTTGCCGGGAGCCAACAGGGAAGGGGAGAAATTCAGCGAGTTGCCGATGATCATCGTGACGGCCATCGTTTCGCCCATCGCCCGGCCCAGGGCCAGCATCACGCCACCGGTGATCGCCGAAACGGCCGCTGGCAGAATGATGTGGATGATCGCCCCCCAGCGGGTGGTGCCGACGCCGTAGGCGCCCTGGCGCAGCTCGATCGGCACCTGGCGCAGGGCATCGCGGGAGATGGCGGTGATGATCGGCAGGATCATCACCACCAGAATCAGAACCGCGGGCGCCATGCCGGGGCCCTGGGGAACGGTGGAGAAGAAGGGCATCCAGCCCAACAGTTGATGCAGCGCCAGTAGGGCCGGCCGGATCATCGGCTCCATCACGAAGATCGCCCACAGCCCAAGCACCACCGAAGGAATGGCCGCCAGCAGCTCGACCATCAACCCGATCGCCTCGCAGAGGGCCGCCGGGATCAGATCCTCGGTGATGAACACGGCGGTTCCCAGACCGAGTGGCACGGCGATCAGCAAGGCCAGCAGGGAGCTCACCAGGGTGCCGTAGATGGCGGTGAAGGCGCCGTAGCTGTTATTGACCGGATCCCAGGCGGACGTGGTGAGGAAAGAAAGGCCGAAGCTGCCGATCGCCTCGCGGGCGCCCTGCAGAACCGTGACAAAGATTCCCGCCAGCACCAGGGCCACCAGGGCGGCGAGCAGCAGGGTCAGCCAGCGGAAGCCGCTGTCGAGGAGCCGTTCGCTGGCGGGACGGATGCGGAGCGAGAAGGCATCCTCGAGCCGGATCTCCGGTGCGTTCCCTCCGGAGCTCGGCCCATGCTCTGTGGCCTGGCTTGGCATGCGGGCGGTGCGGGGGCAAGGGGAGGCGTCTGGAAGGCGGGAACCGCTCCCGGCACTGACTCTAGGTAGCCCCCTCGCCGCTGCTGTTTAAGCTGCGTTTAACGGTTGGCCGAGCCCGGTAGCTTGGGGCCACCACGCTCGCGGACCCTGGGACCGCACAGACCTGTACTTCCTCCATGGGGCGGATCGTTGGCATCGACCTGGGCACCACCAATTCGGTGGTGGCGGTGCTCGAAGGTGGCCGCCCGCAGGTGATCGCCAGTGCGGAAGGGGGCCGCACCACCCCTTCGGTGGTCGGATTCAGCCGGGAGAAGGAGCTGTTGGTGGGGCAGCTGGCACGGCGCCAGCTGGTGCTCAACCCGCGCAACACCTTCGCCAACCTGAAGCGGTTCGTGGGCCGCAGCTGGGAGGAGCTCGATGAGGGCAGCCTCAGTGTTCCCTACACGGTGCGCGCCAACGACCAGGGCAATGTGCGCATCGTCGCCCCGGCCACCGAGCGGGAATACGCACCGGAAGAGCTGGTGGCGGCGATCCTGCGCAAGCTGGTCGACGACGCGGCCACCTACCTCGGCGAACCGGTGGAGGCGGCGGTGATCACCGTGCCGGCCTACTTCAACGATGCCCAGCGTCAGGCCACCCGCGATGCCGGCCGCCTGGCGGGGCTGCAGGTGGAACGAATTCTGAACGAGCCCACCGCGGCGGCGCTGGCCTACGGCTTCGACCGCAGCGCCGCCCGCCGGGTGCTGGTCTTCGACCTTGGCGGCGGCACGTTTGACGTATCCGTGCTGCGCATCGCCAATGGCGTTTTCGATGTGAAGGCCACCAGCGGTGACACCCAGCTCGGTGGCAACGACTGGGACCGCCGCATCGTCGACTGGCTGGCCGATGCCTTCGCCAAGGAGCACGGCCTCGATCTGCGTCGCGATCGCCAGGCCCTGCAACGCCTGAGCGAGGCCGCGGAGAAGGCCAAGCAGGAGCTCTCCGGGGTGCGCAGCACGCCGATCTCGCTGCCGTTCATCGCCACCGGTCCGGAGGGGCCGCTGCACATCGAGACCACCCTGGAGCGCGGCACGTTCGAGAGCCTCTGCCCCGACCTGCTCGACCGGCTGCTGCGGCCCGTGCAGCGGGCCCTGCGCGATTCGGGCCTGGCCGCCGACGACATCGACGATGTGGTGTTGGTGGGCGGTTCAACCCGCATGCCGATGGTGCAGGAGATGGTGCGCACCCTGGTGCCGCGCGAGCCCTGCCAGTCGGTCAACCCGGATGAGGTGGTGGCGATCGGGGCGGCGGTGCAGGCAGGAATTCTCACCGGCGAGCTGCGCGATCTGATGCTCAACGACGTCACGCCGCTGTCGCTGGGACTGGAGACGATCGGCGGGGTCATGAAGGTGCTGATTCCGCGCAACACGGCGATTCCGGTGCGCAAGTCGGATGTGTTCAGCACCTCGGCCGCCAACCAGAACTCGGTGGAGATCCATGTGCTGCAGGGCGAGCGGCAGATGGCGGCCGATAACAAATCGCTGGGCCGCTTCCGCCTCTCGGGGATCCCGCCGGCCCCCCGGGGCGTGCCCCAGGTGCAGGTGTCGTTCGACATCGACGCCAACGGTCTGCTGCAGGTGTCGGCCACCGATCGCACCACCGGCCGCCAGCAGAGCGTGACCATCCAGGGTGGCTCCAACCTGAGCGAGGAGGAGATCCAGCGCCTGCTGGAGGAGGCCGAGCAGAAGGCGGCCGAGGATCGCCGCAAGCGCAGTGAGATCGACCGTCGCAACCGGGCCCAGACGTTGGTGGCCCAGGCGGAGCGGCGGCTGCGGGACGCCACCCTGGAGCTGGGGCCCTACGGCGCCGAGCGGCAGCAGCGGGCGGTGGAGGTGGCGCTGCGGGATGTGCAGGATCTGCTGGCCGGGGGGGACGCCGCCGAGCTGGAGCTGGCCGTGAGCCAGCTGCAGGAGTCGCTGTTCGGCCTGAACCGTCGTTTGATGAGCGAGCGGCGGGCGGAGAGCGGTCCTTTGCAGGGCCTGCGCAACACGCTGGGGTCGCTGAAAGACGAATTGTTCGCCGAAGACGACTGGGACGACTGGGACAGCCCGCGGCGCAGCGATCCCTGGTCGAGCCCGCGGGGCGGGGCTGGCTATGGCGGGTTGCCCTACGGCCCAGAGACCTACGGCCCAGAGCGATACGGCGAAGACCGTTTCAGAGAAGACCGCTTCCGAGAAGAGCGTTTCAGCGAAGACCGCTTCGGCCGCTCCCAGGACCTGGACGACCGTTCCGGCAGGCAGCCCAACGGCCGCACCCCAGCTTGGCGCGAATCCGATGAGCGGTTTTCCACCAGCAGCGATCCTTACGGCCTTGAGCGCTCCCCCGTGCCCGACGCCGAACGGGAGCGGGAAGAGCTTGACGATGGCTACGGATCCGATCCGGGTCCGTTGCCGCGGCGCCGCCAACCCCTGGCCGTCGAGCCCACGCCGGTCGACCCGCGCCGACCCGCGCCGCATGCGGCGGAGGATCCCTGGGCCGACGCGGACGCCCCGTGAGCCGCTCGACCACAACAGCCGTGGAGGGCCGGCCCGATTTCTGGGCGGTGCTGGGCCTGGACCCCGGCGCCGATGCCGAGGCGCTGAAGCGGGCGTTCCGGCAGCAGGCCCGCCGTTGGCACCCCGACCTCAACGGCAACGACCCGGTCGCCGAGGAGCGCTTCAAGCTCGTCAACGAGGCCTATGCGGTGCTCTCCGATCCCCGCCGCCGCCAGGCCTGGGAGGCGGGGATCGATGGCGACGGGTCCGCACACGACCAGGACCCCTTCGCCAGCGGCTTCCCCCCCTTCGAGGAGTATCTGGCGGCCCTGTTCGGGGAGCATGGCGACCCGGAGCAGCCCCCGTCCTCGCCCGAACCGGGCAGCGAGGTGGCCGCCCGACCCGCATCGCCGCCGCCGGTGCGCGCGGCCGACGACCTGGAGAGCGTCGTGGCCCTCAGCCCCGAGCAGGCCCTCGCCGGCGCCTGCGTGGAGCTCGAACTGCCCGATGGCACGGTGGTGGAGCTGTGGACGCCCCCCCTGGCCGGCGATGGCTGGCGGCTGCGGCTGGCGGGGGTCGGACCAGGGGGGGGCGACCATTTCCTGCAGCTGCAGGTGCGCACCGCCGACGGGCTGCGCATCGACGGCCTGCGGGTGCACTTCCAGCTTGAGCTTTCCCCCGCCGATGCCGCGCTCGGCTGCCAGGCGGTGGTGCCCACCCTCGATGGCCCCGTGCGGCTGCGCGTGCCGCCCGGCTCCTCCAGCGGGCGGCTGCTGCGTCTGCGCGGTCGGGGCTTGGAGCACCGGGGGGAGCGGGGCGACCAGCTGGTGGAACTGCGGATCGTCGTGGAGGATCCCCTCAGCGAGGCCGAGCAGGCCCTGTACCGCCGCCTGCGCGAGCTGGCCGAGGAACGAGCGGACGGCTGAGCCGCGGCACCACGGATGAGACACTGAGCCCCAGCCTCTCTCGCCCATCCGTGAGTTCCGAACCGGTGCACGTGCTGCTGTTTGATGCCGGCAGCGACACCGAAGGGATCCATTCCCTCGAGCTCAACGGCCGCACCGTGGTGCTGCTGTTCGAAGATCCCGACGACGCCGAACGCTACGCCGGCCTGCTGGAGGCCCAGGATTTTCCGATGCCCACGGTGGAGGCTCTGGATCGTGATGAAATCGAGCGCTTCTGCACCGAGGCCGGCTACGAAGCCCGCCATGTGCCCGCCGGCTTCCTGCCCCGCAGCGAGGAGGACCGCCTGCTGATTGCCCCGCCGGAGCAGAACATGGACGTGAGCCAGTGGCGGGAGCCGGCCGAGGACCGCGATCCGGAGCTGGAGGCCTTCCGCCGCCGCCTCGAGGGGCTGCTGTGAGCCCGGCGACACCCAGCGGCAGCGGGGAGCCGCTGCGCAGCCGCGGCCACCTGCTCACCGAGCAGGCCAATCCCGCCAGCGAACAGCTCGATCAGCTCGATGCGCCGGCGCTGGTGGACCTGTTCTGCCGCAACGAGCTCGAGCCGCAGCGGGCGGTGGCCGGCGCCAGCGCCGCCCTGGCGGCCGCCGTGGAGGCGATCGCCGCCCGCCTGCGCGCCGGAGGACGGCTGTTCTATCTCGGCGCCGGCACCTCCGGCCGCCTCGGGGTGCTCGATGCGGCTGAGTGCCCGCCCACCTTCTGCTCGCCGCCGGAGCTCGTGCAAGGTGTGCTGGCGGGCGGCGCGCCGGCGCTGCTGCGCAGCTCCGAGGGGTTGGAAGACCTGGCGGAGGCCGGCCGCACCGACCTCGAGCAGCGTGGCTTTGGAGCGGCGGATGCGCTGGTGGGCATCGCCGCCGGCGGCACTACCCCTTACGTGCTCGGCGGCCTGGCATACGCCCGCTCCCTCGGTGCCCTGGCGATCGCCATGGCCTGCGTTCCGGCCGAGCAGGCGCCCATGCCCTGCGAAATCGACATCCGCCTGCTCACCGGGCCGGAGCTGCTCACCGGCTCCACCCGCCTCAAGGCCGGCACCGCCACCAAGATGGCGCTGAACATTCTCTCTACCGGCGTGATGGTGCGCCTGGGCAAGGTGTCTGGCAACCGCATGGTGGATGTGGCGGTCACCAACGCCAAGCTCGAAGACCGGGCCCTGCGGATCCTCACCGACCTGAGCGGCATCGAGCGCCCTGCAGCGGCGGCCCAGCTGGCGGCGGCGGGTGGCTCGGTGAAGCTGGCGTTGCTGATGCAGGCCAGCGGCCTCGGGGCCGAAGCGGCACGGGCCGCCCTGGCCGAGCACGGCCCCGGCCTGCGCGACACCCTCACCGCCCTGGGCTACTCGCTCGCCGCGGCGCCCTCTGCGGCCTCCGCCCCTTCCCCGAAGGCTCCCCAGTAGGGGGCGGTGAACAGCTCGGTGCGGCGGCGGGTTTCGGCCGGCACCACGTGCGGAGGGGTCATCAGGGCGTTGCGGAGGGCGTGATGGGCCCGGCTGGGGGGGCGGATGGCCCCTACCCGCTCGGCCGCCAGGCGCACGATGCGCTGGGCCAGCTCGGCGTTGGCGCGCAGGTTGTCGATCACCATCTCCACCGTCACCGACTCGTGCTCGCGGTGCCAGCAGTCGTAATCGGTGACCATCGCCAGGGTGGCGTAGGCCATCTCCGCCTCCCGTGCCAGGCGCGCTTCGGTGTGGTTGGTCATGCCGATCACATCGCAGCCCCAGGAGCGGTAGAGCTCCGACTCGGCCCTGGTGGAGAACGCCGGACCCTCCATGCAGAGGTAGGTGCCGCCGCGGTGCAGCCGACGGCCCTCGGGCATCAGGCTCTCGCCCACATCGGCCAGCATGCGGCTGAGCACGGCGCAGTAGGGATCGGCGGCGGTCACGTGGGCCACCGCCCCCTCGCCGAAGAAGCTGAGCGGCCGCTGGTGGGTGCGGTCGATGAACTGATCAGGCACCAGCATGTCGAGCGGGCGCACCTCCTCCTGCAGCGAGCCCACCGCCGAGACCGACAGGATCCAGCGCACCCCGAGCGAGCGCAGGGCCCAGAGGTTGGCCCGGTACGGCACCTCGGTGGGCGTGTAGCTGTGATGGCGGCCGTGGCGGGCCAGGAACACCACCTCCAGATCCCCGATGCGGCCGAGGCGCAGGCTGTCGGAGGGGCTGCCGTAGGGGGTTTCGATGCTGCGCTCTTCGAGCACCTCCAGCCCCTCCATCGAATAGAGGCCGCTGCCACCCAGAACGCCGAGCCTGGCGGTGCCGAGATCGGCGCTGCCGCTGGGGGCGCCGCCGGAGCTGGCGGTAGGGGGGGCGGAGGAGGAACCCATCGAAGCGCGGTGCCGGTGCGAGGGGCACCGAAGAAGCAGGGCAACTGTTCTACCGCAGGCGACCCTGGTCGATACAGTCGGGCTTTCGCCCCTTCCCGCCCGTGACCAAGGCCCTGATGGAGACCGACGCCGGCACCATTCATCTCGAGCTGTTCGACGCCGACGCCCCGGGCACCGTGGCGAACTTCGTGAAACTCGCCAACGACGGCTTCTACGACGGCCTGGCCTTCCACCGGGTGATCGACGGCTTCATGGCCCAGGGGGGTTGTCCCAACAGCCGCGAGGGCGCCCGTGGCGTTGCCGGCACCGGCGGCCCGGGCTACACGATCCCCTGCGAGATCAACCGCAACAAGCACCAGGCCGGCAGCCTGTCGATGGCCCACGCCGGGCCGAACACCGGCGGCAGCCAATTCTTCCTCTGCCACGGCGCCCAGCCCCACCTCGACGGCCTGCACACCGTGTTCGGCCACACCGGCGACCTCGATGTGGTGCTGAAGCTCAAAAACGGCAGCCGCATTCAGAAGGTCACAATCGAGGCCTGAGCCCTCAGCGCCAGACCACGAAGGCGCCGGGGGTGATGCTCAGGCGCGGGCAGGCCGTGGCGCTGGCGCCCAGCTCGACCAGGGGTCGGCGCTCCGGCTCCAGGTCGGCGCTGGGGTGCTCCACACGCCGGCCATCGGGGGCCAACAGCAGGCTCACCGCCCGGCTGCCGGACCAGGCCGCCACCCGCTGCAACACCGCCGCCAGATCGGCCGGCTGCAGCGGCCGGCCTTCGCAGGCCCGCAGCAGCAGCGCCAGGCGGGGCTGGGCCAGCAGGGCCAGCAGGCGGGGATGCTCCTCCCGCTCCAGCACAAGACCCCGCTCGAGCTGCTCCTGTCGCAGCGCCTCCAGGCGCTCCGCCAGCTCGGCCGGGTCGGCTTCCCCCTGCCAGGCCAGCACCGCGGTGGGTCCGCAGGCCGCCGGCTCTTCGGCGCTGGCGGCGGCGCTCTCCTCCATCAGGTGGCCGAGCTTGGTGCGCTTGGCCTGCAGGTAGGCCGCGTTGTGGTCGCCGGCATCGATCACGAGCGGCACCCGATCCACCACCTCCAGCCCATAGCCCCCCAGGCCGGCGATCTTGCGCGGGTTGTTGGTGATCAGCCGCAGCCGCTGCACCCCCAGGTCGCTGAGGATCTGGGCCCCCACGCCGTAGTTGCGCAGATCGGCCGGAAAGCCCAGCCGCTCGTTGGCCTCCACGGTGTCGAGGCCGCCGTCCTGCAGGCTGTAGGCGCGCAACTTGTTCACCAGGCCGATGCCGCGCCCCTCCTGGCGCAGGTACACCACCACGCCCTCGCCGGCGGCCTCGATCAGCCGCAGGGCGGCCTCCAGCTGGGGGCGGCAGTCGCAGCGCAGCGAGCCGAAGGCATCGCCGGTGAGGCACTCGGAGTGCACCCGCACCAGCACCGGCCCGGCCGCGCGCTCCGGATGGCCCTTCACGATCGCCACATGCTCGCTGCCGTCGAGCTCGTTGCGGTAGCCGATCGCCCGGAAGCGGCCGAAGGCGCTCGGCAGGCTGGCCTCGGCCTGGCGGCGCACGAAGCGCTCCGTTTCGAGCCGGTAGCGGATCAGGTCGGCGATCGAGATCAGCCGCAGCCCGTGGCGCTGGGCATAGCTCACCAGCTGGGGCAGACGCGCCATCGACCCGTCGTGGTTCTGGATCTCGCAGATCACGCCGGCCGGATAGAGCCCCGCCAGGCGGGCCAGGTCCACGGCTGCCTCGGTGTGGCCGGCGCGCTTGAGCACGCCGCCGTCGCGGGCCCGCAGCGGGAAGATGTGGCCGGGCCGGCGCAGGTCGCCCGGACGGGTGGCCGGATGGATCGCCACCTGGATCGTGCGGGCGCGGTCTTCGGCGGAGATGCCCGAGCTGACGCCGTTCTCCGGGCCGGCGTCGATGCTGACGGTGAAGGCGGTCTGGTTGCTGTCGGTGTTGCGATCGACCATCAGCGGCAGATCGAGCCCATCGAGCCGCTCGCCCTCCATCGCCAGGCAGATCAGGCCCCGCGCCTCGGTTGCCATGAAATTGATCTGCTGTGGCGTGGCGAACTGGGCCGCGCAGATCACATCGCCTTCGTTCTCCCGGTTTTCATCGTCGACGACAACGATCGACTCGCCGTTGCGGATCGCCGCCAGCGCGTCGGGGATCGTGTCGAACCGGATGGTGGGCGAGGCCGGGGGGTCGGTGCGGGTCAGCAGGGTCGGAGGGGGCCGCGGAGTCCTTTATAAAGCCCGGTACGATCCGGCAGTCCCCCCAGCGCCATGGCAGCCAGCAGCGTCGCGGTGATCGGTGCCAGTGGCTACGGCGGCCTGCAGACCCTGCGGCTGCTGCAGGGCCATCCGCACTTCACGGTCGGCTTCCTTGGTGGCGAACGCAGCAGCGGCAAGCGCTGGAGCGAGCTGGTGCCCTTCCTGCCCCTGCCCGGGGACCCGCAGGTGGCCAGCCCCGATCCGGATGCCATCGCGGCGGCGGCCGACCTGGCGGTGCTGAGCCTGCCCAACGGCCTGGCCGCCGGCCTGGTGCCCGCCCTGCTGGAGCGCGGCGTGAAGGTGGTGGATCTCTCCGCCGACTACCGCTACCGCGACCTGGCGCAGTGGCAGGAGGTGTACGCCAGCGAGGCCCGCGCCGTTCCCCGCCACGACGCCGAGCTCTGCCGCGAGGCGGTTTACGGCCTGGTGGAGTGGGAGCAGGAGCGCATTCGCCAGGCCCGGCTGGTGGCGGCACCGGGCTGTTTCCCCACCGCCAGTCTCCTGGCCCTGCTCCCCTTCCTCAAGCAGGGCCTGATCGAGCCGGGCGGAATCGTGATCGACGCCAAGACCGGCACCTCCGGCGGCGGCCGCGCCGCCAAGGAGCACCTGCTGCTGGCGGAGGCCGCCGAGGCGGTGGCCCCCTACGGCGTGGTGGGCCACCGCCACACCAGCGAGATCGAGCAGCTGGCTTCGCGCGAGGCCGGCCAGCCGATCCGCCTGCAGTTCACGCCGCATCTGATGCCCATGGTGCGCGGCCTGCTGGCCACGGTGTACGCGCGCCTGCGCGATCCCGGCCTGACCGCGGAAGACTGCACCACGCTGCTGCAGGCGGCCTACCGCCATAGCCCCTGCGTGGCTGTGCTGCCCACCGGCACCTACCCCTCCACGAAGTGGGTGCGGCAGACGAACCGCTGCCTGCTCTCGGTGCAGGTGGACAAGCGCACAGGCCAGCTGATCCTGATGAGCGCGATCGACAACCTGATCAAGGGTCAGGCGGGCCAGGGGCTGCAGTGCCTGAACCTGATGGCGGGACTGGAGGCCGGCACCGGCCTGCCGCTGCTTCCCTTCTATCCCTGAGAACCCTCCTCGGCCGCCCTCCGCTCGGCATCGAGCCCTTCGGCCGCCAGGCGCACCGCCAGGGGGAGGATGCGGTGTTCCTGCACCCGGATCCGCGCATGCAGGCTGGCGCGGTCATCGCCGGGCAGCACGGGCACGGCGGCCTGCACCAGGATGGGCCCCGCATCCACCTCCGGCACCACCAGGTGGGCGGTGCAGCCCGCCAGCGTCACCTGCGCCGCCAGGGCGGCGGCGATGCCGTCGCGGCCGCGGAAGCTGGGCAGCAGCGAGGGATGGAGATTGAGCAGCCGGTTGGGGAACGCCTCGATCAGCCGTGGCGTGACGATCCGCATCCAGCCCGCCATCACCACCAGATCCGCCCCCACCGCCTCGAAGGCCGCCACCAGCTCCCCGTCGAGGGCATCGCGGCTCGGCTGCAGGCGGTGGTCGAGCAGCCGGCAGGGCACCGCCAGCCGTTCGGCGCGCTGGCGGGCGCCGCAGTTGGCTTCATTCACCACCAGCAGCACCACATCCCCCAGCACCTGGCCGCTGCGGCAGGAGTGCACCAGGGCTTCGAAATTGCTGCCGTCGCCGGAGGCCATCACCGCCAGCCGCACCGGCCGATGGGCAGGCGGATCGGTCGGCGGCAGGGGCCACTGAATGCTCACGTCGGAATCGACCCCGGCTGAATTGCCGCTACCGTCGGGCAAAGCGGGCATTGCTCCATGTCCCACCTCTCTATCCTGCCAACGGTCTTGCGCGATGCCGACCTTCTGGTCGCCAGCCTCGCCAGCCTGAAGCTCCAACCGCAGCGCGGCGGCAGCGTGCGCGGGTTCGATCAGGAGCTGCCGGTCGAGGTGCGCGTGCGGCTCGCCGACGGCCAGGACCTCGGCTGGAGCCGCCAGGGGGATGGCTCGCTGGCGCTGGTGGGCGATCTGCAGCGGCTCAGCCGTTCCCGGCCCCTGCAGCGTCTGTTGGGGCGCATCACCCGTGCCTACGCCGCCCACCAGGCCGTGGCCGAGGCCCGTGCGCTGCTTGGCGACGCCGTTGTCCACGTCCGTGCCTGAGGGGGCAACCGCTGCCGCGCCGCTGGATCTGGAGCTCGATCTACGCGAGCCCCAGCGCCATCTGGTGCAGGCCCGGCTCCGCATCCAGCCGCAACGGCCTGAGCTGGTGCTGCGCCTGCCGGCCTGGACGCCGGGCTCCTATCTGATCCGCGATTACGTGCGCACCCTGGAGGGGCTGGAGGTCCTGCAGGCGGGCCGCAGGCTGCCCCTGCGGCGGCGTGAGGTGGCGGCCTGGAGCCTGCGGTTGGAGAGCCTGGAGCCGCTGGAGATCCGCTGGCGCATCCTGGCCACCGAGCTCACGGTGCGCACGTGCCACCTCAGCGGCGACCACGGCTTTCTCGCCCTGGCCGGCGTGGTGTTGCAGGTGGAGGGGGAGCGCTGGCGGCCGCATCGGCTGACGCTGCTCCTGCCGGGCGGCTGGCAGCCGTTCGTGTCCCTGCCCCGGCAGGAGGATGGCACCTGGCTGGCGCCCGATTTCGACACGCTGCTCGACACACCGCTGGAGCTGGGCCCCCACCCTTGCCACAGCTTCCAGGTGGCGGGGCGCCCGCATCGCTGGGTGAGCTGGGGAGGCGATCCGGTGCTCGACCATCCCACCTGGCTGGCGGATGTGGAGCAGGTGTGCCTGGCCTGTTGCCGGTTGATGGGCCAGGAGCATCCGCCAGCAGACGACTACCTGTTCGTGCTGCACCTGCTCGAGCAGGGCTTCGGTGGCCTGGAGCACGACCGCAGCTGTGTGCTGCAGTTCAGCCGGCGGGCGCTGCGGCGGCCGGACGGTCGGCGCAAGCTGCTGCAGCTGGTGGCCCATGAATACCTGCACCAGTGGAACGTGCGGCGGCTGCGGCCGGCGGAGCTGACGCCGATCGACTACGACCGGCCCACGATCGTCTCCAGCCTCTGGTTTGCCGAGGGGGTGACGAGCTACCTCGATCCGCTGCTGCCGGTGGCGGCGGGCCTGGTGGAGGAGGCGGAGCTGCTGGAGGATCTCGGCGCCGATCTCAGCCGCTACCGCCTCACCGCCGGCCGTCGTGTGCAGAGCCTTCAGGCCAGCGCCGAGGAGGCCTGGGTGAAGCTCTATCGCCAGGATGCGCACTCCCACGACACCCAGATCAGCTACTACCTCAAGGGGGCGGTGCTGGCGCTGGTGCTCGACCTGCATCTGCGCCGCCACGGCTCCTGGATCGGCGCGGTGTTGCGCCAGCTGTGGCACAGCCATGGCCGCCACCGCCGCGGCTACGGCCCCAGCGATCTGATCGCCGCCTTCGCCGACCACGCCCCCGATCTGTCCACCCTTCTGCCGCAGTGGCTGGAGAGCACCGATGATCCGCCCATCGATGAATGCCTGGCTGAGGTGGGTCTGCGGCTCGTGCCAGAAACCGGATGCCATCCGTTCGCAGGTTGGCAGCCTGAGCCGCAGGGAAGCGCGGGTCTGGTGCTGCGGCGGGTCGACCGCGACGGAGCCGCCCAACGGGCGGGCCTGGCGGTGGGGGATGAACTGCTGGCAATCGATGGCCAGCGGGTGCGCAGCGAGGAGGATCTGCCCCCCCTGCTAGGACTGCCCAAGCCGTTGCGGCCGGTGGCGGTGCTCTTCTGCCGCGATGGCCAGGTGCGGCAGACAACCCTGCAGGCCGATCCACCGGTGGTGGTCCGCTGGCGGCTCGAGACGATGCCCGATCCCACGCTGGAGCAGCTGGAGCGGCGGCGGCGCTGGCTGGCGCTGCGGCCATGAACAGCCGGGTTCAGCCGCTGATCTGGGCGATGGCCGGTGCCGCCACGGTGAGCCTGGCGGCCCTCGGCTGGCTGGGGCGTGAACTGTTCGGCAACGCGTCCAGCCGCGCCGATGCCCGCCCCTCCTTGCTCGATCTGCTGGAGGACGTGGGCCGCCCCGGCGGCAGCAGCAGCAGCCCCCCGGCCAGCCCGCGCCGCGCCGCGCCCCTGCCGCCCGATCCCCTGCGTTGGAGCAGCCCCCTGGCCCAGTCCTGCCCGGCCAGCGATCCCCAGCTCAGCCAACGCCTCTCGGTGGCCCTGGCCAACCTGCCCAGCCTGCGCCAGCGGGTGCCGATCGACCCCACCAACTTCGGCAACCGCTACCGCCAGGACGCCTTCGGCAACCCCGTCGATCCGACACCACGGGTGGTGGTGCTGCACGAGACCGTGTATAGCCTCGGCTCGGCCCTCAACACCTTCAAGACGCCCCATCCGCGCGATGAGGACCAGGTGAGTTATCACACGCTGGTGGGCCAGCGCGGCGAGATCGTGGAGGCGGTGCCGCCGGAGCAGCGGGCCTTCGGGGCCGGCAATTCCGCGTTCAACGGCCAGTGGGTGGTGACGAACCCGTCGGTGGGGGGCTCGATCAACAACTTCGCCCTGCACCTCAGCCTCGAAACCCCGGCCGACGGGGAGGACCAGGATCCCGCGCACAGCGGCTATACCCAGGCCCAGTACGACGCCGCGGCCCTTGTGGTGGCCGACTGGATGCGGCGGTTCAACATCTCCCCCCAGGCGATCACCACCCACCGTCACGTGGATCTGGGCGGCGAGCGCGGCGATCCGCGCAGCTTTGATTGGCGCGAGCTGGAAAGCCGCCTGGCGGCCCTGGGTCTGCTCTGCTGAGCGACCGCTTCGCGGCCGCCGGCATCAGATCAGTGGGCTGGTGGGTTCGCGCCGCACGCCGTACAGCACGGCGTGGAGGCCCGGATCCTGCATGTGGCGCAGGATGCGGCCCGGGTAATCGAGCTTGCCGTTGTGGAGATAGGCGAGGGTGGCCAACGCCTTGGCGTCGCGCGGGGAGCGGCTGGCGCTGAGGGTGCGGTGGCTGGGCAGGCCGAGTTCGCGGCGCAGCCGCACGAACTTGCCCACCAGCACCGCCACGTTGCCATCGGGATCGAGCAGGCGGTCGCGGGCGGCCATCTGCTCCTCGGGGCTGGCGTCTGCGGGCAGCAGGCCCTGCTTCACCAGTTCCCCCAGGCTCAGCTGGGCCGGTCCATGGGTGCTGAACAGGCCCGAGTGGGCCGCCAGGGGCATGTTTTCCCCCGGCTTGGCGTGCTGCATTTCATCGAACAGCACGGCGCAGACCAGCATCGGATTGATGCGATGGCGCGCCGACTCGCGCAGGATCACCGGCCGCAGTTCCTCGAGCCGGGCCATGGTGTGGGCGCGCAGGGGCTGGAACTGATCGAGGCCTTCGGTGAACAGTTGCGCCAGCCGCGGTTGGGGGCCGTGGACGCCGAAGCGGCGGTGGAGTTCGCGCAGCTCGGAGGGGCTGAAGTCGAGCGGATCGGGGCGCAGGCCCTCGCTCGGGGAGGCGGAGGGATCGCTGCCGCGGCTGCCGACGCTCTCGAGAAGGCCCCGCTCGGTGAGCAGCACAGGTGACGGCGGTCGCAGGGCGGCAGCCACAGCGAAGATCGAACAACCAAGGGCACTGGCTCCAAGCAGCGCCAGGGGAGCGAACCGACGGCACGAACGGGCCACGATGGCAAGCGGCAGACGGGGAGCGATGCGGAGATCGGTGCGGTGAATGGCAGCCGACGCGAAATCGGCCAGCCCTTGAACCCTAACGTTTTTTCCGGATTCCTCCAGAGGCCACTGCGCAGAAAGTCCTCTGGCCCACACAGGGCTGTGGCGGCTTGCCGAGCTGGGACCCGTCTGGATACGGTCTGGGGGCCCAGAGCCGGCGCCGCCGTGGCCATGCCCCCCCTTCCGCCGCTGGACGGCCAGGATCCCGATGCGCTGTGGCAGCGCTTCTGCTCCCTTCTCTGGCACGACGCGGAGCTCGGTCTTTGGCTGGACATCAGCCGCATGGCGATCGGCCAGGCCGATCTGGAGGCCCTCGAACCCCGCTTCGCGCCGGCCTTCGCGGCGATGCAGGCCCTCGAGGCCGGCGCGATCGCGAACGTGGATGAGCAGCGCATGGTGGGCCACTACTGGCTGCGCGCGCCGGAGCTGGCCCCCGATCCCGCCATCACCGCCCACATCACCGCCGAGGTGGAGCGGATCGAGAGCTTCGGCCGCCAGGTGATCGATGGCGCGATCAGCGGCCCCGCCGGGCGGTTCAGCGATGTGCTGTGGATCGGCATCGGCGGCTCCGGCCTCGGGCCGCTGCTGGTCCTGCGCGCCCTGCAGCGCCATGGGGTGGGGCTGCCCTTCCACTTCCTCGACAACGTCGACCCCCAGGGCATCAGCCGCACCCTGGCCGGGCTGGGCGAGCGCCTGCGCACCACCCTGGTGATTGTGGTCAGCAAGTCCGGCGGCACGCCGGAGCCGCGCCTGGGCATGGAGCAGAGCCGCGCCCGCCTCGAGGCGGCGGGCGGCGTGTGGGGCCGCCAGGCTGTTGCCGTGACGATGGTGGGCAGCCAGCTGGATCGGCTGGCGGAGGGGGAGGGCTGGCTGGCCCGCTTCGACATGCCCGACTGGGTGGGCGGGCGCACCTCGATCACCAGCGCCGTGGGCCTGCTGCCGGCCGCCCTGATCGGCGCCGACGTGCGCGGCTTCCTCGACGGTGCCGCCGCGATGGATCGGGCCACCAGGCTGCCGGAGCTGCGCCGCAACCCCGCTGCGCTGCTGGCGGCGGCCTGGTTCGTGGCCGGCGATGGCCGCGGTCGCCGCGACATGGTGGTGCTCCCCTACCGCGACCGGCTGGAGGTGTTCAGCCGTTACCTGCAGCAGCTGGTGATGGAGAGCCTGGGCAAGCGGCTCGATCGGCAGGGGCAGGTGGTGCACCAGGGCCTGGCCGTGTATGGCAACAAGGGCTCCACCGATCAGCACGCCTACGTGCAGCAGCTGCGCGATGGCCTGGACAACTTCTTCGTGAGCTTCCTGGAGGCCCTCGACGATCCCGCCGATGTGCCCAGCCTCCACGGCGAGCAGCCCGCCGATTTCCTGGAGGGCTTCCTGCAGGGCACCCGCGCCGCCCTCGGCGAAGGGGGTCGCCAGAGCCTCACCATCACCCTGGCCCGCTTCGAGGAGCGCAGCCTCGGTGCCCTGATCGCCCTGTTTGAGCGGGCTGTGGGCCTCTATGCCGAACTGGTGGACATCAACGCCTACGACCAACCCGGGGTGGAAGCGGGCAAGAAGGCGGCTGCGGCGGTTCTGGAGCTGCAGGGGCGGCTGGAGGCGGAACTGGCCGATGGGCGGGACCGCTCGCTGGCGGAGCTGCAGGCGGCGTTGGCGGTGCCGAGCCCCGAGCCGCTGTTCTGGGCGCTGCGTCACCTGTGCGCCAACCCGCGCGGTTACCAGGCCGAGGGCTCCTGGGGCGATCCCGCCAGCCTGCGGGTGCGGCGGGCCTGAGCCGCGCCTAGGGCACCAGGTTCACGAGCTTGCCGGGCACCACGATCACCCGCCGCGGCGGCTGACCCTCCAGCCAGCGGGCGGCCACCTCGCTGGCCAGGGCGAGCCGCTCGAGGGTGGCGGCGTCGGCGTCGGCCGGCACCTCGAGGCTGCCGCGCACCTTGCCCTTCACCTGGATCACCAGCGGGATCGTGTCCCGCAGCAGGGCGGTGGGGTCGAGCTGGGGCCAGCGCTGGCGGTGCACGCTGGCTGATCCGTTGTCGCTGTCGGGATCGGGGTTGGCGCCGAGGCGATGCCACAGCTCCTCGGCCAGGTGGGGGGCGAATGGGGCCAGCAGCACCGGCAGGGTGCGCAGGGCCTCGCGGGCCACCGCATCGCCCGCCGCCTCCAGATGGGTGGCCATGGCGTTGGCCAGCTTCATCAGCTCGGACACGGCGGTGTTGCACTGCAACGAGCCGAGAAGATCCTCACTCACCTCCTGGATGGCGGTGTGCACGGCCCGGCGCAGCTCCCGCTCCGCCTCGCTGAGCGACCCGGGCAGCGGATCTTCGGCCGCCTCGCGGCGGTCCACCAGGCTCAGGCCGCGCCGGCGCGCCCCCTCCACCAGCCGCCAGAGGCGCTGCAGGAAGCGGTACTGCCCCTCCACATCGGCGTCGTCCCACTCGAGATCCTTTTCCGGAGGCGCCTTGAACAGGATGAACATGCGCGCGGTGTCGGCGCCGTAGCGCTCGATCACCGCCGCCGGATCGACGCCGTTGTACTTCGATTTGGACATCTTGTCGTAGCTCACCTCGAGCCGCTGGCCATCGATCGGGTCGCGCGGATCGCTGGGGTCGGCCACATCGGCTGGGGCCACATAGCGGCCGCTGTGGGGGTTGCGATAGGTGACGCCCTGCACCATTCCCTGGGTGAGCAGGCGGGCGAAGGGTTCCTCGAAGCCGAGCAGGCCGCGGTCGCGCAGCACGCGGGTGAAGAAGCGGGAATACAGCAGATGCAGGATTGCGTGCTCGATGCCGCCCACGTACTGGTCGACCGGCAGCCAGCGGTCCACCGCCTCGCGGCGGAAGGGCAGGCAGTCGTTGCGCGGATCGGCGTAGCGCAGGTAGTACCAGCTGGAGCACATGAAGGTGTCCATGGTGTCGGTCTCACGCCGGGCCGGCTGGCCGCAGCAGGGGCAGCTGACCTGCACCCAGCTCTCGAGCTTCGCCAGCGGCGAGCCGCCGCGGCCCTCCAGCCGCAGGCCGGTGGGCAGGCGCACCGGCAGCTGCTCCTCGGGCACGGGCACCACGCCGCAGGCCTCGCAGTGGATCACTGGAATCGGGCAGCCCCAGTAGCGCTGGCGGGAGATCAGCCAGTCGCGCAGGCGGTACTGCACCCGGCCCGCGCCCCAGCCATCCGCCTCCGCATCGGCCACGATCCGCTGCTTCGCCGCCGCGGAGGGCAGGCCGTTGTAGGGGCCGGAGTGGATCATCACGCCGGGCTCCACCCAGGCGTCGCCCTCGAAGGCGTGCTCATCGCTGCCTTCGGGGATGATCACCTGGCGCACCGGCAGCTCGTACTGGCGGGCGAACAGAAAGTCGCGCCGGTCGTGGGCGGGAACGCCCATCACCACGCCGGTGCCGTAGTCGGCCAGAACGTAATCGGCGATCCAGAGGGGGATCGTTTCGCCGCTGGCCGGGTTGCGAACGCTGGCGCCGATCGGCACGCCGCGCTTGGGGCGGTCTTCGGCGGTGCGTTCCTGCTCGCTTTGCCGCCCCACCAGATCGCAGAAGGCGGCCACGGCCTCGCGCTGGGCAGCGGCGGTGAGGGTGGGCACCAGCGGATGCTCCGGCGCCAGCACCACGTAGGAGGCTCCGTAGATGGTTTCCGGCCGGGTGGTGAACACCGTGAGCTGATCGCCGCTCGGCTCGCCCTGGGCATCGAGCAGGGGGAAGTGCAGCTCGGCGCCGCTGGAGCGGCCGATCCAGTTGGCCTGCATCGTGCGCACCCGCTCCGGCCAGCCCTCCAGGGCCGGCAGGCTGTCGAGCAGTTCACCGGCGTAGGCGGTGATGCGCAGGAACCACTGCCGCAGGCGGCGCTTTTCCACCAGCGCTCCGGAGCGCCAGGAGCGGCCGTCGGCATCCACCTGCTCGTTGGCGAGGACGGTTTGATCGATGGGATCCCAGTTCACCAGCGCCTCGCTCTGGTACGCCAGGCCGGCATCCAGGAACTGCAGGAACAGCCACTGGGTCCAGCGGTAGTAATCGGCGTGGCAGGTGGCGACCTCGCGGTCCCAGTCGATCGAGAGGCCGAGCCGCTGCAGCTGAGCGCGCATCTGGGCGATGTTGCGGTCGGTCCACTCGGCCGGATCGCTGCCCCGTTCGATCGCGGCGTTCTCCGCCGGCAGGCCGAAGCCGTCCCAGCCCATCGGGTGCAGCACCGCATGGCCGCGCAGGCGCTGCAGGCGAGCGATCACATCGGTGATCACGTAATTGCGCACATGGCCCATGTGCAGGCTCCCCGAGGGATAGGGGAACATCGAGAGGGCGTAGAACGGCGGCCGATCGTCCGGTGCCGCGGGGGTGGCGTCGAGGGACTGGTCCTGCCAGCGGCTCTGCCAGCGCGCTTCGATCGCGGCGGGATCGTAGGGGGCGCTCTCGAAGGGGGCGGGGTCGCTCACAGGGTCGTTTTCTGCCGCGGGGCCTGGGGCGATGGTGCCACAGCGCTCCGATCGGCTGGTTCAGGCGGCGGTGTTCAGATGGTGTTCAGATCAGGGCCCGCAGCACCGCGATTGCGTCGCGATTGATCAGCACCAGGGGCAGGCTGGTGTCCTGGCGCAGGGCGAGGAACTGGTTGTCCTGCCATTTGATCGTGCCTTCCAGTTCGTGCCCGCCCACCATCAGGATGCTGACCATGGTGCGGTTGCGGATCAGCTCTCGCACATGCCGCACACTTGGCAGGCTGGTATCGAGCCTGGGGCCACGGCGCTCGAAGTAACTCTGCATAGGATCGGGCGGTCAAGCCAGGTTAGAGCGGTGCTCCCTTTCAGCAAATATCAAGGTCTGGGCAACGACTTTCTGATCCTCGATGGTCGCGCGCCGCAGAATGGCGACCCCTGTTTCGGTCTGACCCCTGAGGCGGTGCAGCGGCTGTGTGATCGCCGCTTCGGCGTGGGCGGCGATGGCGTGATCGTGGCCGTGCCGCCCGAGGGCGACGGCGAGCTGCGCATGCGCATCTTCAACGCCGATGGCAGCGAGCCGGAGATGTGCGGCAACGGCATCCGCTGCCTGGCCCGGTTCCTGGCCGACAGCGACGGCGACCTGCCCGGGCGCGTGTGGCAGGTGGAGACGCTGGCGGGGCGGATCGTGCCCGAGCTGATGGCCGATGGCCGGATCCGGGTCGACATGGGGGCGCCGTTCCTGGAGCCGGCTGCGGTGCCCACCACCCTGGCGGTGGGGGAGGCCGGGCTGCCCCAGGGCGAGCTGGAGGTGGCGGGCGAGCGGCTCGCGGTGGCGGCCGCGGGCATGGGCAACCCGCATGTGGTGATCCCGGTGGCGGATCTGGCGGCGGTGGATCTGGAGCGGTTGGGGCCGGCGCTGGAAAGCCACCCCGCGTTCCCGGCGCGCACCAACGTTCATTTCGTGCAGGTGCTCGCCCCCGACCACCTGGCGATGCGGGTGTGGGAGCGGGGCGCGGGGCCGACGCTGGCCTGCGGCACCGGCGCCTGCGCCACGCTGGTGGCCTGCCATCGGCTCGGGTTGTGCGAGAGCCGCGCCCGGGTGGATCTGCCGGGCGGCCCGCTGGAGATCCGCTGGGATGGCCCGGGTCAGCCGGTGCTGATGACGGGCCCGGCGGAGCCTGTGTTTGATGCGGTGGTGGCGCCTTCGCTGCTGGAGGGCCTCCTGGCGGAGCCGGACCTGGATCCGGAGCCGGAGGCGAGGCAGGCGGCGCCGCCGACCGGGGCGGATCCGGCGCTGGCGGGCCCTGCGGCGGCGGTGGTGGCGGCGATCGACTGCTCGGTCGTGTGCGTGGAGGGCTGCGTGCGGCCCGACGCCTGCCCGAGCGCGGAGGCGCGTGCCAGGGTGGAGGAGCTGCTCGGCAGCCGCTCCCTCGACGAACTGGTGCAGATCGCCGCCAGCACCGCCGAGTCGCGGAGCCGCGAGCGGATCCTGCGCGACCTGGGCACCCCGGAGACCTGAGCTGAGATGGCGATCTACCTCGACGCCTGCGCCACCACACCCCCGGCCGCGGAGGTGCTGGCGGCGATGGCCGCCGCCAATGACGAGGCCTGGGCCAACCCCTCCAGCACCCACGGCTTCGGCGTGGCGGCGGCCGAGCGGCTGGAGCGCAGCCGCCACACGATCGCCCGGGTGCTCGGCGCCGAGGCCACGGAGGTGCTGCTCGTTTCAGGCGGCAGCGAGGCGATCCACACGGCGCTGCTCGGGGCCGCCGGCGGCATGGAGCCCGGCCGGCTGCTGATCTCGGCGGTGGAGCATCCGGCCACGGTCGCCGCCGCCGAGATGCTGCGGCTGCGGGGCTGGGAGGTGCGCAAGCTGCCGGTCGACCGCAGTGGCGTGATCGACCTCGACAGCCTCCAGCGCCTGCTGGAGCCGCCCACCCGGCTGATGTCGCTGATCTGGGGCCAGAGCGAGGTGGGCACGATCCAGCCCGTGGCCACGATCGGCGCCCTGTGTCGTGCGGCCGGGGTGCTGCTGCACGTGGATGCGGTGCAGGTGGCCGGCCACCTGCCGGTGGAGTTCGCCACCCTGCCGGTGGATCTGCTCAGCTGCGCCTCCCACAAGCTGCAGGGGCCGCGGGGCATCGGCGCGCTGCTGGTGCGCAACGGCCTGCGGCTCACGCCGCTGATCGGCGGTGGCGGCCAGGAGGGCGGCCGGCGCGGCGGCACCGAGCCGGTGGCCCTGGCGGCCGGCTTCGCCCGCGCCCTCGAGCTGGCCGACGACCGGCTGCGGCTGAACGGCGGCATCGACCCGATCGGGGAGCTGCGCGACAGCCTGCTCGCCCAGCTTCTGGCCCTGCCGGGGGTGCGCCTGTCCGGCCCCGATCCCGCCGAGCCGGAGGCGCGCCTGCCGCACCACATCAGCCTGTTGATGGCCACCCCCAGCGGCCGGCCCCTGTCCGGGCGCCGCCTGGTGCAGACGATGTGGCAGCAGCGCTACGCCGTGAGCAGCGGCTCGGCCTGCAGCAGCGGCCGGGGCGCCAATCCCTACGGCCTGGCCCCCAGCCCGATCCTGCTGGCGATGGGCTACGACGAACACGAAGCCGCCACCGGCCTGCGCCTGAGCCTCGGCCATTGGCTCACGGCCGCCGAACTGGAGGGGGTGCCGGCGGCGCTGGAGCGGGCCCGCCAGCGGGTGATGGCCGGCGAACCCGTCGGCTGAGGGGCGGCAGGGGTAAGGTCGCGGCCATCTCTTGCGTCTGCTCCGGGCCATGCTGCCGGCCGATCTCCGCACCGCCGAGGCCCAGCTCCTCAGCGCCCTGAAGGCCGCGCTGGCGGCCGAGCCCACGGGCCGCTGGACCGTGGAACTGCGTTTCGAAGGCCTGCGGCTGCTGCCGGTGGCCCTGCGGCTGGCGGCCGCCCTGGCCGAGCGCGGCGACACCAGCCTGCTGTTGCCCGATGCCGGCGCCGCCGCCCTGGCCCGCCGCGATGCCCCCGACCTGGCCGCCGGCGTGGCCAGCGTCGCCGACCATCTCCGCCGCCAGGGGGAAGCTGGCAGCGAGGGCCTGCTGTTGCTCGTGGCCCCCAGCCAGGCGGAGTACGAAACGGTGGAGGCCCTGTGCGGGCGGCATCGCGGGCCGGTGGTGCTGCTCAATCCGGCCCTGGAGGATGCGGGCGTGGGCATCGGCAGCGTCGCCCGCTCCCGTCGCCGCGGCTTCCTCTCGCAGTGGCAGGCGGCCTATGCGCTGCTGCCCCAGGCCGACAGCGCCCTGCGCCGCGCCTTCCCCGATCCCTGGGAGCTGTACCGGCTCGACCCGGACGGCTTTCGCGCGGTGGCCAGCTTCGAGCAGAAGCCGGATGGGGAGCAGCAGGCCGAAGCCCTCGGCCAGGGGGGCGCTGCGGCCGGCCTGCGCTCGCTGGGCCAGCTGATCGAGGGGTTGCAGCGCTGAGACCGCTGGTGCGGCCGGCTGGGTCTGCGTACACTTCGCCCACTCTCGGTTTCCCATGGCCAGCGACTCCCCCACCCGCTCCTGGACCCTTGTGGACCTTGGAGCCGGCGCCGCCGTCCTGCTCGCGTTGGCGGGCGTGGTCTGGAGCCCCAAGCTCAGCAACGCGGTGGCCCGCGCCACCGGCGACGTGCAGCCGATCACCGTGACCGTGGACGTGAGGGGCGAGCCGGTGGCGGATCCGGCGGCGATGCTCGCCAGCATCGAGAAGGAGGGGAAGGTGAAATTCGTGATCCGCAACCAGCCCCACGGCTCGGTGACGATCGAGCGGATCATCCCGCTGCAACGGCGCCTCTCGATCCTCACGCCGGATGGCCGGCTGGTGAGCGCCCCCGATCCGAACCAGAGGACCTTCGGCACCTTTGACGGCCGCTACGTGCTCAGCGGCGAGGGCCGCCGCGCCGAGGGCGGGGTGGTGCTGGGCAACACCACCCTCAAAATCGGCGCGCCGGTGGAGCTGGAGGGGAGCAACTACCGCTTCAACGGCACCGTGACCGATCTGCGCCTCGGGGCGTCCTGATGATGCCGAACTCCCTGATTCCGGCGTCGGCGCGTCCGGCGCGGCTGGTGCCCCTGGCCCTGGCCGGCTCCCTGGGCCTGTCGGCGCTGTCCCTGCCCGCGGCGGTCCTGGCCCGCGATGGGGCCACCAGCGCCCACCCGGCCCTGCCGCCGAACACCGGCCTGGCGCCGCTGAGCGCCGTCAGCCTGCCCGCCCTGCCGCCGCCCACGGGCGCGCCGATGCTGCAGGCGCAGGTGAGTTGCCCGTCGCTGCAGCAGCGGGTGCTGTCGCTGGTGTCCGGCGAATCCTCGGCCTGGAGCATCACGGTGGCCGACACCGGCGGCAGGCTGCTCGCCGATGTCAACGGCACCCGCCCGCGCGTGCCCGCGTCGAACCAGAAGCTGCTGAGCACCGCCTTCGCGCTGGATCGACTGGGCCCTGATTTCCGGCTGTCCACCCAGCTCTGGCGCCTGCCGGACGGCCGCTTCCGGCTGGTGGGTTCCGGCGATCCCGACCTGGCGCTGCCGCAGCTGCAGCGCTTTGCCCGCCTGGCGCTGCAGTCCGGTGGCGGCCCGGCGGCGGCGCCGGGGCCGGTGCGGCTGGAGCTGGCCGAGGAGGCCTCGGGCAACTGGTGGCCGCAGGGCTGGCACTGGGCCGACCGCAGCGCCGCCTACGGCGCGCCGGTCACGCGGCTGGCGATCACCAGCAATGTGATCAATGAGGCGGTGATGAATCCGCCGTCGCGGCTGCGCACGCTGCTGGCGAAAACGATGGCCCGCGAGGGCGGCCAGGCGCAGCTGGTGATGGTGCCGGCGACCGCCCCGCTCGGGGCCGATGCGGTGCTGATCCACGAGGAGCCCTCGATCGACATGCACGGGCTGCTGAGCCTGGCGAACACCGAAAGCCATAACTTCACCGCCGAGGTACTGCTGCGCAGCGCCGCGGGCACCTGGGATCTGCCCGAGGCGGCGCGGCAGGAAACCCTGTGGCTGAGCCGCCAGGGCCTGCCGATGGAGGGTGTGCGCATCGCCGACGGCAGCGGTCTGGATCGCTCCAACCGCCTGACCAGCCGCTTCCTGACGGCGCTGCTGCTGCGGATGAACCAGCACCCCTACGCCCGCAACTACGTGGCCTCGATGTCGGTGGCGGGGCGGCGCGGCACCTTGCGCAACCTGTATCGGGGCACGTCGCTGGATGGCAATCTGTTCGCCAAGACCGGCACGCTCACGGGTGTGCGGGCGATCAGTGGCGTGCTGCAGACCGGTGATGGCGTGCGCTTCGTGAGCGCGATCGCCAACGGTGCCGGCGCCCCGAACCAAACGATCGGGGCCATCCTGCGGCAGGTGCAGAACGTGGGGCTGTGCGGCGGAGCCAGAGACAGCCTTGGCGCCCTGCCGTACTCAGCTGGCCAGCCCCCGACCCACGGCGCGCCGCAACTTGCTGGTGGCGCGGCGGGCGGCGGAGGGGGCAGGGGCGGCCTCGCTGCTGGCCACGGGCCGCGGGGCAGACAGATCGGTGCCCTGCAGCCGGCCCAGCTCCTGGCGGCCGCCGAGCACCACCTGGCTGAGCTCCTTGAGCCGCACCTCCAGTTCGCCTAGCACCTGTTCGGCGTAGCGGTTGGCGCCCTCCTGGATGGTGGATGCCTCCTGGCGGGTGCGGGCCACCAGGGCCTCGCACTGCTGCTGGGTCTGCTTGCCGAACTGGAGCGCATCGCTGTGCAGCCGCTCCGCCTCCGATTGGCTTTCCCGCTGGATGCGCAGGCCCTCCTGGCGGATGGTTTCCAGTTCCTGCATCGCTTGCTGGCGGGCACGCTCGTGCTGTTCCACCAGCTGACGGTTGCGCTCGGCGGCTTCCTGCTCCAGCTGCTGGCGGCGGTTCTGCGCCTCCTGCTCGAGCTGCTGGCGGCGGCTGGCGTACTGCTGCTCCATCTGGGCCATGCGGCTCTGGTGCTCCTGCTCGGTCTGGGCCACCTGCTGGCGGGTCTGCAGGAGCATCTGTTCGCACTGCTGGCGGGCCTGGTCGCGCAGTTCGGCCACCTGGCGCTCGGCCTCCTGGCGGATGGCGGCGGCGCTGATCAGCTGCTCGCGCTCGCGCCGGGCCTGGGCCACGATCTCCTCGGCCTGCTGGCGGGCCTTCTCGATGAAGCCCTCGCGCTGGCGGATCAGCTCGTCGGCCTGGGTGATCTGGAGCGGCAGGGCCTCGCGCAGGGCATCCATCATCTCGATGGCGTCCTGCTCGTTCACCAGGCGACCACCGCTGAAGGGGATCTTGCTGCCCTCGAGCACGATGTCTTCGAGCTGGTCGAGCTGCTCGAGGACGGTGATGCGGACCTCGGACATGTCAGGCGGGAGGGGATGCACGATTAAAGAGCCTCCCGAGGTCGGCCGCCACCACCGGCGGCACGAGATGGCCCACATCGCCGCCGACGCGGGCCACTTCCTTCACCACCGAGCTACTGAGAAAGCTGTGGTGCACGGCGGTGGCGAGGAAGAGGGTCTCGAGGTCGGGGGCGAGGGACTTGTTGGTGTGGGCGATCTGCAGCTCGAACTCGAAGTCGCTCAGGGCGCGCAGGCCGCGCAGGATCACGTTGGCGCCGCAGGAGCGGGCGAAGGCCACGGTGAGGCCATCGAAGCTGTCCACCTGCACGGCCGGCAGGTGGGCGGTGGCGGCGCGGATCTGCTCGAGGCGGCGCTCCAGCGGGAAGGCGGGCTGCTTGGCCGGGTTGCGCAGCACCGCCACCACCAGGCCGTCGAAGAGGCGGGCGGCCCGCTCGATCAGGTCGAGGTGGCCGAGGGTGAGCGGATCGAAGCTGCCGGGGTAGAGGGCGCGCATGGGGCCAGCCTATGGGGGCGCTGCCCCTGGGCATCGCTGCCTACAGTCGTGCTCTGCCCTGTGTGCCTGCCCCATGGCCCTTGCCGACGCCGCTGCTGCCGCCAAGAAAACCCTGCTGCGCAAGATCCCCCACGGCGTGTTCATCTGCGGTGTGGCGGAGAACGGCGAGGTGAACGGCTTCACGGCCAGCTGGGTGACGCAGGGGTCGTTCGAGCCGCCGCTGGTGGTGATGGCGGTGCGGAGCGATTCCACCAGCAACGGCATCCTCCAGCGCACCGGCCGCTTCTCGCTGAATGTGCTCAGCGCCGACCAGAAGGACCTGGCGGCGGTGTTCTTCAAGCCGCAGAAGGCGATCGGCGGCCGTTTTGACGCGGCGCCGTACCAGCTGGGCGAGCTGGGCCTGCCGATCCTGGAGGGAGGGTTGGGGGCGGTGGAGTGCGAGCTGGTGGGGCAGGTGGCCGCTGGCGACCACACCGTGTTTGTGGGTGAGGTGAAGAACGCGGTGCTGCACCGCGATGGCGAGGCGCTGGAGCTGGCCGGCACGGGCTGGCAGTACGGGGGGTGAGCGAGGCGACGGTGACCGAGGGGATCGCGGCGTCGCGTGAGCCTGGGGCGGGGCCGCTGCTGCAGCGGCCGCTGCGGCTGAAGGAGCGGCTGCAGAACCTGCCGGTGGAGCCGGGCTGTTACCTGTTTCGCGACGGCGACGACCGCATTCTCTATATCGGTAAAGCGAAGGTGCTGCGCAACCGGGTGCGCAGCTATTTCCAGAGCGGCTCGGGCCACGGCCATAGCCCGCGCATCCGCCTGATGGTGCGCCAGGTATGCGAGATCGAGTTTATTGTTACCGATAGCGAAGCCGAAGCGCTGGCGCTGGAATCAAATCTGATCAAAGCGCACCAGCCGCATTTCAACGTGCTGCTGAAAGACGACAAGAAATACCCGTATCTGTGCATCACCTGGAGCGAGGCCTATCCAAGGATCTTCATCACGCGGCGGCGGCGGCTGCGCAGCCCGCTGGATCGGTTTTATGGGCCGTATGTGGATGTGGGCCTGCTGCGGCGCACGTTGTCGCTGGTGAAGCGGGTGTTTCCGCTGCGCCAGCGCCCGCAACCGCTGCACCGCGACCGCCCCTGCCTGAATTACGACATCGGCCGCTGCCCGGGCGTGTGCCAGCAGAAGATCAGCTCGGAGGATTACCACCGCACGCTGCGCAAGGTGGCGATGGTGTTCCAGGGAAGGAATGAGGAGTTGATGCGGCTGCTGCAGGAGCAGATGGCGCGGCTGGCGGAGCGGCTGGATTTCGAGGCGGCGGCACGGGTGCGCGACCAGATCCAGGGGCTCGACACGCTCACGGCGGATCAGAAGATGAGCCTGGGCGACAGCTCGGTGAGCCGCGATGTGCTGGGGCTGGCCAGTGATGGCCGGGTGGCGGCGGTGCAGCTGTTCCAGATGCGGGCTGGAAAGTTGGTGGGCCGGCTGGGGTTCACGGCGGATGCGCTGGGGCCGGATCAGGAGCCGCTGCCGCCGGGGCTGATTTTGCAGCGGGTGATCGAGGAGCACTACGGCCAGGTGGAGGCGGTGGAGATCCCGCCGGAGCTGTTGTTGCAGGAGGCGCTGCCGCAGCAGGGGCTGATCGAGGCGTGGCTGGCGGAATTGCGGGGCCGCAAGGTGAAGCTGGCGGTGCCGCAGCGGCAGCAGAAGGCGGAACTGATCGAGCTGGTGGAGCGCAACGCCGGCTATGAGCTGCAGCGGGCCCAGCGGGCGAGCGAGCAAAACCAGCTGGCGATTGAAGACCTGGCCCAGCTGCTGGAGCTGAATGAGCCGCCGCGGCGAATCGAGGGGTATGACATCAGCCACATCCAGGGCAGCGATGCGGTGGCGTCGCAGGTGGTGTTTGTGGATGGGTTGCCGGCGAAGCAGCACTACCGCAAGTACAAGATCCGCAGCAGCAGCATCCGCGCCGGCCATTCTGATGACTTTATGGCGATGGCGGAGGTGATCCGGCGGCGGTTCCGGCGCTGGGCGCAGGCGAAGGCGGAGGGAGCGGATCTGGGGGAGCTGCGCAAACGCAGCGCCACGGCCCTGGCCACCGACGGCATGGGCGACTGGCCGGATGTGGTGATGATCGACGGCGGCAAGGGCCAGCTGTCGGCGGTGATGGAGGCCCTGCGCGAGCTGAACCTGGCCGGCGATCTGGTGGTGTGCTCGCTGGCCAAGCAACGCGAGGAGGTGTTCGTGCCCGGCGCCAAGCAACCGCTGGAAAGCGACCCCGACCAACTGGGCGTGGCGCTGCTGCGCCGCTTGCGCGATGAGGCGCACCGCTTCGCGGTGAGCTTCCACCGCCAGCAGCGGGGCGAGCGCATGAAGCGCTCCCGCCTCAGCGACATCCCCGGCCTGGGCCCCAAGCGCGTGCGCGACCTGCTGGCCCACTTCCGCTCGATCGATGCGATTCAGCTGGCCAGCCCTGAAACCCTCGCCCAGGCGCCCGGGATGGGGCCGGCGCTGGCGCGGCAGGTTTGGGAGTATTTCCATCCGGAGGGGGATGGGGTGGTGGAGGGGGAAGAGGGTGAGGAGAGCAGGGGTGGGATGGCGGTGGTGGTTGAGGCGGGGGAGGGGGTGGCAGCTGCCATGTGATGCTGCCGGAGCCCCGACTACAGCAACCCAGGCCTCCGATCTACTGTCCGCTCTGTGGCGGGGTGATGGAGATCGTGGCGGTGCGGGTGCGGGAGAGCAGTCCAGCTCCGGGCTGATCCGTCTACCCCAAGAAGGGAAATAGACCTTAGCCTGTAGCCGCTCAAGACAATCGCGGACAGCTTGCCATGGGAATAGACTGGTCGTCAGCCGCTGTGCCGTTACATTGCTCGCAAAGACAGCAGGGAACGCACCAACCGCCAGCCCTAGGCTCTTGTGCCTATTCGGAAATCCAAAGAAAGCCTGAGGAAGGGCCTGATCTTTCTGCAGTAGACCGGGGCTTCTTGGTTGACGGCTTGTTCAACTTCGGATAAGATCTCGACTGAGCGCGATTTATCCATAATCGTTAGACAACCCACACGGTCGATGACAGACGGCTCACCCATCCGGCAGCAACTATCACCATCCAAGCGGGCGCTCCCGCTTGAACACACAATCGACCCCGGCTTCGTGAACCGCCGGGCAGTCCAGAGCGTGCTCGGGCCAGCCGGCATCAAGGTCGTCGACGAAATGACCACTCGGCTGCCACCCCATCCCGAGTGGCAAGCATCTATCCGTCTCGATCACATCTACACGGACGTCATGCTGGCGTTCTGCAACGTCAATAGGATTCCCACGCTCGCACAGTTGCTCAGCGCTGGGGCCGGGAGGATGTTCTGCTCGACCGAGCAGTTGCTTCCGAACGGGGCTGTTTACGAGTCGGAACGGACCTCGAGCGAGATCAAGCCAGCCGGGACGACGGAGTACCGAGTCCTACTTGAGTATTCAACGAAGCACATCCATGCTGACACCACGCGCACGGAGCTTACTACTGGTGCCCTGCAGTCCATCATCGCCGTATTCAACCGCAAGGAAGGGAACAGTCTCTACTTCAGGCCCTTGATCATCGGGGCACCGTGGTTACGGTCGGAGGACCCCGCTTGGGCTGACGAGATCATTTGGTGGACACAAGACTTTTTTGAGCACTTCATCGAAGACTTTTGTGAGTTCGACAAGGTCAATGACGAACCGGTGCCGGATTCCGTTGAACCCATGAAGCTTGTTTCGGAGAATGCGTTCAAGGTGAGCCTTGCGCGGATTCTTGGAGACCCGGTAACCAAGGACTGGGGCGGAGAACAGTCGGACCACTTCACTGCTCATCTACATCTCGGCGGGCGCCGAGTCTCCGGGGCATTCTTGTTGAAGGGTCCCGCGAGGTTCGCTCCAATGGGTCTGAATCACCTCGGCAAGAACAACGACCAGATATACCGATTGGCACAAGAGCCAGCCGACGTTCTCTTTGTTCAGCATTCACACGAGATCACCCCGCCTGTGCGTGCGACCTTGCGCGCATTCGCGGTGCATCCGGGCAGGTCGCGCCGCTACTGCTTAATCGACGGTCGCGACTCCCTGCGGCTACTTCGGGCGTACGGTCTGTATGATGAAGCAGTCCGGGTATCTCAGTAGAGTTGTCTAACGTGACGTTGAAAATGACAAAGCCGGCCATCCCTCCTCGGCAGTTCCGGTCCAGCGCACCCGGCTTTGCAGATTAACTTCGGCGTTAGGCAATAGGCGTAAACTCAAAAAATAAAGTGATCTTTCATGTTACACACCGAGAACCAGTTAAGAGACCATCTCTTTGAGAATTACAAAGAGTCGTTTCACAGGCTCATTCGTGGACGACGAGAGCCAATTTCATGGGCAAAGGAAGAATTCCCTCCGATAAGCATACTATTGCAGCAAATTGTGGAAACAAGAATTAACTCGATTGTTGCTGGACTTGAATCTCTGGTTCTGTCCGCACGAGAGCTTAGGCTAGAAAGAACTGGAGACTCAACAACACGAATAGACTTATTCGGGAACTCAGAATGCATTGGACTCACGATCATTGAGTTAAAGAAGTCGAAACAAACTGAGCGGCAGGCTTTCACGGAGTTGCTTGCTTATTCGAATCACTTCTGCTCAATCTTCCCGGGGCTTACTGAAAAAGCTATCAATACTGTCCTTGTTGCACCAATGGAGAGCAGAACAGTTAGAGATGCTTATGTGCAGGAAGTGCTCGGAAATGGAAAATCATCACTCGCTCTTGTCCCAAGGGAAGAGAACAGCAAGATAAATCTAGAAATCTACTATCCTGATGCGTCGTACTATCAATGGTTTGAGAATAACCTCCTTGACGATCGTTCAATGTATGTCGTCGCAATAGAGTTCGAAGAAGTAAAGGGATGGATCGACATAGATGTAGAGAACGGGGGACAAATTCCCGAATACTCCAAGAGTGCCCTAAACACAATCTCGAGCGCGATTTCTCATCGTTTGGAGGCACAAGGTTTCCACTCTCTTGTCTATGCGACGCAACAATGGGGTGAAATTGGCCAGATCTTCCCATACCCAAATGCTATATATGCGGTTTTCGTCAATCCTTTTGCTTCTTTTCGAGGGTCCTGCCATGAGGGAGAGATATTTGGCGAGACTAGGGAGGGTAGGGTTACTGAAATACAAGCTATCTACGACCAGTTAGACGAGCATGAGAAAGATCTCTGGCTAGAATCTATGGAGTCAGGCTTTCATGATTTCGCAATAAGAGCGGTAAAGGACGAGTTTGATAAGTGCTTTCTCAACCGTCACGGGAAGAGTGTACGCTGCGAGATCTCGCTCCCTGATTGGTATGGAGTTAAGACATCGATGATCAGCTCCGTGTTCACTCACAATCTAGATATATTTCAAACAGGACTTCTAAGAGACATTTACTCAAGATATGTCAGCCACATGTTCGAGATGAAGGAGGGTCTTTATTACCATGATGATTTGCCAATGTACTCATATGGCACGCTGCGAGCATTTCTTCCTGTCTGGGAGATTCTTAGAGGTTTAGGTGTAGGTGATGATCATGCCTAGTAAACCGATCCTGAGCGAAGAAAGTATGTCGTCATTCCTTTTCCAAAGGGCGCAAAAGCCATGCCAACATACTTACGCGCTAGATCAAGGGCGTTAGACGCACCCCGCAAGTCTTATGAGCATACTTCTCTTATTTGTTCCGTCCGCAATGATAGCGTGGGTAGCTTTCTGACGCATGAAAGGCTATGAATGGATTCGCACACGAAAACCGCTATATCGTGAAGAAATCGGAGAGGCTTGGTATATCGGGATAAATGTCTTTCTCGTATTCGCCGGACTGTATGCTATGGCAGCGATAAGTCAGATTTCCTCCCCGCCACTCGAAAGTCATCTTCAATGGGTATTCGAGTTCTGCGTGGGCTTTGGAAAATCAAAGTGCGGTGAACCCACCTTCTTCCTTCGTCTTAAGCCTGACTATCTAGTCATCGTTGCGATAATTGCATTATTGCGGCCGAAAGGTGATTATTCCTTCCATGCTTGCACACCAGTGTTTTATTCCATTGGCCGCACGCCTGTTCCAGCCCGGCGTTGCTGCGGATTGACGCATACGCCCGCGTCAACCGCTGAACTTATCCGTTAGAATATCTGTCATTTGGTGGTTTAATATGTATCCTCCTCAATGTATCCAGGCATGGTGACTAACCATTCGCGTCAGTTGATATGCGGCGGCTAGTATTTCAGAGAGCAAGCGGGCTAGTCTCCGAAAGCCCCACTCCTAAGCGTCCGATGCGTGCATTGCTCGCCACCGTTGCCGCTTGCCTCCTGGCAACCACCCTCCCGGCTGCGATTGGCGTTGCCCAGCCTGCAATCCAGAGCCAAAGGGTCAACTTTCGAGTCGGCACCGATTCCACCCTGCTCCAAGGCCAGCTCAAGGGCTACCAGACCGTCGACTACAAACTGCGAGCAGGCGCTGGTCAAACCCTGACGGTGGAACTGAAGGGTTCCAACCCCCAGAACTATTTCAACGTGATGGCGGCGGGTGCGGAGAGCGCCCTGTTCATCGGCAGCAGCTCAGACAATAGCTTCCGTGGCCTCCTGCCCAGTGATGGCGATGTAACGGTGCGGGTGTATCTGATGCGTGCAGCGGCGCGCCGCAAGGAATCGAGCCGCTACAGCCTTCGTGTGGGGATCAGCGGCACCTCCCTCGTTCCTGTGCCGGCTTCCCAGGATGCTCTGGTTCCCGGCACTCCCTATCACGCCTCAGGGGAAGTGGCCTGTGCGTCTGGGAGCAGTGGTAAGGCCGCCTGGTGCAAAGCCAGCGTGATTCGCAGGGCCAACAAAAGCGGCACTGTGGTGGTCACCAATCCCGAGGGCCAGAAGCGGCAGTTTCTGTTCGTGAATGGCAAAGCGGTGGCTTCCGATCAACCGGAGAAGCTTTTGGTGCAGCGGCGGGGTGATCTCTCTGTGATCCGTCTTGGGGAGAATGGTGAGCGCTATGAGATTGCCGATGCCCTGGTGGTGGGGGGCTGAGCTCTCTGCCTGATTTGATGGATGCCTCACGAGGAGTGCCAGCGAGGCCTGCTCGCCTGCCACCAGCTCGCATCCGTCCACATGGAGGTTTCTATGTGTTTCCGTTTTCAGGCTGTGATTGTCCCGGGGAAATGCCGAACTTGCGCGTGGCCAAAGATTGAGATCCAGCCTACCGATCATTGCATCTGATTTCTTGCCGACTTTGCTGTTGTCATTCATGTTCACATCGCAAGTCGTGGTATCCGTCACCAAAGTTCATCGTTGATTCGCGCCTATCAGCTCTAGCCTGAATTCAGTGCCACATGCCATTCGAGGCAGGAGAATCCCATGGCCGAAGTCACCAACTACCACGTGCTCGTTTACGGCGGCCCAAGCGGCTACCAGACGAACCGTTCCCAGATCACCCTCTACGGCACCACGGGCACACCGATCGCCTACGTGCGCTTCAACGACCCCGGCATGGCCTTCGAGGCAGATGCCAACAACGGCGGCATGATCCTGATGCACCTCCCGAGCACCATGTTCCAGAGCGTGCTGGATCTCCTGCGCAATGAAAAGCCGATCCACATCTATTGGGCCCAGAACCGGGCCTTCCTGGGTACGGCATCCACGGAACCCGTCGGCGAGGGGGAGAGCTGAGCCCCTCACCCGCCACGAGGCATCAGGATGCAGCGATCCTGCCCGGGGCTGCACCCTTGCCTTGCCTTCGCCTCCGCTTCGGTTCGCGGCCACCGGAAAGGCCCCGCTGGCCTGCTCTGGCAGGCGGCGGGGAGGCTCTGGCGGCCCTGGCGCTCCTGCTGCTGTTCGCCTTCGCTGGCCCGAGCCCTGCCCGCGCCGCACCCGGTCTCTGCGTGGGTCCGGTGTGCGGCGACGACTTCCACCGCAACCCCGCCCGCCCCTATCAGTTGCGGCTGCGCCTCAGCGACCAGCGCGGCCACCACGAACGCATCACCGTCGACTGCCGCGACGGACGCATCAGCCCCGAGTTCGGCTCTGTGGAGCGCGGCTATGGCGCCGCCGTGGCGCGGCGCGCCTGCCGGCTCAGCCAGATCGAGGGTCCGCCGGCATGAGCATCGGCGTCTGGGTGTTGGGGGATCAGCTCCATGCCGGCCAGAGCGCCCTGGCGGCCCACCAGCCCGGCGCGGCGCGGGTGCTGCTGATCGAGAGCACGTCAGTTCTGGCCCGCCATGCCTTCCACCAACAGAAACTGGTGCTGGTGTGGAGCGCCATGCGCCACTTCGCCGCCGAGCTGCGCCTGAACGGCTGGCAGGTGGATGCCCTGGAGGCGGAGAGCTTCTCCACCGCCCTCGACGCCTGGTGCGCCGAACACGGCATCGAGGAACTCCACCTGATGGAGCCGGCCGATCGGCCCTTCCGCGCCGCCATCGAACGCGCCGTCGCCGCCATCGCCGCCCACCGGCCGCTGCGGCTGCTGTGGCATCCCTCCAACGCCTTCCTCTGGAGCCGACAAGACTTCGCCGCCTGGGCCGGCCGCTACAAGCAGCTGCGGATGGAGTTCTTCTACCGCGAGGGGCGGCGCCGCTTCGAGGTGCTGATGGATGGGCCGGAGCCGCTGGGCGGCCAGTGGAATTACGACCACGACAACCGCAAGGCGCCGCCCAAGGGGCTGCAGGGGCCGCCGCCGCTGCAGTTCCAGCCCGATGCCATCACCGAGGCCGTGATCGCGCGCGTGGAAGCGCTCGCAGCGGAACGCCTTGCCGCCGGCCTGCCGCCACTGCCCGGGGTTGCGCGGCCCTTTGGCTGGGGCGTGTCGCGCGCCCAGGCGCTGCAGGTGCTGGAGCACTTCATCGCCACCCGCCTCGATGGCTTCGGGCCTTACCAGGACGCGATGGTGAGCGGCCAGCCCACCCTCTGGCATGCGCTGCTCAGCCCCTACCTCAACCTCGGCCTGCTCCATCCGCTGGAGGTGATCCGCCGGCTCGAAGCCGCCGGGCTGGAGCGCGGCACGCCGCTCGCCAGCCTGGAGGGCGTGATCCGCCAGATCCTGGGCTGGCGCGAATACACCCACGGCCTCTACCACTGGTTCGGCGCCGACTACACGGCGCTCAACCATTTCGGCACCACCCGGCCGCTGCCCCACTGGCTGGACAGCCTGGGAACCAGCGGCATGGCCTGCCTCGACACCGTGCTCGCTGAACTCCATGCCAGCGGCTACGCGCACCACATCCAGCGCCTGATGGTGCTCGCCAACTACGGCCTGCTCGCCGGCCTCGATCCGCAGGCGTTCACGGCCTGGTTCCAGCGCATGTTCATCGACGGTTTCGATTGGGTGATGCAGACCAACGTGCTCGGAATGGGTCTCTTCGCCGACGGTGGCCGCCTCGCCAGCAAGCCCTACGCCGCCAGCGGCGCCTACATCCAGCGGATGAGCACCTACTGCAAAGGCTGCCGCTACAGCACCAAGCAGCGCAGCGGCCCCGACGCCTGCCCCTTCACCAGCCTCTACTGGGATTTCCTCGCCCGCCATCACGACTCCCTGCGCGCCAACCCGCGCATGGCGTTGGTGCTGCGGCAGCTGGAGAAGATCCCCGCCAGCGAGCTGGCCGCGATCCGCGCCAGCGCCGCCGCCAGCCTCGCCGAGGGCCCGTAGCCTGAGCGCACCCGCCGCCACCGGCCCTCCGTTGCCCATGCCGCCCCTCGCCTTCGTCTGGCCGCCCGAGGCCTACCTCTGGTTCAAGACCCTCCACATCGTGGGCGTGGTGGTGTGGTTCGCCGGCCTCTTCTATCTCGTGCGGCTGTTCATCTACCACCGCGAGGCCGAAGACCTCGACCCGCCGCTGCGTTCCGCCTTCCAGCAGCAGTACGGTCTGATGGAGAAACGCCTGGCCAACATCATCACCACCCCCGGCATGGTGGTGGCCGTGGCCTGCGCCATCGGCCTGCTGAGCGTGAACCCCGGCTGGCTGCAGCAGGGCTGGATGCACGCCAAGCTCGGCTTCGTGGTCGCCCTGCTCGCCTACCACGCCTTCTGCTACCGGCTGATGGGCCGCCTGCAGCGCGGCGACTGCACCTGGAGCGGCCGCCAGCTGCGCGCCCTCAACGAGCTGCCCACCCTGTTGCTGGTGATCGTGGTGATGCTGGTGGTGTTCAAAGACCAGTTCCCCACCGGCGCCGCCACCTGGTTCCTGGTGGCGTTGGTGGTGGCGATGGCCGCCTCGATCCAGTTCTATGCCCGCTGGCGCCGGCTGCGTGGTGAGGCGGCGGCCCTGGCGGCGGGAGGCGGCGGCAGTGGCGCTGCGTCCTGAAGCCTGGGCCCATCCGCTGGCGGCGGTGCTGGCCGATCCCGATCCGGCCCACTGCCCCGGCCGGCTCAACTTCCACTGCCACACCCTCTGCAGCGACGGCAGCCTCGCCCCCGAGGCGCTCGCCGAGCAGGCCCTGGCCCTGGGGCTCGAACACCTGGCGATCACCGACCACCACGCCCACACCGCCCATGCGGCGGCGGCCGACCACTTCGCCGCCGCCGCGGACGCGGGCCGGCCCGCCCCCCAGCTCTGGCGGGGCGTGGAGATCAGCTGCCTGCTGGAGGGCTGTCTGGTGCACGTGTTGGCGCTCGGGTTCGCCGAGCACCACCCCTCCCTGCTGCCCTATCTCGAGGGCACGGCCGTGGTAGGCCCGGCGCTGCGGGCCGAGGCGGTGCTCGCCGCGATCCAGGCCGCCGGCGGCCTCGCCCTGCTCGCCCATCCCGCCCGCTACCGCCTGCCCCACAGCCGCCTGCTCGCCGCTGCGGCCGATCTCGGCTTCGATGGCGCCGAGGCCTGGTACGACTACGCCATGGGCCCCGTCTGGCAGCCCACGCCGCTGGTGTGCGACGCGATCGCCGCCGACCTGCGCCGCCGTGGCCTTTTGCTGAGTTGCGGCACCGATACCCATGGCCTCGCCCTCCATGGCCGCTAGGGTTTGCAGACCCTCACCGAACATCTGCGATGGGTCTGTTCGATCGCTTCCGCGGCAACGGCGGCGCCGCCTCCGGGCCCAAGGTCGCCGGCAGTGCCGCCGAAGCCAACCCCACCAAGAAGGACGACACCTTCTTCCTTGACGCCGACTCCGCCAAGAGCCTCGGCGACGTTCAGTTCATGCGGCGCTCGAATACGATCCGCCGCTCCTTCCCCGGCACCAGCGACAGCCCCGGCCAGAAGGAGATGGTGGCGGAGGTGGCCTCGATGGAGGCCCGCCTCGAGAAGATGAGCCCCGGCCTGGCCGGCATCAACCCGGAGGAGCAGGAGGTGAAGCTCACCGATGGCGTGCCCAAGCCGGTGAAGAAAACCTTCGCCCAGACCATGACCCAGGCGGAGCTGGATCAGCGCAAGCGGGGCTCGGCGGTGGCGGTCAACGCCCCTGGCGTCACCCCGGCGGCCCTGCGCAAGCCGAAGGAGGAAACGGCCCAGCCCAGCCAGACGGCGCCGGCGGCGGCCAAGCCCGGCGCGATCGATCCGTTCAAGTCGATGGCGAAAGACCTCAACCTCTGAGGTCGCTCCGGCCCACCGGCCGGGCCTCAACCCTCGGTGAGCGCCTCACTGCTGAGCAGCAGCTGCCGCAGCCGCTCCAGCTGCTCGGCGCTCGCCCCCTCCCACAACCCGCGGCTGTTGGCCTCCAGCAGCCGCTCGGCCATGTCCCGCAGCGCCCAGGGGTTGCTGCGGCGCAGGAACGCCAGCACCTGACCATCGTTCAGCCACCGGTCGCACAGGGCGCCGTAGCTCCAGTCCGGCACCCGGCCGGTGCTGGCGTCGTAGGCGAACAGGTAATCGAGGCTGGCGGCCATCTCGAAGCCGCCCTTGTAGCCGTGCTCCGCCATCGCCCCGATCCAGCGAGGGTTGAGCAGGCGGGAGCGCAGCACCTTGTCGAACTCCTTCTCCAGCCGGTGCAGGCGCGGCCGGCCGGCGCGGGAATGGTCGGCGAACCACAGCCGCGGCCGCTGGCCGCTCAGCGCCTCGGCCGCCGCGCTCAGGCCCCCCTGGAACTGGTAGTAGTCGTCGGAATCGAGCAGGTCGTGCTCGCGGTTGTCCTGGTTGTGCAGCACCACCTGCACCCGCCGCAGCCGCTGCTCCAGCCCCGCCCGGTCGGCCTGCACCGCGATCGTCTCCCCATCGATGGCGTCGCCGTCGCGGCCGGGGTCGCCGCCGTAGCGCCAGCTGCTCCAGGCCAGGAACGCCTCGCCCAGGTCGCCGCGCTCCTGCCACTGGCCGCTGTCGATCAGCCCCTGCAGGCCGGCGCCATAGGCCCCCGGCGCTGAGCCGTAGATGCGGGCGCAGTCGCCCTCGCGCCGCGCGGCCGCCGCCAGCGGATTGCGATCCTCCGGTTCCTCGAGGGCGGCGACGCGGCGCGTGGCCCGGTCCATCCAGGCCACCAGCTGCGGGAAGGCGTCGCGGAACAGGCCGGAGATGCGCAGCGTCACATCCACCCGCGGCCGTCCCAGGGCCGAAAGGGGGATCACCTCCAGGTCCACCATGCGCCGCGTCGGGCCGTCCCACACCGGCCGCACCCCCATCAGCGCCAGGGCCTGGGCGATGTCTTCGCCGCCGTTGCGCATCGTGGCCGTGCCCCACACCGACAACGCCAGCCGGCGCAGATCCTCCCCCTCCTCCTGGCGGTGCAGCTCCAGCAGCAGCTCGGCGCTGCGGCGGCCCAGGTCCCAGGCGGCCTCCGTCGGCAGGCCGCGCAGATCGACGCTGTAGAAGTTGCGGCCCGTCGGCAGCAGGTCGGGCCGGCCGCGGGTCGGCGCACCCGACGGCCCGGCGGCGATGCGACGGCCCGCCACGCCGTCGAGGAAGGCGCGCTGCTCCGCCGCTCCGCAGGCCAGCAGCGGCGGCAGCAACCGCTGGCGCAGATGGCCCAGGGCCTGCTCCGTGGCGGCGCCGCAGGGCCAGGCCGGACCGTCCTCCGGCCGGGGCGGCAGGCCCAGCTCGGCGCGCACCAGCGCCAGCGCCCGCCGCTCCAGCAGCGCCACCGCGTCGCCCCGGTGGCGGCCGGCGCTCGGCAGTCCCAGCGGCAACAGGCGGATCAGGTCGTCCTCCGCCAGGGGCTCCTCCTCCGGATCGGCCCAGGGATCGAGGGCCAGCCCCAGGTCGGCCGCCAGGGCCTGCACCAGCCCCGGCTGGCGCGGCAGCGGCGCCCGGGCCAGGCACAGCAGCAGCTCCGCCCGCTTCTCCGGCTCCGGCAGTTGGCCGTAGGTGTGCAGCCCCAGCCGGATCTGGGCCTCCTTCAGCTCGCACAGGTAGCCGTCGGCCGCCTCCAGCCGCGCCTCCCCCGGCGCCTCCCCCTCGCTCGCCCCCGGCGGCAGGGGCAGCTCCAGGCTCGCCAGCCGGCGCTCCAGCTCCCGCCGCAGCCCCTCCGCGCGCTCTCCCCCCAGCGACCGCGCCTCCCAGTACTCCTCCAGCAGCGACTCCAGCGCCAGCAGATCCCCATGCAGGCCGGCGCGACCCAGCGGTGGGGTCAGGTGGTCGAGGATCACGGCCTGGGCGCGGCGCTTGGCCTGGCTGCCCTCGCCCGGGTCGTTGACGATGAAGGGATACAGGTGGGGCATCGGCCCCAGGGCCCACTCCGGGAAGCAATCGGGCCCCAGGCCCACCCCCTTGCCGGGCAGCCATTCGAGATTGCCGTGCTTGCCCACATGCACCACCACGTGCGCGCCGAAGCTCTCCCGCAGCCACAGGTACTGGGCCAGGTAGGCGTGGGTGGGGGGCAGGTCGGGGCTGTGGTAGCTGAGGGAGGGATCGCGGTCGTAGCCACGCTCCGGTTGCACCAGCACCACCACCTGGCCGAAGCGCAGCCCCCGAATCGGGAAGCCGCCGCGCTCCAGCCCCCCATCGCGCTCCGGCGCACCCCACACCGCCTCCAGCCGCTGCCGCCCCGCCGCGGGCAGCTCTTCGTACCAGCGCTGGTAGGTGGCCAGCGGCAGGTGGGTCAGCGCCGGGCGGTGGCCGCTCTCGGGGTCGTTGCTGCGGCCCGCCAGGAGCGCCGCCATCAGCGCCTCGCCGTCCGCCGGCGGTGGCGCATCGCCCAGATCGTGGCCATCCCCCGCCAGCCAGCCCAGCATCGCCGCCGCGCTGGCGGGGGTATCCAGCCCCACCCCATTGGCCAGCCGGCTGTTGCGCGTGGGGTAATTGGCCAGCACCAGCGCCACGCGGCGCTCGGCGGCGGCGGTGGTGCGCAGCCGTGCCCAGGCCGCCGCCAGCTGCGCCACCCAGGCCAGCCGCTCCGGATCGGGCCGCAGCTCCTGCAGCGCCGTGGCCAGCGAATCGCTGCGCTCGCGCACCTCCTTGAACGCCCCCACGCGCGTGGTCAGCCGGCCATCGAGCTCCGGCAGGGCCACCTGCAGGCTCAGGTCCAGCGGCCCCAGCCCGATCGGACTGGCCTGCCAGGCCGTCCGCGGCCGGCCGCTGCTGAGCAGCTGCAGCACCGGTACCCCCAGCCGCTCCCACAGCGGTGCCCCCAGCCCCGCCTCCTCGAACCGCACCGAGGCGAAGCCGGTGGCGGTCAGCACCACCTCCACCCCCTCGCGGCCGAGCAGGTCGGCGACGCCGCGCTGCACGGCCTCCTCGCGCAGGCCGCTGACCCACAGCAGCCGCGGCGCCAGGCCGGCCGCGCGCAGGGCCGCCAGCGTCGCCTCGGCGAAGGCCAGGTCCCCCGCCTGCAGAAGCGAGCGATACAGGATCAGGCCCACCCGCGGGCCGCCCTCCTGCCGCCAGTCGTGGGGCTGGGGATCGGCCAGGGGCTGCACCGCCGGCGGCGCGGGCATCGCCCCGCTCCGCAGCGCCTCCAGGGCATCCAGGAACGCGCCGAGGTTGCGGGGTCCCCCTTCCCGCAGCCCGCGGGCCAGGGCCAGGGCCAGCTCCGGCGGCACCGTGCCCAGGGCCGCCAGCGCCTCCTCCTCCTCGGCGGTGCCCGCCAGCAACAGCAGCTGCCGCGCGGGACCCGCCGCCACCGGCCGCGCCACCCAGGCCCGCAGCCGCTCCAGGCCGTAGCTCCAGTGCCCGCGGCCCCCCAGCAGCCGCACCACCACCATCCGGGTCGGCGGGGGCTCGAGGGTGCTGGCCACGTAGTGGTCGATCACGGCCGGATCGCCGAGGGCCGCCAGGTTCAGGGCCCGCAGCGTGCCGCCCAGCCGAGCCGGTTCGCGCCGCAGCAGTGCCGCGATCGCCCGCAGGTCGGTGTCGGCGCTGCTGAGCAGCACCACCTCCGCCGGCGGCTGCTCCACATATGGAAGCGGACCCGCGGGAAACGCGCTGTCGCCGGGTACCGCCGCAAGCCTGTGCATCCCCCCATCCTGCTGCCCGCGATGAGAAGATCGGGCGATCCTCTCCGCCCCCCATGCACCAGTTCCTCCCCTATGCCTGGTTCGGCGGCGAGTGCGTGCCCTTCGCGGAGGCGAACCTCTCGGTGGCCACCCACGCTCTGCACTACGGCACCGGGGCCTTCGGCGGCATGCGCGGTATTCCCAATCCCGCCGATCCGGGGGAGGTGCTGCTGTTCCGGGCCGATCGCCACGCCCGCCGCCTGAGCCAGAGCGCCCGGCTGCTGCTGCAGGACCTGCCGGAGGAGACGATCCACAACGCCCTGAGGGCCTTTCTGAAGGCGAATCGTCCCACTACGCCGTTTTACATGCGGCCCTTCGTCTACACCTCCGACCTGGGCATCGCACCGCGTTTGCACGACATTCACTGCGATTTCCTGATCTACGGCATCGAACTGGGCGACTACCTTTCCCCGGAAGGCGTGAGCTGCCGCATCAGCAGCTGGACCCGCCAGGAAGATCGCTCCCTTCCCCTGCGCGGCAAGATCAGCGGCGCCTACATCACCAGCTCCCTGGCCAAGACGGAGGCGGTGCGCAGCGGCTTTGATGAGGCCCTGCTGCTCAACAGCCGCGGCAAGGTGAGCGAGGCGAGCGGCATGAACCTGTTCCTGGTGCGCGACGGCGCGCTGATCACCCCCGGTGTCGACCAGGACATCCTCGAAGGCATCACCCGCGCCAGCGTGCTCGAGCTGGCCCGCGACATGGGCATCCCCGTGCTGGAGCGCGCGGTCGACAAGACCGAGCTGTTCATTGCCGATGAGGTGTTTCTCACCGGCACCGCCGCGCGGGTGACACCGATCCGCCGCATCGAAACCACCGATCTCAGCGGCCCCCGCCCGATCATGGAGCGGCTGCGCGACCGCCTCACATCGATCACGGAAGGGGCGGATCCCGAGTATGAACACTGGATCACCCGCATCCGCATCGACGACTGATGGCGCTCTCCGCCCCCGGGACCCTGGCGACGCCGGCTGAGAGCGGGCGGCCCCGCCCTACCCGCGCCGGTTTTCTGGAGCGGTTGCACAGCCCCCAGCGGCCGGTGCTCGTCTTCGATGGCGCCACCGGCACGTCGCTGCAGCAGATGAACCTCACCGCCGCCGATTTCGGCTGCCCGGCCCTGGCGGGCTGCAACGACAACCGGGTCGTCACCCGGGCGGACGCGGTGCAGGCGGTGCACCGTCAGTTTCTGGAGGTGGGGTGCGATGTGATCGAAACCGACACCTTCGGCGCCACTTCGGTCGTGCTGGCGGAGTACGGCCTCGAGGATCAGGCCTTCGCCCTCAACCGCCGCGCCGCCGAGCTGGCGCGCGAGATGGCCGATGCCTACAGCACCCCCGACCATCCCCGCTTCGTGGCCGGCTCGATCGGCCCCACCACCAAGCTGCCCACCCTCGGCCACATCGATTTCGACACGATGGCCGCTTCGTTCCGGGAGCAGGCCGAGGGTCTGATCGCCGGCGATGTCGACCTGTTCATCGTCGAAACCTGCCAAGACGTTCTGCAGATCAAGGCCGCGCTGCAGGGGATCGAGGCCGCCTTCGCCGCCACCGGCACCCGCCTGCCGCTGATGGTGTCGGTCACGATGGAAACCACGGGCACGATGCTCGTCGGCTCCGACATCGCGGCGGTGGTGGCGATCCTGGAGCCCTTCGCGATCGATGTGCTCGGCCTCAACTGCGCCACCGGCCCGGAGCAGATGAAGGAGCACGTGCGCTACCTCAGCCAGCACAGCCCCTTCGTGGTCAGCTGCATTCCCAACGCCGGCCTGCCGGAGAACGTGGGCGGCGTCGCCCACTACCGGCTCACGCCCACCGAAATGAAGATGCAGCTGATGCACTTCGTCGAGGATCTCGGCGTGCAGGTGATCGGCGGCTGCTGCGGCACCACCCCCGCCCACATCGCCAGCCTCACCGAGCTCGCCCGCGAGCTGCGGCCTGCGCCGCGCCTGGTGCGCGGCTCCCGCACCCAGGCCAGCGAACGGAGCCCGGAAGCGGCCGATGTCCGCCCCGCCCTCGACTACGAACCCGCGGCCGCCTCGATCTATGGCGTCACCCCCTATCAGCAGGACAACTCCTTCCTGATCATCGGCGAGCGCCTCAACGCCAGCGGCTCGAAAAAGGTGCGCGAGCTGCTCAACGAGGAAGACTGGGATGGCCTGGTGGCGGTGGCCCGCAGCCAGGTGAAGGAAAACGCCCATGTTCTCGATGTCAACGTCGACTATGTGGGCCGCGATGGCGTCAGTGACATGCGCAATCTCGTCAGCCGGCTGGTCACGAATGTGAACCTGCCGCTGATGCTCGATTCCACCGAGTGGCAGAAGATGGAGGCTGGCCTCAAGGTGGCCGGCGGCAAGTGCATCCTCAACTCCACCAACTACGAAGACGGCGACGAGCGCTTCTTCAAGGTGCTGGAGCTGGCCAAGGCCTACGGGGCCGGCATTGTGGTGGGCACGATCGATGAGGAGGGCATGGCCCGCACGGCCGAGCGCAAGTTCGCGATCGCCCAGCGCGCCTACCGCGACATCCTCGAATACGGCATCCCCGCCCACGAGATCTTCTACGACCCCCTCGCCCTGCCGATCTCCACCGGCATCGAGGAAGATCGCAACAACGGAGCTGCCACCGTGGAGGCGATCCGCCTGATCCGCCAGCAGCTGCCGGGTGTTCATGTGGTGCTCGGGGTGAGCAACGTGAGCTTCGGCCTCTCGCCGGCTGCGCGGATTGTTCTCAATTCCGTATTCCTGCACGAGTGCTGCCAGGCGGGCATGGATGCGGCGATCGTCAGCCCGGCCAAGATCCTGCCGCTGGCCAAGATCAGCGACGAGCACCAGCAGATCTGCCGCCAGCTGATCTACGACCAGCGCCGCTTCGAGGGGGACATCTGCGTTTTCGATCCGCTCACCTCCCTCACCACGATGTTCGAGGGGGTGTCCGCCAAGGAGGCCCGCGCCAGCGGACCCTCGCTGGCGGATCTGCCGGTGGAGCAGCGCCTCACCCAGCACATCATCGATGGTGAGCGCATTGGCCTCGAGGCGGCGCTCGATGAAGCTCTCCAGAACCATCCACCGCTGCAGATCATCAACACCTTCCTGCTCGATGGCATGAAGGTGGTGGGCGAGCTGTTCGGATCCGGCCAGATGCAGCTGCCCTTCGTGCTGCAGAGCGCCGAAACGATGAAGGCGGCCGTGGCCCATCTCGAACCCCACATGGAGAAAATCGAGGGTCAGTCGAGCAGTAAGGGCAAATTCCTGATCGCCACCGTCAAAGGCGATGTGCACGACATCGGCAAGAACCTGGTTGACATCATCCTCACCAACAATGGCTATGAGGTAATCAATCTCGGCATCAAGCAGAGTGTCGAGCAGATCGTGGAGGCCCAGCGCGAGCACAACGCGGATTGCATCGCCATGAGCGGCCTGCTGGTGAAATCCACCGCCTTCATGAAGGACAACCTCGAAACCTTCAACCAGCAGGGCATCCGCGTGCCGGTGATCCTCGGCGGCGCGGCGCTCACGCCCCGCTTCGTCCATGGCGACTGCCGCTCCGTGTACGACGGCCAGGTGATCTACGGCCGCGATGCCTTCGCCGACCTGCGTTTCATGGATGCGTTGATGGACGCCAAGGCCGCCGGCCGCTGGGACGACGGCCAGGGCTTCCTCGACGGCCCGCCGCCGGGCCTGGGCCTGGCCGAAGGCGTCGCGGAGGCTCCACAGGCTGCCGAGCCAGCCGTGCCAGCCGAGGCAGCAGAGCCCTCCGAAGCCAGCCCTCCCCCCGCCAGCCCGGCGCCCCCGGACGAGAGCCGCTCGACCGCGGTTCCCGAGGAGCCCGCGCTCGTTCCCCCCTTCTGGGGATCGCGCGTGCTGCTGGAGCACGAGATCGACCTGGCGGAGGTGATCGCCTACCTCGACCGCAACGCGCTGTTCGCCGGCCAGTGGCAGCTGCGCAAGAGCCAACAGCAGAGCCGCCCCGAGTACGAGGCGATGCTGGCCGAGAAGGCCGAGCCGGTGCTGCAGCACTGGCTGGAGCGTTGCCAGGCCGAGCGGCTGCTCACCCCCCGGGTGGCCTACGGCTACTTCCCCTGCGGCCGCAGCGGCAACGCCGTGGTGGTGTTCGATCCCGCCCCCCTGGCGGCAGCGGCGGCCGGCGCGGATCCGGCCTTGGCCGGCGTCGAGCTGGGCCGCTTCCAGTTGCCCCGCCAGCGCTCCGGCAACCGTTACTGCATCGCCGACTTCTACCGCGATCTGCGCAGCGACCCCAGCGGCAGCCCCCGCCCCACCGACGTGTTGCCGATGCAGGCGGTCACGATGGGCGAGAAGGCCACCGCCTTCGCCCAGGAGCTGTTCCGCGCCGACCAGTACAGCGATTACCTCTACTTCCACGGCCTGGGCGTGCAGATGGCCGAGGCGCTGGCGGAATGGGTGCATGCCCGCATCCGCGCTGAGCTGGGCTTCGCCGATCCGGCCGCCATGCCCCTGCGCGACGTGCTCGCCCAGCGCTACCGCGGCAGCCGCTATTCCTTCGGCTACCCCGCCTGCCCGAACGTGGCCGATTCGCGCCCCCAGCTCGACTGGCTCGGTGCCGAGCGCATCGGCCTGTCGATGGACGAAAGCGACCAGCTCGAACCGGAGCAGAGCACCACCGCCCTTGTGGCGCTGCACAGCCAGGCCCGCTATTTCAGCGCCTGAGCACCGGGCTCCCATGGCAGGCTCGGAGGGTTTCTCCCCCGGCTGCCCCATGGCCCTCTCCGGACCCAATGCCATCGACGACGCCATCGCCATCGGCCTCGACCTCGATGGCAGCCCGATCCCGCCGCCGATGCTCGCCCTCTACCGGGAGGTGATGGACCTGGAGAACGCCCGTCCCCGCAGCGGCGTCACCAAATCGATGCGGAACCGCATCGTGCGCAGCGGTGCCAAGCACCTCGATCAGCAGACCCTCGATGCCCGCCTGCAGGCCGCCGGCTGGAGCGGGCTGAGCGCCAAGGAGGTGGCCTTCTACTACGGCTGATCCCTTCGGCAGCCTGGTGTCAGTCGCAGAGCTGCTCCAGGCTGTCGATCACCTCCTGCTGGAACTCCTCGAGATCGCTGCTGTCCGACAGGTCGAGGCCTTCGCCGGCGGCGTTCTGGGTGAGCTCCTGGAAATGGAAGGCGCCCTCCCCGTGGGCCAGGAACTCCATCGCGGAGGGTTCACCGCTCTCCTTGTAGGCGTCGCAGAGGGCCAGGAAGGCCGCGTCCTCGGTGAAATCCCAGCTCATGAAGGGGCGGCGCGGTTGCTCGCGGGGTGTCGTAACAGGTTCTTTAACCCGCTCCCCCCGGATTCCGTCAACTCCCTGCCGCATTTTGTGCCCTTCTGCCGGCAGACTCACCCCCGTTCCGTGCGCGCTCCGGCCATGGCCGCCCTCCCCGATCCCTCCACCGATCCCCACCCCGCGGCGGCACCCCAGGGCGGCCCGCGCAACGTGCTCGGCGGCCCGCTCGAGGTCTGCGGCTGCCAGCCGATGACCGGCTGGTTCCGCGATGGCAGCTGCCGCACCGATCCCGCCGACCTGGGCCGCCACACCGTCTGCTGCGTGGTCGATGAGCGCTTTCTCTCCTACAGCCGCGCCCAGGGCAACGACCTCACCGCCCCGGCGCCGGCCTACGGCTTCCCGGGCCTGCGCCCCGGCGATGCCTGGTGCGTCTGCGCCCCGCGCTGGCTGGAGGCCTACGAAGACGGCATGGCCCCGCCCGTGCGCCTGGAGGCCTGTGAAGCCAGCACTCTGGAGGTGATCCCGCTGGAGGTGCTGCGCGCCCACGCCGCCTGAGCCGGGCCCCGCGGCCCCGCCCGCTGCGCCGCGTTTCACCAGGGGATCGGTTGGCCGTCCCAGGCCAGGAAGGCACCGCTGTTCTCCGGCCGCTGTCCGGCCAGCACCGTCAGCAGGTGCCCGGCGGCCTGCTCCGGGCTGAACAGCCGCTCCGGCGCCACACCGCCGCGGAACGGCTCCGACAGGGACGTGGCCGTGGTGCCCGGATGCAGCAGGGTCACGCTGGTGAGCGGCCGGCGGCGCCGCCATTCCAGCGCCAGGGTGGTGAGCAGCTGGTTCTGGGCGGCCTTGGCGGCCCGGTAGGCGTACCAGCCGCCGAGCCGGTTGTCGCCGATGCTGCCGACCCGGGCCGAGAGGCTGGCGAACCGGCAGGGCAGCTGGCGCGGCAGCCGCTCCTCCAGCGCCTGGGCGAGCAGCAGCGGCCCCCAGGCGTTGACCGCGAAGCTGCGCTCCAGCCAGTCGCGCCGCACCTGGGCCAGCCGCTTCTCCGGCTGCTGCTGGGCGTCGTGCAGAAGCCCGCTGGTGTGGATCACCAGCCGCAGGCAGGGCAGGTGCCGGGCCGCCTGCTCGGCGAAGGCCGCCAGGCTGGCGTCGTCGCCCAGGTCGAGCTGGAGGTGGCGCTGCTGCTGCGGATCCCGCCCCGCCGACCAGATCTCCAGCTCCGGGCAGTGCTGGGGCAACGACGCCAGCAGCGCCCGGCCAATGCCGCCGCGGCCCACCACCAGGGCCTGGCCCCGCCACTGGCTCCAGTCGTGCGGATCGGGGGCAGCGGCCATGGCGCGTCGGCAGATGGCGCATGATGGCAGCGCTCCAGCTCCGGAGGAGGCTCGCCGGGAGGCTTGATGGCTCTGCGCATCGTTGTGCTCGGTCGCGGCGCCTGGGGCAGCACCCTGGCGCATCTCTGGCAGGCCAGAGGCCATGAGCTGCGGCTCTGGTCGCGCCGCGACGGTGGCGATCCGCAGCCGCTGCTGGATGGGGCGGATCTGGTCGTCTCGGCCGTGTCGATGGCCGGGGTGGAGGGCCTGGCACAGCGGCTCGGCCCCGGCTGGCCGGCGGATCTGCCCCTGTTGAGCTGCAGCAAGGGGATCGACGGCGGAAGCCTCTGCAGCGCCGCCCAGCTCTGGGCCCGCCAGCTGCCGGCGGTGGGCGTGGCGGTGCTGAGCGGCCCCAACCTGGCGGCGGAGCTGGAACGCGGCCTCCCCGCCGCCAGCGTGGTCGCCAGCGGCGACGAGGGGCTGGCCCGCCACCTGCAGGCCGCCCTCTCAGCCCCCAACCTGCGGCTCTACACCAACAGCGATCCGATCGGCACCGAGGCCGCCGGGGCGCTGAAGAACGTGATGGCGCTCGCCGCCGGCGTCAGCGATGGGCTGGGGCTGGGGGCGAACGCCAAGGCCTCGCTGCTCTGCCGCGGTCTGGCGGAGATGGGTCTGGTGCTGCGCGCCCTTGGCGGCCAGAGCACCACCCTGTACGGGCTGGCGGGCCTGGGCGACCTGCTGGCCACCGCCAACAGCGACCTCAGCCGCAACCACCGCTTCGGCGTGCAACTGGCCCGCGGGGCCGATGAGGCCACGGCCCTGGCGGCGGTGGGCGCCACCGTCGAAGGGGCCCCCACGGCGCGGGCGGTGCTGGCCCTGGCGGCCCGCCATGGCTGGCGGTTGCCGATCAGCGAACAGGTGGTGGCCCTGCTCGATGGCCGCATCGATCCGGCCCGGGCGGTGCGGGCCCTGATGGAGCGCGACCTGCGGGCGGAGGCGGAAGCATGAGCCTGGCCGCCCTGCATGTGGAGGCCTTCAGCGAGCTCCCCGGGGCCGGCAACGGCGCGGCTGTGGTGCGGCTGGAGGATCCGGTGGACGACACCTGGCTGCAGGCGGTGGCGGCCAGTCTGCGCCAATCGGAAACCGCCTTCCTGTTGCGTGAGCGCGAGCGCTGGCTGCTGCGCTGGTTCACCCCCAGCTGTGAGGTGCCCCTGTGCGGCCACGCCACGCTGGCGGCGCTGCTGGCGCTGGGGTACTGGGGGGTGCTGGAGCCGGGCCAGGAGCTGGCGCTCCACAGCCGCAGCGGTCCGTTGCCGGTGCGGCTGTTGCGGGCGCCGGCCGCGGAGCGACCGGGCCTGGGGGCCATCACCCTTCCGGCTGGAGGCCTGCAGCAGGCTCCCTCTCCCGGCGCCCTTGAGGCGCTGTTGCAGCGGCGGCTGGCCGTGGGGGCCGAGGCCTTCTGGCGTTCCTCGCTCGGCTACGCCGTGGCGCTGCTGCCGGCCACGGCCGACCTGGCGGAGCTGGCCGCTCTGGCGCACGCGCTGCCGGAGGAGCTGCGCAACGGATTGGTGGCGATGCAGGCCCTGCCACCGGCTGGCCCGGCCCCGCAGGTGGCGGGGGAGGCGGCCGACTACCGCTTGCGCTTCTTCGCCCCCGGGCTCGGCATCCCGGAGGATCCCGTCACCGGATCGGCCCACGCCCTGGTTGCCCCCTGGTGGATGGAGCGCCTCGGCCGCTCGCGCGTGGTGGGCTGGCAATGCTCTGACCGTCCTGGGGGGATGGTGTGCGAGGCCGCTTCTTCCGCCACAATCCGGCTGATCGGATCGGGCAGTTTGCTGTGGCACGGAACCTTGCTCGCCAGGCCGAGGCCCTGCGCCGCCGGATCGGCGGCTTCGGAGGCCTGGCAGGGCCTGCGCTGCGCAGGCTGATCCGCGCCGGCCGGCACCATCCGGTGGTGCTCACCGCGCCGGTGGCGGCGCTGGCAGCCCTGGCCGTTGGCGTGGGTTTCGCCGCCCAGGCCCTGCTCACCCCCTCCCCGCGGGCCGCAGACCGCCACCTGCTGGAGGCGCTGATCGCCGAGCCCAGCCCGGCGTCCCCCTCCGCGCGGAGCGTTCCTTCCAGTCCGGCTTCTGCCCCCGCCTCTGCTGCTGCGCCATCGGGCGCCACGACTTCCTCCACCGGCTCGCTCCAGGCCCAGCGCGCCAGCGGCGCCCGCAGCGGCGACGCCCTGGCGGTTCCGGCCGCTGGTCCGGCGCTCGACCTGGAGATCCGGGTCGCCCTGCTCAAGCTCTCCGCCTGGCCGTCCCTGAGCGCCAGCGGCCCCTGGCGCCTGCGCGACCGCGACGGCCGGGTGCTGCAGCAGGGCGGGGCTGGCGCGCCGGTGCCGGTGTCCTCGGCCCTGGGCGGCGCCTCCGAGCTCTGGCTGGAAACCGCCCCCGACCAGCACCTGCTGGCCGATGGCCGCCCCTACGAGGGCCGCTTCCGCCTGCTCCGCGGTGATGGCGGCCTGCGGGTCGTCAATCATCTGCCGCTGGAGCGCTACATCAGCTCGGTGGTGGGCGGCGAGATGCCCACCCACTGGAACATCGAGGCCCTCCGAGCCCAGGCCGTGGCCGCCCGCTCCTACGCCATGGCCCACATGGCCCGCCCGGCCGATGAGCACTGGCACCTGGGCGACACCACCCGCTGGCAGAACTACACCGGCCTGGCCGCCGTCAACGGCCGCACCCGCGAGGCCACCACCAGCACGGCCGGGGTGATCCTCAGCTACCAGGGCGGCATCGTCGAGAGCCTCTACGCCGCCACCCAGCAGATCGTCGACGAGGCCCATGGCCACCTGGGGGCAAGCATGAGCCAGACGGGCGCCCAGGAGCTAGCGCAGCAGGGGCTTCGCTTCAACGAAATCCTGGGGCGCTACTACCGCGGCGCCTCCCTGGCCCGGTTGCAGGCCGGTGCGGGCTGAGCGGTACTGGCGGCAGGCCCTGGCGGTCTCCGAGGCCGCCCGCCAGGCCGGGGCGCTCGTGCCCCTCGGCACCGAGCTGGTATCCCTCCCCGGTGTCGATCCGTTCGTGGTCCGCCGGCTCACCAGCCGCACCCCCCGCCACCTGCGGCCGGAGGGTCCCAAGCCCAATCCCTTCCTGCCGTGGGATCTCCCCCTGGAGGTGGGCCGGCTCGCCAGCGGCCATGTGCTGCTGCTCAACAAATACCCGGTGCAGCCCGCCCATCTGCTGGTGATCAGCCAGCAGTGGCGGCCCCAGAGCGGCTGGATCGAAGCGGCCGACTGGCAGGCGGTGGCGGCTGTGGCCGGCGACACCGGTGGGCTGTGGTTCTTCAACAGCAGCGCCACCGCCGGGGCCAGCCAGCCGCACCGCCATCTGCAGCTGTTGCCGCGCAGGGCCGGGGAGGCCAGCTGCCCCCTGGCGCCGGCCCTGGAGGCCCAGCTGGCTGGGGCGGAGCCCTGGCCGTGGGCTTACCGTCTCAGCCCGCGCCTCGATCCACAGGGGTGGTCGGATCTGCCGGAGCTCTACGCCCGCCATTGCCAGGAACTGGGCCTGGGCCGCCGGGCGTCGGATGACGCGCCCCGCCATGCCTACAACCTGCTGTTCAACGACCGCTGGTTCCTCACCGTGCGGCGGCTGCGGGAGCACTGCGCCGGCTTCAGCGTCAACGGCCTCGGCTTTGCCGGCTACCTGCTCTGCACCGATCACTCCGATCGCACCTGGCTGGAACAGAACGGCCCCTGGCGGCTGCTGGCGGAGGTGGCCGCCCCGCGAGCCTGAGCGGTTGGCGCGGATTGCGTGGTTTCACGGTTGCGCGGTGGCCGCGGTCTGGTGCTCCGTGGAAAGAGCACCGGATCGTCATCGGCCGGTGCCTATTTCCTTTTTTATTTCCATTTTTTGTCCATGGCCTCCCCGTCTCTCGCAACGGCATCCCACGCCGCTCCCGTCGCTGCGGCCCCATCCCGCCGCCGCCTCTCCCGCCCAGCCCAGGCCCTGCGTCGCCGCAACCGGTTGGTCGAGCAGTACGGCGACCTGGTGCCGCCGGTCGCCCATCACTACGCCCGCTGCTGCGGCGAGCCCTACGAGGATCTGCGCCAGGTGGGCCTGCTCGGCCTGATCCGCGCCGCCGAGCGCTACAGCCCGGAGCAGGGCACCCCGTTCCCTGCCTTTGCCCGGCCGCACATCCGCGGCGCGATCCTGCACCACCTGCGCGATGTGGCCCCGAGCGTGCGGTTGCCGCGGCGCCAGGCCGAACGGCTGCAGCTGCTGCGGCGCCAGGAGCGGGGTCTGGCGGGGCCGGGCAGGATCACGCTGGCCCCGGAGGAAAAGGCGGTGTTGCTCCGTCAGCAGGCGCTCTGCCATCCGCTGCCGCTGGAAGGGGCGCTGCTGGAGAGCCTGGAGGCCGGCGCCGATCCTGACCCGGCTCCTGCCCCGGCCCCCGCCAGCGCCGCGTCTCTGAAGGCCATGCTGGAAGGCCTCGAGCCGCGTCAGCGGCGGGTGGTGTCCCAGATGGTGCTGGCCGGAAGCAGCTACCGCAGCCTTGCCCAGGAACTGGGGGTGACTCCGCCCACGGTGAAGAGGTTGCTCCAGCAGGGTCTGGAGAGCCTGCGCAACCAGCTCGAGAGTGGGGCCCTCAGCTGCCCGGCGTGGCAGCGTCCCGCTCCATCTGGCGCTCCAGCGTGCTGATCGCGGCGCTCACGGCGGCCAGCTGGCGCTCCAGGCCGTCGCGCCAGGCACTCAGCAGGCGCAGCTTGCGCTCCTGGTGACGGCGGCGGCCGGCGTGGCCGTCGTCCAGGCCGGTGCAGCAGCCGAAGGGGGGAATCATGGGAGGATGCGAGCGGTCTGATCGGTTCTAGCGACCGCAACGCCGCCGCCGGGGCCCGCTCCTGATGCGGACGCCCCCATCTCCCCTCCGATGGCGGCATCATCCTCCCGAGGCCCACGGCCCGTTCCCCCTTGCCCGTTTCCGGTTTGCGCCTGGTGCGTCCTCCTGGTTCCCCCGGCCTCGTCGCAGTAACGATGGCGATGGTGTCGGTTCTGGAGATTCCCGCCGCCCACGCCTACGTGGCCCTGATGGCCGGCCAGAGGGCCCGGCCGCTGCGCGGGGTGTTCAACAACGTGCCGGTGCTGCACTCCAACCAGCCCGAGGAGGTGGAGGGACCCGGCATCCTGATCAACACCGCCCCAGGCCAGGCCATGGCCGCGGAGACAGGCCAGTGGCTGCGCAATGCCGAGTTCACCTTCAACGGCGAATTCGGCCTGCACCTTCACCACAAATATCACTCGCCCACCCGAGGCGCCGCCGGCCCTGACGGCCGCCGCTCCGAGCTCACCCTGGCCACGATTCTGATCAACCCCGGCATCAAGCCGGTGCACATCCGCTTCGAAATGGGCGCGGTGCGCAACAGCTTTGAGGCTCCCTACCTGGCCAACAATCTGATGGGGGTCAAGCCGCTCGGTCCCCGCCCCTGGAACACCGGCCCCGGCGACGCCACCGCCGTGCAGATGCTGCGCCGGCGCCTCGATCCGCGCCTCAGCGACGAGATCACGATCCCGGCCCGCAGCCGCATTGTGCTGTTCACCACCCGCCTGCCGGCGCTGGGGATCGCCAATGCCCTGCTGCGCGGCCACAGCGACGGGCCTTTCCAGATGGCGGTGGTGGCCACCCGCGCGGCGGGCAGCGACGCCGACGTGCTGGCGGTGCTCGACAGCGGCCGGCTCGCCCCTGGCCGGGTCTACCTGGCGCGGCTGTGGGAGATCAACAACCGCAGCATCTTCTCCCGCGTGGGCGGGGTCGCCCTGGGCGACACCTACCGCGCCACCGTTTCCCACGATCTGCAGCAACAGGGTCCCCTGCACGTGCCCTTCACCAGCACCGATCGCCACCATTTCGGAACCGGCGAAGTGCAGGTGAATCCACTCGCCAGCCGCATGGTGGATTCCTCGCTCGACAACGTCGGTACCTACGGCGTGCGCTTCGACCTCGATCTGCAGCTGCGCGGCAACGGTCCGCACGAGCTCGTGATGAGCCATCCATCCCCCAGTGGCGGCCGCAACTTCACCGCCTTCCGAGGCTCCCTGGAGATCGAAACCCCCGCTGGCCGTAAGGATGTTCACGTGGGTCTGCGCTCCGGCCAGAGCCTCTCGCTCGCCAGCCTGGACCTTCAGCCGGGAGTCACAACGCCGATCCGCGTCAGCATGGTGTACCCGGCCGATGCCACCCCCGGCCATCTGCTGAGCGTCGTGCCCTCCGTACAGCTGGCCGAGCTCAGGGAGCGGGAGCGGCAGCTGGAGCTTGCGCGCCTCAACCGATCGGAGCCCACCCCAGCCGCCCCACCGCCCCTTCTGCCGCCTACCCCGGCGGCCGCCGCCACCCCGCCGACGCCGGGTCCGCTGCGGCCGCCACCGTCCCTGCTCGTCAACCCGGGCCAGAGCCCCAGCCGCCCTGGCTGGAGCACGCCCCCCCCGCCTCCGCCGCCACGCCCACGGCTGCGCAGTACCGCAGTGCCGCCCCTCTCCGGCGGCGACTACGTGGATCGCTACCGTCAGGCGATCGAGGAACAGCGCCGCATGATGCAGGGCTGGCAGAACCCATGAGCCACGGTTGAGGCAAAGGCGATGGCGCAGAGGGGGGGGGAAGGCAGCCAACGGATCGCCGTGACCCTGGCCACCGATCTGGTCGAGCAGATCGACCGGCTCAAGGAGGAACTCGGCCTGCGCAGCCGTGGTCGGGTGCTGGAACAGCTGCTTGAGGAGCTGCTCAGCGTCGGCCGCGATGAGGCCCAGGAGGATGGGGAGGAGCCCTTCGTCACCGCCGCAGGCGAAGGGCCGCTCCGGCATGGGGGGGAGATCGACGAGCAGGCGGCCCTGGTGCTGGTCGGACGCGGCGCCCTGGAGGCGGCGCCTACCGATCCGGAGTTCGACCTCCCCGATGACCAGGCGATGGCTGCGGGCCCCCGTGCGGGAGGGGGCATTGAACTGCCGGGTTTCGTGCGGCGGCGCACCAGCGAGATGCGCCGCAGCCTCCGCGCGGAGGCGACGCCCACGCCAGCACCGCTGGCTCCCCTGCCCCAGCTCTCGGCGGCCGTGGCCCAGCAGGCGCTGCAGGAGGTGCGCGACCACTGGCTCGGCCTCTATGGAAGCGAGGCCAATGCCACGGTGGTGGAGGCGGCGATGATCTGGCTGGCGCGCGACATCTGGCCCCAGAGTGACCAAAGCGAGGGGCGGCGTTTCAGCTGGAGCGAGGCCTGCCGGGCGATGCGCGAGGTGGTGCCCGCCTGGAGCGATGCCCCACCGAGCCTGGAGCGGGTGATCATCACCGCCGGTGTGCTCGAGGATCCCTTCAGCGCGGCCACCCTGGCGGTGCGCATCCCCACCCTGATCCACCGCTTCATGCACCGCTTCCGCAAGCGGCCGCAGGGCACCTCGTTCCAGACCCTGGAGCACACGATGACGGTGCAGGGGGCGCTGAAGCTGCTGCAGCTTCCCACCGCCGCCGGCCAGGCGATCTCCCTGGCCCAGATCCGCGAGGCCTACCGGGAGCGGGCCCTCTGCCACCACCCGGATGCCGGTGGCTCCGTGGAAACCATGCGTCGCCTGAATGAGGCCTACCAATTGCTGAAGGAGCTGTACCGCCAGCGGGAACCGGACAAGAATTGAAGATCCCAGACAAGACTCGCGCCTGGACTCAAAGTCAGACCCATATGAGACTTATGCGCTTCAACTCGTGCGCCCTCCCGCGTCGACCATGCCCTGACGTCCCGGCCGTCTTGGCCGTGTCTCTTTTCGGGTCTTTTAAAGGGACCTGATTGCGACTAGCCAGAATCAAGTCTGGCCCGCCCTCGCCCCCCTGGCCGCAGGATGGGCTCTCCCGTTCTGAATGGCTGCCTTCAGAGCGCATCCATCGCCATGCCCCCCGCGCGACAAACTGCCATGCTTTCCAGTGGTTCCCATAAGAGACGCGAGCCTGGTCTCGGACTGCGTCTCGCCGTGGTCGAGCAAGAATGCAAAAAGTCGTCGATTTCGCGTGCAGCCAGCCACCACCGGCACGACTCCGCACGACGGCGTCCGCACACCTGCACGGCTCCAGACCTTCGGATCCCTGGCACAACGCCTGGCCAGAGCCCAGGCCGATCCTGCTGGACACTGCTGTCCAAACGCCAGAAAGCACCATCCCAACTGCTTTTCAAGCGCCTGCTCATCTGCTTCAGACACAGATACGCACATCAACCGATCGGCGTGGGCCCCCATCTCCTGGACGCAATTCGATCGAACGCGCAGGCTGCGCCGACAAATCCACCGCTACTAAGTCTCAACTGTGACTCATGCTAGGTCTCAAGACCAGTCTGCCCTGAGAATACCGAGAATCAATTGCTGGGCGTGCGCCGTCTGTTTCGGGGCATGATCATCGTTGTCCTGACCCGCTCCTGTGGCACGTCTCGCGTAGAAGACCCATTATGGGTCTGATGTGGGTCCTATTCGTGAGGGCCGAGACGGGCCGTTGGGGTTGGGCGCCTCGGTGAGGCCGTGGGCGGGATGTTCAGCTTTGTGGGGAAGCCGATGCGCCCGCGGATGAACGGAAGCAACAAGATCGGATGCGGGTCCCACTTGGTCTCCGCAAGTTGCATTGCTCATCCCGGGCTTTGACGTCGTTGCATGCAAGGTCGCAGCGGAGACCAGGTAAAAGACTCACCTCGAGTCTCATCAGAGACAGTCAAAGGTTGTGCTCTTCGCGCAAGGAATAAAAAAACCGACCCCATGGGTCGGTCGGTAAGGCGGTACCAGCGGCCGATGGGACTCAGGTGGTGGTCTGCATCCCTTGAATCAGATAATCGAAATACGGGCCGGCGATTGCGGCTTCTTCGGTGCCCAGCAGAGCGATCGAGGCATCCTTGAGGCAACGCATCGACTCGACCATGCCTGGCATCGGCACACCGAGGCTGTTGTACATCTCGCGGGCACCCACCAGACCGATGTTCTGGATCAGCTCGGTGCTCCCCGCCAGAACTCCATAGGTGACGAGCCGCAGATACCAGCTGAAATCTCGCAGGCATTGGGCCCGCTGCTTCTGGCCGAAGGCATTGCCACCGGGAGCCACGTACTCCGGTTTGCGGGTGAACAACTGCTTGGCCGACTCGTCGACGATCTTTTTCTCGTTGTCGGTGAGGATGCGCACCACGGCGAGACGCCGGCGACCTCCGTTGAGAAAATCCACCATCGAGCGGAGCTCGCCGCCCGTTGGGTAGCGGAGCTGATCATCGGCCTGGAGGATCAGATCGCGTACGACGCTCATGGACCAGGGACCGGACGGCTGGATTCTATCGATCCCATCCCGCTCACCTGCCAGCCATTGGCCAAGGTGTAACGGCACTTTGCAGAACCGGCCCCGATAGGGTCGCAGAAGCCGTTCCTGGCCGATGTCTGCCTCCGGGTCCACCGCAGCCCTCAAGGTGGGGGATCTGTTGGAGCTCCGCGTCGACGACCTCGACCAGGAGGGCCGTGGGGTGGGCCGGATCGAGGGGGCTGTCGTCTTCGTCGACGGGGGACTGCCGGGCGAGCGGCTGCAGGTGCGGCTGAGGCACAGGGCGCGGCGGCACTGGCTGGCCCAGCGGCAGGCCGTGCTTGAGGCGGCTCCGGAGCGGCGCCGTCCCCCGTGCCTCCTGGCCGAGCGCTGCGGCGGCTGCAGCCTGCAGGCCCTCAGCCCCGCCGCTCAGGCGGACTGGAAACAGCGGCGGGTGATCAGCAGCCTGGAGCGACTCGCCGGCCTGCAGGCGCCGGTGCGCCCTCTGCTGCAGGCGCCGCAGGAGCTGGGCTACCGCAACCGGGCCGTGATCCCGCTGGAGCGCGCCAACGGCCATCTGCGCGCCGGCTACTACCAGCGCGGCTCGCACCGCATCGTGAACCTCAGCCGCTGCCCGGTGCTCGATCCGCGCATCGATGCCCTGATCGCGCCGATCAAGGCCGACCTGGAGGCCACTGCCTGGCCGGTCGACCGCCACGCCGGCGGCGAGGCCGGTGGCCTGCGCCATCTCGCCCTGCGGGTGGGCAGCCGCAGCGGCGAGGTGCTGATCACCCTGATCGCTTCCCACGAGACACTCCCCGGCCTGGTGGATCTCGCCGGGGAGTGGCGACGGCGCTGGCCCGAGGTGGTGGGGGTGTGCCTCAATCTCCAGCCCCTGCCCGGCAACCGCCTGATGGGGCCGCAGACACGGGTGCTCCAGGGGCGGGGCGAGCTGCGCGAGCGGTTCGCAGGCCTCGATCTGCTGATCAGCGCCGACAGCTTCTTTCAGGTGCACACCGGCCAGGCCGAGCGGGTGGTGCCCCTGTTGCTGGAGGCCCTGGACGGATCACCGGGCCGCCTACTCGACGCTTACTGCGGCATCGGCACCTACTCCCTGCCCCTGGCCGCCGCCGGCTGGCAGGTGCTGGGACTGGAGCAGCAGCCCTCTTCCATCGCCCTGGCCCGCCGCAACGCCATGGCCAACGGACTGGGCGAGCGGGCCCGATTCGAACAGGCCGAGGTGGGAGAGGTGCTCTCCTCCCGGCTCGAGGGCTGCGAGGCGCTGTTCGTGGACCCCCCCCGCAAGGGGCTGGAACCGCCAGCCCTGGCCGCGATCGTGGCGGCCGGCCCGGAGCGGGTGCTCTATCTCAGCTGCGATCCGGCCACCCTTGCCCGCGACCTGGGGCTGCTCAGCCGGGAGGGAGGTTACCGGCTGGCCTGGCTCCAGCCCCTGGATTTCTTCCCCAATACCAGCCACGTGGAAACCCTCGCCGTTCTGCGGCGCGGAGGCCCTGCGGCCGCAGGCCCCTGATCAGCTGCGCAGCACCGCGCCGAACTGCCTCTCCAGGGCGGAGCGCACCTTGGCGTGGGCCTGCTCCACCTCCTCATCGGTGAGGGTGCGGCGGCTGTCGCGGTAGCGCAGGCGGAAAGCCTGGCTGCACTGCCCGGCGCCCAGCTGGGCGCCTTCGTAGCGGTCGACCAGATCGGCGCGCTCCAACAGCGGCCGGCCGGCCTTGCGGATCGCTCCGAGCAGGGCAGCGGCCGGGGTGTCGTGCGGCACCACAAGGGCGAGATCCCGCTCGGAGGCGGGCACCGTGGCGTAGGTGGCGAAGGCCGGCTGCCAGCGGTTGCTGCGGGTGGCCGCCTCCAGCAGGGGCGCCAGGGCGAGCTCGAACACGTAGGTGGCATCCGGCAGATCGAGGGCCGCGCAGCGGGCAGGATGCAGCTGGCCGAACCAGCCGGCCGCTCGCCCCTCCACCACCAGGGTGGCGCGGCGACCGGGATGGAGCAGCTCGCCGTCGGTGTCGGGGGCGGGATCCTGCGGCAGGGCGCGGTCGTCGAACGGCAGGCGCAGGGGGTCGAGCGCCGCCTGCAACAGGCCACGGGCTTCGTGATAGCGAAACAGACGAGGCTTGCCGCTGCCGCTCCAGAGCTCGCCACTGCGCGCGCCGCAGATCACCCCGCCGAGAATCTGGCGCTCCCCCTCCTGGCCCGGGATGCCCCGGAACACCTGGCCGATCTCGAACGCCCAGAAGCCCGGCTGGGATGCCTGCAGGTTGCGGCGGGCCGCCTGCAGCAGCTCCCCATGGAGCTGGTCGCGCAGGTGGCCGTAATCGGCCAGCAGCGGATTGGCCAGGGGGATCCGCCCGGCCGCCTCCGGCACCAGGGTGTAGGCGCAGGATTCCTGCAGCCCGGCGGCGCAGAGGGCGCGGCGCAGCCGCCGCTCCACCTGCTGGGCCGGCGTGAGGCCGCCAGGCACCAGCGGATCGGGCAGGTGGGCGGCGAAGCGGTCGTTGCCCACCAGGCGGGCCACCTCCTCAATCAGGTCCACCTCCCGCTGCAGGTCCATCGCCCGCGCCGGCGGCACGTGCACCAGCCAGCCATCTTCATCGGCCCGCAGCTGGCAGCCCAGGGCTTCCAGCGTGGCTTCGATGCGCCCGTCCTCCAGGTCGCCTGGTTCGCCGTCGATCAGCACCGGCCCGAGCAGGTTGTGCAGATGGTCGCGCTCCAGCCGCAGCGGTTCGGCGGGCTGGCGAGGACGCTCGTGCAGCCAGCGGCCCTCCACCGTGGCGCCGGCGATCTCCACCAGCAGGGCCACAGCGCGGTCAGCAGCAGCGAGGGTGGCCTCGCGCGGCAGGCCCTTCTCGAAGCGGCTGCTGGCCTCGGTGCGCAGGCCGACGCTGCGGGCCGAACGCCGCACCGCCTGGGGGGCGAACACCGCCGCCTCCAGCCACAGGGCCGTGGTGGCGTCGGAGACGGCTTCCGCCTGGCCGCCCATCACCCCCGCCAGGGCAATCGGCTGGTCGGCGTAGGTGACCAGCAGGGCCTCTTCACTGAGACGGCGCTCTTCGCCATCGAGGGTGGTGAGCGGCTCGCCGGGGCGGGCGGCGCGCACCCCCAGCTGCGAGGGCTCGGCCGTCCCGCTGCTGAGAGCGGCGAGGGCGTCGCGGTCGAAAGCATGCAGGGGCTGGCCCGTTTCCAGCATCACCAGGTTGGTGATGTCGACCACGTTGTTGATCGCCCGCAGGCCGGATCTCTCCAGCCGTTGCCGCAGCCAGGCCGGGGAGGGGGCCACCCGCACACCAGCCAGGGCGGTGACGCTGAACAGCCCGCCCGTCTCGATCGCCGCGGCGGCCTCAGGGGTCGGCGCCAGGGGCTGGGCCGTTGCCGCAGCCGGCGCCTCCGAAAACGTGGTGCGTCCGCCCAGCAGGGCGGCCACCTCCCTGGCGATGCCGCGCATCGAAAGGCCATCGGGGCGGTTGGCGGTGATCGCCAGCTCCAGCACCTGGTCGTCGAGGCCGAAGGCCGGCCCCACCGGCTCTCCGAGGGCGGGCAGCGGATCGAGCAGCTCGGTGAGAACGGCGATGCCCTCGGAGCGCTCCGCCAGCCCCAGTTCCTGCAGCGAGCAGATCATGCCCTGGCTGGCCACGCCGCGCAGCTCGGCCGGCTTGATGGTGAGGTTCACCGCCGGCAGGGTGGCGCCCACCAGGGCAACGGGCACGTGCTGGCCGGCCTGCACATTTCTGGCGCCACAGACGATCTGCAGCGGCCCCTCGGCTGCCGAACCGACATCGACGCGGCAGACGCTGAGGCTGTCCGCGTTGGGGTGGGGCTCGCGGCTGAGCACATGGCCCACCACCACCCCGGCGGCGCGGGCAGCGAGATCCTCGATCTCCTCCACCTCGAAGCCGGCCACCGACAGCCGCTCGGCCAGGCTTTCGGGCACCAAGGAGACAGGATCGCAATCCACGAGCTCCTTCAACCACTGGAGCGAAACCCGCATCGATCGCCGCCGCAAAGCGGTTGACTCTAGGCAGCTGGGGGAGGGTCCCCCCGGGGAGTAAGGTGCCGGATTGTCACTTCCGCATCGCTCACGCGGCGCAACGTCCTTCCATGGCCAAGAACAAGGGCGTCCGGATCGTTGTCACTCTCGAGTGCACCGAATGCCGGTCCAACCCCGCCAAGCGGTCTCCTGGTGTGTCCCGCTACACCACCCAGAAGAACCGCCGCAACACCACTGAACGGCTCGAACTGAAGAAGTTCTGCCCGCACTGCAACAGCTCCACGGTCCACAAAGAGATCAAGTGAGCTCCCCGGCGCCCCGCCGCCACCTGCAGCTGCCGCTCCCTTCCTCCGTTCCGTTCGTCTCCGGCCTCCCATGTCGAGTTCCTTCTTCAAAAAACGCCTTTCGCCGATCAAGCCCGGCGATCCGATCGACTACAAGGACGTCGATCTGCTCAAGAAGTTCATCACTGAGCGCGGCAAGATCCTGCCCCGCCGTCTCACTGGCCTCACCGCCAAGCAGCAGCGCGACCTCACCACCGCCGTCAAGCGGGCCCGCATCGTCGCCCTGCTGCCCTTCGTGAACCCCGAAGGCTGAGTTGCCTGCCGCGACGGGTCGCAGCGGCCTTTCCCGTTCGCCCATGCCTGGCGATCTGGTGGGGGTGCTCGAGGAACGGGGCCCCCAGTTGGGCGTGTTGCTCGCGGTTCGCGGCAGCCGTGGCGATCTGAGCCTCGGCCAGGAGGCCCGGGCGGCCAGCCTGCCGCTGCGCTTGCTGCACACGATCGCCGCCGCCCCCGAGCTCGCCGACCCAGCCCGTTCGATCCGGCAGGCCCCATGGCGGCTCGATGCCGATCGACTGGCTGAGGCCCTTCCACCACGCCGCGATTTCGCCAGCGCCTGGTGCCTCCTGCTCGAGAGTGCGGCTGGGCCTCCCAACGCCGCTGCGGCCAACCCCGACGGCTTGAGCCTGGAGGCCTTCGCCGCCCTAGTCGGCGATGGGAGCTGCATCGCCCAGCGGTCGGCCTGCTGGCTTTGGTTGCAGGGCGAGCAGTCGTTGTTCCGCTGGCGGCAGGGAAGGGTGTGGCCCGTCCCTCTGGCCGAGTTGCGGCGCCAGCGGCGGGAACGGCGCCAGCGCCAGCTGAGCCTGGAGCGCCAACGCCACTGGGGGCAGCTGCTGCGACGCCGCCAGCCCCTGCCCGATCTTGCCTGTCTCGGCCCAGAACCCAGGCGCGATCTTGCGTTGCTGCACCGCTGGGCCGCCGGCGACAGCGATCAACCCCTGCCGGAACCCCTGCAGCGTCACTTGCAGCAGGCCCGCTGCGCCACCGAGAGCGGTGCCATCCGCCACCTGCTCCGCGATCTGGGCCAGTGGTCGGCCCACCACCTGCCGTCGCTGGCCCGCTCCACCTGGCAGCTGGGATTCAGCGCCGAACAGCTGGCAGAGGCGGATCGCCTGCTCGCGGAAGCCGACCGCGAGCAGCCCGGCGATGCCTTGCGCCTCGACCTCACGGCCCTGCACACCGTCACGATCGACGACGACGACACGGCGGACATCGACGATGGCCTGTCGCTGGAGTGGCGCGACGGAAGCCCGCGGATCTGGATCCACGTGGCCGACCCCGGCCGCTTGGTCGAGCCCGACAGCCTCCTCGATCGGGAGGCCCGCCGACGCGGCACCAGCCTGTACCTGGCGCGGGATGTTCTGCCGATGTTCCCGCCCCAGCTCGCCACCGGGCCATTCAGCCTGCGCAGCGGCCAGCGTTGTGCGGCCTGGAGCCTGGCGATCGAGCTCGACGACCAGGGCGCGATCGCCAGCCAGAGCCTCCACCGCAGCTGGGTCCGCCCCGCCTACCGGCTCAGTTACGCCGATGCCGATGAGCTGATCGAGCTGGCGCCACCCCAGGAGCGCGACCTGCTCATGCTTCATACGTTGCTGCTGCGTCGCCGCGCCTGGCGTGTTGCCCGCGGCGCGTTGCTGCTCGACCAACCGGAGGGGCGGGTGCGCTGCCGCGGGGAAGCCGCCGAGATCGAAGTGATCGAGCCCGGTCCCTCGCGGCTGCTGGTGGCCGAGGCGATGATCCTCGCCGGTGCCGCCGTGGCCGCCCATGGCCAGCGCAGCGGCCTGCCGCTCCCCTTTCGCAGCCAGTTGCCGGCACCCCTGCCCAGCGCCGCCGAGCTGGCCGCCCTGGCCCCGGGACCGGTGCGCCACGCGGCCCTCAAGAAATGCCTTAGCCGCGGCAGCATCGGCACCAGCGCCGCGCCCCACTTCAGCCTCGGCCTCGACGCCTACGTGCAGGCCACTTCGCCGATCCGCCGCTACGGCGATTTGTTGGTGCAGCGGCAGCTGGCGCTCCAGGCCGCCGGATCGGAACCCATGGCGGAGGCCCTGCTGGCCGAACGCCTCGGCGAGCTTGAGGGGCCGCTGCGCGAAGCGATGGCGATCAGCCGCGACGACCAGCGCCACTGGCAACAGGTGTTCTTTGAAACCCACCCCCAGCCGCAATGGCGCGGTGTCTTCCTGCGCTGGTTGCGCCCCCAGGACCAGCTGGCCCTGGTGTCGCTCGAGGAGCTGGCGCTCGAGCTGCCGGCCCGCGCTCCCGCCGCCAGCGAGCCCGGCGATGCTCTGTTGGTGCAGGTGCGCAGCGTGGATTCGCTGCGCGATCAACTGCGGCTGGAGGCCCGTGCCTGATCCCGTCGGCGCTGCGCTCACTCGGCCAGCCGCGACACGCGCAACCACGGCCCCCAGGGATTGGCGCACCCGAGCAGGCTCACCTCCCGTTGCGGCGGTCCGGCCTGGAGCCAGCCGTGCAGGGCCGGCTCCAGGGTGATCAGCCGCCAGGGCTCACCGTCGGGGCCCGGACAGCCTTCCAGCCGATAGCCGCCCTCCCCATCGGAGCGCACCCGGCCACGCCAGAGCCGCTCACCCGCCTCGGCCGGGGCGCGCCGCGGATCCGCTTCCGCCCCCGCCAACCGTCCGGCGCCATCGAGGCGTGCGGGATCGGCAAGCGCCTGCCGCTGCCGATCGCGCCAGCGCGGGTGGTGCCAGGGGGTGTCCCACAGCGGCAGGGGCCCGGCCGGGGCGGTGGGTTCTTCGATCAGCGCCTGCTGCAGCTGCCGTACGGGCAGCTCCGCCGGCAGGATGCCGCCGCGCACGCACAGGGCCGCCGCCAGCCCTGCCGCCTGGCCGATGTTGAGCACCAGCGGCTGCAGGCGCGTGGCGCCATTGGCCATGTGGCTGACCCCGAAACATTTGTCGGCCGCGAGCAGGTTGGCCACATCACGGCTTCGCAGCGCTCCCCAGGGGATCGTGAATGGGGTTCCGCTCCAGCGTCCGCCCCAGCGGCAGCTCTTCGGGGCCAGGGGCCAGTCGGGACCGGGGTAGTGATGGTCATTGGCGTAGTTGCCCACCGCAATCGCCGTGGTGGCGCCGTTCCCCAGGGGCACCGGCGCGATCCGTTCGCCCGGCCCATCGGGCAGCAGCTGCTGCTCGAGCACCAGCGCCTCGGCCACCATTCGGCGCCCCTCACGCCAGTAGGGCATCAGGGCCCCATCCCCCTCGCCCTCCAACGCCCCGGCGGCGGCCTCCGCCGGGCAGGGGAAGGCGCGGCCTCGACGCAGCCAGCCGCCGCTGGCCTGCTCCAGCGCCGCCGCAAATGCACGGCTGTGCTCTTGCATGGCTGCCGCCAGGGATGCCTCCACCTCCGTCTCCGCTGCCGCACCCTCCGGCGGGAAGGCGCGCTGCAGATCGTGGTGCCAATCGTTGCCGGCCAGTGGCCAGTTCAGCATCACGAGCCCCCCGGGAAGCCGGCCGTAGGTCAGGGTGGCCTCCAGCCCGAAGCCCTCGCAGGCTGCCCCGAAGGGATCCGGCAGCCGGGGGCGCAGCGCCCCAGGGCCCGGTCCCTCCCCCAGCTGGCCCAGCACCACCCAGGTGGGCGACTGCACGGGCTGGCGGACAAAAAATGGATCGCTCTCCAGCAACCGCTGCGGCGGGGCGCTCGGCTCTCCCCAGGTTTCCCGAGCTTCCCAGCCGAAGCGGAAGCCCGCCCCGGCCAGGGGAAACAGATCGCCGCGATCGCTGCCATCAATCACGATCGTCGGCTGCAGCCGCTCCAGCGGCCCCAGGGACGCCGGCTCCGGGCCCTCCGCCCGTTGCACCGTGGCCGCCACGATCCGGCCGTCGCGGCACTGCAGCTCCCGCAGCCGCGATCCGGGCCACCAGCGCAGGCGGGGTTCGGCCGCCACCCAGCGGCGCAGGATCGCTTCGGCATCCGCCGGCCGGTAGCCGAAGCAGCTGACCCAGTTCTGGTCAAGGCCGCCCGGCGTTGCAGCCGCCAGCGCCCGTAGCAGCGCCCCCCACAGCCCCGTCTGCCAGGGGCTGAGCTCATTGCCGTCGGGGCAGCAGACGCCTGCGGCGCTCACCATGCCGCCGAGCCAGGGACCGGGGGTAAGGAGCAGCGTGCGGGCCTCGCTGCGGGCGGCCTGCAGCGCCGCGGCAACGCCGCCGCTGCCGCCCCCCCACACCAGCACGTCCACCGCACCGCTGCCCTCGCCCATCGCTCTCTGCCGCCGCACTGGCCGCCCAGTCTCCTCCCCGTGGTGTGGGGTTCACGCCGGGGGCTCCGGCCCGGACCCCCCGGTAGGATCCGCCGCAAGGCCAGGGCCCCGCCTGCCGGCCCCATGGCGGTGGCCCCCGGAACCAGGTGCGATGTCCTTCACCCTCACCACCCCGCTTTATTACGTCAACGATCGGCCCCATCTCGGCAGCACCTACACCACCCTTGCCTGCGACACGATCGCCCGCTTCCAGCGCCTGCGCGGGGAGCAGGTCACGTTCATCACCGGCTGCGACGAGCACGGTCTGAAGATCCAACGCACCGCCGAAGCCGCCGGGCTCACCCCCCAGGCCCATTGCGACGCGGTCAGCGAACAGTTCCGCGGCCTGTGGCAGCGCTGGGGCATCAGTCTCGATCGCTTTGTGCGCACCACCGATCCGCGCCATCGGCGGCTGGTGGCCGAATTCTTCGCGCGCGTGGAGGCAAGCGGCGACGTGGTGGAGGGCCGGCAGCAGGGCGGGTCTTGCGTCGCCTGCGAGGAGTTCAAGGACGATCCCCATGAAGCGGAGGATCCCGAATGTGCGATCCACCGGCGCCCGCTGGAATGGCGCGACGAGGTCAATCTGTTCTTCCGCCTCTCGCGCTATCAGGAGCAGATCGCCGCCCTGGTGGCCCGACCCGGCTTTGTGATGCCGCTCTCGCGCCGTAAGGAGGTGGAGAACTTTGTGGCCGGCGGCCTGAAGGATTTCTCGATCTCCCGCGTGGATCTGCCCTGGGGCATCCCGGTGCCCGGCCACCCCGGCCACACCTTCTACGTGTGGTTCGATGCCCTGCTCGGCTATCTCACCGCCCTGCTTGAGCCCACCGAGGAGCCGGCGCTTGCCCAGCTGGCCGCGAACGGCTGGCCGGCCCGCCTGCACGTGATCGGCAAGGACATCCTGCGCTTCCATGCGGTGTTCTGGCCGGCGATGCTGCTTTCGGCCGGATTGCCGCTACCGGAGCAGGTGTTCGGCCACGGCTTTCTGACGCGGGAGGGCCAGAAGATGGGCAAATCCCTCGGCAATGTGCTCGATCCGGAGCTGCTGCTGGAGCGCTGCGGCCGCGATGCGGTTCGCTGGTACCTGCTGCGCGACATTCCCTTCGGCGACGACGGTGATTTTCAGCAGCAGCGCTTCCAGGACCTGGTCAACAACGACCTGGCCAACACCATCGGCAACCTGCTCAATCGCACGTCGTCCATGGCTCGCAAGTGGTATGGCGAGGCCGTGCCGCCGGCTGGCGAGGCGAGTGGCAGCGACCATCCCCTGGCCCTTGCGGCCGCCCGCTCCGACGCCAGCGTGGAGCAGGCCCTGACGCGCTACGACTTCCGCGCCGCAGCCGAGGCGATTCTGGCCCTGGCGGGCGAGGCGAATGGCTTCCTCAACGACCGCGCCCCCTGGGTACGGCGCAAGCAGGCCGACCAGGAAGCGGCGGTGGCCGCCGATCTCTACGCCGTGCTGGAAACGGCCCGCCTGTTGGCGGTGCAGCTGGCGCCGCTGCTGCCCGACCTTTCGACCCGCATGCTCGCCCAGCTCGCTCAGCCTCCCCTGCCCAGCGATCCTGGCCTGGCCTGCTCCCGCGCCTGGCACCATGCCCGTGCCTGGGGAAGACTGCAAAGCGGTCAGCCCCTGCCGGAGCCAACGCCCGTCATGCAGCGTCTGGAACTGGACGCCCCCCTGTGACCGATCCCGGCCTGTCCCCACGCCCCCGGGGCCCCCTGCAGCACCGCCGGGTCCGCCCCCTGCCTGGTCTGCTCAGTGTCCTGGCCCTGCTGCCCCTGGTGGTGGCGTGCCAGCGCCGGACGCCGCCGAAGGAGGAGGGCACCCTCCCGTTCGTCTTCCGTTCGCTCAATCTGCGCCAGCAGGACCCCAAGGGCCGGCCGGCCTGGGAGCTCACGAGCCCCGAGGCCCGCTACGACCTGCGCCGCCGCGTCGCCCAGGCCCTGCGCCCCAGCGGCGTGATTTACAAAGACGGCCAACCGCTGTATCGCCTCTCCGCCACCAGCGGCACGGTCCTTGACGACGGCGCGGTCATCCTGCTGGAGGGGGCGATCCGGGTGGAACAGCTCAAACCCCAACCGGTCTTGATCCGCGCCTCCCGGGTGCGCTGGATCCCGGCGCGGCAGGTCATGGAGATCGACCGGCATCCCGAGGCCTTTGATGCCCAGGGCCGCCTGGTGGCGCGACGAGCCCGCTTCCTGCTCGACCGCGACCAGCTGGAGCTGCGCGGCACGCCCCAGCTGCAGCGGTTCAGCCGCCGGATTGATCCCTTCCATCCCACGCCGCGGGGGCGGCCTGAGCTGGTGGTCACCGTCAGTCGCGCCGATTGGGAGCCGGGGTCCGGCTGGCTGGAAGCCCGCGGCCCTGTGCGGGCAGTGCGGCGCCCCCCGGGTTCACCGTCCGAACGCCCGCCGCAGACCCTCAGCGCACCGCTGCTGGAGGGCAACACCGTGGCTCAGGAGTTCAGCCTCAAGGGCCCGGTGCAGCTGCGCGATCCCGCCGAAGACCTCCGCTTTGACGGCACTGACCTGCGTCTGCTGGTGAAGGAGGAGCGTCTGCGCAGCGAGAAGCCGTTTACCGCCTCCCGCGGTTCCACCATCGCGCGCGGCGATTCGCTGCTCGTGCGCGGCCGCGACGACACCGTGGAGATCCCCTCCGGATGCTGGTTGGAGCAGCCGGGCGAGAGCCTGCGGGCCCGGCGTTGCAGCTGGAACTGGAGCACCCAGGCGATCGAAGCGGAAGGAGGGGTGGCGCTCGAGCGCCGCGCCAACCGCCAGTCGGTCCGGGCCGAGAAAGTGCAGGGGCGTCTTGGCCCCCAGGGCCAGCTGCAGCTCAGCAGCCCCGGCGGTCGGGTGGTCAGCCGCTTTCAGGTGCCGAAGCGCGCGACTCCACCGCGCTCCCCGGCGCCGGTGCGGCGGGGACCGGAGCCAATTCGTCTGTGAGGCGCCGCGCCCACCCCTCCACCCACAGCAGGTCGCTGCGGCTGAAACAACGGGCTGACCAGCCGCCGAGCACCAGCCAGCCCTCCGTTCCCAGCGGCTGAACAAGCACTGCGGGCAGTCCCTGGAGCAATCCGTCGAATTCGGCCCGGCCGGGATACAGCCGCAGGTCCACCAGTGAAATGGCGCGCCCCTGCTCACGGGCCCGGCGGCAGATCGCACCGGGTTCGAACGGGCCTTCGCCAAGAAGGCCACGCCGGAGCAGCACCTCGCCGCGCCAGAGCAGCAGCACCGTGGCGGCGGGGGTGGCCGTGAGCAGCATCTGGCTGCCCCAGCCCAGCTCGCGCCGCAGCTCTGGCAGCAGGGCTTCGGCCAGCTCCAACCCCTCCCGCCCCACCAGCGCCACCCGCTCCGCTGCCACCGGCTCGATCCGCTCCCACAACAGACCCACCAGCATCAACACCACCGCCAGCAGGCTCGCCAGCACCCCAGCGCGCTCCAGGGCCGGTGGCAGTGGCGCCCCCTCGGGACTGCCGCTCCACTGGTTGACAACCGTGAGAGCGAGCCCGACGCTGCCGCCAGCCACGGCAATCCGGGCGGGGATGGAGCGCAGCATGGGCGGAGCGTGTCGCGGCGCCCACAATGCTCCAGTGGCCGGCGCGTCTGCTGCAATGGAAGCCCCCGACCGTCGCCCCATGACTCCCGAGGAGGCCTTCGCCGCCATCGCCCTGGCCGCCGTTGCCTGCGACGGCACGCTCGACCACGACGAGGCCCGCAGCCTGCGTGGCCAGCTGGAGCGCCGCACGCCCTACGCCGAGCGCAGCGAGGAGAGCATGGGCCGGCTGTTTGATGGCCTGCTCGACCGCCTGCGTCGCGATGGCTGGCGTTCCCTGGTGGAGGGGGCGATCCCGGCCCTTTCGCGGCAACAGCAGGAAACCGCCCTGGCGATGGCCGCCCAGCTCGTCCACTGCGACCGGATCGTGAACAAGGAAGAGGTGGAGTTGCTGCAGGCGATGGCCCAGGGCATGGACCTGGAACCCGGGCGGGCCGAGCGGATTCTCGAGGTGATCGCCGTGCTGAACCGAGACAGCCTGGCCAGCTGACGGCAGACTGGGTTCAGGCCGATCCCGAACCCAAGAGTGCCGTTCCTCCGTTCCCTGAGCCGGCTTGTTCCGGCCTTTCTGCTCGCCGTGGTGCTGCTGACGGCTCCGCTGGCTCCGGTCCTGGCCCTGTCGCTGGCCGATCTGCCAGCCCAGCCCCCCGCCAGCCGCGTTCTCGATGCGGCCGATGTGCTGAGCATCGCCTCTCGTACGGAAATCGAAAAGCAGCTGCAGCAGTTCGGGGATGAGCGCGTCGACGCCCGCCTGGTCACCGTGGGTCGGCTTGACTACGGCCTCACCCTGCCGGTGCTTGCGGATCAGCTGCTCGCGCGCTGGTCGCAGGATTCAGCCGATGACACCCGGCTTCTGATCCTGATCGACAGCCAGACCAAGAGCGCCGCCATCGCCGCCTCTGCTGCCCTGGAGCGCCAGCTGCCCAGCGATTTGCTGCGCAGCACCGCACGTACCACCATGGCCCTGCCACTGCGGGAGGGGAACCGTTATCGGCAGGCCAGCCTCGATGGCCTCACCCGCCTGGCCACCGTGCTGCGGGGCGGGGAAGATCCGGGCGAACCTGTGCTGGCCGAAGACGCCGTGGTGAGCTCCAATATCCCCACCCGCGAGGAAACCGCCAGCAGCAACGCCTTCACCTGGGTGGTGGTGCTGCTCGTCGTTGGCACGATTGTGCCGATGCTCACCTGGTGGGTCTTCTCCCGCTGATGCTCCGCATTCCCTCGCCTCCCCGCACGCCACCCGCCGATGGGCCTGACTGACTGGATGGGCACCTTCGGCCGTGCCCAGTCGCTCGATCTCAGCCACCAGCTGGAGCGCGGCTACGAAGCCGCCCTGCTCATCCAGAGCCTGGAGATGGAGTACTACAACGACCGCCCGGTGCGGCCTGAACTCGAACTGCGCATCCCCAAGGGAACGCAGGCGCAAGTGCTGCGTCGCTTCCGCGCCGCCCTGCAGGTATGCCGGCAGTCGCTCGACATGATCGAGCCCCAGCGCCTCGAGTTGGCCGGCCAGGAGCTGCGCCAGCTTCAGCTGATCGAATCGGTGGTCAGCCGCTATAACCCAAACCGCAAGCCTCTTCCCGCCATCAGCCGTTCGCCGGAGGTGCTGCCGCGCAGCCTGATCGGCATGGTCGATCAGGTGCGCCGCCAGCTGGACCCTGAGGCTGAGGCCAGCGTGGTGGCCGGCTTCCGGCGCCGCCGTGATTCCACCCTGGTATCGCTGCGCATCCTGCTGCTGCTGATTCTGGTGCCGATCCTCACGCAGCACTTCATGCGCGCCGAAGTGGTGTCGCCTCTGGTGGATCGCTTTTCCGGCAACAACCCTCTGCTCAGCTATCCTCGCCCCCACCTTGAGGAGATCGCCGTGCGCAAGCTGCGGGTGTTCCAGGAGGAGATCGAGTTTGAGGCTCTGATTCGCGGTGAGCCAGTGCCCAGCCGCAGCGAGATGCAGGAGCGACTAACTGAAAAGGCCCGTGAATTGCGCGATGAAGCCAATCAGGAAGGCACGCAGGCGATCAAAAATGTTCTCGCTGATTTATTCGGGCTGCTAGGATTTACTCTCGTTTGCGTTTTCGGCCAGCGCGATCTGCAAGTGCTGCGCAGTTTTATTGATGAGTTGGTCTATGGGTTGAGCGACAGTGCCAAGGCGTTCGCGATCATCCTTTTCACAGACATCTTTGTTGGCTTCCACAGCCCCGAAGGATGGACGGTGCTGCTTGAAGGGATCGCCCACCACTTCGGCCTGCCGGCGCGTGAGAATTTTATTATGTTGTTTATCGCCACCTTCCCGGTGGTACTCGCCACGATCTTTAAGTACTGGATCTTCCGCTATCTCAACCGCGTTTCCCCCTCGTCGGTTGCCACGTTGCACAACATGAATGGAGGCGGCTAGAGGCTTGGCCCGTTCCCCGGCCCTCACCCTGATCAGCGGTCCGGCCGGAGGCGGCAAGAGCCGCTGGGCCGAGCAGCTCGCCAGCGCCAGTGGCCTTGCCGTTGTGTATCTCGCCACCGGCCCCTCCCTGCCCGAGGATGCCGATTGGCAGGAACGGCTCAGGCGCCACCGCCTCCGGCGGCCGGCCCACTGGCTCTGCCGAGAGGTGGAGGGAGCCCTGGCCGCCGCTGTGAAGGAGTTGCAGGAGGGCCAGATTGGCCTGGTCGATTCACTCGGTACCTGGGTGGCGGCCCATCTCGATCAGGCGGACGTCCCCTGGCGCCGGCGCTGCGACGAGTTGCAGGCTGCCTTGGTCGGGTCGCGGGCGCCGTTGTTGCTGGTCTGCGAGGAGGTGGGCTGGGGGCTGGTGCCGCCCAGCGAGGCAGGTGGGCGCTTCCGCAACCGTTTGCCCCCCCTGCAACGCCGGTTGGCCGAGCGGGCCGATGCCAGTTGGTTGGTGCTCCAGGGCCGTGCCCTCGACCTGCGCGCCCTTGGTCACCCCGTGGAGCCGGACTGAACCATGGTGCGCATCGTTCTGTTCCAGCCGGAGATTCCCCCGAACACCGGCAACGTGGCCCGCACCTGCGCCGCCACCGAAACCGAACTGCACCTGATCGAGCCCCTCGGGTTCACGATCGACGACCGCCAGCTGCGCCGTGCCGGCCTCGACTATTGGCCCTGGGTACAGCTGCAGCGCCATCAGGATTTCGAGAGTTTTCAGGCGCAGCGCCTCCGCCGCGGCGGCCGGCTTCTGGCCTTCAGCAGCCAGGGCGGAATCCCGTACACCGCCTGCCACTACCGAGCCGATGACTGGCTCCTCTTCGGCCGTGAGAGCGAGGGCCTGCCGGCCTCTGTGCTGGTCTGCGCCAGCGAGCGCCTGACGATCCCGATGGCCCGCCATCGCCACCGCGAAGGGGGCGGCGTGCGCAGCCTCAACCTGTCGGTGTCCGTGGCGGTGGGACTGTTCGAAGCCCTGCGCCAGATCGCTGCTGAGGCCTGAGATTTCGCGGTCGTCGAGTCCGCCCACCGGCCCCCTTTCCGGCAGAGGAGCGGGCAGGGGACGAAGGCTGTGATGGCACGTGAGCCCTTGCCGGGCAGTGTTCAAGCCGCTACTCTCTGCCGGACTCGTGGATGTCGGCTTCTCCACTGGGTTTTGTTCCTTGGGTGATTCCTGCATGAAGCCTTCCCGATGGATCCTGACCTCCCTGGTAGGTATCGCGGTGTGTGGGCCCCTTGTGGGCATCGCCACCGAAGACCTGGGCGGTTCCGCCTCCACCGATGTTCTTCTCGCCTCGCTTCCCCAGCGCAGCGACAGGGTTTGGGTTCAGGTTCTGCGAGGGATCAGCAACGAACAGCTGGCCCTCCAGCTCGGCGTGGATGAAAGCCAGCTGGCCCGCCTCAACGACACCGATGAGGACCACCGATACGAACCCGGCGACTGGCTGGCCCTTCCGGTGATCAAGGCCTCCGGCGCCGCCCGCGTCGCCTCCCTCGATGCCCGCGCCCTGCGCCACACCCTGCCGTTGCAGACCCCGCCACCGGTCGCATCCCCCTCCGCCGCCAACGACGGCGTTGTTCGCTTCGGCGACACCCTGCTGAAGATTGCCCAGCGTTACGGCATGACGATCAGCGAGCTTCTGCGCCTCAACCCTGGGCTCGACACCGCCCGGCTGGTGGTGGGCAGCCAGGTGCGCGTCGCCCAGTCGGCACCGGGTCGCAGCCGACTGCTGCTCGGCCTCAAGCCCGTGGGCAGCGGCGGCCTGAGCTGGCCGGAGATGCCCCGTTTTGAATCCGAGACCCCCTCGCGCTTCAACGCCGGCAGCACCGCCTGGATGTGGCCAGCGAAGGGGGTGTTCACCTCCGGCTACGGCTGGCGCTGGGGCCGGATGCACAAGGGCATCGACATCGCCAACAACGTCGGCACGCCGATCGTGGCCGCGGCGGCCGGTCGCGTCTCCTACGCGGGTTGGCACGACGGCGGCTACGGCTATCTGGTGGAGATCACCCACGATGACGGCAGCACCAGCCTCTACGCCCACAACAGCCGCATCCTGGTGCGCGAGGGCGATGAGGTGGCAATGGGTCAGGCAATCAGCGAGATGGGCAGCACCGGTCGCAGCACCGGTCCGCATCTTCACTTCGAAATCCATCCCGCTGGCAAGGGCGCCGTGAACCCGCTGCAGATCCTGCCGCCGCGGGCCTGAGCGGGAGCCGCCGTGGCGTACACTTCCCTCACAGCGGCTCGGTAGCTCAGCTGGTTAGAGCGTGGGATTCATAACCCCAAGGTCGGGAGTTCAAGTCTCCCCCGAGCCATATTCATTCGTTCCGCTCCGGTAGCTCCGGAGCGGTTTTTTTGTGGGGCCTCGGTGTCCACCGTTGGCCCCGGGCTGCCGCACGCGCTCAGCGCATGTCGATCTGGTTAAGGCGATCGCGGAAGCTCACAGAACCGTTGCTGCCGTACGGCTGCGGTGCTGTGCCTTCACCGGCATCGGGCAGGGCCGCAACCACGGTGACGGAGGGATAGGCGGCTGCGCTGCGGCGTGCTCGGGCAGGCGCGATGCCCTGGGGACGATTCTCGAGCGCACGGGTAAGGCTGCGGCTGCGGTTGACCACCGCCACCGACTCCCCCTCCTTCGGCCGCAACAGCGGGTTGGACCTGAGCTCAGAGCGCACCTGGTTCAGCAGGCGAAAGTGGCCGGTGCTGTTGTACTTGCGCAGCACCGCGGGGTCCCAGGCCATTGCGGCAGCGGAAACGAAACGAATCCTCTACAGCCTATGGCGCGGAGGAACCACCACCGGTGGCGGATCCGTGATAGCTTGAAAAGGTTGCAACTGGAAGTCGTTCCGACTTCGCTCTGCATGGTCGCCTCAGGCGACCGGCCAGCTGTTGTCAACGATCTGCCAACCTCTCCTTCTCCTCGCTTCGACCATGACCAGGCTCGTCGGTCTGCCGGCTCCCGATTTCACCGCCACCGCAGTGGTGGACCAGGAGTTCAAGGAGGTGACCCTTTCCCAGTACCGCGGCAAGTATGTGGTGCTGTTTTTCTATCCTCTCGATTTCACCTTCGTCTGCCCGACGGAGATCACCGCCTTCAGTGATCGCTACGCCGATTTCACCAGCCGCAACACGGAAGTGCTGGGCGTTTCGGTCGACAGCCAGTTCAGCCACCTGGCCTGGGTGCAGACCGACCGCAAGAACGGCGGCCTCGGCGACATCGCTTACCCCCTCGTGGCCGACCTCAAGAAGGAGATCGCCCGTGCCTACGAGGTGCTCGACGAGGAGGCCGGTGTTGCCCTGCGCGGCCTGTTCATCATCGATCCCGAGGGGGTGATCATGCACAGCACGATCAACAACCTGCCCGTGGGTCGCAGCGTCGATGAAACTCTGCGGGTGCTGCAGGCCTTCCAGTACGTGCAGTCTCACCCCGACGAGGTCTGCCCCGCCAACTGGCAGCCCGGCGAGAAGACCATGAACCCGGATCCCGTGAAGAGCAAGGAGTTCTTCGCAGCCGTCAACTGAACGTCGTCCGCATCCGGCTGACTCCGGCATCGCATCAGGGGGCCCACGGCCCCCTTTTTGTTGCCACTTTGTCGCCACCGAGTTCCAGGTGCTGCCCGTGAGCTACAGCAGAGCCAGCCTGCCGCGGTGGCCATCGAGCTGCGCCAGTCGGCCCAGGGGCAGCGCCAGGTTCGGCTGGCCGTGGCCCACCGGCAGCTCGCCCACCAGCGGCACGCCCAGATCGCCCAGGCGATCCCGCAGCACCTCCTCCATCGTCAGGTCGCCGGGGAGCACATCGTCCTGCTTCCAGCGGAAGCGGCCGCAGCCGATGCCGGCCACGCCCTGCAGCACGCCAGCCGTGCGCCACTGGGTGAGCATCCGGTCCACCCGGTAGGGATCCTCGCCCACATCCTCCAGCACCAGCAGCCGGCCCTTCAGGGGGGGAAACCAGGCGGTGCCGATCAGATTGGTGGCCACCGTGAGGTTGGTGACCACCAGGGCGCCACTGGCCACGCCCGGTCGCCACGGATTCCCCTGAAGGGGCGCCACCGCTCGATCGCTAAGCAACGCCACCACGCGCTGCCAGGACTGCTTCCCGCGGCCGAAGCCGGCGTGAACCGCCCCGCCCTGCCCCGCCGCCAGCAATGCCAGAAGCAGGGCGCTGGCATCGGAGAACCCCACCAACCACCGCGGCCGGCCTGGGGGTCGCCAGCCGGCTTCCAGCAAACGGTGGCTGCCCCAGCCGCCTGCCACACAGAACACCGCCGCCAGAGACGGATCGGCCATGCCCGCCTCCAACAGCGCCAGTCGTTGCCGGTCGGGGGCCGAGAACCAGCGCCAGCGTCCCGTGCTCGCCTCGGGAACCACGAGTTCCCAGCCCACCGAGGCCACGCGTTGACGGAGCTGTTGCGCCTCCTCGGCAGCGTTCTCCCACCAGGTGCCAGGGGCGAGGGCCAGCACACGAGACCCACGCCGCAGCGGCGCCGGCATGGGCAGGGCCAGCGCACCGCCAGAAATCCCAGAAACTGCCCGCGTTTGCCACGTACCCGCGAGCAGGCTGGTGCCCGCCAGACCCGCCAGGAACGGCCGGCGTCGCATCCTCAGTCCAGCAGAGCGGCCAGCAGCCGGCGGCCGTCCACGCCACCGGTGCAGGGATCACAAGCCCGCTCCGGGTGCGGCATCAATCCGAGCACGTTGCCGCCGCGGTTGCACAGGCCGGCGACATCGCCCACCGACCCGTTCGGATTGCGGGCGTAGCGGAGCACCACAGACCCCTCGCCCTCGAGGCGCTTCAGCTGCTCGGGCTCCACCTGGTAGCGCCCCTCGCCATGGGCGATCGGCAGGCGGATGCGTTCGCCGTCGCCGTAGGCCCGGAGCCAGCGGCACGCACCCGGCTGCACCTGCAGTTCGGTGTCTTCGCAGAGAAAATGGAGATCCCGGTTGCGGGTCAGTGCCCCCGGCAGCAGCCCCATTTCCGTGAGCACCTGGAAGCCGTTGCAGATGCCCAGCACCGGTCCGCCCTGCTCCGCGAAGCGGCGCACCTCCTCCAACACCGGCGCGAAGCGGGCGATGGCTCCGCAGCGGAGATAGTCGCCGTAGCTGAAGCCTCCAGGCAGCACCACCGCCTCCAGCCCCGCCAGATTCCGCTCCTCATGCCAGAGAAAGCGGGTCGGCAGGCCGAGGGTGCCCTCCAGGGCCCATTGCACGTCCCGGTCGCAGTTGGAGCCGGGAAACACCACGATTCCGATCGTCATCTGCCGGGCCTCAGCTGGCTTCCTGCACGTCCAGAACCCAGTCTTCGATCACCGGGTTGGCAAGCAGACGGTCGCTGAGCAGCTCCAGCTGGGCCCTGGCGGCCTCGGGGTCGGCGGCCTCCAGCTCCACCTCGATCGCCTTGCCGATCCGCAGCCGCCGCACCCCAGCCACCCCAAGCCGTTCGGCGGCAGCGCGGGTGGCTTCCCCGGCGGGATCAAGGACCGAGGGCCGCAGGGAGACCTGCACGCGGGCGTGGAAGAGGGGCACCGGCAACAAGGCTTTTGTTAAATCTTGGCAGCCCATCGGCCGGCCCCCCAGCGGCCGCCCCAGGGTGGAGGAACCCCAGCCCCCAGGCCGTGGCAGACCCGGCCCACTTCCACCGCACCGGCACCGTTCGCACCGACACCGTTCGTACCGCCAGCGTTCCTACCAACCCCGTTGGCAGGGGTTCCATCGCCGCCCTGGCCGCCTGGATTCTGCTGCTGGCTGCGTTGGCTCCGCCACAGGCGGCCGCCCAGGCGGCCCCCCTGCAGATCCCGCTGGAGTGCCGCCTCGGCGATGGCCCCTGGCAGGCGTGCCGAATGGAGGTGGAGCAAGTTGGGGCCCACTGGTTTCTGCTGATCGGCGAGCGGCGAATCGAATTCCGCCATGACGGCCGCGGCGCTGTGACGATGCAGGAGCAGGGCCACAGCCGCGCGGTAAACAGCCGCTGGCTGGAGGACCGCAGCCTCTGCTGGGATGGCACCTGCGCCCGGGGCGACATCCCGCTCGACTGAGGCGATGAGTGAGCGGAGCCTCAGAGGCTGGCGAAGGCACGCTCCAGACGCTCCCGGTGGGCGGCGGCGCCAAGCACCACGAGCTCGAGTTGACCCTCCTCTTCCCCTGTGGCCGCTCCCTCGTACCAGCATTCCAGCCGGGGCCCCACGGCCTGCACTTGCAGCAGCAGCGGCCGCCCGGCCTGCCGCAGCCGCCCCTTGAGGCGGATCACCGGCTCCTCGGCCAGCAGCGCGCCGAGACGCGCCTCGAGGGCTGGGCGGTCCCAGGCACCCTGGCGGCGTACCAGCAGAGAGGCCATTGCCACGTGGGTGTGGTCGTGGTCGTGGTGGTCGTGATGGGGGTCGTCGCCGGCCGCAGTGGCCCGTTCCATCCGCGGGAAGGTGGCACCGAGGATCAGTCCTGGCTCGAGCTGGCCGCGGGCCATCGGCAGCACCGAGGTGCCTGGACGGAGCCGTGGCCGCAGCCGCTCGATCACGGACTGCAGCTGGTCCGACCCCAGCCGGTCGGCGCGGCTCACCAGCACCAGATCGGCCACCTCGAGCTGCTCCTCGAACAGATCCTCAAGGGCGCTCAGGTGATCGAGGCTGGGATCGGCCCGCCGCTGGGCCTCCACCGCCTCAGGGTCGCCGACCACATGGCCGGCGGCCAGGGCTTCGCCGTCGACCACCGCCACCACGGCCTGCACCCGCGTGCGGGTGCGAATCTCAGGCCAGCCGAAGGCCGCCACCAACGGTTCCGGCAGCGCCAGGCCACTGGTTTCCACAACGATCCCATCGAGCTGATCGGCGCGCTCCAGCAGGGTGGTCATCGTGGGCAGAAACTCCTCCTGCACCGTGCAGCAGAGACAGCCGTTGGCCAGCTCCACCAGCCGGCCGGCCCGCTCCTCTTCGGGGCAAAAACCGCAACTGGCGAGCAGGTCGCCATCAATGCCCACCTCGCCGAATTCATTGACCAGCACCGCCAGGCGCTGGCCCCCATCGAGCAGAAGTCGGCGTAGCAGGGTGGTTTTGCCCGCCCCCAGGAAGCCGGTGATCACCGTCACCGGCAGGCGACGTGACCGTGATGGGGTTGGTGCGGCAGCTTCAGCACTGTCGCTGCCTGGGTCCGCAGAGGGGATCGACTTCATGCTCAGGCCAGCAGAGGAGCCAGGGCCAGAACGCCACCGGCGCTGGCCAGGCCCAGGGCCAGCAAACGTCGCAGGCGCACCGTGAAATGACCGCAACCACGGGCGAGCAGCGCCAGCGAGAGAACCAACAGAAGCGCCTGACTGATCACAAGGCCGAACAGGTAAGCGGCCACGGGCATGGCCGACCAACCCAGAACCGAGGCGCTGAGCACGTAGCCATGGATGGCGAAGGCTGGCAGCAGCAGGGCGCGCGGCAATCGATCAAGCAACACAAGGGCGACCACTGCCAGCGAAAGGGCCGCCATCGCCTCAGCTCCAGGCAGCCCTGGCAAGATCAGGCCAGCGCAGCTTCCGAGCAGCCCGACCCCGAGCAGGCCAAGCATCCAGCCGGCCCGATGGCGGAGCCCCACCAGCGAAAGGGCCAGCAGGAACAGCAGATGGTCGGGCCCGAGCACCGGGTGGAGCAGACCGCTGATCACGCCGTTGGCCACCGTGGCCTCGGCAGCGGAGGCCTCCATGCCGTGGTGGGCGAGGGCCGGGGCGGCTGCCAGAGCCAGAAGCCCCGCGCCAGAGAGAACGGCGGCGCTGGCCGCACGGGAAAAGCAAGAGATCGGGCCGGCCGCAGCGGCCGGGCCCGGAAGCGAAGACTTGAGCATCGGTGAACCGGTCCGCGCCGGTTGGAGAGGAGCAGGGATCGGCGGGCGTTCTGGCTGGCTCAGGTGGGAGCGTCACAGCTGCGGGACAGCGCCGGACTGGCGGAGGTTGCCTTGGGCAGACCCCGCTCACCGGACTTTCCCCGTTTCCTCCGCGGGCTGATCCCCCGCGGAACCGATCGTTACGACTCTATCCGTGTCGTGACGGCACGGCCGCTGCGCACCAGGGTTCAGCGGCAGCCGAGGCTTTCGCGGGTAGCAACCCCCGAGACTGGATTGATGCCGCTGGCTCGCTTGCAGAGGGCTTTCTGCTCCGGCAGATCGAGTACGGCGTCGGTGAAGTCGGCGCCGTCGATGCGGGCATCGCGGAAGCGGCTCTGCATCAGCATGGCGTTGCGCAGCAGGGCACCCTCCAGATTCGCGCCATCAAAGCGGCTGGCGTAGGCCACCGCATCGCCCAGATCAGCGCCGTGCAGGTCGCTCTGCTGCAGGTTGCTGCCGTTGAACACAGCCCCACGCAGATCGGCATCGCTGAAGTTGAAGCCCTGCAGATCGGCCTTGAGGAACTCCTGCTGCTGCAGGTTGCGCCCGTGCATGTCGGGGTCGAGGTTCTGCAGGGAGCGCTGCGCGCGCAGCTCGGGCGCGGTGATCGCCCCTGCCGGGGAGGGGCCCGCCAGTAGGGACAGAGCCAACACGATCGCCAGCAGCAGGGAGCCGAGCAGCCGCGGAATCTGTCGCTGGCGGTAGGGAAGGCTGGCCCCCATGGCGTCCGACGTACGGTGAACGGCCAAGTTATGGCAGGCATGAGCATGTCCCTGCGGGTGGTGGTTCCCCCCCATCCCCTGATCGAGCACTGGCTCACCCTCCTGCGCGACCGCCAGACCCCCTCGCCGCTGTTCGCCACCGCGATGACCGAACTGGGCCGCTGGCTCACCTACGAAGCCCTTCGCCAGTGGCTCCCCCACCGGGCCGTGGAGGTGGCGACCGAGAGCGGAACCACGCCAGGCCACGTGGTGGATGCATCCGTGCCGATCCTGGCCTGTGTGCTGGGCACCAGTGCCCTCGGCCTGTGGGACGGGGCGCGGCCCGTACTGCCCAACACCCGGGTCCGCCATCTCGATGCGGTCGATCCCCAGCTGCCCCAGGAGCTGGACAGCCGCAGCGGCGTGCTCATCTTCCTTGCCGAGGTTGCCAGTGGCGCCAGCCTGGAACGGCTGCTCCAGGCGCTGGCGGAGCGGGGTCTGAGCGGTGAGCGGGTGCGGGTGATCTCCACCCTGGTGGCCAACCCGGGGTTACAGCGGCTGGCGGAACGGTTTCCCGATCTCACCCTGCACACCGCCTGTATCGATGCCGA
>JBKDSQ010000057.1:0-42527 GCA_046340895.1 Synechococcaceae cyanobacterium | reverse complement strand
GCCCCCAAGCTCGAGTGGTTCCAGAACGTTGAGTCGATGCTCAACCACCATCTGGCCGGTCTGCTTGGTCTCGGTTCCCTGTCCTGGACCGGGCACCTTCTGCACGTGTCGCTGCCCACCACGCAGCTGATGGACGCCATCGACGCCGGTAACCCGCTGGTGCTCAACGGCAAGACCATCGCCTCGGTGGCCGACATTCCCCTGCCCCACGAGTTCCTCAACCAGGACCTCCTGGCCCAGCTCTTCCCGGGCTTCGGCGCCGGCATCTCCGCCTTCTTCTCCGGCAACTGGGCCGCCTACAGCGATTTCCTCACCTTCAAGGGTGGGCTGAATCCGGTCACCGGCAGCCTCTGGATGACCGACATCGCCCACCACCACCTGGCGATCGCGGTGCTCTTCATCGTGGCCGGTCACATGTACCGCACGAACTGGGGCATCGGCCACAGCATCAAGGAGATCCTGGAGGGTCAGAAGGGTGATCCCCTGCTGTTCCCCGCTCCGAACGGCCACGACGGCCTGTTCGAGTTCATGACCACCTCCTGGCACGCCCAGCTGGCGGTCAACCTGGCGCTGCTGGGCTCGCTCAGCATCATCGTGGCCCACCACATGTACGCGATGCCTCCGTATCCGTATATCGGTGTCAGCTACGCAACCCAGCTGTCGCTGTTCACCCACCACGTGTGGATCGGCGGTTTCCTGATCGTTGGTGCCGGCGCCCACGCCGCCATCGCCATGGTCCGGGATTACGACCCCGCCAAGCACATTGACAACGTCCTTGACCGTGTGCTCAAGGCTCGCGATGCCCTGATCAGCCACCTCAACTGGGTGTGCATCTGGCTGGGCTTCCACAGCTTCGGCCTCTACATCCACAACGACACCATGCGTGCCCTGGGCCGTCCCCAGGACATGTTCAGTGACACCGCGATCCAGCTCAAGCCTGTCTTCGCGCAGTGGATTCAGGGCCTCCACGCCGCCGCCGCCGGCACCACCGCGCCCAACGCCCTTGCGGGTGTGAGCGAAGTGTTCAACGGCTCCGTTGTGGCGATTGGCGGCAAGGTCGCCGCCGCGCCGATCCCCCTGGGAACGGCCGATTTCATGGTCCACCACATCCACGCCTTCACGATCCACGTCACCGTGCTGATCCTGCTGAAGGGCGTGCTCTATTCGCGGAGCTCCCGCCTCGTCCCCGACAAGGCAAACCTCGGATTCCGCTTCCCCTGCGACGGCCCCGGCCGTGGCGGTACCTGCCAGGTGTCGGCCTGGGACCACGTGTTCCTCGGTCTGTTCTGGATGTACAACTCCCTGTCGATCGTGATCTTCCACTTCAGTTGGAAGATGCAGAGCGACGTGTGGGGCACCGTCAATGCCGACGGCACCGTCCAGCACATCACCAACGGCAACTTCGCGCAGAGCGCCATTACCATCAATGGCTGGCTTCGCGACTTCCTCTGGGCCCAGGCCGCGCAGGTGATCAACAGCTACGGCTCGTCCTCCAGCGCTTATGGCCTGATGTTCCTGGGTGCCCACTTCGTCTGGGCGTTCAGCCTGATGTTCCTGTTCAGCGGCCGCGGCTACTGGCAGGAGCTGATTGAGTCCATCGTCTGGGCTCACAACAAGCTGAAGGTCGCCCCCGCCATCCAGCCGAGGGCGCTCTCGATCACCCAAGGCCGGGCCGTCGGTGTCGCCCATTACCTCCTGGGCGGTATCGCGACCACCTGGTCCTTCTTCCTGGCCCGCATGATTGCGGTCGGCTGATTTCCACCTGACCTTTCCCAATGGCAACGAAATTTCCTTCGTTCAGCCAGGGTCTGGCACAGGACCCGACAACCCGCCGGATCTGGTACGGCATCGCCACGGCTCACGACTTTGAGAGCCACGACGGCATGACCGAGGAGCGGCTTTACCAGAAGCTGTTCTCCACCCACTTCGGACATCTGGCCATCATTGGCCTCTGGGTTTCGGGCAACCTGTTCCATATCGCCTGGCAGGGCAACTTCGAGCAGTGGGTCGCCGATCCTCTGCATGTCCGTCCCATCGCACACGCGATCTGGGATCCCCACTTCGGCCAGGGCGCCATTACCGCCTTCACCCAGGCGGGCGCCAGCTCCCCGGTGAACATCGCCTACTCCGGTCTGTACCACTGGTGGTACACGATCGGCATGCGCACCAACGCCGAGCTCTATCAGGGTTCCATCTTCATGATGATCCTGTCTCTCTGGGCTCTGTTCGCCGGCTGGCTGCACCTGCAGCCCAAGTTCCTGCCTTCCCTGGCCTGGTTCAAGAACGCCGAATCGCGTCTGAACCATCACCTCGCCGTTCTGTTCGGCTTCAGCTCGATCGCCTGGACCGGTCACCTGGTTCACGTCGCCATCCCTGAATCCCGCGGCATTCATGTGGGCTGGGACAACTTCCTCTCGGTGGCTCCCCACCCCGCAGGTCTTGCTCCCTTCTTCACTGGCAACTGGGGCGTCTACGCCCAGAATCCCGATACGGCCCAGCAGGTGTTCAACACCTCCCAGGGCGCCGGCACCGCGATCCTCACCTTCCTGGGTGGTTTCCACCCCCAGACCGAGTCGCTCTGGCTCACCGACATTGCCCATCACCATCTGGCGATCGGCTGCATCTTCGTGATCGCAGGCCACATGTACCGCACCAATTTCGGGATCGGTCACTCGATCCGCGAAATCCTGGATGCCCACAATCCCCCCAAGGGAACCCCGGGCGACCTCGGTGCCGGCCACAAGGGTCTGTACGACACGATCAACAACTCGCTCCACTTCCAGCTCGGCCTCGCCCTGGCTTCCCTTGGCGTGGTCACCAGCCTGGTGGCGCAGCACATGTATTCGCTGCCGTCGTATGCGTTCATCGCCCGCGACTACACCACCCAGGCGGCCCTCTACACCCACCACCAGTACATCGCCATCTTCCTGATGTGCGGTGCCTTCGCCCACGGTGCGATCTTCTTCATCCGTGACTACGACCCCGAAGCCAACAAGAACAACGTTCTGGCCCGGATGCTCGAGCACAAGGAAGCGATCATCAGCCACCTGAGCTGGGTGTCCCTGTTCCTCGGTTTCCACACCCTCGGCCTCTACGTCCACAACGACGTGGTCGTGGCTTTCGGCACTCCCGAGAAGCAGATCCTGGTGGAGCCCGTCTTTGCCCAGTTCGTTCAAGCCGCTTCCGGCAAGGCGATCTACGGCATGAACGTGCTGCTCGCCAACCCTGATAGCCTCGTCAGCAATGCTCCTGGCCCCGGCGCCGTCTGGCTCCCCGGCTGGCTCGATGCGATCAATGCGGGCAACAACAGCCTCTTCCTCCAGATCGGTCCTGGTGACTTCCTGGTTCACCACGCCATCGCGCTGGGTCTGCACACCACCACCCTGATCCTGGTTAAGGGCGCCCTCGATGCCCGTGGTTCGAAGCTGATGCCTGACAAGAAGGACTTTGGCTATTCCTTCCCCTGCGACGGCCCCGGCCGTGGCGGTACCTGCGATATCTCGGCTTGGGACGCCTTCTATCTGGCGGTCTTCTGGGCCCTGAACACCGTGGGCTGGCTCACCTTCTACTGGCACTGGAAGCACCTCGCTATCTGGCAGGGCAACGTGGCGCAGTTCAACGAATCCAGCACCTATCTGATGGGTTGGTTCCGCGATTACCTGTGGCTCAACAGCTCCCAGCTGATCAACGGCTACAACCCCGCTGGCTCGAACAACCTCGCCGTATGGGCCTGGATGTTCCTGTTCGGTCACCTGATCTGGGCCACCGGGTTTATGTTCCTGATCTCCTGGCGCGGCTACTGGCAGGAGTTGATCGAGACCATCGTCTGGGCCCACCAGCGCACCCCGCTGGCCAACCTGGTCGGCTGGCGCGACAAGCCCGTTGCTCTCTCGATCGTGCAGGCCCGGGTTGTGGGTCTGGCTCACTTCACGGTGGGTTACTTCATCACCTATGCCGCCTTCCTGATCGCCTCCACCTCCGGCAAGTTCGGTTGAGCCGTTCGAATCCGTCTGCCGGGGCCCCTGTTCCGGCAGCGGATTCGGCCCGACTCTTCCCCTCGATGGACGACACAACCCCGGCGCAAGCCGGGGTTTTTTCATGTTCCACTCTTGAATTTTTCAGGCTGCATTGTGAGGGGTGCATTGTCCGCGACCTCTGCGTCCCATATTCTTCGCAAACAATTCCTACCCCTTGCTGTGATCGCCGCACCTCTCCTGCGCCTGTTCCGCAACGTTGCCCACCACCCGCAGCGGCGCTGGTTCCATCTCAGCCCTTGGCTTGCTGCCCTGGCGGCCACGGCTGCCGTCCTGGGCCCTTGCAGGCCTGCCCAGGCTTTGCTTCTGCTCGGCCAGGACTATTACCGGAACCTGAGCGTCAGCAGTTCTTTCGGCACTGGTTTCGAGGGCGCCCTGCTGGTCGATGACGATCCCGAGAGTGCCTGGGCAATCGGCGGCAACACCGATACCAATCCCCAGGGCCGTGATGAGGCCTGGGCGAGCTTCAATCTCGATCTGCGGGGCTATCTCCTGGATACGCTGTTTTTCTCTCCGCGGGGTGCTTCCGGCAGCGTTGATGGTGCCGATTCGCTGCAGCTCTGGGTTTCCGAGGTTCCCTTTCATGTGGATGTGACGAGCAAAGAAAGTACGGATGCCTTCCTGGCGGAGCAGGTGGCCCCCCTGCTCACCGTCAACGGTTTTGCGGATTCAGTCATCCCCCCCTATCAGTACAAGCTCAATCTGGTGGCTGCGCAGTACATGCTTCTGCGCCTCACCAACCAGACCGACCTGCGCGCATCGCGCAATCTCGGCGCCAAACAGCTGTACTTCACAGTGGAGTTCGTTCCCGGGCCCCTGCCGGTCCTTGGAGCCGCCAGCGGTTGGCTTTGGGCTCGCAAGCTACGCCGCCGTTCCTCCCACCTCCAACCGTCAACAGCTGCAGAGCTGTGATCGGCCTTCCCCACGCTGCCAGCAGCGTGGAGGGAGGGAGGCAGAGCAAGCGCGGTTGGTTGCTCCCATGAAAAAGCCCCGCCAAGGCGGGGCTTTTGATGGTGAAGCAACGGCTAATCAGCTCACGCTCCAGACACCGCCAGCGATCTTCACCAGGGGCGAGACGAGGCTGGTGCTGCATAGGAACCAGGCGAAGGCCGCACCGCCGCAACCGCCGAGCCAGAAGCCGCTGGCGAATTCCGCCCACCCGGCCTTGGTGAACAGATCTGCCGGAGGATTATCGATCGTGGCGTCGGCGGGTTGGGCGTTGGGCCCATTGCCGGCGGTGCCGTAGATCGACAGGCACACGGTGAGGATCGACACCAGGCCGATCGTGGCCAGAAGGCCTGCGGTGCTGGCGTATTCCGTGAGCCGCAGCGGACCGGTGAGGGCGAAGGGGCCGTAGAGGAAGAACCCGTGTGCCATGCCCACCTCCAGACCGCGCCGATTCGGCGAGAGCGAGGGACGGTAGGCAGGCAGTGCGTTCAGAAATGCCTTGGTGAAATAGCTGCTGTTGACGGGGGTGGCGAGGTTGCCGACGCAGGGGTCGGCCACGGGGGTGACGGTCATGGTCGCGGAAGGGGCGGCGGCAGCGAGCTGCTGAGGTGGGCTACACGAAAGCTGTGGAAAGGGTTATGGCCACTGCGGGGGTGATCCCGGAGGGTGGCGGGAGCCCTTCTGGATCGAAGGGCTCAGTCGCGGGCTTCGATCACGTTGAAGAGGAGGGCCATGGCCACCGCGGGGCCAAGGATTCCGACCAGCGGCACAAACACCGAGGGCATCCAGGAAGCGGCAAATTCTCCAGTCATGGCGCAGGCCATAAGCAACCGCGGGTACTGTAAAGAGCGCTTCCCGCAGCCCCTGCGGCAGCTGCTGGGTGTGACATAAAAGTTCAGCAGCCCCCCTCTTGGGCGGGCATCCGCCGCCGTCCCCGTCGTGCCGTCCCCTGGAGCTCGATGAACCCTTCCGTGCTCGGAGCTGCCGCCGCCAGCCTTCTGGTGCTCCTCTGGCTGCTCGGCCGCCGCCGTCCCCGCCCCTTCCTCCGCTCCGACGACACCAGCGCCGTGGCGGCCCTCAACCGCGCCCAGATCACCAAGCTCGCCCCCGATCCCGCCGCCCGAAGCGATGACCCTGGCGCGTTCCCCATTCCCCTTGCCTCTGCGCGGATGTCTCCTCCCGCTGCTGGCTTCGCTGGCCCCGCCGCGAGGCTGGCGGAGCCCGGACCCTTGGCCAGCGTCCCCCCGCCAGCGCCTGCCGATCGGCGTGGACGCCGCCTGCTTCTGGCCCAACTGACCTCTGCCGCCCTGGGCCCCCTGGACGATCGCCTCGCGGCCGTGCGTCTGGCCCGGCGCTGGCGCCATCCCGCCACGCTGCCGCTGCTCCGGCGCGCGTTGCGGGATGTGCACCCGGCCGTCGTGCACGAAGCCGCCCTGGCGCTGGAGGCCTACCGCGGCAGAACCGCCCCCTCCGCCCCCGCCGCCAGCCGCTCCTCCTCCCCGCGCAAGGTGGCCCGCACTCGGTAGATCGGCCTCCCCTGGCTTTCGTGGTACGTGCGCATCTGCAGTTCCGCCAGCAACCCGAAGCCGAACAGCTGCACCCCGCTCAGGATCGCCAGAACCGCCATCAGCAGCAGCGGTCGGTCGCCGATGTCGGTGTCGAGCAGGAGTTTCTCGCCGATCAGCCAGAGCAGCAGCGCCGATCCCGCCCCCAGGCTCAGCAATCCGGCGAAGCCGAACACATGCATCGGCCGCGTCAGGAACCGCTTCATGAACCACACGGTCAGAAGGTCCATCAGCACCCGGAAGGTGCGATCGATTCCGTACTTGCTGCGCCCGTAGCGACGGGGATGGTGGTTCACCTTCACCTCGCCGATGCGAGCCCCTTCGATGAAGGCCAGCGCCGGCAGGAAGCGGTGCAGCTCCCCATAGAGGTTCAGGTCGGCCAGCACCTCGCGCCGGTAGGCCTTCAACGAGCAGCCGTAGTCGTGCAGGCGCACCCCGGTGACGCTGGCGATCAGGCGGTTGGCCAGCAAGGAGGGCAGCAGGCGGCTCACCGTGTTGTCCTGACGCTGATGGCGCCAGCCGCTCACAAGATCCAGCTGGCCCTGCTCCAGCTGATCGAGCAGCATCGGGATGTCGGCCGGATCGTTCTGCAGATCCCCATCGAGGGTCACGATCACACGGCCGCGGCTGGCGTCGAACCCCGCGGCCATGGCGGCGGTCTGCCCGTAGTTGCGGCGCAGCAGCACCGCCACCAGCTCCGGAACGTGGTCGCACAGGTCGCGCAGCACCGGCGCCGTGCCATCGCGGGAGCCGTCGTCGACCAGCACCAGCTCGAAGGGGCGCCCCAGGGGGCGCAGGGCCGCCAGCAGCTGGGTCACCAGGTGGGGGACGCTGGCCTCCTCGTTGTAGAGCGGGACCACCACCGAGAGCTCCGGGGCGGGGGGAACGGGGTCGGCCATGGCCGCCTGGCGCAGCGGGATCGGCCCGACCTTACGGGGGAAGGGGGCTGCCGTCGTGGCTGTGCATCACCCGCCCGGCGCCGCGCAGCTCGGCCCGGTAGTGGGCGGCCACCGGATCGCGGTTGCGCGGGTGGAGGTCATCGATGCCGATGCCGTTGCGGCCGTGCTCGCGCCCCGAGCTGTGCAGGTAGCGCCCATCGCCGAGGTGCAGGCCCACATGGGTGCAGCGCCGCGCCGATCCGAAGAAGATCAGATCGCCCGGCTCCAGCAGCTGGCTCTGGCCGGGCCGCACCGCCACCGCCCGGCAGAAGCGCTCCTGCAGGTAGGCATCGCGCGGCAGCCAGATCCCCGCGGCGGCGTAGGCCCGCTGCACCAGCCCGGAGCAGTCGTAGTCCGGCCCCAGGCTTCCGCCCCAGAGGTAGGTGTTGGCCTGGGCCGCCGCCGCCTCGACGAAGGCCAGCACCTCGCCCAGGCGGGCCGCGATGGTGGCCCGCGCCAGCCGCGGTAGCGGTGGCGGCTGGGCCGGGAGCCCATGCTGCGCCAGTTCCGCCGCCTCCATCCAGCAGGGGTAGCCGTCCTCCCACAGCCGCACCCGCAGGCGGGGGCCGCCGGCCGGGTCGGCCTCCAGCACGCGCAGGTGGCGGCCCGCCCACACCTGGGTGGCCAGACCCTCTCCCCGGGGCCGGCTCCAGGCATTGAGGGGGGCCTCCAGCCGCAGCACGGCGCCGGGGGTGGGAGCGGTGCCTAATGTCGCCATCGCATGCAGGGCGGTGATGGCGTTCTACAGCCCGGATCCGGCGATGGGCCAGACCCTGGCCTCCACGCTCGCGGCGCTCGAGGCGGAGGGGCGTCCGGGGTTGGCGGAGCGGCTGTCGATCACCTGGCTGCGCTACCCGGAATCGCCCCGGGGCCAGGCGGAACGGATCGGGCCGGAGGCTTTCTGGCAGCAGCGGCCGCCGGGGGCCGCCGTGGGCGGGGCCCGCCAGCGCTACCCGGCCAGCGTGGTGAAGCTTGTGTACCTGATCGCCGCCGAAGCCTGGCTGCAGCGCCGCCTGCTCGACGACGATCCGGAACTGCGCCGCGCCCTGGCGGACATGATCCGCCACTCCGGCAACGACGCCACCTCCCTGGTGGTGGACTGGCTCACCGGCACCCGCAGCGGTCCGCCCCTGCCGCCTGTGCGCCGGGCTGAGTGGGAGCGGCAACGGCAGCTGGTGAACGGCTGGCTCGCAGCTCTCGGCTGGCCGGAGCTGGAGGGCTGCAACGCCTGCCAGAAAACCTGGGCGGAGGGGCCCTATGGGCGGGAGGCGCAGTTCTATGGGGCCGACCGCGAGAACCGCAACCGGCTCAGCAGCGACGCCACCGCCCGTCTGCTCCACGCCGTGGTCGGCGGGGCCCTGGTTTCCCCGCCGGCCTGCGAGCGCATGCGCGGCCTGCTGGAGCGACCCCTCGATGCCGCCAGCCGCGTCGCCGAACCGGAGAACCAGGTGGATGGGTTCCTGGGGGCCGGTCTGCCGGAGGGGGCCCGGCTCTGGAGCAAGGCCGGCTGGATGAGCCAGGCCCGCCACGACGCCGCCTACGTGGAGGCGCCAGGCCACCAGCCCATGCTGCTGGTGGCGTTCGGTGAGGGGCCCGCCTGCGCCTGCGATGAAACGTTGCTGCCCCAGTTGGCGGAGACGCTGTTGGCCAGCGGCCACCAAGGCGGCTGAGGACGGTGCCTCAGGGGGGCGGCGGTTCGCTCGGCGGGGCGGGGGCGGCCGGGATGGCAGGAGGGGGCGGCAGCGGTGGTGGCGGCGCTGCCGGCAACGGCGGCTGCCGGGGCGGGGGGAGCACCGGCGCCGGCGGGGGGATGTCGCCCTGGGCGGGAGCGTTGGGGGTGGCGCCGTCGGGCTTCGGTTCCTGGTCGTCCCCCACCTCCGGTGCTGGCTCCGCGGCGGCGGGCGGCCGGGCTGGCAGCTCCCGGATCGCCGCGAGCCGCCCCTGCAGCTGCCCGAGCTCGGATCCGGCGAAGCTGCCGACGGGCACCTCTTCGAGGCGGGCCTGTGCCTCGGCCAGGGCGTCCAGGCGCTGCTGGCCTGCCGTGCGGTTGCGTTCCAGCTGCTCAATCAGGGCGGTGGCCTCTTGAACGCTGCGCTGCGCCCGCTGCTCCTGGCGCAGGCGCCGGTGGGCGGCGTCGGCGCGGCCCTGCAGCCGCTGGCGCTCCCGTTCCTGGCGGGGCGTCAGGCGACGGGACACCAGATCCAGCAGGTTGGTGTCCAGTTGCTCCAGGGCGCTGCTGAAGGCCTCCAGGCTGTTGGCGCTCTCCAGATCCCCGGCACTGAGGCTGGCGCGGCGCAGCGCCATCTCGATCGAGGCCGTCGCCTCGCGCCCGCCGCTGCCGGGCAGGCACAGGCCCAGGCCCGGGCAGAGGCGGTTGCTGCGCACCAGCCCCAGCACCAGGCCACTGCCGAGGGCGACTGCGGCCGCCAGCGCCACCAGGGTGAGCCAGCCACCGGCGCGCCTCCCGGCGGCCGGTGTCGCGCCGGGCGGCGGTGGCATGGGCGGCATGGAACGCGTTGGCGGCGTTGGCGGTGCCGCCGACGCGCTGGCCTGGCTTGCCAGCAGCCCGTCGAGCACGGCCTCCAACCGCGCGCACATGGCATCGCTGTAGGTCTGGCGCAGCTCGTCTTGCAGGGCATCGCGCAGCCCCGTTCGCTGGCGCGCCGACGGTCGCCCCGGATCAGCGGCGAGCAGCCCCTGGAACCCTGGACGCCCCACCAGATCATGCAGTGGCGCCAGCAGGCTGGACTGCGCGGGCACCAGGTCCGGCAGCAGCGCCCGCAGCCGGGTCGGCTCCGTGCTGCTCAGCTCCGCCAGCCGGTTGCCCAGGCGGCGGCCCAGGGCCCGGTCGGCCCCAGGGTCGGCGCGCCCGGCCGCGGGGCTGGAGGGTGGGGTGGAGCGGGGCACTGGGGGATGGCGCGGGGGAGCCCGGCGGATCCGCGCCCGGGCGCGGGCGCCTGCGCGGGGTTGCCTCTACTCTGATGCCTCATTGGCTGCCGCACGGTCTCCGCTCCGGTGAGTGCCACCCCACCCCGCTGGTCGCTGTGCGCCCCGATCTCCCGCCGGGGTGCGAACCACCGCCGCTTCGGCATCCCCTGCCAGGACACCTCCGCGGCCTGTGAGCTGCGCTCCGTCGACGACCGGCCCGTGATGGTCATGGCCGTGGCCGATGGCCACGGGGGCGAGGACTACCCCTTCAGCGACGTCGGCAGCCAGCTGGCCTGCGAGCGGGCCCTGGCGGAGGTGAGCGGCGCAATCCTGCGACGGCCCCTCGCCGGGGACAGCTTCGGGGCCTGGGAGCAGTGGCTCAAGCTCGACCTGCCCAGGGCCCTCCACGCCAGCTGGCTGAAGGCCTGCGAGAGGCACTGGCAGGAGCTCCAGGCCGAATGGCAGCCATCGGGTCATGGCCCCACCCCCGCATCCGGGCCGGAGAGCGACGGAGCGCTGGTCGGGCTGCCGCCGGAGCTGGCTGAGTTCCGTCCCCACCTCTACGGCACCACCCTCGGCCTTGTGGTGATGACGCCCGACTGGTGGGGCCATACCGGGGTGGGCGACTGGGACCTGGTGCGCCTCTGGGGCCAGGGTGAGGCGGAACTGGTGTCCAGCGAGCTACCGGCTCAGGTGGACGGGGAGGTCACCGCCAGCCTGGCCCATGAACGGGCCTGGGATCTGTTCAGTCCCCGGGCCGCCCTGCTGCCGGTGCGGGCACGGGAGCGCCCTTTCGCCCTGCTGATGAGCACCGATGGCCTGCGCAAGTCGTGTGCCAGCACCGCAGATCTGCTCGGCCTCTGCGGCAGGCTTGCCCAATCCGCCTTGGCGGAGGGCCACGGCGAGGCTGGGGATGGGGAGGAGCTGGAATCTGCCCTCGATCGCATCAGCGCCGAGGGCTGCGGCGATGATCTGAGCCTGGCCATTGCCGTCTGCGGCCGCCTCAGCCAGCCAGGCCAGCCGCTGGCGCCGGTCCCGCCGGCCGAGGCCTTGCCGGCGGTGGATGCGTCTGCCGCAGGTGGTCGCTCGCTGCAGCCCCGGCTGGATGACGATCCAGGCCTGGAGAACGCCCGCAGCCACGCCCGCCGTGCCCGGCTCGAGAGCGAGTGGGACGACGACGAAGAGGACGAAGAGGACGAGGACACCGGCCCGCCCTGGTTCGTGCCGCTGCTGCTGGTGGCTGCCGCCCTCGCCGTGTGCGGCCCCCTGCTCTGGCGCCTGATGCTCGGTGTGGCGCCGCCGGTGCCCCCGGCCCAGGCCCTCAAGATTCAGGACGAGGTGACGCGCCTTTGCAGCGGCCCCGCCGTGATGCGCCGCAATCTGCAGAGCCGGCGCGACGTGTTCGAGGGCCTGATGCTCGGGCGCCTTAACCCGCAGCAGTTGGAAGCGGACGCTGCCCGCGATCCGCTGGCCGCCCTGATCGCCAGCAGCTTTGATCCCTCCTCCCGCTCGATGCGCTCTTCGCCCACGATCGCGGGCTATGAGCTCTGTCAGAAGCTGCGCCAGGAGCTGGAGAATCAGTGGCGCATCAGCCAAACCAACGCAGCCGGCCGCTGAACGAGCAACGGCAGGCGATCGGCTGGTTTGGGCCGGGGAACGGAGAGGGAGGGATTCGAACCCTCGACAGAAGTTGCCTCCTGTAACTCCTTAGCAGGGAGCCGCTTTCAACCACTCAGCCACCTCTCCAGTGGCTCCGCGAGCTTACCTGACCGGAGACCGCTTGGCCTCAGTCGCCCCGGAACAGGCGCTGCACCCTCCGGCTGTCGATGTTCACCAACAGTTCGTAGGGGATGGTGTCGCAGCGGCGGGCCACCTCCTCGGGCCGTAGCTCCTGTCCTTCGTGAGCCCCCAGGATCAGCACCTCATCGCCTACGCAGGCTTCCGGCACCGGGTCGAGATCGATCGCCATCGAATCCATCGACACACGGCCCAGAATCCGCACCCGCCTGCCCTGCACCATCACCTCGCCGCGGTTGGAGCTGCGCCAGGGCACGCCGTCGTTGTAGCCGACCGCCACGATGCCCACCCGCTGCTGGTCTGTCTCGATCACGTAGGTGCCGCCGTAGCCGATCCGCTGCCCCCGGGGCCAGACGGCCACCTGGGCCAGGCGGCTGACGAAGGCCACCGCCAGGTTCAGCTCCATCGCCTCCGCCACGGCTGCCGATGGATGGATGCCGTAGAGCCCGAGCCCCAGGCGGACCATGTCCAGCCGGGCCTCTGGGAAGCGCACCGCACCGGCGGTGGCGGAGGCGTGCCGAAGCAGCGGCGGATCGGCCGCATCCGCCTCGGCGCGGATCGCCGCTTCCACCTCTTCGAAGCGGCGCAACTGGCTGCGGGTGTCAGCGTCGCCGGCCGGATCTTCGGCGCTGGCCAGATGGGTCATCAGTCCCCGCAGGCGGGTGACCCCGGAGCCGCGCAGCAAGCGGGCGGCGGCCAGGGCTTCGTGGGGAGCGACCCCAAGCCGGCCCATGCCGGTGTCGATTTCCAGGTGCACGTCGCACTGGGCCTGGCTCTCGCGCAGGCTCTCCACCAGCGACTGGGCGAAGGCCAGGGAGTACACCACAGGGGTGAGCCGCCAGCGCACCGCCTTGTCCACCTCGTCGATGTCCATCAGCATCACCAGGATCGGCAGGGTGACGCCGGCGCGGCGCAGGGTCGCCCCCTCATCGGCGGCGGAGACGCCGATCCAATCGACGCCGCTCTCCTGCAGGGCGATGCCGAGCCGGGCCAGCTCGCTGCCGTAGGCCCAGGCCTTGAGCACCGCCAGGATCGCCACCCCGGGTCCGCAAAGGGCGCGGAAGCGAGCGATGTTCTCGCGGATCGCATCCAGATCCACCAGGAAGCGCCGCGCCGCCATCGATTCCCAAATCGTGCGGGCCGCCGTCGCCAGCCCCTGGCGCGCCGGACCCTTGAGCAGCAGGGTGTCGCCGCGGCGCACGAGCTGGCGCAGCGTCTGCCGCAGTTCGGCGGTATCGGCCAGCTCCAGCGGCGGCGTTTCAGGCCGGGCCGCCCGCCAGGCGGCGGCGGTGTGGGCGCGGCCCGGATGGGGCAGCAACAACAGGTGGCTGAAGGCCCGCTCCGCCGCCAGCCGCCCGATCAGGGCGTGCTCGCTGGCCTCCTGCGCCCCGAGCTCGTTCATGCCGCCGAACACGAACAGTCGGCGGCCCTCCTCCGCCGGAGCGGCGGCCACGGCCTCTAGCGCCGCCTTCACCGAGAGCGGATCGTCGGCGGCGCTGTCGTTGATGATCGTGATTCCCTCCGGTGTGCGCCAGGTTTCCATGCGGGTGGGGCCGAAGCGGTGGTCCGCCAGGGCCGCCAGCGCCTCTTCCACCCCCACGTCGAGCCGGCGGGCGGCGGTGAGCGCGATCACCAGATCGTCGATCAGGGGCGCCGAGCGGGTGCGCACCGGCAGCGTCGCCCGCTGACCGTCGAAGTCGAGCTGTAGCAGCGTGCCCCGGCGATCGGGGTGGCGCTCCAGCACACGCGGATCGTCCGCCCCCGCCCGCAGCCGCCGGCAGGCCAGCGAAGCGTCCTGCAACAGCGGATCGTCCGGCAGGATCACCCAGCCCTCCGCCGGCACATCGCGGAACAGGAGCAACTTCTCGCGCGCCGTCACGGCCCGGCTGCCGAACCCGGCGATGTGGGCCAGGCCGATGTTCACGAGCACGCCGAAGTCGGGCTGCAGGATCGCGGTGATCCGCTCCATTTCGCCCGGGGCCGACACCCCTGCCTCGAACACGCCGATCTCCGTGCCCGCCGGCGCCGAGAGCACGGCCAGGGGCACCCCCACCTGGCTGTTCCAGCTCCCCGGGCTGGCGGCCACCCGCCAGCGGCTCGCCAGCAGCGTGGTCAGGGCGTTCTTGACCACCGTCTTGCCGTTGCTGCCGGTGATCGCCACCACCCGGCCGATGTGCCTGCGGCGGTACCAGGCGGCCAGGCCCTGCAGGGCCGTCAGCGGGTCGTCCACCTCCAGCAGCGCCCCGCCGCCGGCCAGCGCCTCGCTCGCCCCCGGCCAGCCGCGGCGCACCACCGCCAGGGCCGCCCCGGCCGCGAGGGCGCCGGCGGCGTAGGCATGGCCATCCCGCTGCCGCCCCGCCAGGGCGAAGAACAGGTCGCCGGGCGCCACCCGCCGCGAATCGATCCGCACCGCGCCCGGAACGCCGTCATCCTGCAGCGCCCCGCCCGGGTTGCCGCGCAATTCTCCGTGCAGCAGGTCGGCCAGCGCGGCCGGAGTGGGAAGGGCCATGGCCTGTTCACGCTAGCGGTGGGGGCCACCGCCGCGGAACGACTACGGAGCTGCCGGCGCGACCTGGGCCCGGTACGACTGCACACCAAGTCTTTGGCGCGATTTCCCTAGCATGGGGAAGCCGTTGGAGAGGGCATGGGCCACGCACGTGCCGTCCTCGTGCTGAACGCCTCCTACGAGCCGCTCAACATCACCACCTGGCGCCGGGCGATGGTGATGTTGCTCAAGGGCAAGGCCGAGGGCCTGGAGCATGACGCGTCCCATCCCATCCGCCCCGACCTGCTGCGGCCCACGGTGATCCGTCTGCGTCAGTTCGTGCGGGTGCCCTACAAGCCGCTGCCGCTGACCCGTCGCCATGTGCTGCAGCGCGATGGCCATGTCTGCCAGTACTGCGGCTTCCAGGGAGAGCCGCTGTCGGTGGATCACGTGCTGCCGCGCAGCCGAGGCGGCGCCGATGTCTGGGAAAACGTCACCACGGCCTGCCTGCCCTGCAATGTGCGCAAGGGCAATCGCACGCCACGGGAGGCCGGCATGGAGCTGCGCCGCGAGCCGCGCCGGCCACTCGGCAACCTCAGTTTCGAGGCCCTGCGCCGGATCCGCACCGGCCAGAACCAGGAATGGGCGAAGTATGTGATCGGGTTGTAGTCGCGGGGGCGTCAGGCTGTGCCGCTGGCTTGCTCGGCCAGCTCCTCGAGCTGGCGGTTCTGCTCGGCCGCCTGGCAGGCACCGATCACCTCATCCAGCTGGCCGTCGAGCACCGTGTCGAGGCTGAAGTTGCGCCCGAGGCGGTGATCGGGGACGCGGTTGTCCTGGTAGTTGTAGGTGCGGAGCTTCTCGCTGCGATCGCCGCTGCCCACCTGGGCCCGGCGCGCGGAACTCTCGGCGGCGGCCGCCTCCGCCAGCTGGCGCTCGTAAAGCTTGGCCCGCAGGATCTCCAGGGCCCGCTCCCGGTTCTGCAGCTGGGAGCGCTCCTGGGTGCAGAACACGCGGATGCCTGTGGGGCGATGCAGCAGGTCGACCGCGGTCTCCACCTTGTTGACGTTCTGCCCGCCGGCACCACCGGAGCGGGCGGTGCTGATCTCCAGATCGCCCGGGTCGATCTGCACCTCCACCGGATCGGCCTCGGGCATCACCGCCACCGTGGCGGTGGAGGTGTGCACGCGCCCTTGGGATTCGGTGGCTGGCACCCGCTGCACCCGGTGCACCCCGGCTTCGAACTTGAGCTGGCTGTAGACGCTGTCCCCCTGGACCGAGAGGATCAGCTCGCGGTAGCCGCCCAGATCCGCTTCCGAGGCGCTCAGCGGTTGCACACGCCAGCCGCGCGCCATGGCATGGCGCTCGTACATTCGCGCCAGGTCGCCGGCCCACAGGCAGGCCTCCTCGCCACCGGTGCCGGCGCGGATCTCCAGCATCACGCTGCGCTCGTCGCGGGGGTCGCTGGGCAGCAGGGCCAGCGTCAGACGCCCCAGTAGCAGCTCGATCTGCGGCTCCAGCTGCTCCAGCTCCTCCGCCGCCAGGGCTGCCAGCTCGTCGCCGCCGGGACCGCTGCCCTGGGGGCTGCGTAGCAGTGCGCGTGCCTCCAGCCGCTCTTGCTCCAGCTTCTCCAGACGCTGGTAATCATGAACCAGGGGCTCCAGTCGGGCGCGCTCGCGAGCCAAGCGCTGCAACCGGCCCGGGTCGGCGGCGATGGCGGGATCGGCCAGCTGGCGCTCCAGGGCGGTGAAGGTGCGGCAGGCCGTCTCCAGGCGTTCGCCGAGCAGGGTGCGGTCCATGGCGGCAGCGCGGAGGGCGGGGGGGCAGCGGAGGAGCGGTCCCGGGGTGGAGGAGTCGGGCTTGGACGCCCGAACGGCGGGAGCGGCCAGCAAAAAGCCGGATGCCCAGAGGGCATCCGGCCGGTGGCTGCTAAGAGCAAGATCAGGCCTTGTCGGCGGCGACCGCGGTGGTTTCGGCGGCCTTGTCGGCACCTGCAGCCTTGTCGGTACCGCCCATGCCGTACTTCCGCATGAAGCGGTCCACCCGGCCCTCGGTGTCGAGGATCTTCTGGGTACCGGTGTAGAAGGGGTGGTTGCCGCTCCACACGTCGACGTGGATCTCGGGCTGGGTGGAGCCGGTGGTCATGACCACCTCTCCGTTGCAGATCACCTTGGCCTCGGGGTACCAGGTGGGATGGATGTCGGGCTTCGGCATGACGGAAGGATCGCGAACGATCGCGGACGGGATGGAGAGGACGCGGAGAACGGACCTGAAGCTCAGCGCTTGGAGAACTGGGGCGCTTTGCGGGCTTTCTTGAGGCCGTACTTACGGCGCTCCTTGGCGCGCGGGTCGCGGCTGAGGTGGCCTTCCACCTTGAGGGGTTTGCGGTTGTCGGGCGACAGGTCGCAAAGGGCCCGGGCGGCCCCCTGCTTGATCGCATCAGCCTGGCCGGTGAGGCCGCCGCCGCGAACGTTCACCAGCAGGTCGTACTGGGTTTCCACGCCGAGGGTCTGCAGGGGCGCACGCACCGCAGCCAGGTAAACGGGGTTGTAATTGAGGTAGTTGTCGCCGGGGCGGCCGTTGATGGTGACGCTGCCAGTACCGGGAACGACCCGCACCCGGGCGACCGCCGTCTTGCGGCGGCCGGTGCCCCAATACACAACGCGGTTGGAGGTGCTGGTCATCGGAGGGCGGAGGCGGCGGGATCGAGGGCGAGAGCCTGGGGCTTCTGGGCGGCGTGGGGATGCTCCGCACCGCGATAGACCTTGAGCTTGCGGAACAGCTGGCGACCGAGGGCGTTGTGGGGAAGCATCCCCTTGACGGCCTTCTCGATGATGCGCTCGGGCAGGCGGCTCTGCAGGTGAGCGAAAGTTTCGGTTTTCATGCCACCGGGACGGCCGGAGTGGCGCCGGTAGAGCTTCTGGGTTTCCTTGTTGCCGCTGACGCGCACCTTGTCGGCGTTGATCACCACCACGAAGTCCCCCGTATCGAGGTGGGGGGTGTAGGCGGGCTTGTTCTTGCCGCGCAGCACACGGGCCACTTCGGTGGCGAGGCGACCGAGGGTCTGATCCGCTGCATCCACCAGGTACCACTGGCGGTCAAGCGTGTCGGGAGAGGGCAGGGTTGTCTTGTTCATTGCGCCTGAACGGCACCGGCGGGCCGGCGGGATGGGATACCCATCCGGCCGGATGGGTGGAGTGCTGGAGGGGCTGTGGTGGGGAAGGGGGCGGGCGGTGTAGGTGCGGCGCTGGAGCGCACCGGCCACCGAAACCGTCTCAGCTTTCCCGACCCTACCCTGCCGGCTGACCGTGCCGGCCGTCTTTCCCGGCGGAACCTGTGGAGAGTTCCCCTGCTTCTGCCGGCGGATCGTGCGATCCCAGCTGAAATCGCGGTTGGCAATCATACCACGCGCTCCTCGGAAACACTGGCTGGGTGTAGCCGACTCGCAGCAAGCAGAGGCCCTGGGGCGGCGCCGCCTCCTTGACGTCGCAACGGGAGCGCTCCTGCCACCGGCGCCGGAACGTCTCCGGTGCCAACCGGCCCTCGCCCACCGCCACGAGCTGCCCCATCACCAGGCGCACCATGCCGTACAGGAAGCCGCTGGCCTGGAGCTCCACCATCACCAGGTCCCCCTGCCGCTCCAGGCTCACCTCCTGCAGGGTGGTGACCGCATTGGCACGGCGGCTGCCCGCCCGCTGAAAGGCGGAGAAATCGTGTTCGCCGCGCAGCTCCTGCAGCACTGCGTTCATGCGTGCTTCGTCGAGACGCACCCGGTAGCGGTGCCAGCTCCAGGCCGCCAGGAACAGGTTGGGCGTACGGCCGTTGTAGAGGGTGTACCGGTAGCGGCGGTAGGTAGCCGAGTAGCAGGCATGCCAGTCGGCGGGTACCGCGGCGGCGGCGCGCACGCGGATGGATGGCGGCAGCTTGCCGTTGAGCGCCTTCGGCCAGCGCTGCGCTGGGATCGGCCCCTCGGCATCAAAATGAACCACCTGGGCCGCTGCATGGACGCCGGTGTCGGTGCGGCCGGCGGCGAAGCTGCGGATCTGGGGCGATGGATCCAACGCCTCGAGAGCTTCTTCCAGGGTCTGCTGCACGGTGCGCAGCCCGGACTGTCGCTGCCAGCCGTGGAAGGCGGACCCGTCGTACTGGAGACAGAGGGCGATTCGTCTGCGGGCTGATGCAGACAGGTTCGAAGACGGATCGCCGGTGGGTGCGGGCCGGGTCAGACGAGCTCGATGATCGCCATTTCGGCGTTGTCCCCGCGGCGGCGCACGGTGCGCACAATGCGGGTGTAGCCACCGTTGCGGTCGCCGTAGCGGTCGGCCGCCTTGTCAAACAGGGTGTGCACCAGCCGTTTGTCGTAGATGTAGCCAAGGGCGCGGCGCCGCGAGGCCAGGCTGCCGTCCTTGGCCAGGGTGATCATCCGCTCGGCCTCATCACGCAGGGCGCGGGCACGGGCCTTGGTGGTGGTGACGCGACCCTCGCGGATCAGCTGGGTGGTGAGGCCACGCAGCATCGCCTTGCGTTGGTCGGCGGGGCGCCCCAGCAGGGGGACTCGGCACTGGTGTCGCATGGGAGGGGAACGGGACGGGGACGATTCTCGGAAGGGTGGGGGGCAGCGGCCGATCAGGCGCTGGTGCGGCTCTGGGGCAGGGAGATGCCGATGCGCTCCAGGGCCTCGATCACCTCATCCGCCGACTTGGAGCCGAAGTTCTTGATCTCCAGCAGATCCTCGTAGCTGTAGCCCATCAGATCGGAGACCGAGTTGACCTGGGCGCGCTTGAGGCAGTTGTAGGCCCGAACCGAGAGGTTCAGCTCCTCCAGAGGAATCTGAGCCTCAGCAGAGGGTTCAGGCTCCAGCCCGGGCTCCTCGGCCATGGTGAGGCTGGCCAGGGGCTGGAACAGGGCGATCAACTGGTTGGCAGCCTGGGCCATGGCGTCGTCGGGGGTGACGCTGCCGTTGGTTTCGATCTCAAGCCGCAGGCGCTCCCGTGCCGAGCCTCCTTCCGCCACAGCGGTCTCATCCACGCTGTAGTTGACGCGGCGCACGGGCATGAACACGGCATCGATCTGGAGCAGGTCAATGGCGCTGGTTTCCTCGTTGTGGCGGTCGACGGGGCGGTAGCCGACGCCGCGCTCCACGTGCACCTCCATTTCGAGGGTGTGGCCGTCGGCCACCGTGGCGATTGGGCGGTCGCCGTCGATCACCTGCACCTGGGAGGAGAACTGCAGATCCGATGCCGTGACGATGGCCGGACCGGTGATCACCAACCGGCCGATCTCCAGTTCACGGCTGCGGCTCACGACCGGGATCGACTTGCAGTTGAGCAGGATGTCGAGGACATCCTCCCGTACACCGGGCACGGTGGCGTATTCGTGGTTGACGCCACCGATGCGCACGGCGGTGATCGCGCTGCCCTCAAGGCTGCCGATCAGCACACGACGTAGGGCATTGCCGAGGGTGGTGGCCTGACCACGGTCGAGCGGACCGATCACGAACACCCCGGTCTGGGAGCGGTCGTCGGCTACCTGATGCTCGACCCGGTCGATCTGGTATTGCAGCACGGTCTGAGGGAGGAAAGAGGTGGACGGAGCCGGCGATCAGACGCGGCGGCGCTTGGCCCGGCGGCAGCCGTTATGGGGCAGGGGGGTGACGTCGCGGATCAGGGTGATCTCCAGTCCGGCAACCTGAAGGGCGCGGATCGCGGTTTCGCGGCCGGAGCCGGGGCCGCGCACCAGCACTTCGATCTGGCGCATGCCCTGCTCGAGCGCGCGGCGCGCGGCGGCTTCGGCGGCCGTCTGGGCAGCGAAAGGGGTGCCCTTGCGCGCCCCTTTGAAGCCGCTGGCACCGGCGGAGGACCAGCTGATCACTTCACCGGCGGTGTCGGTGATCGAGACGATCGTGTTGTTGAAGGTGCTCTGGATGTGGGCAACGCCGTTGGGCACATTGCGCTTGGCCTTCTTGGGGCCGGTTTTCTTGGCTGGCTTCGCCATGGCGGGGAGCCCTGCGCGGGCAGGGAGGTGATCGAGGAACTGGGGAAAACCCTGGTGACGCCGGTATGCCCCCATCGGGCGGGGCCAGCGGCAGGGCGGGGGAGGCTGCGGTGAGCGGGCCGGCTTGGGCCGGCCCGGAGGCTCACTTCTTCTTGCCGGCCACGGTCTTGCGGGCGCCGCGGCGGGTGCGCGCGTTGGTGCGCGTGCGCTGACCACGCACCGGCAGTCCGGCGCGGTGGCGTCGGCCACGTACACAGCCGATGTCCTGCAGACGCTTGAGGGCCATGCCCTCTTCGCGGCGCAGGTCGCCTTCGAGGGTGTAACCCTCGGCGGCACCGCGCAGTTTCTGCACGTCGGCGTCGGTCAGATCCTTGACGCGGATGTCCGGGCTGACCCCGGTCTTGGCGAGGATCTTGCGGGCCCGGGTGAGCCCGATTCCGTACACGTAGGTGAGAGAAATCTCAACCCTCTTGTCGCGAGGGATGTCGACACCGGCGATCCGAGCCACGTTGGGGAAAACGATCAGGGGGGCAAGGGGCCAGGCCTGGAGCGGTGGGGTCGGCGGGTAGGCCGGCGGCCGCTGGGCCTGGCAAAGGGGATGGGGGCACTTGGCGAGCCCCGGGAAGCGGCGGGGCGGGTCAGCCCTGGCGCTGCTTGTGCTTGGGGTTGGTGCAGATCACCATCACCCGGCCGTGGCGACGGATCACCCGGCACTTGTCGCACATTCTCTTGACTGAGGCGCGCACCTTCATGGTCTGGGTGCTCTCCGCATTTGCAAACCGCCACCGTACCACACCGGTCAACACCCAAGGCTGATCAGCTGAGTAGACCTTCGATGCGCGTGCCGATCTCCTCGATCGTGCCGGAGGCCTCGACTGGCTGGAGCAGCCCGAGGCCGCTGTAGTGCTCGATCAGAGGCGCTGTCTGCTGGCGGTACACCGCGAGGCGATGGCGGATCACCGCTTCGTTGTCGTCGCTGCGGCCACGCGCCAGTAGGCGCTGCAACAGGATGGCGTCGTCGAGCTCCATCAGCACCACCAGCTCGATGCCCTGGCCCAGCTCGGAGAGCAGGCCGTCGAGGGCTTCTGCCTGGGCCAAGTTGCGCGGGAACCCGTCGAGCAGCCAGCCGCCGCTGTGGGCCACCAGCCGGCTGCGCACGATCGCCAGCACCAAGGCATCGCTGACCAGCTCGCCGCGGGCCATGACGGCTTCGGCTTCACGGCCCAGTTCGCTGCCGGCCTGAACCTCTGCCCTCAGAAGGTCGCCGGTGGAGAGGTGCAGCAGCTGGTGGGAGCTGGCCAATCGCTGGGCTTGGGTTCCTTTGCCCGCGCCGGGAGGGCCGAGGAACAGGAGGCGTTTCTTCATGGCGGAAGTGTGAGGGAGACGACGGGGCGCGGTTGGATGGGACCGGCGGTTAGCGGCGCATCATGCCTTCGTAGCGCTGCGAGATCACGTAGGTCTGCACCTGTTTGGCGGTATCGATCGCCACCCCCACCAGGATCAGCAGGGAGGTGGCACCCAGGCCCTGGAAGGTGCGCACCTCGGTGCGTGCTTCGATCGCGGAGGGGATGATCGCCACCGCCCCGAGGAACAGGCCGCCGATCAGAGTGAGGCGGTTTTGCACGGAGGCGATGTAGGTGGCGGTGGCCGTGCCCGGCCGCACGCCTGGGATGGCCACGCCGCTGCGCTTGAGGTTGGTGGCCACGTCCACAGGGTTGACCTGGAGGGTGGCGTAGAAGAAGCTGAATCCGCAGATCAGCAGGAAATAAAGCAGCGCATACAGCCAGGGCATGCTGCTGTTCGGACTGAGATAGCCGGCCAGCTTCACCACCGTGGCGTTCTTGGTGACGTTGGCGATCGTGAGCGGCAGCAACACCACCGCTGAAGCGAAAATGATCGGCATCACACCGCCGGGGTTGAGCTTCAGCGGCAGGTAGCTCTGGCGTTGGTTGAGCATTGTGCTGCCACCGGCCAGCCGCTTGGCGCTCACGATTGGAATGTGCCGAACGCCCTCCTGAACGAAGATGATCCCCACGATCGTCACCAGGAACACCAGCACCAGGATCACGATGCCCCGGACGGTGTTCGCGTCGCCTGTCTGAGCCTGTTCGATCGTGGAGCCGAGCGCCCGGGGCAGGGTGGCGACGATGTTCAGGAAAATCACCAGGGATCCGCCCTGGCCGATGCCGCGCTCGGTGATCACCTCTGAGATCCACATCACCACCATCGATCCCGCCACCAGCGCCAGGCTGGTCTGCAGCACGAACTGCCAGTCGGGGATCTCGGCCACCTTGTACTGGCGGAGCACCAACGAGAACACCACGCTTTGCAGGATGCCCCAGCCCAGGGCCACGTAGCGGGTGATCTGGGCGATCCGGCGGCGACCGGCCTCGCCTTCATTTTTCTGCAGGTCTTCGAGCTGCGGCAGGGTGTTGCTGAGCAGCTGCAGGATGATCGAGGCGTTGATGAAGGGCAGGATGCCCAGGGCGAAGACCCCGAGCGTCGAGATGCCGCCGCCGGTGAAAATATCCAGGAACGTGAGCAGCTGGCCGCCCTGCTGCACAAAGCCCTGGAAGGCGACACGGTCGATTCCTGGCACCGGCACATAGATGCCGAGCCGCACCAGCATCAACAGGCCGAGGGTGGTGAGCACCCGGTCGCGCAGGCCCTTGGCCTGAAACACCTGGCTGAGGATTTCCGCGGCGCTGGGGTTGCGCCCCCGGCTGACGACCATGGTGAAACGGGGTGGGGGGACAGACAGAGATGAAAACAGCCGTCCTCCCGTCGCATGAGCGGGAGAACGGCTCTGAACTTAGGGGGTGACGCGCACCGCGGCGATTAGCCGAGGATCTCGCAGGTTCCCCCGGCGGCTTCGATCTTCTCGCGGGCCGTGGCGGAGAAGGCGGCGGCCTGCACGGTGAGCTTGACGCCGAGATCACCGCTGCCGAGAACCTTGAGCGGGTTGCGGCTGTCGGTGAGCACCCCTTCTTTGACCAGGGAGTCGAGGGTGACAGTGCTGCCGGCCTTGCAGGCCGCCAGGGCGCCCACATTCACGATCGTGAAGGCACGGGGGTTGACCAGCGGGAAGTGCTTGAGCTTCGGAACGCGCCGGTAGAGGGGCATCTGGCCCCCCTCGAAGCCCGGACGGGTGGGCCGGCCGGAACGGGACTTCTGGCCGCGCATGCCGAAGCCGCAGCTGGCGCCCTGGCCGGCGGCGATTCCGCGGCCCTTGCGGGTTTTGCGGCGGCGGGCGCCGGGATTGGCCTTGAGGGATTGCAGGGTCTGGGTCATCGGAGGCTCAGGAGTAGATCTGCTCGAGGGGGATGCCCCGCTCCTTGGCGGTCTCCTTATGGGTGCGGAGAGCTTCCAGGGCCTCCATGGCGGCCCGGGCATTGTTGAGGGGCGTCTTGGAGCCCAGGCGCTTGGCCAGGACGTTCTTGATGCCGGCCAGCTCCAGCACCGTGCGGATCGAGCCGCCGGCGATCACGCCGGTGCCCGGAGCGGCGGGGCGGATCAACACGCTGGCGGCGCCATCGCGGCCACGGCTCTCGGTGGGCACGGAACTGTGGCGGGTTAGGGGCACCTTCACCAGGTGCTTCTTGCCATCGGCCACGCCCTTGCGGACGGCGCCGATCACATCGCCGGCTTTGCCGACGCCGACACCAACCTGGCCGCGCTCGTTGCCGACCACGACGATGGCCCGGAAGCTCATCTTCTTGCCGCCCTTGACGGTCTTGGAGACGCGGCGGATCTGGACCACCCGCTCCTGCCATTCGGAGTCGCGCTCCTGGCCACGGCGGTCACCGCCACGACGGTCGCCACGGCGCCGGTCGCCCTTGCCTTCGCCGCGTCCGCCGCGGCGCTCCTGCTGACCCTCGGCCGCCGCGGGAACGTCGGCCGCCGCCGGGATGTCGTTGGTCTGGAGCTGATCGTTGGTTTCGGTCATGGTGAGAGCAGGATCAGAACTGAAGGCCCGCTTCCCGGGCGGCATCGGCCAGGGCCTTGACCCGACCGTGGTACAGGTTGCCGCCGCGATCGAAGACCACCTGCTGGATGCCCTTGGCCAGGGCGCGCTTGGCCACCAGTTGGCCGACGGCTACGGAGGCATCGCAGTTGCCGCCGGATTCGAGGCTGCTGCGCAGATCCTTGTCGAGACTGGAGGCGGCGGCCAGGGTGTTCTGGGCGTCGTCGTCGATGACCTGGGCGTAGATGTGGTTGTTGGAGCGGAACACCGACAGCCTGGGCCGATCGGCGGTGCCGGTGAGATGGCGACGCAGGCGCCGGTGGCGCTTCTGGGTCTGCAGTTTGCGGGAGAGGGAAGACATGGGGGTACTCGGGGACGTCGCTCAGGCAGACCTCACTTCTTGCCGGTCTTGCCGGCCTTGCGCAGGATCCGTTCGCCTTCGTACTTGATGCCCTTGCCCTTGTAGGGCTCGGGGGGACGGATGGCGCGGACCTTGGCCGCCTCGTTGCCGACCAGTTCCTTATCGGCGCCGGAGACGAGCACCGTGGTGTTGTTCTCGACGGCGAAGGTGACTCCGTCGGGAGGGTCCATCTCCACCGGGTGGCTGTAGCCGGCGCTCACCACCAGCTTCTTGCCCTGGACAGAGGCGCGGTAGCCCACACCCACGATCTCGAGCTTGCGAACGTAGCCCTGGCTGACCCCCTCGACCATGTTGGCTACGAGGGTGCGGCAGAGGCCGTGGCGCTCGCGCGAGCGGCGATTGGTGCTGGTGGGGCTGACCACCAGGCTGCCCTCCTGTTGGGCGACGGCGACACCGTCGGGGAGGGTGCGGCTGAGTTCCCCCTTGGGGCCCTTCACGGTCACCGTGAGCCCCTCGAGGCTGACGTTGACCTTGTCTGGGATGGGGATCGGAGACTTGCCGATGCGTGACATTGTCGGGACCTCCAGGGATCAGTAGATGTAACAGAGCACTTCGCCGCCCACGCCCTGGCGGCGGGCGTCGCGGTCGCTCATCACGCCCTTGGAGGTGGAGATGATCGCCACTCCCAGGCCGCCGAGCACTTTCGGCAGCTGGCGGGTGTTTTTGTAAATGCGCAGGCCCGGGCGGCTGACGCGTTGTACGCGCCGGATCGTGGGCTGGCGGTGCTTGCCGCTGTACTTGAGCTCGAGCACCAGCTGCTTCTCGAAGCCCTCGCCCTCCTCGCTGATGCCAGCGATGAAGCCCTCCTGTTGCAGCACACTGGCGATGCTGCGGGACATCCGTGAGGCGGGGATGCGGGTGCTCTCGTGGCGCTTCTCACTCGCATTGCGAATGCGGGTGAGCATGTCTGAAATCGGGTCGTGGTTGGCCATGGTCGTGTCCGGGAGAGGGCTCAGTTGCTGCGGAACGGCATCCCCATTTCGCGGAGGAGGGCCCGGCCCTCTTCGTCGTTACGGGCGCTGGTCACGATCGTCACGTCCATGCCCCGGATGGCGTCGATCTTGTCGAAGGAGATTTCGGGAAAGATGATCTGCTCCCGGATCCCAAGGGTGTAGTTGCCGCGTCCGTCGAAGCTTTTCGGGCTGACGCCGCGGAAGTCGCGGATGCGGGGCAGGGCGAGGTTGATCAGACGCTCCAGGAAGGCGTACATGCGTTCACCACGCAGGGTGACGGCCACTCCGATCGGCATGCCCTGGCGAATCTTGAAGCCGGCGATGGCCTTCTTGGCGCGGGTGACGACCACTTTCTGGCCGGTGATCTGGGCCAGTTCTGCGATCGAGGCCTCAAGGGCCTTGGCGTTCTGGGCTGCTTCGCCGAGACCCCGGTTGACGGTGACCTTGACCACCTTCGGGACTTCGTGAATGTTGGAGAGGTTGAGATCTTTCAGCAACTTGGGCTGGATCGTCTCCCGGTAGCGCTGTTTCAGTGACATGGCGGAGGGGGGGAGCTGCACTTCTGGACGTGGTCAGAAGGAGTGGGAAGGGAGCTTGGGGGAGGGGAAAGAGAGGGGGTTCGGCCGTCCGCCATCTCAGAGAGGGCGGATTGGTGGCCGTTGCAGCTCAGTCCAGAATCTCGCCCGTCTTCTTGAGGCGGCGCTTCTTGCTGCCGTCCTTGTCGACGAAGAACTCCACGCGGCTGGCCACCTGGGCGGTGGTGGAATACAGCATCACGTTGGAGGCGTGCAGAGAGGCCTCCTCGGTGACGATGCGGCCGCTTTCGCCCTCCTGGGTGGGCTTGACGTGGCGGGTGCGCAGGTTGATGCCCTGCACGACGACGCGGTTCTGGTACGGCAGCGTGCGCAGTACCTCACCGGTCTTGCCCTTGTCCTTGCCGCTGATCACCTGCACGGTGTCGCCCTTGCGGATGCGCATCTTGATACGCACCTGAGCCTGGGCTTTCGGGGTGGCGGTGGCCATCTCAGATCACCTCCGGGGCGAGGGACACGATCTTGGTGAAGTTGCGCTCGCGCAGTTCGCGAGCAACGGGGCCGAAGACGCGGGTGCCCTTGGGGTTGTTGTCGTTGCCGAGGATCACTGCGGCGTTGTCGTCGAAGCGGATCGAGTTGCCGGTCTCGCGACGGAGGGTGGCCTTGGTGCGCACCACCACGGCCTTGACCACATCCGATTTCTTGACGCCCATGTTGGGCATGGCGTCCTTGACGGCGGCCACGATCACATCGCCCACATGGGCGTAGCGACGGTTCGTGCCCAGCACGCGGATGCACTGGATGCGCTTGGCGCCGCTGTTGTCAGCGACGGTGAGGAAGGTTTCCTGCTGAATCATCGGGAGTTCCTCCTCAGGTATGGGAGGTGGAGATCACCTCGGCCACGGTCCAGCGTTTGGTGCGGCTGAGGGGGCGGGTCTCGGTGATCCGGACCCGGTCGCCCACCTTGCAACGGTTCGCTTCGTCGTGGGCCTTGTAGCGGGCGGTGCGGCTGACGGTCTTTTGATAGATGGGATGGGGGAAGCGGTTTTCCACCGCCACCACCACCGTTTTGTCCATCTTGTCGCTGACGACGGTGCCGACCCTTTCCTTGAGTGCCATGGGGATTCTCGGGGGGATCAGGAGGCGGTGGAGAGCTGGCGCTCCCGTTGCACGGTTTGGAGCTGGGCCAGGCGGATGCGGGCCTCGCGGAACCGGTGCGGGTTCTCCAGGCGGCGGGTGGCCTGCTGGAAACGGAGATCGAACAGGTCACGGCGTGTGCCGTTGATCTGCTCGACGATCTGGTCGTCGGTGAGCTTGCGCACCTCGGCGATCGCGGGACGGGCCATGGTCAGGACTCCACGGGAACGGCTTCGCCGGTTGCCACAACGGCAGCGGCAGGGGCGGGGGAAGCCTCGGGCTCAATGCCAGCGGCTTCCTGTTCGGCCAGGGAGAGGAACTTGGTCTTCACCGGCAGCTTGTACTGGGCGAGGCGCATGGCCGCCCGGGCGATCTCGGGAGTGATTTCGGCCCCGCCCATTTCGAACAGGATCCGCCCCGGTTTGATCACGGCCACCCAGAATTCCGGGTTGCCCTTGCCGGAACCCATTCGGGTTTCGGCCGGGCGCATCGTCACTGGCTTGTCCGGGAAAATGCGGATCCAGATCTTGCCGCCCCGCTTGACGTAGCGGGTCATGGCCCGACGGCTGGCCTCGATCTGGCGCGAGGTGATCCAGCCGCACTCCTGGGCCTGAAGAGCGAACTGCCCGAAGGCAATGGTGTTGCCGCGCGTGGCAATGCCGCGCATGCGGCCTCGCTGTTGCTTGCGGAATTTGACGCGTCGTGGACTCAGCATGATTCAGGCCTCCCTCACTCCTCGTTGGAGCGATCTTCGAACTGCTGGGGACGCCGGCTGATCCGGCGCTTCGGTGCTCCCCCCACCGGCAGCTGATCCTGCTGTCCGGGAAGCACCTCACCCTTGAACACCCAGACCTTGATGCCGAGCACGCCGTAGGTGGTGCTGGCCACCTTGGAGGCGTAGTCGATGTCGGCCCGCAGGGTGTGCAGGGGAACGCGACCCTCGCGGGTCCACTCGGTGCGGGCGATTTCAGCGCCGTTGAGGCGACCGCCCACCTGGATCTTCAGGCCGAGCACGCCGGCCCGCTGGGCCCGCTGCACCGCCATGCGCATGACACGGCGGAAGGCGACCCGCTTCTCGAGCTGCTGGGCGATGTACTCGGCCAGCAGATAGGCGTCGGCATCGACGCGCTCCACCTCAACAACATTGATGCGCACCTGGCGAGCGGGATCGCCGAGGGTTTTCTGGATGCCCTGGCGGAGCTCCTCGATGCCGCTGCCCTGGCGGCCGACCAGCACACCGGGGCGTGCGGTCTTGAGCTCCACCTCCAGTTGGTCCGCCTTGCGGGCGATCAGCACATCGCTGATGCCGGCGGAGGCGTACTTCTTGTGGACGAACCGCCGGATGCGGTCGTCTTCCTGGAGCAGGGTGGGGTAGGTCTTGCTGGGGGCGTACCAGCGCGAGCGGTGTTCCTGGGTGATTCCCAGGCGCAGGCCGGTTGGATGGATTTTGTGTCCCATCGGTCGGTGTCCTCGGGAATCAGGCGGTGGTGGCCGCCACACCAATGCTGATGTGGCAGGTCTGTTTCTTGATCGCGTAAGCGCGACCCTGGGCGCGGGGGCGGAACCGCTTCATCGATGGACCCATGTCGGCAAAGGCCTCGCAGATGACGAGGCTGGCCGGGTCGAGGCCGAGGTTGTGCTCGGCATTGGCCACCGCGGAGCGCAGCACCTTGGTGATCGGGCCGGTGGAGCGGTAGGGCATGAACTCGAGCATGATCAGCGCATCGCGGTAGGTGCGACCGCGGATCTGATCAAGCACCCGGCGCACCTTCGACACGGAGCCGCGGATGTAGCGGCCATGGGCGACGGCCTGGCTGGTGGGTTTGTTGCTAGCCATCGGATCAGCGACCTCCCTTCTTGTCCTTGATGTGGCCGCGGAATGTGCGGGTGGGGGCGAATTCGCCCAGCTTGTGGCCCACCATCTGCTCCGTCACGTAGACGGGAACGTGGGCCTTGCCGTTGTGGACGGCGATTGTGTGGCCGATCATCATCGGCAGGATCGTGGAGGCCCGTGACCAGGTTTTGATCACGGTCTTGTCGTCGGCGGCGTTCTGCTTTTCGACCTTGCGGAGCAGGCTGTCGGCGACGAACGGGCCTTTCTTGAGTGAACGTCCCATGGCGGATCAGGCGAACTGCGGAGCTGGATGTGTCATCAGGAGTCGCGTCCGCCACGGCTCCGTTTGGAGGTGCGGCGCCGTTTGCGCAGCACGAACCGATTGCTCGGCTTGTTGCGCTTGCGCGTCTTGTAGCCGAGGGCCGGCTTGCCCCAGGGCGTCACCGGACCGGAGCGGCCGATCGGAGCGCGGCCTTCGCCACCACCGTGGGGGTGGTCGCAGGGGTTCATGACGCTGCCGCGCACCTCGGGACGGCGGCCGAGCCAGCGCTTGCGGCCGGCCTTGCCCAGGCTGGTGTTGCGCTGTTCCGCATTGCCCACCTCCCCGAGGGTGGCGTAGCACTCGCGGCGCACCAGGCGAACCTCGGTGGAGGGCAGCTTCAGGGCCACGTAGTCGCCTTCCTTGGCCATCACCTGGGCGCTGGCGCCAGCGGTTCGCACCATCTGACCGCCGCGACCGGCGTAGAGCTCCACGTTGTGAACGCTGGAGCCCAGGGGGATGGCGGAGAGGGGCAGGGCGTTGCCGTTCTCGATCGGTGATTCGGGACCCGACACCAGGGTTTGGCCCACGCTCACGCCTGCCGGCGCAAGGATGTAACGCTTCTCGCCGTCCGCATAGTGCAGCAGCGCCAGCCGGGCGTTGCGGTGCGGGTCGTAGTGGATGGCGGCCACCTTGGCCGGCACGCCGTGCTTGTCGCGGCGGAAATCCACGATGCGATAAAGGCGCTTGTGGCCACCGCCGCGGTGGCGGCAGGTGATCACGCCGCGGTTGTTGCGGCCCTTGCGCCGGTGCTTGGCCACCACAAGGCCACGTTCGCGACCCTTCCCCGTGATTTCGCTGAAGTCGGTGACGACCAGCGTGCGGGTGCCGGGGGTGATGGGCCTGTAGGTACGGATTGCCATGGTTCAGGCCCTCAGGACTCGGGGAACAGCTGGATGGCGTTGCCATCCGCCAGGCGCACCACAGCCTTCTTCACCTGGGCGCGCTTGCCGGCGAAGCGGCCGACTCGGCGGCTGCGGCGAGGTGGATTCATGGTGCTGACGCCGACGACCTTGACGTCGAACAGGGTTTCGACGGCCGCCTTGATGTCGGGCTTGGCCGCCCGATGGTCGACCTCAAAGGTGTACTGATTGAGTTCGAGGGCCCGGGTGGCCTTCTCGGTGATCAGTGGGCGGCGGATCACATCCGCCAGCCGGTTGGTGAACCGTTCAGCCATCGCCGTAGACCTCCTGAATCTTCGCGAGTGCCTCCTCGCTCAGCACCAGCTTGCTGGCATTGAGCAGATCGAAGACGTTGAGCTGATCCGCAGCGATCAGCTTGACCTTCTCCAGGTTGCGCACCGAGAGCTTCACCGCATCGCTGGCGCCATCAAGCACCAGCAGCACCTTGGTGCCCGCTTCGATGCCGAAGCGCTGAAAGGCTGCGGTGATCTCCCGGGTTTTGGGCGACTCCAGGTCGGAGCCGAAGCCCTTGACCACCAGGATGTCGTCGGTACGGCTCATCAGAGCCGTGCGCAGGGCCAGGCGACGCTCCTTCCGGTTCATCGCCAGCTCATAGCTGCGCGGCTTGGGGCCAAACACGATGCCGCCGCCGGGCCGCAGTGGTGTGCGGATCGAACCCTGACGGGCGCGGCCGGTGCCCTTCTGTTTGTAGGGCTTGCGGCCACCGCCGGCCACCTCCGCCCGGGTGAGGGTGCTGGCAGTGCCCTGGCGGGCGTTGGCCAGCTGCCGAACCACGGCGCGGTGCAGCAGGTCGGTGGCGGAGCTTTCCTTGGCGACGCTCAGGCTGAGATCGGCTTTGCCGCTCTCCTTGCCCTGCCAGTCGCGTACAGAGATGGTTGCCATGTTCTCGGTCCTCACTTCGCAGCCTTGTTGCCAACCCGCTTGGCCGGGCGGATGTCGAGCAGGGCGCCCGGCTTGCCGGGAACCGAACCCTTCACCACCAGCAGGTTGCGCTCACTGTCCACCTTCAGGATGGTGAGCCCCCGGGTGGTGATCTGCTTGCCGCCGTAGCGACCGGCCATGCGCTTGCCGGGGTAGACGCGGCCAGGCGTGGTGCCGGCACCGGTGGAACCGGGTTCGCGGTGGTTCTTCGAACCGTGGCTCATCGGGCCACGGCTGAAGCCGTGACGCTTCTGATAGCCGGCGAAGCCGCGGCCGATCGTGTCGCCGCTGACGTCGACCTTCTGGCCGGGTTCGAAGGCCGCCACGGTGATGGCGGCGCCAAGTTCAAGGTCGTCGACGCGGTCGACCCGGTATTCGCGCAGATGGCGCAGCGGCTCATCGCCGGAGCGGGACAGGTGTCCCTGTGCCGGCTTGTTGACGAGCTTGCTGCGGATTTCGCCGAAGCCCACCTGTACGGCGTTGTAGCCGTCGGTGGCGTCGCTCTTGAGCTGGGTGATGCGGCAGGGGCCTGCCTCGATCAGGGTGACCGGGATGGACCTGCCCTCGTCGTCGAAGAACTGGGACATGCCCAGTTTCTTCCCGAGAATGCCGATGGACATGGAAGGGGGAAGCACGCCAGCTGGACAGCCGCTCGCCAAGGCCACATGGCCAGGCGTGGATCCGGTAAGGGAACCGGATCGGCGGCGGGTGCTGAGTTCGAAGATCGCAGGGATGGCAACCGCCAGCGCCGGGGCGCGGAAGGGAGCCAGGAGCTAGCGAGGCGAATCAGCGGGGCTGGGACTTGTTCACTCCGGGGCCGGGGCCCGCAGGGTGGACAGTTTCCCGACGCTGCCGTAGGCCTGGGGCCGTGGCAGACGTACTGGCCTGGAGGACCCGCCGTCTCAGGCGGACCCTGTGCTGGGAACCGGAGGCCCGGCTAGCGGACGGGCACGGATCAGCAGCACAAGCAAAGAACCTAGCGCATTGCCCTGCCGTAGGCCCACTGCTTCCCGATGGCTGCCAGACTGCCCGCCATCCCAGACCCGTTGCTGCGATGCCCCTCCTTCTCACCGGCCGCGGTTTCCGTCAGGACCTGGAGAAGGCCGGGGCCCTGGCGCTGTTCGTGCCGCTGGAGGGCGGAGCGGAGACCCGCCTGCTGCGCCGGTTGCGGGCCGCCGGCTACCGAGCCCTGCTCACCTCCGCCCGCGGCCTTGGGGATCCGGCGGCGTTCCTGCTTGAGCTACACGGCGTGCGCCCGCCCCACCTCGGCCATCAGAGCGTGGGCCGGGGGGCGGCGGTGGGGGAGGTGCAGCGCGTGATGCCCCTGCTGGGATCCCAGTTTGATGGGGCAGGGCCGGTTTTGCTCTGGCTGCTGGAGGGTCAGGTGCTTTCCGACGCCGAGCTGCAGTCGCTGTTGCGTCTCACCCGCATCGAGCCACGGCTTCGCATCGTGGTGGAAATGGGCGGTGCCCGGGCGCTGCGCTGGCAGCCCCTCGGCGAGATCGTGGCCGCCTGAGGCCGCGCCCACGCCGCCGAGTCGTGGTCCTCTCCCCCGACCAAGCCCTCAACAGCGGTCGCTGGGTCAAGTGGATCGGCGGCGCCAGCAACCAGGACCTCGCCGCGATCGAGGATCTGGCTGGCCTGTACACCCTGGCGGGTGTGCACTGTCTCGATCTGGCCGCCGATCCGGCGGTGGTGGCGGCGGCTCGCCGTGGCATCGCCTGGGCCTGTTCCCGCGGCGCGGCGCGCCCCTGGCTGATGGTGAGCCTCAGCGATGGTGCCGATCCCCACTTCCGCAAAGCCTGGTTCGACCCCAGCCGCTGCCCTGCCGACTGTCCGCGACCCTGTGCCAGGGCCTGCCCTGCGCTGGCGATCAACGCCGCCGGGGTGGCGGCGCCCCGCTGCTACGGCTGCGGTCGTTGCCTGCCGGCCTGTCCGCTCGGCTTGATCGAGGAGCGCGCCCAGATCCTGGAGGCCGAGGCTGTGCCCGAGCTGCTGTCGGCGTTGCGCCCCGATGCGGTGGAGCTGCACACCCGCCTCGGCCGGGCGGCGGCCTTCGCTCGGCGCCTGGAGCAGCTGATGGCCTCGGGCGTGCCGCTGCAGCGCATCGCCGTGAGCTGTGGCCTGGAGCCGTCCGCCGCGCCCGGGGCCCTCGCGTCGGAGCTCTGGGACCGGTTCCGCCAACTGCGCGCCGTCGGCGCCCGCCCCCTCTGGCAGCTCGATGGCCGACCGATGAGCGGCGATCTGGGAAGCGGCACCGCCCACGCCGCCGTGCGGCTGCTGCGGCAGGTGGCCGCCGAGGCGCCCCCCGGTCCGCTGCAGCTTGCCGGCGGCACCAACGCCCGCACGTTGGGGCTGGTGGAGCGCCCAGGGGTGCCGGGGGTGGCGGGAGTGGCCTTCGGGGGCGTCGCCCGCTCCCTGCTCCAGCCCCTGCTGCTGGAGGCCCAGGCCCGCGGCCACCGCCTGCTCGAAGACCCGCAGCTCGGGCCGCGGGCCGAGGCGATCGCCCGGGGGCTGGTGCAGCCCTGGCTGCAGCGCGGGGGCATGGCGGCGGGTTCCGCTCCCGCCGGCCGCTGAAACCCGGCTAGAACCGGAGCCAGAGTCCGCTCCATCCCTGCCGACGTCCCCCCCCCCTCCCGCTGCCCCGGGTGCGGCCGCCGCCTTCCCCACCCAGCGCGTCACCGACGATCTCGACCGCCTGCTGGAGGTGCTGCCCCGGCGCGTGCAGGCCGCCCTGGCCTCCCCCGGCAGCCGCGAGCAACTGTTGGAGGTGGTGCTTGACCTGGGCCGCTGCCCCGAGGCCCGCTATCCGGGCCGGGCCGAGCTACTCGGGGACGGGCCGATCGAGCGCTCCGATCTGGCGGAGATCCTGCGGCGTCTCGGCCCCTTCGGCGGTGACAACCGCGCCGGCATCGAACGCACCCTGCACCGCATCAGCGCCATCCGCAATCGCACCGGCGAGGTGGTGGGCCTCACCTGCCGCGTCGGTCGCGCCGTGTTCGGCACCGTGGCTCTGGTGCGTGATCTGCTCGATTCCGGCCAGTCCCTGCTGCTCATGGGGCGCCCCGGTGTCGGCAAGACCACAGCCCTGCGCGAGATCGCTCGCGTGCTGGCCGACGACCTGGGCCGGCGGGTTGTGGTGATCGACACCAGCAACGAGATCGCCGGCGACGGTGATATCCCCCACCCGGCGATCGGCCGCGCCCGGCGCATGCAGGTGGCCCGGCCCGAGCTGCAGCACCAGGTGATGATCGAGGCGGTGGAGAACCACATGCCGGAGGTCATCGTGATCGATGAGATCGGCACCGAGCTCGAAGCGCAGGCGGCCCGCACGATCGCCGAGCGGGGGGTGCAGCTGGTCGCCACCGCCCACGGCAACGAGCTGGCCAACCTGATCCGCAACCCCACCCTCAGCGACCTGGTGGGGGGCATTCAGTCGGTCACCCTCGGCGATGAGGAGGCGCGGCGCCGCCGAACCCAGAAGACCGTTCTGGAACGGGCTGCCGAGCCCACCTTCCCGCTGGCGGTTGAGATGCACAGCCGTCAGCGGTGGCTGGTGCATCGCGAGGTGTCGCTCACTGTGGACCTGTTGCTGCGGGGGCAGCCAGCCCGCCCCCAGGTGCGCGAGCTCGGCCCTGCGGGCCAGGTGCAGCTGGCGGACCCTGGCCCGCCGTCTCCGGAGCCGCTGACCCCTGCCCGGCCCCTGCCGCGGCGGCTGGCTCCCGTGCCCCTGCCCGACCCCCACGCCCCGTCCCGCCATGCGGTTGGACCCGCCGCCCCGGAAGCCCCTGCGCGGGCGGCCTCGCCTTCCTCTCCCCTGCGGCTCTGCGCCGTGGGCCTGGCTCCCCGCCAGCTGGAGGAGGCGGTACGCAGCCGCGACTGGCCTGTGCTGGTGGTGGACGACCCGGAGCAGGCCGATGCGCTGCTGAGCCTGCGGGGCCAGCTCGGTCAGGATCCGACCCTGCGCCGCCGGGCCCAGGAGTGCGGCCTGCCGATCCTGGTGATCAAGTCCGACAGCCTGCACCAGCTGCAGCGCGCAATCGAGCGGCTGCTGGAGCGCCGTATGGAATCGGCCGCGCCTGGGCCGGCCGCCTCGGTCGCCGGCACCGACCCCGAAGATGCCCATTCCGCTATGGAGGAATGCCGCCTGGCCGTGGAGAAGGTGGTGCTGCCCCAGGGGCGGCCGGTGGAGTTGCTGCCGCGCAGCGAGCGGGTGCGTTCGATGCAGGCGGAGCTGGTGAGCCGTTACCGGCTGCGCAGCGCCGTGTTCGGCCGCGGAGCCCAGCAGCGGCTGCGCGTGTTTCCGGCCTGAGGCCGGTTGACGAAGGCCCGGCCGTTGTGGGTTACTGATCCGGTACCCGACCGGCAGCCGATTCTTCGTGCAGTTGGATTGCGGGCACGTTGGGCCGTCGCCAAGCGGTAAGGCAGCGGGTTTTGGTCCCGCCATTCCTAGGTTCGAATCCTAGCGGCCCAGTTTTTCCGATCTCCACCCTGGTTAGCGGCCCTCTCCTGGTCTTCGACTTCGACGGGGTCCTCGTCGATGGCATGCCCGAATATTGGTGGGCAGCCCGTGCCGCGTCGCTGGAGCTGGCCGCGGCTGACGGCTGTGCCTTGGAGCTGCCGGAGGCCGCTCCGGCTGGGTTCGCCCTGCTGCGCCCGTTCATCCACCAGGGGTGGGAGATGGTGCTGATGGCCGCCGAGCTGGGCCGGCCCGGGTTCGACGCCACCGCCACCACCGCTGCTTACGAGGCGGCCGTCACCGCTGCCCTGGGGCGCTGGGGCTGGACGCCGGAGCGCCTGCAGCGCCAGCTGGAGAGCGTGCGCCATGCCGCCATCGCCAGCGACCGGGCCGCCTGGCTCGACCTGCACCGCCCCTATCCCGGCGTGGTCGAGCGCCTGGGTCGCCTGGCCGCCGAGGGGGCCGAGTGGATGGTGCTCACCACCAAGGGAGCCGCCTTCGCGGGCGAACTGCTGGTGGCGGCCGGGCTGAGCCCCGCCGCCCTCTACGGCCATGAGCACGGCAGCAAGCCGGAGGTGTTGCTGCAGCTGCGGCAGCGGGGCCGCCCCCTGTGGTTTCTGGAGGACCGGCGGCCGACCCTGGAGCGGGTTCGCGCCACGGCCGGCCTGGAGGCGGTGCGCTGCTACCTGGCGGCCTGGGGCTATCTCGCCCCCGGTGACCGGTACGGATTGGCGGAGGCGGGGCTGCGCTGGCTGGAGCCGGAGCGGTTCGCGGCCCCCCTGGCGGACTGGCCCTGATCCGTTAGAGTACGCTCGTACTACACGCGATCGGAGCGCTGGTCCCCGGTGGTGGAACTTGTTTTCCGGAGGTCGCAGGATGGCGGCCGGGTCCGGTGTCCACCCGCCCCCCGCTGTCCGTTTCTCCGCGGCCCCTTCCCCATCGCTGAACTCCGTCATGCCCTCTGATCCCAAGGCCGCCTCTTCCGGCAGCGGTTCCGTCGCCCCGGGCGCCGCAGCTGCCGCTTCCCTCGCGCCCGCCGATCCCCGCGCTGCCGCCGAGCGCGACAAGGCTCTCGGGCTGGTGCTGAACCAGATCGAGCGCAATTTCGGCAAGGGCTCGATCATGCGCCTCGGCGACGCCTCCCGCATGCGCGTGGAGACGATCAACACCGGGGCTCTCACCCTGGATCTGGCGCTTGGCGGCGGCTATCCCAAGGGGCGGGTGGTCGAGGTCTACGGTCCGGAGAGCTCTGGCAAGACCACCCTCACCCTGCACGCGATCGCCGAGGTGCAGAAGCGCGGTGGTGTGGCCGCCTTTGTGGATGCGGAGCACGCCCTCGACCCCGTCTATGCGGCAGCCCTCGGGGTCGACATTGAAAACCTGCTCGTCTCCCAGCCGGATACTGGCGAGATGGCGCTGGAGATCGTCGACCAGCTGGTGCGCTCCGCCGCCGTCGACATCGTGGTGGTCGATTCGGTGGCCGCGCTGACCCCACGGGCGGAGATCGAAGGGGAGATGGGGGATCTGGCCGTGGGTAGCCAGGCCCGCCTGATGAGCCAGGCGATGCGGAAGATCACCGGCAACATCGGCAAGTCGGGCTGCACTGTGATTTTTCTCAACCAGCTGCGTCAGAAGATCGGCGTTACCTACGGCAACCCGGAAACCACCACGGGTGGCAATGCGCTGAAATTCTATGCCTCGGTGCGGCTCGACATCCGTCGCATCCAGACGCTCAAGCGCGGCACAGAGGAGTACGGCATTCGCGCCAAAGTGAAGGTGGCGAAAAACAAAGTGGCGCCTCCTTTCCGCATCGCCGAGTTTGACATTCTCTTCGGCCGTGGCATCAGCACCCTGGGCTGTCTGCTCGACCTGGCGGAGGAGACGGGAGTGGTTACCCGCAAGGGGGCTTGGTACAGCTATGAGGGCGACAACATCGGCCAGGGTCGTGACAACACGATCGCCTGGATGGAGCAGAACCCTGATCAGGTTGTGTTGATCGAGCAGCTCACCCGCACCCGGCTCACCGAAGGCTCGGAGGTCACCGCCAATTCCATGAAACCGCTGGCCGCGGCGGCCCGCCAGGCCGCCACCAAGCCCCTCGGCGCTGCCGAGGCGGAAGCTGCTGCGGTGAAGGTTCTGGAGGAGCTGCCGGCTGCTTGAGCCGGCAGTGCGCTGCCATGGTTAGGGGCGAAGCGAGGGGCCGCTCAGGCGGCCTCTGCTTCCGCCACCGTCGTCATCCCATCAGCCACCCCGTTGGAGTCCGCTGCGGCGGGATGGGGGATCGCCACAGCTTCGCTGGAGAAGCTGCGAAGCGCGTTGGCAACGCGCTGCATCTCTTGGATCGCCTCCGCGCCTTCGAGGGTCACCAGCTCGTGGCCGTTGCGTGACTCCAGCCAGCTGATGCCGCAGTCGGAAACGCGGAACCGAACCAGGTGGCTGTCGCCAAGTTCGGCCACAAAGGCGGTGCCCAGGCGGTCGCCCGCCTCCCCGCAGGTGTAGCAGCTGGCCAGGCGGCCCTGATCCTGCAGGCAGCGCGCCAGGGCTTCGAGGCTCAGCACCAGATCGTCAACCACCGCGCGGTATTGCTCGGCCAGGCGGGAAAACACGGCTCAGCCCCAGGGATGCAGCAAGCCTAAGATTTTCTTCCGTTTTCCGCGGGAGGTGGCGGGCTCTGTGCGCACATGCCCACCGGGGCGCTCAGCCATCGGCCAGCTGCCACCAGCCGAGAGCGGGGCCCAGGAAGCGGACGGTGAGCCAGAACAGCACCAGGGCGCCGATGCCCACCCAGGCGCCGCGGGTACTGAGTTTGACAAACCGCTCGGCCTGGTTTCGGCTCAGTGGCAGCCAGGGAAGGACACGGGGCGAGGTGTCGGCGGGGGCGGCGTTTTTCTTGGCCCGGGGCGGTAGCCCCTGCTCGGCGCGGCGCTTGGCTTCTCCCATCGCAGTGCAGCGGTTCGTCGCTGGGAGGCTAAGCCGGTTTCAGGGGGGCAGCAGGCGGGTGAGCTGCACCCAGGGTTCCAGGGTGCTGAACACCTGTCTCCCCCAGCTCCTGCCCCGCAGCCGGCCATCGAGCACCGCCAGCCGGCCGCCGCTGCGACGCAGGCTGGCCACACCGCGCTCCAACCGGTTCAGGGCATCTGGCAGCAGCAGTTCGCGGAACCAGTCGCGGCCCTGCTGGCGCAGCTGGGCCACCCGGGCGGCCGTGAGCGGATCCTCCAGGCTGGCGATCGGCAGCAGGCCCACCACGACCTGGGCCGGCAGGGGCAGCCGCGCCTGGTGGTCGAGCCACCACGACCAGCGACAGCAAACCACCCCGTTCGCCTCCGGTGCCGTGCACTCGTGGCTGACCCGGCTACCGAACTCCGCCGCCAGGGCGCTGGTGAGGCCGTGGCGCACTCCCTCGTCGTCGAGGACCACCACGCTTAGCCCCGCCTGGCCAAGCACCAGGCGGCGGCATTGATCGAGCAGGTGCTCCGGCAGCCCGGGGCTGGTGGGCAGCGGCTGGCGCAGCGGCGCGTACAGCGGCAGCGGATCGGCCAGGGGTGGATCACCCAGCTCCAGCTGCACGGCGCTCGCCAGACCCAGGAGCCCTGTTGCCCGTGGCAGGGGCTCTCCCGACGCACCGGCCCCTCGCCCCAGCTCGCCTGCCAGCACCGCACCCCGACCCGCCAGGAGCCCTGCCAGCTCGGTCAGCGGCTCGAGCGGCTGGCGGTGCAGAGTCCACTGCAGGCCATCAGCCTCCAGGTTCGCCCAGCTGCACCAGCCCCCATGGTCTGCCGCCAGCCACGCCGACCACGGGGCCGGTAGCGGCTCAAGCAGCCGCAGCAGGTGGCGTAGCGGCGCCTCGTCGTCCGGGGCCAGGGGCAGCAGACCCCCAGGGCGGCGCGGTTGGCGCAGCAGGCGCTGGCTGAGGCGACGGTGCAGGCTCAGCAGGCTGGCCTCCACCGCCGGTTGACTGCGGATCAGGCCATCCCAGTGGCAGGGCTTCAGCTCGATCGCCATTGCCTGCCGCAAGTCGCTCTCCAGCCGTTCCGCCTCGGGGATCACCAACTGCCGCTCGCCCAGCTGGCCCGCCCGCCAGGCCTCCAGCAACTCCTGGTGACTGAGCAGCCACACCCGCGCCGTGGCCGGCGCCTCCGGCCCCTGCCAGCAGGGCAGCGGCAGGCCCGCCGCCCGCAGCCGTGGCCACTCCACCCGCAGCAGCCGTTGGCGCAGCGGCTCGCTGGCCACCAGGGCCAAGGGCACCTCACTCAGGGCCAGGGGTACCAGCAGGCTGATCCACCAGCTCGGATCGGTCCCGGGGGCCAGGCGCACCAAGGTGTGGTCGCCGCGACGCAGGCTGCGGCCCACCAGGCGGCTGAGGGTGAGGTGGTGCGGCCAGCGCTGGCGGCCCTCCTCCCGCAGCAGGGCCTTCAGGTGTCGGTGGGCGCTGGCTTCCAACATCACGGGATCGTAGGCAGGGCCTTCCTGGCGCACGGCAGCGAGCACGACAGCGCCGCTGTGCCCCAGGGGTCTCGCTGTAGGAAGCTGGCGGCAGCGCGCGCGCCCGCCATGCCCCCCCTCTGGCAGAGCCGTCCCGTGGGCTTGGTGGGCCTGGGGTTGATCGGCGGTTCCCTCGGCCTCGACCTGCGGCGGAGCGGCGCCTCGGTCCGGGCGTTGGTGCACCGCCCCCAGACCGCCGATCGGGCGCGGCAGCGGGGCCTGGCCGATCGGGTCGCCACCGATCCGGCCGTTCTGGCGGAGTGCGGTCTCGTGATCCTCTGCCTGCCGCTGGACCGCTTGCTCGACCCTGACCCGGCCCTGGTGGCCGCCCTGCCTCCGCAGGCGATCGTCACCGATGTGGGGTCGGTGAAGGCTCCGGTGCTCGCGGTCTGGGAGCCGCGGCTCGGAGGGCGCTTCGTGGCCTCCCACCCGATGGCCGGCACCGCCCGCGCCGGCGTGGAGGCCGGCGAGGCGGGCCTGTTCCGCGGTCGGCCCTGGGTGCTCACCCCCACCGCCGCCACCGCCCCCGCGGCGCTCCAGGCCGTGCTGGGGCTGGCGGATGCACTGGGGGCACTGCCGGTCCGCTGCGACGCCGCCGACCACGACAGAGCCGTGGCCCTGATCTCGCACCTGCCGGTGCTGGTGGGCGCCGCCCTTCTGCACGCTGCCGATCGGGGGGCCGGCGAGGCACTGGGACCGCTGGTGCGCAGCCTGGCCTCCAGCGGCTTTGCCGACACCACCCGGGTGGGTGGCGGCAACCCAGAGCTCGGCACCCTGATGGCCCGCCACAACCAAGCTGCCCTGCTGGCCGCCCTGGCGGAGTACCGCGGCGCACTGGCGGCCCTGGAGGAACGGGTGGCCGGCGCTGCCTGGTCGGAGCTGGAGCGGTCTCTGACCCGGGCCCAGGCCTTGCGCCCGCAGTTCCTGCCCGAGCCACCTGCGGCCTCCTGAATCCCCCTCAGGCAGGGAGAAGCAGCGGTCTGCCCCGGGTCTGGAGCAGCTGCCGGCAGGCCATCAGGGCCGAGAGGCTCACCCCGGCGGTGCCTTCGCCGGGATGGATCGCGTCGCCGCAGAGCCAGAGGCCGGCCAGGGGGCTGCGGCTGGCCAGGCCGAACGGGCCGAAGCGCGACGGGTGCTGTCCCAGGCCCCCCACCCAGCCCCAGGGCCGCCCGGTCCAGCGGGCGAAGCCGCGCGGGGTGGCCAGTTCGCCGTGGCGCCAGCCGTTGGGCGGCACACCCAGCAGCCGCTCCAGCCCCGCCTGGATGCCCGTCATCGCCGCCTCCTTCGCCCGCCTGTAAGCCGGAGGCTCCAGGGCGAACCAGGGCCGGGCCGCCGTGAACACACTGGCGATCACGGTCGCCTGCCCCAGCGGAGCGCGGCCGTCCCCCTCCCGGCTCACCGACACGAACAGCGGGCCAGGATTGCTCCAGTCGAGCTGGAGATGGCCGGGGCAATCCGGCGGCAGCCGCTGCCGGTCCACCGCCCCGTAGAACACCAAGGCGCCGCTGGGGTCGGGCAGGGCCGCCAGCCGGCGCCGGTAGCCAGGCGGCAAGGCATCCGCAAGCAGCTCCGGCAGGCACTGGGGGGGCAGGGCGAGCACCACGTCTTGCGCCATCCTCTGGAAGGCGGTTCCGCCGGGGCCGCTCCCCGCCAGCGCCCAGGCCCCCCCGGCGCGTTCCGGTGGCGTCAGCCGCTCCAGCCGGTGCCGCAGGCGCAGCCGTCCGCCCGCCCCGGCCAGGGCCTGCTCCAGCGCCTCGCTCAGAGCCTGCATCGATCCGTGGAGATGCCACAGCCCCAGGGGCTCCTGCACCATTTGCAACACCGTGGCGCCGTAGAGAGCGGCGGTGCGGTCCGCTGGCTGCGGGGAATAGAGGCGCAGCTGCAGGTCGAGGAAG
>JBKDSQ010000056.1:0-74722 GCA_046340895.1 Synechococcaceae cyanobacterium | reverse complement strand
GCCATGGGTCAGCTCAGGGGCCGGGGGGCGGCGGGTTGTAGGCGGCCAACACGCTGGCCACCATCGACGCCTGTTCTTCGGGTTTGCGGGCGGGCCGGAGCGCCTGGCGTTGCTCGTAGGCGTTGCGGGCGGCGGCCCACTCCTGCTTGCGGCTCAACCATTCGGCCAGAGCGTCTTTGGCCTGTTGGCTGGCTGCGCTCCAGGCGTCGCGCAAGGCTGTTTCGCCGTCATCGGCGGTTCCCGGGGATCCGCCAGCTGTTGTGCCGCGGATCAGCTCCTGGTAGGTGTCGTTGAAGCTCTTCCAGGCGATCCCCGCTTCCACCGCGGAGGCGGCCACAACAGCAGGATCGCCGCCACTGCCGGGGGTGGGGTCTTCAGCGGCGGCCTCCAGCCTTTCGGCTTCGTCAAAGCGGGCCTGCAGCTGTTGCAGCTTCGCCTGCAGCGTCAGCGCCCCATTCTGGATCGCGCTCCAGGCGGCTTCGGCAGCCTCGGCTTTGGCCTTGTAGTTGTCTTCCGCCGCTTTCAGATTGGCTTCGGCTGTGGTGTAGGTCGCCGCCACCGCGGCATCACCGAGGTCGTCTTCCGCCTTCTGCACGCGGCTCTTCAGGCTGTTGGCATCGGCGTCGTCATCGAGGGCGTCTGTGGCGGCGAGATTCAACTTCAGTTTCAGCCGCTCTTCCAGGGCGGTTTTCAGGCCTGCCGGCAGCGGACCGCCAGCGGCCAGCGCCTGCCGCACGCGATCGGCCACGGCGTTGCGTTCGGCCAGCGCCCGCTGCAGCTGCGTCTCCCGCTCCCAGAGGCGTCCCTTCTCGAGGATCTCCGCCTTGGCGCTGATCAGCTCGCGGATGGCGTTGCGGGCGATCGCCACCTCTCCGGCGGCCATGGCGCTGCTGGCCTGGGCCTGATCGGCGGCGCGCTGCAGGGTGGCGATCTGGGCGTCAAGGGCGGCCACCTCATCGTCGAGGGGCCAGGTGGGGGTGGGGCTCATGGCGGACTGGGGGTAAGGGACAGGAACAACTCCGGATTGGGCATCGGCGCGCCGCTCTTGGCGGTTTCGCGGCGGATCGCCTGCCAGAGCCGATCGCGGTTGATCGGTTCGGACGCGGCGGCGGCGGCGTAGGCGGCGCTCAGGGCGGCATTGCGGATGTCGCCACCGCTGAGGTCGAACAGCCGCGCCAGTTCGCCCACATCCACATCGCCGCCCAATTGATCGCGCGGCAGGTGCCCCTGCCAGATCAGCCGCCGCTCGGCACTGCCCGGCCGGCGGAAGGCCACCATCTGATCGAACCGCCGCAGAAACGCCTCATCCAGGCCCTGCAGCAGGTTGGTGGACAGCAGCGCCAGGCCCTCGAACGCCTCCAGCCGCTGCAGCAGGTAATTCACCTCGATGTTGGCGTAGCGGTCGTGGGCGTCTTGCACGCCGGTGCGTTTGCCGAACAGCGCATCGGCTTCATCAAAGAACAACAGCGCCGCGAAGCCTTCGGCCGCGTCGAACACCTGGGCCAGGTTCTTTTCCGTTTCGCCGATGTACTTCGACACCACCAGCGACAGATCCACCGCCAGCAGCGGCAGGCGCAGGCGGGTGGCGATCGCATCGGCCGCCAGGGTCTTGCCGGTGCCGGAGGGGCCATGCAGCAGGCCAATCACGCCGTTGCCGCGTGCTCCTTCCCCCAGGCCCCAGCGCCTCTGCACCCGCACCCGCTGCTCCACCCGCCGCACCAGCTCCTCCAGCGCCTCGCCGGTGTCGGCCGCCAGCACCAGCTGCTGCCACGCCACCTGCGGCTGGCGGCGATGGGCCAGGCCCGCCGCCCGCGGCGGCACCCGTTCCGCCAGCCGCTCCAGCGCCGCCGCCAGTCGCTGCGCCCCCGTCTCCCCCGTCACCCCCGCCGCCAGGGCCGGCACCTGGGAGGGGGCCAGCCAGGTGCGGCCGGCCAGCTGGTCGGCCTCGGCCTCGTTCAGGGCCAGCGCCTGCTGCCAGGCCGCCGCCAGCTCCAGCGGGTCGTTGCCGCCCAGCTCCAGCCGCGCCAACACGGCAGTACCGCCACGCAGATGGGCGCTCTCCGGCGCCACCAGCAGCGTGGGCGGAACCCCCGGTGGCGGCGCCTCCAGGGTGGTGGCGTCGCTGCGCAGCGCCAGCAGCCGGCCGCTGGCCACCGCCGCCAGCCAGGCCTCGGCCCAGGGGGGCCGCGCCGCCGCCTCGCCCGGCGGCGCCTCCAGCAGCAGGGCCGCCCCGGGCGCCGCCGCCAGGGCCAGCACCTGCTCCACGGCGCCGGCCTGGCCCACCAGGTGCAGCGGACCCTGCCGTGCCAGCGCCAGCAGCCGCCGGGCCTGAGCCTGCCGTTGCGGCGAGGGCTCCCCGGCCGCTGCCGCGGGCAGTGGCCGGCGCCGCCAGCCCTCCCCCAGCCGCGTGGCCACCGCCCCATCCACTCCCGCCAGCAGCGCCGCCGTGGGCTGCAGCCGGCTCTCCAGCGCCCCCGGCTCCTCGCCCTCGCGCAGCATCCCCAGCCGCCACAGCGGCGACTCGCGCACGGCCTGGCGCACCGCCGCCGGATCGCCCGCGGCGCCCAGCAAGCGCAGGGCCTGCCCGAGCCGCAGGCGCCGCTCGCCGCCGGTGAGCTGGCCCACGGCGACCGCAGCGGCTTCCTCCAGACAGGGCAGAACCGCCAGGGCCAGCAGCTCCAGATCGAAGCGCGACAGCGCCGCCGCGGCGCGGATCCGGCCCAGGGGGCTGGCGCCGGGGTCGGCGGCGAGGCCGTCGAGCAGATCGTCGCTCCCGGCAGCGACCGCCTCGGCCAGGGCCAGCGGATCGATCGCCCCGTCAGCGGGCAGAGTGAGGTCGGGCAGGGGCTGCACCAGGGGGCGCAGGCCCTGGTGCTCGGGCAGGCGCAGCAGCAGCCGACCGGCGGCCACGGCCAGCCAGAGCGGCAGCGGCGCGGCGCTGAGCGGTGGCGCGGGGGCGGGCGTCATGGCGCCCCTCCCGCGCTGGCGTCGTCCGCGGCCTCGCCGCCATACACAAAGCGCACCACCCGCCGCAGGGCCGGCTGCCAACCCGGGTCCAGATCCCAGCCGGCGCGGCGCAGGGCCGCATCGGCGCTGGCCAGGGGCCAGTGCAGGCGGATCTGCCACCCGTCCCAGACGAGCACTCCAGGCCGCCACAGCAGCGCCGCCAGGGCATGGCTGTCCCGATCCGGCAGCGGCGGGGCGGCGCCATGGAGCGGGCCGTAGACCTGCCGCAGGGCCCCGGGGGCAAACGCCAGGCCCGCCGGGATGGTGGCGATCAGGGCCGCCAGCCGCTGCGCCGCCGCCTGCGGATCGCGCGGCTCGGCCACCTGCAACGGCTCGGGCCAGGGGCGGTCGGGGCAGAGGAGGCTCAGCAGGGGCCGCTCCCGCTCCAGGGCGGTGGCCTGCTCCCCCGGACCCAGGGGCGCCAACAGCCGGCGCAGGGCCAGCAAGGCCACATCGCCGCAGCTGGTGCTCCAGTCGTCGCGGGCATCGCGCAGCTCGGGCCGCGGCAGGAGCAGCAGCAGGCCACCGGCGTGAATGGCGGCGCGATCGGTGGCCTGCAGGGCTGTGGGATCAGTGGCCAGCGCGGCGGCGGGCCCGGGGGGGGAAGCATGGCCGGAAGGATCCCCGGCAGCGGAAGGCGGGGCAGGGGCAGGCAAGGACGAGGCCGGCTCGCCGTTGCCGCCTGGCTGGCGCGCCCCCCCCTCCAATCCCGCCACCAGCGCCAGCAGCGAGGCGGCGGGCAACAGGGCCAGCGAAGGCTGCCGATGCAGCAGCACCGCCAGACGCCAGGGCCGGGCCGCCTTGCCCTGCAGCACGGCGAGGCCCCGCTCGACGTGCAGCCGCTGCAGCGTGGCCTCCAGCAAGGCCCGCAGGGGGGTGCCCGGCTCCGGCAGGGCGGCGGCGGCGCCGGGGCGGTGGGAGAGCGAGCTGGCGAGGGCCGAAGCCAGATCCGCCGCGCTGGCCTCCGGCACCAGCGCGGCCAGGCAGGCGGGATTGGCGGAGGCGCCTGCGCGCTCCACCAGGGCCGCCATCGCCGCGGCCGCCCGGGCTGGATTGCGCTCCAGCCAGCGCCGCAGCACCGCCTCTGCGCCCAGATCCAGACGGGCCCCGCGGCCATCGAGCAGGCGGTCGGCCCACCAGGCAGGCCCCAACCCCTGCACCAGACGGCTCAGGTGACTCGCTTCCGCCTCCCAGGCATCGGCGAACACCACGGCGTTCGCGGCCTCGGCCGTCCGCAGGCTGGCGACCAGGGCCGTTTCCAGCGCCTGGCTCCAGGCCCGCAGCAGGGCATCGTCGCTGGCTCCCGCCTGCATCCGCAACCGCAGGTCGAGCCGCCGCACCGCCACCACCGCCTGCGGTGGCAGCCCGGCCCGCGCCAGGGCACGCTCCGCCACCCCTGCCAGGGCTTCGGGCAGGCAACGCTGGCTCAGATCCCGCAGCCAGGCGGCTTCGAGGTCGTCCGCCACCCCATCCGCAGGCAGCTGGAGCGTGGTGTGGAGGCGGGCGATGCGCAGCGCGACGGCCATGGATCACCCCTCCAGCCGGCGCCGCAGCGGCGCCAGGGCGTCGAGCCGGTTGTTGCTCAGCTCCAGCAGGGTTCTGGCATCCGCCAGGTTGCGCAACAGCTCCGGATTCCGGTCCGGCTCCGGCTTGGCCTGCTCGTCCTTCCGGAGCTGCTCAAGCACCTCCTCCGGCTTGCCACCGGCCGCCACCTCCGCCTCCACCTTCGCCACCAGCTCCGCTGGAACCCCCCCGGCCAGTCCGGAGGCGGCCTCCAGGGCCGCCTGGCGATCGCGAAGGAAAGCCTTGGTCACGGCGGCCAGCTGCTCAGCGCCACCCAGCAGCCTGGCGGCCTCCTCCGGGCTGCGGGCCAGCACATCGCCCAGCGTGAGGGAGGCGAGCCGCGCCGTGTCGGGCAGGCTGCCCTCGGCCAGATCGAGGGCCAGATCCTGGATCCGCCGCTCCTCCAGCCGCTGGCGCACGCCGGCGTAGAGCACCCGCTCGGTGCGGCTGCCAAAGCGGGCTGGAGGCTGCAGATCGAGGCCATCGGCCACCGTGGGGCCCGCCTCAGGCTTCGCCGCTGCCCCGAGCCGCTTCACCAGATCGAGCGTCTGCTCGGGGGGTTGCACCGCCGCCAGCAGCTGCAACACCTGGGCATCGGGGTATTCCGCCGCCCAGGCATCGGCTACCTGGGCAAGGGCCCGCGCCTGGCGCTGGTTCGCTGAGCCGATCGTTGCCGGCAGATCATTGCTGACCTTCTCCACCTGATCGAGCAAGGCCTGGCTGCGGCCAGCCCGGGTCCAATCCGGGTTGGTTCTGCGGACAACATCCCCGACAAGCCACTGCACGACGGATTGGGAGAGAACGACCTGAATTAGTTGTTGGTCGTTCTCACAAAGCGATTGAAAAGCAGCCTGGTAGTCGACCACGCTGATGGCTGTTGTAGCGGCAACATTGCCATTGGCCAAGTTGAAACCGGTAGTGAAGTTGGTGGCTGTTCCGCCCTGGTTGCCCCCGGCTTCCCGCTGTTCCAATGCGGCGGTAACTCCGTGCACAAGCGCCTGCAGAAGTTCCACCATCTTGAACACCAGATCGAGGAGCACCTGGCGCTGTTTCACATACACCACATGGCTGCGCGGCAGCACATCCACGCAGCGCCGTTGGGGCAGGTCGGCCAGCGCGGCCGCCCCCGACTCCAGTACGTCCGGCAGCCCCCAGGCCCGGGCCTGCTCTGCGGCATCATCCCGGATGACCCCAAGCAGAGGATGGCGCCTGGAGAGGCCCTGCAGCGGCACCACCAGCTTCACCACCTCGGTGCGCCGGTTCACCAGGGCGTCGATGTTCAGACTGTTTCTGCGCAGCGTGTCGCCAAGCCCTGCCAGGAACACAAGCAGTTTGTTGGTGCCTTTCAAATACGAAGCCATGCCGATGGCACCAGCCTCACTCAAGAGGCTGTGATTTTCTTGCCGGTCCCGACCCTCCAGCTGCAGCGGATCTTTGTTGATCACATTGGCCAGATCCTCCAGAATGTCGTCGTCGTGAAGGGCGACAACGCCGTAGGCAACCACGTTGGTGTCGGCGAAATAGGCCTTTGCCTGGCGGAGTGCGTGCTCCACCATGGCGGAGCGCGTCACCGCGTTTGCACGCCCAGAGTCCACGGTCGGCGTTGCTGGCTGCACCGGGAGAAAGCCAATCGGCGGGATGTGGCGGAAACCGCGGGCATGAAGATTGGCGCGCGGCTTGTTGTCGCCCCCCATCGGCCGCTTTGCCAGGCTCTCCTGCAGCATCGTCTGGAACTGGTGGATGCGCGCCCAGGCCGCGGCCCGCGGCGGCGCTCCGAAGCAGGTGCGGTGCCAGTCTTCCCCGGGGGGATCGGTGATCAATCGCCGCGGAATCCAGGGGTCGATGTACAGCGCCGCGTTTTGCGCGTCGAGATGGATAAGCGCCAGGGGGATCGCCATGCCCTCGTGCCGTCCGGGGGCGCTGCCGCGGCCGAAGCGGCCATCGAGTGGGAATTCCGGATCCCAGCGACTCCACAGCGGATGCTCGAACACATCGAAGTAATAGGCCGCGAGGACGCCCCTCAGGGCCCACGGATCCGTGTTTTCCGCCAGCAGCGGCACCTCCACCGGAAAGCGCACCAGTGACAGCCCGAAGCTGCCCTGCCACAGATCCGCGGCGCAGGGGGCGCTGCGCCGGCCGCCGCACACATCCCCCGTCACCTTCGCCTGGCCCTCCGGCACCTCGCCGGCTTCGATCACCAGCAGATAGGGGCCAGCCGGGAGAGCTCCGCTGCCGCCACTCACCCCGCCCGGCTCCGGGGCCAGGCAGACGCAGGGCATGAATTCCCGCCGTCCGCCCACCACCCGCCGCGGCGCCTGCTGCGACACGCCGATCAGCTCGGCCAGGCTGAACGGGAACGCCTGGCTCACCAGAATTGGCCGCCCCACGCCATCGAAGGCCAGGCCCCGCTCCAGCTTGAAGCGATCCAGGTTCGCGCTGGCTTCGATCCCCAGGCCCCAGGCGATGCCGGGCATCAGGGCATGGGCGTTGAGGCGGGAGCGCTGGTCGAAGTACACGTCCTGGCGGGAGAGGGCCTCGGCGGTGAGGTAGCGGCCGTTGAACCAGTTGGTGCGGCGCAGACTGTTGCGCCCGCGCGCATCGCCCACGGGCTGCTGCGGAAAGCCCGGCTCTGGCACCTGGGTTGGGGTGATGCGGTCGAGGAGCCCGCGCAGCCAGGTCTCCTCCACGGCGCTGATGCTTTCCCGGTTGGCGAGCCGGGCGGCGGTGGAGAAGAAGCGGATCTGCTCCTGGTCGCTGAAGTGGCTGTTCATGGGTCGGCCTCCGGATCAGGGGTTGGGGGGTGGGGTGTAGGTGCCGAACAGATGGGCATCGCGGCCGCTGCCGGGGGGAACGAACTCGCCGGCCACGCCGGCCAGCGGTTGCGGAACGGGGGTGTCCGAGAGAAGGGCTCGCGCTCCGGTGCCGCTCAGGACCACCTGGTAGGAGGTGCTGCTCGCCCAGGCCGGCTGCACCAGGATCTGGAGGGCGGGCCCCGCCGGGGTGGAGATCGGCTGGATCTCCGTCGGGTTCGTCCTGATCCAGGGACTGCCCGCAGACGTGCGACGCAACAGACGGATGGCCTTCGCCAGCTCGGTCGGAGCCGCCGGATCGGTGGCCACCGGCAGGTTGAGGCGCACCTCGATCGCGGTGAATGCCGCGCTGCCGCTCGTGATCGGCTGCTTGCCCGCATCGAGCGCCTGGGCGCGCACCGACAACACCTGAAACGATGCGCCGCCCCCGCCCGCGGCTCCCCCACCAGCTCCCCCAGCGGCCGGCCCCTCCAGCCGGATGCCAAAGGCCAGATCGGCCAGCGCCTGCACCGCCGGCAGTACCGCCCGCACGCTGTTGTCGGGATTGCCGGGTGCTGCCGGCGCGGGCTGGAGGCGCACCGCCTGCAGCCCTTCCGGTGCGATTGGCTCCGTAGCCTCCAGATCCAGGGTTGCCAGCAGCAGCGCCGCGTCGTCAGCACCGCTCCAGAAGCGCTCCAACGGGCCCGGAGCGATCTCCGCCCCCCCGATCGGCGCATTCAGGGCGTGCTCCAGCAGCAGCTGGCGCCATCCCTGCCCGGTGGCCAGGCCGAACGTGCCCCCCGGCGTGGTTCCCGCCGGCGTGGCTGCGCTGGAGGAGCGATCCTCCAGCCAGGTGAGCGCCGATTCCACCACCAGCGTGCCGTCGACGTCGCTGGAGTAGGTGCCATCGGCATTGCGGGGCTGCTCGTAGATCCACACCGTTCCATCCGGGGCCTGCCAGCGATCGCCGCGCCGGGGGTGGGACGGGGGGCCACCGCGGCGGAGCCTGGCGCTGATGTCCCGCACCGTGGCGTAGGGATCCGCCGGGGCCTCCGCCTCCAGGCAGAGCCGGAAACTGTCGCGCAGCCGCGAGGCCGCCAGGCCGTCGTGGTCGTCGCCGCAGGGCAGCGGGATCACCGGCACCGCGTCGCTGAGGCAGGCCTCGTAGCGCAGCACCACATAGGCGCGGCGGCGTGGGTTGGCGGGGGCATCGGACGCATCGGTTGCCGCCGGCACGGGTTGCAGCTGGTCCCAGAAGCTCTGCTCCAGCGCCGCCAGATCCAGGCACAGCGGCTGGGGCACCCAGATCTCGCGGCCCAGCGGATCGATCGCCATCCCCGGATCGCAGATCAGCTGATCGCCGCCCTCCGGCCGCGGCTCCCGGCGCCGGATCGCCAGGCCCCACACCGTGCCTACCCCGTGCAGCAGGGCGTTGTGCAGGCGCTGGCGCAGCACGAAGTAGCGCTGCTCGGCCTCGAAATCCTCGGCGCTCAGGCACTGGCCGTAGTGGAAGCGCAGGCGGCTGAGGGGATCGCCGGGGGTGGCGGGGTCGCTGTCGGCCACGGGCTGGAACAGCGGATCGCTGGGGTCTCGGCTGAGGGTCTGGGTCATGGCTGACGGGATCGCAACGGCAGGAAGGGCAGTACGGCCAGTCCCGGGCCGCAGGGATCGCTGGTGGCGGCGCCGCCGAGGGGATCGGTTCCGCCCCCCAGCAGCGCCTGGCCGAGCACCGGCGGCGCCGCCCGGGGGGAGGCTCCGAGCCGGTGCAGGCCCACCAGCACGCCCCGCTCCAGGCACAGGCCGGCCTCCAGCCAGCACAGCTGGTGCAGGGTGTGGGCGGGTTTGTGCAACTCCAGCGCCTGCTGCAGCACCGCTTCCAGCTCCGTGGTGCGCTCCAGGGGCAGAAGCACCGTGAAGCGATGGGCCTGCTGGCGGTACCAGGCCCGCAGCGGATCGGCGGCCACCGGACTGGGCGGTTCGCGACCCGGACAGGGTTCGCCGCCCGCGCCGCGCACGCTCTGGCGATGGGCCAGGAGGATGCCGTGGGCCAAGGCCATGCGCTGCTCGTCATCGCCGCGAGCGGCGATCGCCAGCGGATCCAGAGCCAGTGGGTCGCCCCCCAGCAGCCCCTCCCGACCCCCCAGCTCCAGGGCTGGCCCCAGCACCGTCTCCGGCCCCAGGAAGGCGGCGCTGCGGCGCCGCTGCAGGAAGCCCTCCAGGATCACCACGTCGGCCTCCGCCAGGATCGACAGCAGCCGCTCCAATCCCGGCCGGGTGCCGCGTTGGCGGTAGAGCGTCGCGATCTGCGCCAGCAACCGGCGCCGCACCCGCAGCGGCACGTGATCGTGATACGTGAGTGCCAGGAACCCCGCCAACCAGGGCAGGGCCTCCGCCGGCGCCTGCGCCGGCAGGAACAGGCGCCGCAGGGCTTCGGCCCGGTGCTCCAGTTCGGTGAGCGGGCCCTCGAACAGCGCCAGCAGCCGTTCGCTGAGGTCTGCCCCCTCCGGATCGGCCCGCCAGAAGGCCGGCAGCCGCTCCAGCAGCGCAGGCCGCGGCTGACTCACCCGCAGGCTGACCAGCACCGGACTGCGGCGGCCATCCCCCTCCAGATGCAGCCGCAACCACAGGTATCGACCGGGAGGCGTGCTCACCAGCCACTCCAGGGTTTCCATTCCCCCCTGCCCCGGGGCCGGCCGCTCCAGCGGCTGGTCGATCAGGGGGGGGCGGCGGTCGGGCATCGCCAGCCGTTGCCAGCCCTCGTTGTCGTCGGGGCTGCGGGAGGCGAGGGGGGGCCAGGGGTCGTCCAGCGGCGGAGGGGGGGGGAGCGGTGCGGCGTCGCCGCGGGTGTCCTGGGGGGAGCGGGCGCCCCGCCGCACCTCCCAGGGCGGCAGGTCGTCGGCGCTGCGGGCCTCCACCCACAGCCCAGTGCCCGGTGGCAGGCACACATCCACGAACAGCCGGTGCCAGCGGCAGGCGAAGCTGCCCGAATCGAGGGCCCAGGTTTCGATCCGGCCTTCGCTGCGCAACGGCCGCTCCACAGCCAGCAGGGCCTGCGCCCCAGCGGCGGTGGAGGCCCAGACCGTGTCGCCCTCGCGCCAGAGCCCGCGGCCATCGAAGCCGCGCACACGCCAGCTGCCCTCCTCCTCCAGCTCGCTGGGGTGCAGCACCAGGCGCTGGAAGGGGGTGGGTCGGCTGTCGCCCGGCAGCCAGGGCGGCTCGCTCACAAGCACGCTCTGCGGCCCGTCGATCAGCAGATGGCGGGGGCGGCGGAGCATGGGCGCCAGCCAGGAGCGCCGACGGCGCCCGTCCCACACCACCAGGCCGTGGCGAGGGCCCTGGCGGATCAGGGCCACCGCCCAGGGGATCGAGGGATCGGCCGCCAGATCGATCAGCTCCACCGCCTGGCTGGAGGACTCCGCTTGGGGCGGCAAGGCGAGCCGCAGGCCGCGCCATTCCCCCTGCCAGGGCCGGAACAGCAGCGCCGGGCCGTCCGTCTCCCCCGGGATGGCGATGACCAGACCCCGCGCGGTGCAGCCGAAACGCTGCGGCCGCAGGCCCGGCGGCAGGGGCACGCTGGCCACCACCCGGCCATCGGCATCGAGGCGCCGCAGCGCCCCGGCTGCCCGCTCCAGCAGCCAGAGGCCCTGCCAGGGATCGAGGGCCAACCCCTCGGGCGGATCAGGCGCGGCAGGCGCAGGCGGCTGGAAGCGGGGCTCCGCTCCGGCCGGAGCGGCTGGGGCGTCCACGGCGGCCGGCCGCAGGCGAGCCCAGCCCTGGGGTTCCAGGACGAGCAGCCCCGCCTGGGGATCGAGCAGCACCACCTGCCGTTCCGCGCAGGCCGCCGGGCCGCAGGGCAACAGCACGGCCGAGCCGCGGCGGCTCTCCCAAGCGCTCGCCCAGAGCGAATCCGCGGCCCCGCCAGAGTTGCCCTCGCCGGATCCGTCCTGCGGCGGCGGCAGGGGCGCAAGCCGCACCGCCGCCGGCTCCCCGCCGATGCGGGTGCCGTCGTGGTCGCAGCGCGCCCACATCGGCCGACCCCAGAGCTGGGCAAAGGGCAGGGCCATCAGCACACCTCCCGCACCACGGGCACCGGGATGCCCAGCCGGGCCCCACCCCCGGATGCCCCGCCCGGCGACGCCGGGCCATCGGCCTCGGGAACCGGCAGGGGCTCCACCACGACGGCGTCCGGGTCGCCGCCGGTGGGGGTCACCTCCACCCGCACCTCCCGCAGGCTGGGCAGCTGCCAGGCCGCCAACGGCAACCGCTGCAACGGCGCGCTGCCCGTGGCCCGCCCCAGGGCATCGACGGCACGCCCGCTGATCAGCACCCCGTTCACCAACCGCACCCCCTGCACCCGCAGCACCGCCGCCTCCAGATCCCGCTCGCCCACATCGCGCCCGAACGGCCAGCCGGCGCCCTCGGGGCCGAAGGGGGGCAGGGGCGCCAGCAGCTGCCGCAGCGCCAGCTCCACCTGTCGCCGCAGCGTGTCCTCCCCCACATCCGCCTCCGCCTCCACCGACACCGACACCGACAGCCGCACGTAGGTGGGCGGGGTGATGTAGAGCTCCGTGGTCACCAGCCGGCGGGGCTCGAGCCAGGCGCAGACCCGCTGCAGCTGGTCGCGATCCGGCACCGGTTCGTCGGGGTGGAGCGGGTCGTAGGCGGGGATCACGATCAGGGTCACCACGCCGGCGATGTCGTCGAGGCGCTGGTGGGGCAGATGGCGGGGCAGGCAGTGGGCGCGGCCGATGCCGGCCGCGGGGGTCTCCAGGGCCAGGTCGCGGAAGTCGTCGCGGCCCACGGCCCGGTCGTTGTGGCGCAGCAGCTGGGGCAGGCGTTCGCTCGCCTCCGCCACCGTTTCGGCGTCGACGCCACCCTCGGCCGCCAACGGGTTACTGGCCTTGAGGTTGGCCCCCAGCACCGCGGCGCTGGCGCTCTGGATGCGGCGGATGCGGCCCGCTCCCACATTGCCGACGGCACCGCCGCCGCTGCGGTAGCTGCGGCAGCGGATCGGCTCGCCCGGCAGGGGAATGCGGCCGCGCCGGCCATCCCCGAACCGGATCGTGCCGCTCTGGGGATCGAGGAGGTACACCGGCTCGTCGGCCTCGGCCTCGCCGAGGTCGGGCACGCGCCGCCAGCTCTGCCAGCGCGGCGGCTGGCCTTCCCCGTCCTGGATCCCCACCTGCAGGCTGACGCTCTCGGCGAGCACCGGGCTCTGCGACAGCCGCAGTTCCTGGCTGGGGCGGCCGTCGCCGTAGCCAAGCAGCTCCGGGGTCTGGAGCGTGATGGCCTGCTCCACTGGCAGCACATTTCCGGCCAGCCAGCGCACCTTCAGGGGGGGATGGCGGGGATCGCGGCGGCGCACCCGGATCCAGGCCAGCAGCCGCTCGCTGTCGCGCCCGTTCTCCAGCCGGGGCGGCAGCGCGCCGATCCCGAGCAGGTCGGCATCGGGGGGCTCGAAACTCTCCGCGCTCCAGGTGCCGAACGCCGGACTGCCGTCGCTGCCGTTGGCGGGCAGCCGCAGCCGCACCGTGCCACTGCGGCGGAAGGCATCGCTGCCGTCGTGCACCACCTCCAGACGGGTGTACAGCGCCCGGTCGATGCGGGCGACGCCGCCCTGGAAGCGGCCGGTGGAGATCTGCCACTCCAGCGGCCAGCGGCTGGGCGGAGCGCCGGCATCGGGGCAGCGGTGGTGGTCGGTGGGACCGCACAGGGCCCCATCGGGGCGGATGCCCAGGTTCAGGATCTGGCCGGCCAGGGCGCGACGCAGCTCCGGCAGGCCCGCGCTCCGGGGCAGGGGCGCCGGGGCAAGCAGCGCCAGCCACAGCCAGCCATCGACACTTTGGTGGGTGCTCAGCGGCGCCGGCAGCAGCCCCTCCTCCACCGGCGGCAACGGCACGGCCTGGTAGGCATCGGCGGCGGTGAGCTCCAGCGGGGGCGGGGGAACGGAGCCGGCTGCGGACGCAGGCGCCAGATGCTGCGAGAGCAGGCTGCTGAGGTCCGCCAGCACGGCGGCCGTGGCGGATCCTGGCTCGGCAAGCTCCCGCTGATCCTTCTCCGACAGAGGGGTCTTGATCCAGGTCTGGAGCTGCACCGGCAGCACCGTGATCTCCTCGCGGGCCTCGAACAGCACCTCGCCGGCGGCCAGCTGCAGCCGTGGATCGAAGCTGCTCCAGGGCACCGGCACCGGCTCGATCTGGCCGGCGGGTAGCTCCAGCGTCACCAGGGCCGCTGCCAGCTGGGCCGGCCGCAGCTCCACCCCCAGCAGGGCCAGGAACGCCAGACGGGCCGCCTCCGGCACCTGGTTGAACCGCTCCAACAGCGTTTCGCCCAGATCGGCGAACAGCTCCAGCAGGGCGATGCCCGGGTCGCCGGGGTTGTGATCCGTCCACTCCGGCGCATGCACCGGGATGCGGCGCAGCAGCTCCTGGCGGAGGTCCTCGTAGCGGCGGTCATCGAGGCGGGGCGGGCGCAGGCTCATGGCCGTCCCTCCAGCAGATGGAACGGGAAGACGAGGTTGCGCGGGCCGGGCAGGGCGCGAATCTCGTAGGCGATGGCGATCGTGAGCACAGTGGGCTGCTGCGGATCGCTGCGCACCTCCACCGCCTGCAGGCGGATGCGCGGTTCCTCGCGCTCCAGGCTGTCCTCGATCGCGCGGGCGATCTGGGTGCGCAGCTCCAGGGTGTTGCTGGCGAACAGCCAGCGACGCAGCCCGACGCCGTAGTCGGGGCGGCGCAGGCGCTCGCCGGGCTCGGTGAGCAGCAGGCTGCGGATCGCCTGCTCCACCGCCTCGGCGCCGCTCACCCAGGCAAATCCGGGAGGCAGCAGCGGCGGGAAGCGCAGGCCGCGGCCGAGGCGGTCGCTGGTGGGGGGGAGGGAGCGGGTCATCGGCGGCGGTTCGGAGCGGGGGTGCGGATCACCACCTGGCGCAGCCAGGCCATGCCCGGCAGCCGCGAGAGGGTGGCGAGGGCGGAGCTGAGCAGCCCCAGCCCCGACAGCGCCAGCACCGGCGCCACCAGGGCCAGGGGGGTGCCCATGCCCCAGTCGCGGCGCAGGCCATCGAGGCCGCCGCCGAGGCTCTCCATCCCGGAGCGGGGCGGCGGCACCAGGGTGAGAAAGGGATTGGCGCCGGCCTTGTGCAGGCGGGCCAGATCGCGCAGCAGCCGCGGCAGATCGGGCAGCGCCACCGATTGGGGCTGGCAGCCGAGCAGATCGTGGTGATCCGCCAGCACGAACGGCTCGCTGCGGCGCGACCAGATCACCCGCTCCGCCTCCCCCGGCTCCCGGCCCGCCACCCGCACCCAGGCCTGCACCGCGTAGATGTGGTGCGCATCGAAGCGGGGGCGCAGCAAGCGGCCGGCCACCAGGGCTTCGGCATCCGGTCGGAGAGGGGGTGGCGCGGCTGGGTAGCGGGCGAGAAGTTCGGTGCCGATCGTCGCCAGCGCGTTGGCGGGGATCCCCCCCAGCCCCGGCAGCAACAGCAACCCGGTGGCCGGCGCCTCCAGCAGGTCGAGTCCGCGCTCGAGCAGATCGGGCAGGGCCGGCGCCTGCGCGGGCAGCCCCACACGCAGGCGCAGCCCATCCAGGGCCGCGCCCATGGCGCTCTCCAGCGCGATGGCTCTCTCCAGGAGCAGGGTGCGCAGTTCGGCGCCGCATCCGGCCAGCTGGGCTTCCAGCGGGGCGTAGTGCTGGCTCAGCTGACGCAGGTTCTGGTCCACCCGCCGCAGACGCTCCGCGGCAGGGGGAGCGGTGTACACCCCCCAGGGGGCCAGGGCATCCCGGCTCACCCGTTCGTCCTCCAGGGCCAGGAAGCTCTCCAGGCCTTCGCCCAGATCCGCCAGGGAGTAGCGCGCCCGCGGCCTCGCCCTGCCGGGTGGGGCAGGGCCGGGGTCGGCGTCATCGAGATCCTCCGTGGCGACGCCCTGGGCCCGGTTCATGGCCTGGGCCAGCGCCAGACGGCACCCGCGCGCGCGCACCAGGGCGGCCGCCACCAGCGCCGGCAACAGCCGGTCCCGCAGAGCCAGCAGTGCCGGCGCGGTGGCGACGGCGGTGGTGGCCCCTCGGGTCGGCAGCGCCTGGCCGCGGATCCAGGCCTGCAGCAGCGTCTCCAGCCGCTCGCGCACCAGCACATCCCAGTCGGAGGGCTGGCCCAGATCCACGGCCGCCGGAATCGGTTGGAGCGGGTCGATCGAGGGGTTGACCAGGCGCTGGCTGCGCAGGGCGGCGAGCCCTTCGGCCACCACCGACGTGCCGGCAGGGGTGCTGTCCGCGCCCTGCCAGAGGCCTACGCCGCCGATCACCCCGCCGGCCAGATCGGCCGCGAACCGGGCTGGGCTGAGCGCGCGTTCAATCAGCACCCGCAGCGCCTGCTCGAGCACCAGATCGAGAGGATCGCTGCCGGCAAGAGCCGCCCCGCCGCCTGCCGCCAGGGCGGTCTGCAGGGCTCCGGTGGCGGCGGCAACCGCGGCGGCGGCGGGATCGGCGCCGAGCACCGTGTCGCGCAGCAGCGAATGCACCGCGGCGGCAGGGGGAAGCCAGACCGGCGGCGGCGCCGCCGCCTCCAGGGCCACAAGGCGCTGGCTGGCCCGCTCGCGCAGGGTCGTCGCCGCCGCCGCCCTGTTGCCCAGGGAGTCCGGGGTCGGCGGCAGCTCCTGTTCGGCGCTGGTGGTGGCGAGGTAGCCGTGCAGCACGCAGCGCTGCCCGATCCCCGCCAGGGTTGTGGGGGCGAGGGCCAGGGGTTGGCTGGCCAGCCCCGGCCGGTCGGCCGGATCCCGGCCCGGATCCGCCTCCCAGCTGGCGGATGGCGCCTGCCAGCGGCCCTGGCGCGGCGTTGCGGCGATCCAGTCTTCCCACTGTTCCGGGCCGGTGGGACTGCCCGGCCGCAGCCGCCGCACCACCATCCCCGCCTCCTTCACCCGGCGGCGATCCAGGGGCGGCCAGCCCACCGCCTGGCAGATCAGCTCCAGCACCACCAGCGTGAAGCGATCGTGCTGCGGCAGGTACAGCTTGCGCAGCCAGGGCGGCGACCCCGCCGGCACGCCATCGGCGTCCAGATCGCTGCCATCGGCCTCCGGCTCCAGCCCCCAGGGATAGCCGCGGGCGATGGAGGGGGGGTAGGCCGCCACACCGGCGCCAGCGAGGAGCACCGCCGGCGGTTCACACCAGTCGCGCCAGGCCTTCTGGGGCGGTAAGGGGCCCTCCTGCGCCAGCCAGGCGAAGCAGGCCGGCAGGAAGTCGGTGCCGTGGAAGCTGAGCAGCAGCGGTCCGGCCGGTTCGGCGCCGGAACCGGCGGGGTGGAGCTGGCTCCAGAGCGGGCGGGGCAGCACGCAGCGCAGCTGCTCTCGGCTCGGGCGCGGCGTTGCCGCCAGCGTCAGTCGCAGGGGCGTTCTGGTCACCAGATGTTCCCCGCTCCCGGCGTGTAGGCGGAGGCGATCACCGAACCGGTGATCAGCGCGCTGCTGCGCACCACCCCGGAGAAGTCCGCCATCCCCGCGTCCACCTTCAGCTGGGCAGCCCTGATCGTCATGCCGGCGGGGGCCGTGATCGCCACCTGCGACCGCGCCGAGACGCTGACCGTGCCCGCCGCATCCACCGTGATGGTGGCGCCACCGCTGTGGCTGACCGTCACCGTGCCACCCGCCGCATCATCCAGCACGAGCCGGTGGCCGCCCTTGGTTTCCAGCACCACCTTCTCGCCACCGGCGCTGTCGTCGAACAGCAGCCGGTGGCCCGAACGGGAGGTGATTGAGCGCAGGTTGTTCTCGGTGTCCATCGATTCGGGGGGGCTGTCCTCCCCGTTCCAAAGGGCGCCGATCACCACCGGGTGGCGCGCGTCCCCCGCCAGGAAAGCCACCAGCACCTCGTCGTTCACCTCCGGGATGAACCAGCTGCCGCGGTTGTTGCCGGCCATGAAGGTGGCCAGCCGCGCCCAGGCCGCTGCCGCCGGCCCCTCGGCCGGGTTCACGAACGGCAGGCTCACCTGCACACGCCCCTGGCCGTCGGGATCCTGCACATCGGTCACCAGGGCCGGGTACACACCCACGAGCCGGTTCGGAGGGCCGCTGAGCTGGTGCGGATCGGTGCCGGGGATCATGGCTCCTCCTCCAGTTGGGCCCGCTGGGCCTCGAAATGGGTGCGGTAGCCGCTGGCCTGGTCGAAGCGATGGCTCACGGCCGTCACCAGATAAATGCCGCGGAACCAGGGGCCCAGGTCCACCAGATCGAGCCGCGACCCCACCCGCAGGGCCGGGGTGCCGAGGGTCACACCGCGGCCGCGCACGAAGCGGCGGCTGCGCTGCCGCATCCGCGCCTCCGCCCGCTGTCGCGCCTCATCGGCCGTGACCGGGGCTTCCAGATGCAGGTCCTCCGCCGCGCCGGGAAACACCTCCGCCACCACCTCGGCCCCGATCCGCCCCCCCACCGCCTGGCTGCGCACCGCGGCGGGCCCGGCCGTTTCATGTATCGCCCGCTTGGCGCCCACATCCCAGCCGTGCACCCGCACCTCCCCGCGCTGTTGGGCGAGATCGGCCAACACCGTGAAGCGCAACAGCTGGTTCTGGCGCGTGAGCTGCAGGGGTGGCTCGGTCTCCGTGGCGGCGGTGCTCACCATCAGCTGGCCATCGCTGAAGCGGATCAGGTGGTCCGGCAGGCGCTGGCGCAGGGCCTCCAGCTCGCTCTGGTTCACCTGCAGCAGCTGGGTGTGCTGGCGGCCCTCGCCGCCGGTCACCTGGGCGCCGAAGCCACCAGCGGCGGCGATCCGGCTCACGATCGCCGCATCGCTGCTCGCCTCGCTCAGGCGGGTGCGCTGCCGCAGTTGCAGGCCCAGCAGGCGGTCTTCCGCCAGCAGGGTGAACTCCGGCGGGCGCATCTCCGGGTAGTCGGCGCCCATGCCGCTCACCAGCCCCTCAAACACCACCCGCGGCTGCTGTTCCACCGCGAAACTCACCCGCAGCTGGCGGCCGAAATCCAGGGCCTGGCGGTCGAAGTGCACGTAGTCCACCGCGCCGCCGGGCTCGCGGCTGTCCCAGTTGAGGAACACCGCCTCCAACCGCGCCAGGCCGCTGGCATCGGCATGGGTTTCCAGGCGGATCAGGTCCGCCTCCAGCCGTTCGGCCCGGCGGCCATCGATGGCCAACTGGGGCCGGCTGTCCACCAGCAGCGGGGCCTGGCTCATGGCATCACCCCCCTGCTGCGCAGCCAGCGTTCGATCTCCTCCGCCACCAGGGCCCGCACCAGGGGCCGCAGCTCTTCGATCCTTGCCTCGCCAGGCAGGCTGCCGCCGCTGGCACTGCCGCCGTCGCCCCCCCCAGCGCGGGCCTCCACCGTGGTGCTCACCTCGTCGATGTGCACGCTCATGGCCGACCTCCACGGCAGGGCACGCAGCCGCAACCGCAGTGGCAGCCCCCGCCAGCGCCGCCCTCAGACTGCGCCTGCACCCTGGGCCCCTGGCGCTGCCAGGCCTCGGGTTCCCAGCGCGGACGGCGCTCCAACGGGGAATGTTCGGGCTGGGGGGGCAGGGGGAACAGGCGGGGATCCGGCTCCAGCGCCAAACGCGTCCGCAGGCGGGCATGGCCGCGGATCGGCGGCGGATCCGCGGCCGGCTCCGACGAAGCGATCGGGGCGGGGCCGGGGTCGAGGCCGGCCCGGCGCTGGGCCACCACCTGCGCGGCCAGACCAGCCGCGCCGCTGCCCGGCGCCGCGGCCTCCCGGCCCCAGGAACTGCTGGGCCGCCCGGGGGTGGGGGCGCCGGGGCGGCCCAGCTCCCCAGGCAGCGCCGGCAGCACGGCCCCCGCTGGCAGGGCGTCGCTGCCGAACACCGCCAGGGCATCCGCCCCCTCCAGCGGCAGACCCGCCCCCAGGCGCAGTCCGATCTGGGCGGCGCTGGGCCTGGCGATCTCCGGGACCAGGGCGGTGGCCAGCGCCGCGGCGAGGCGTTGCTGCGGCGTTTGGGGGAGAGGCCGGTCGGTGCCGCCGCCCTCCTGGGGGAGGGGCTGGGCCTGCTGGACCGTGATCTCGTAGCGGAAGTTCTTTTCGGTGAGCGTCAGCGACACCTTCGAGCGCAGCGGCACCCCTTCGGCGCTGAAGTAGTCGAAGGTCTCCTGGTGCTGGCTCACCACGCCATCGAACAGGAACTGGCCCCAGAGGAAGCGCACCCGCCGCGGCGCCACCTGCCGACCGGGGTCCACGTCCTGCAGCAGCTCGGCGATCGGGCGGGTGCGCAGGCGCACGTCCTGCTCCCCCACGTTCGCGCTCAGGGAGCCGGCCCCGTCCCCGGCGCCGGGATGGGTGCTGTCGAACAGGCATTCAAAGCTGAGGGTGGCCTGGGATGCCGCCACGTTCTGGGTCTGCTGGCGGCCGCGCCTGGCCGAATCCCGCGCCTCGCCGCTGCTCACCTTGAGGGTGAGCGTTTCGGGGTTGAAGTCGAAGCGGATCGCCTTCGAGTCGTCCGGCACGGCGGCGTTGGGGGCATCGCCGAAGGGGATCAGCTGGGCCTTGGCCAGGGGCGGAGCGCTCATGCCAGCACCCTCCTGAGCCCTTCATGCACCAGGTGCAGCTCCTCCAGGGGCACCTCGCTGCTCTGGCGAGCATTGAACGGTGCGCAGCTGACCTTGGTGGCGATCGCGTTGACGAACGCCCAGGTGGCGTGCGCGCCGTCGCTGCCCCGCGGGTCGCCCGAGGGGGGGAAGCAGCGCACGGTGCCGTTCACGTAGGGCAGCGGATAGCGCCCGTCGAAGCAGCGCTGCAGCCATTGCCAGAAGCCCGTGTCCAGGGACAGGCCGCGTTTGAGCACCAGCGGCTGGGTGGTGGCCTTGCCGAGCAGCTGGCGCGGGCCGAGGTTGTAGCCCCCTTCCCGGAAGGTGACCGCCTCCAGGCCAATCTCCAGACCCTGCACTTCGGCGAAGGCGCCGCGGGCGCTGCGCAGCGCCTCCACCCCCTCGTAGGGGGAGGGCTCCAGGTCGACCCGGAAGCGGAAGGTGCTCAGCAGGCGTTGTTCGTCCATCAGCGCACCTCCAGGCCGGCCCCATCGCCGCCGCGCCGGATCAGTTCGAACACCAGGAATTCGGCCGGCAGCACCGGCGCCACCCCCACCAGCAGCACCACCCGACCGGCGTCGCGCTCCCGATCCGAGGTGGTTCCGGCATCGCAACGGGCGAAGAAGCTCTCCTCCTCGGTGGCACCCGCCAGGCCCCCGGCATCGAACACCTGCCGCAGCCGGCGCCGCGCCACCCCGGCCATCGCCTCCCAGAGCACGGGGTCGTTGGGCTCGAACGGGGCCCAGGCCAACTCTGCGGCGATCTGCAGGGTCAGCCAGTCGATCAGCCGCCGCACCGAGAGGTGGGTCCAGTCGCGATCGCTGCTGGTGGTGCGTGAACCCAGCAGGGTGAAGCCGGCCGGCGTGGGGCGGAAGGCGTTGACGCGCTCCTCGTGCAGCGACCCCGCCAGCTCCTCGCCGATGCTCTCGCTGACGGCGAACGCCGCCTGCGCCACCCGGTTGGCAGGAGCGCGCCAGACGCCGCGCTCCCGCTCACAGGCGGCGATCAGGCCCGCCGCCACCGCGGCCGGTGGCACCGTGATGGCGCGGCCCTCGGCTCCCGTGCGCAGCCAGGGGGCATAGACCGCGGCGCGATCGCTGCGCAGCTCGGCGAGCCAGCTGGCCCTTTCGCCGGCTCGCAAGGGGTCGACACGACCACCCACCTGCCGCAGCGGCAGATCCAGCAGCGCCACGCCCTGGCGGCGCCGCTCACAGGCGCGGACCAACTGCTGCTGGGCCCCGAGCAGATCGTCCGCGTCGTAGCGCAAGCCGGGAAAGCGCCGCGGCGGCCGGCTGGGATCGGCCACCCGGGAGGAGACGGTCGGGGCGAAACAGCGGCTGGGGGGCGGCAGCGCCGCGGGGGCCGGCAGCGGATCGAGGCCAGTGGGGTGCAGCAGATCGGGCATGACGATCAGCGCCGCCGGCTCGAGGGGATGGGCCCCATCCCACTGGTCCAGGGCCCCGCCGCTCTCCAGCGGGCCCGGCCGATCGGCGAACACCAGCCAGCGATCGTCCTGATCGGTGGCAGGAGCCGCGGCCGTGGCCTCAAAGAAATGGCTGCGCGCCAACGCTTCGTCCCCGTCCGGGTCGGGGTGCTGCCGCCACTGGCGGTCAGCGGCGCTCTCGTCGGGATCGGCCAGGGGCAGGTCCCAGGCCTCGCCCCGCTCCAGCAGGGCGGCTGTCGGTGCCAGCGACCTCTGCAGCAGCCGGGCGCTGGGCCGCACGAATTCTGATCCCCAAGCTTCCCGGTCGCCGCCCCAGAGCCGATCGGCCTCCGCGGCCGGCGACTCACTGTCGTTTCCGTGGCTGGCACGGCCGGGTCGCAGCGCCTCGCTCCTCGCCCGCCGCCCGAGCAGCCGCGGCAGGAAGCGCGGATGTTCCGGCTGCAACGCCGCCTGGGGCCAGGCCTCCACAAGCCGGCCCGCCAGCCATACCTCCAGGGTCAGCTCCAGCCGCCTCACCTGCGGCAGGAGTGCCGGCGCCAGAACCTCCTCAGCGGGTGCGGGATCGAGGCGCACGATCCAGTCGCCCCGCTCGGCGCCGCTTCCGGCGGGAGCGGGCTCCAAGGCTACCACCCGGCTGAGCAGGGGAGCCGGCGCTGGAGCTCCGGGGGCCGAGGCCGCGACGGGTTGCGGCAGGCTGAGGGTGTCGCCCACCGCCAGGCTGTCCGCCCCGCAGAGCAGGGTGGCGCTCGCCCCACGTCGCAGCGGGGCAGGCCGCCGCTGCAGCGTCAGTCGCAACCGCAGCGAGGAGGCCCAGGCGCCGGGATTGCGGGCCGCCAGCGGCGGCGATGGGGCGCCATCCGGCTGCAGGGGCAGAGCCGGCAGCAGCGTCAGGCCGGGGAGGGCCAAGGGCCGGGTGTGGCTGGCGGCGTGGTTGAGGCAGCGCACCACCAGGCAGCGGCGGCCCCCCTGGGCGAAGAACAGCCGCACCGCCTCCGGCAGCAGCAGCCCCGGGGCCGTCCCGCCGAACAGCCGCTCAAAGGCGCTCCAGCTCACCACATCCACGGCCGTGTGCAGCGGGCCCCGGGCGGCCAGGCCGAGGAAGACGGCCCGATCCAGCCGCGCCACGGCCACAGCAGATCCGGGTGGGCGGCTCTCGTAGACGCCGGGAGCCAGACCGGGACGCCACTGCGGAAAGGGAAGGACAGTCGCCATCGGGATGGGGTTACTCGTAGGCGATGTCTTCGCAGACCAGCACCAGCTCCTCCATCGCCACATCGGAGGCCCCCTTGGCGGCCAGGGTTGGCCCGGTCCATTTGGAAGGGCGAGCGCGGCTGAGCTTCCAGGTGGCCACCACGTCAGCGCCGTCTTCGCTGCGCAGTTGGATCACCACGGTGGCGCGGGCCTGCATGTTGCCGCTGCGCACCTGGCTCACCCATTGCCACAGATCCAGGGCAGCGATCAAACCGCGCTTGAGGGTGACATCACCAGCCTTGTACATCAGGGGTATCTTGCGCGGCCGGTTGAAGGGCTCGGTACCTTCGCGGTACTCGGCATAGGTGATCTCGGTATTCAGCCCCGAACAATCGGAGAAGCCGCCGCGGAATTCACCACCGCTTTCCGGAGAGATCGTGACGAGGAAATTAAAGGGACCGTAGGGATCGTCGCGGGTGATGGCCATGGGGTGTGCGGGCGGAAGAAACTACAATCAGAACAGACTGAAAATCAGAGAATCGATGCATCGGCAGTCCACTGGCCGATGCGGAAAATCACAAATTCCGCCGGCTTGGTGGGAGCCACGCCGATCAGGCAGATCAGGCGCCCATTGTCGAGATCCCCCTGGCTCATTGTGCTGCGATCACAGCGCACGAAGTAGGCATCTTCCGGCTTGCTGCCCAGCAGGGCACCGCTGCGCCACACGTCATAAAGGAAACTTTCGATCGTCAGTCGTATCTTCAGCCACAACTCCTCGTTGTTGGGTTCGAACACCGCCCATTGGGTGCTGCGATCAATCGAATGCTCCAAGAAGATAAACAGGCGTCGCACGTTCACATACATCCATTCGGGATCGGACGAAATCGTGCGCGCTCCCCAGACCCGATAGCCGCGGCCTTCAAAGAAACGGAGGCAGTTGATTCCTTCCGGGTTGAGCACATCCTGCTCGCCCTTGGCCACATTGCGGTTGAATCCCAGCACACCGCGTACTGTTTCATTGGCGGGTGCCTTGTACACGCCACGCTCGATGTCACTGCGGGCGTAGATGCCGGCCATCGCCCCCTCGGGTGACAGGGCCAGGGGCGGGCCGTTGCGTTGCACCGGTGGCAGCAGCAGCCAGGGATAGTAGAGAGCGGCATATTTTGAATCCAGCTGGCTGCGCACCGCCCGGATTGCTGCTTGGTTGGCATCGCGAGGGCCGGCCAGGATGGCGAAGCGATAGCGCAGGTTTTCACAATGGCTGACCAGGGCATTGCTCACAGCCTGGCGTTCCCCATCCGCCAGGGCAGCACTGCCGGGGGCGGCCACAATCGCGATGTCATCCATCTCTGCCAATGCCTTCAGCCCCGTGGCCGTTTTGCCTTCCCCCCCACCCTCAAAATCCCCGCCGACCACGGGCTGCCCATCGGAACCGCCACTGAGCAGGAAGGCCGGCCGGGGCTCCTCCGGCTGCGCAGCGCTGGAATCCAGCGTCAGCGCCTCGAGCAGATCGCGGGCAAAGGCGGCCTTTTCGGCCTCGCTAGCGGCCGTGCCCTGCAGGAACGGTGGCACCGGCCTGCTGGCGGCTCCAGCACCACGGGCGAGGTAGATCTGCTGGCTGCCATCGGCGGGCGGCTGCACTCCCTCGCGATCGTTGTGACGCAGCACCTGACCGATGAAATCCTCCGAATCGGCATGGGCGGAAAGCCGCTGAAACAGTTCGCTGCGCGATCCGCTGCTGCCATCGGGATTGCGCCGCACCTCCAGATCCAGGGTGATTTTCTGGATCGCAGCAGCGTCCGTGATGGCTGGATCCAAAACGGTGTTATCGCCGCGGGTGAGCACAACCTGTCCGCTGGCTCCGATCGAAACGGCGTAGAGGTTGGCGGGCGTGACGGCCTGGGCTCCCCCGGCGCTCACCAACCGTTGCTTGGGGGTTGCGCCGGCGGGAATCACCTCCACACAATCGCCGCGCCGCACGCCGCGTAGTTGTCTGCCGCTCCCCACGCCACTGAGCAGATCACCACTGCGCAGGGCGCGCACCACCACCTGCAGGTTGCCGGCCCGGCCCGGAAAACGCGCCCTCAGGCTGAGGCGGTCCTCATCGGTTGGACCGCTGCCCGCCCGCAACACCACCTCCGCGATCCCATCCGCATTCACGCCCAACGCCGCTGCCGCAGGCGGCTGGTACAGGCGGCTCACATACACGCGCTTGCCGCCATTTTCGAAGAACAACCGCACGGCATAGGCCAGATGGTTCAGCGTTGGAGTCCCGTCGAGCAACAGCTCATCGCTATCCCCAAACAGCCGCTTATAATCTTCGAAACTGGTGATCAACTCTGGCAACCCTTGGATCGGACCAGAACGCGCCTGACCCACAAAGCCGCAGGTGGAGGTTGCCACCCCTTCGATTGATTTTGCCCGGAAACTGGTTTCCTCAACATAGACTCCGGGAGCAAGATATTCAGGCATGGCTGCAAGGGGGTGGGGGGAACAGGGGGTGTCGGAGTCGGCAGAGCGGATTCATGGCCAGACGATGTCCCAGCGACGCTGGCGGCCGATCGTGACCAGGGCCTGCGCGCTCAGGGTGCCGTTCGGTTCTGGCCCATCCCGGAATCGGAAATGGGTGCCGCTGGCCCGTGGCGGGCCATATCCCACAGGGCCGACACCGTCTTGCCAGGCCTCCAGCAACGCCCGATCGATCTCCGGCAGCGCTGCCAACCCGCTGCGCAGAGCCGCCAGAAACGACTCCATGGGAAGGCAGATCGAGCCCTGCCGTTCGACTACATCTGTGCCGGGTGAGCGCGTGGATTCGCCATCCAGGTTGACAGCATACCCACCGCTGCCATCACTCCAGGTGGTAACGGTTGCTGGTTGCTGCCGAGGCGAAAACCGGGTTTGCAGTTGAATCAGGGCATAGGGGATCGGCCGGCCCAAACGATCCAGAATCTGGCCCCAGATCCCCGTGCTGCCTGGTTTTCTCGCCGCTCCTGGGCCAGGCCTCAGCGCCAGGCGATAGACCCTCTGCGCGGGAACAACGACGCTCAGACGGGCCGGCAGAGTGCGCCCAAGGGGATCCTCAACCGTGAGGGTCTGCGGCCCGGGAGGCAAGCCCACAAAGCCATAGAGACCGTTGCCCGAATGCCAGGTCGGCCGCCGCGACGAACCCTGACAGCGCACAACCAGATCCGCCAACCGCTCCCGCGGCAGCCAGCGTTCCAGCCCTGGCGGCAGAGTCTCCTCATCCACGCGGTGCGGCACCGGTTGGATCGCCACCGAGCCGATGCGCGTCACCTCCTCCCAGCCCCTGTCCCGGGCCCAGCGCAGGGACTCGCCGGCCGGCCAGGGGATGGGATGGGGCAGAAGCGGGGTCATGGGTTTAGCCGCGAGCCGAAGGCCAGCGTCCGGCTGGTCACCGGCGACTCCTGCACGGGAGTGCCGGCCAGGCGCACCGTGCGCACCAGGTAAGGAACCGACAGCTGATAGGCAAGATCGAATCCATCCCAGAGGCGCATCATGTCTTCATGGTTCATCGGTGCTAGCGAGATGCGCAGTGCGTCTTCCGGCTCCCAGGCATAGGCAGGGCTGAGCCAGGCGCCCTGCACGATGCAAAACTGCTGCAGGATTTCCATGCAGTGCTGCAACATCTCCTGTTCCCCAAGCGCCGACGCACTGCCCCACACGGTCAGCAGATAGGAGAGTTCCAGTCCCATCCAGCGGCCCGCAGGATCCAGGCTGGAGCTGGCCGGGGTCGTTCCGTAGCGCCGCGCCTCATCGACATCGACGCGGTACAGCAACAACGAGACAGTGCTTGTGGGTGGACCTGTGAATTGCGCACTGCGAAACAGCTCGACGCTATAACCATTCAGGCCATTCCCCAACCGCCCTTCCAGCTGGAGGCGCAGAAGGGTTCTGAGGGTTTCACTGGCAGCTGGAATGGATGGAGCACCCATTCGTGGGTCCCGGTGAAGCGTTTGCTGGCCCAAGGCTGGCCAGGGATCAACGCCACCCCAGGTCCCCATTGGAATCTCTTCCAGTTCTGCCGCTTCTCTCTATCCACGCGCACCGCCTCTATAGGCACAATGCTCTAGTGATCAAGTCTGCACTCGCTGGATTGCCGGACGTGCAACCGGCCCCACCAGCGGCTCTGGCGTGTGACACTGCCTTGTGATCTTTGTGACCGTGGGCGGCCGATCGATCGGGCGTGCCGCGAGCCACGGCGACCAGCGGTGGGTTGCAAGCACGCCGAGCCCCCTCAGGGTCCACAGCACCCCCGTTGCGCTGCATAGGGTGGTGCCCGTTCGCCGCACCGCCGGCCACCCCGATGTCCGCCGCCCCCCTCCCCAGCTCCGAGGAGCTGGCCCGCTACCTCGAGTCCCGCGGCGAGCTGGGCAAACCCTGGATGTGGCAGCTGCTGCGGCTTGCCAAGCTCAAAGAGTCGAAGGACAGCTTGCCGCCAGAGGAATACATGGAGCGCGTGCGCGAGGCCCACGCTGACCTGATGCGCCTGGGCGAATTCTGGAAAGGGCGGGAAGCAGAGGTCTTCGGCGGCCGCTACACCCCCTCCACCCTGCTGGAGCCCCTGCCCGGCTCCCCCGAAGACCGGTGAGCCCCGGCCCCGTACCCCCGGAAGCCCGCCATCTCTACCCGATGGCGCCGCTGATCCGCTTCACCCTGTTGGGCCTGTATCTATCTCTGGTGCTGCCGCTTCCCTTCCTGGCGCCCGATCCGCTGCGCGGGCCCCTCGCCCTGGCGCTGCCGCTGGGACTGTTGCTTGTGATTGCCGCCACGAGTGAGCGGGTCGAGCTCGACGCCGATGGCCTGCGGGTGGGCCACCCTGCCTGGTGCGCCTGGCTGCTCCGGCGCGGCTGGAGCCTGCCCTGGAGTGCCGTGCAAGGCCTGACGCCGGTGGCCACCAGCCAGGGAGGGCGAGTTTGGTATGTGCGCAGCCGGGGCGGCGGGCGCTCCTTCCTGCTGCCCCAGCGCGTGGCCCGCTTTGACGATTTCTTAGGGCGCTTCCGCAGTGCCACCGATGTGGATACCGCTGCCGTGGGCCGGATCAGCCCGCCCTGGACCTACCAGTTGCTGGCGGGCCTCTGCGCTGGGCTGCTGGTGGCCGAGGTGGCTGCGCTCGCCCTGCTGCTTCCAGCAGCTCCCTGAATCGCGCGGCCACCCGATCCAGTACCGCCCCTGATCCCGGTGCTGATCAGGCGCGGGTGGAGCCGTTGCTGGGCACCAACAGGCTGCCCGGGCCGCCCCCCACGCTCTCCTCCACCTCCGGCAGGGTGTCGAGACTGAAGCGATAGCCCTGCTGTCGCACCGTTTCGATGCCGCCACCCTCGCCGAGCCCGGCCTGCTCGAGCTTGCGGCGCAGGGTGAGCACCTGGGTGTCGACCGAGCGAGGGCCACCGCTGAACGGGGGCCAGGCCATGCGCAGCAGCTCCTGGCGACTGCGCACCACTCCGGGCGGCATCAGCAGGGCGCAGAGAAGGGCGAATTCGCGCGGGCTCAGCTCCACCGGCTGATCGCGCAGGGTGACCTGACGCAGCAGCAGATGCACCTCCAGCGGCCCGACACAGACCCGCTCCTGCAGGCCGGTGCCGCTGCGCCGCAGCAGGGTGCGGCAACGGGCCGCCAGCTCCTCCAGCCCGAAAGGCTTGCGCAGCACGTCGTCGGCGCCCGCATCAAGCAGGGACACGACGGGCTCGGACCCGGCCCGGGCGGTGAGCACCATCACGGGACAGTGCAGCTGGGCGGCCAGGCGCAGGGCCGAGGTTTCCTCCAGCAGCTCAGCGCTTACCAACAGGTCGGGCGACTGGTCATGGCAGATGTCGAGCGCCTCACGGGCCGAGGCCACAGCCGCCGCCAGGTGGCCGTCCTGCCGCAGCCTCTGGGCAAGAACCGTGCGCAGGGTGGCGTGGGGGTCCACAACCAGCACCCGCTTGGGATGACCTCCGGATTCGGACACTGTCGCCTGGGTCATGCGCCTGGGGGAACGGGAGACGGGTGGCGGAATCGAGGGTGGTGGGCGCCACCTTGCCACGTCCGCGCTCAGGGATCGGCGAGTTGGACTCAATGGTGTGGGTACGCTAACGAGACCACCCCCGGTCGCGCACGCGCACTGGGACGGTTCCTTCGTCAGAATGGTCGCAGGGCCGTTGCCCCCGCTGTGCTCGAACATCCCGACGCCATCCGCCACTTCCAGTCGCTCTGCGATGCCTGCCAGGAGCTCGCGCACCGGCACCACGGCCCGAGCGAGCTGCGCCTGTACGCCGATGGCTATCTGCACGCCCTACGACGCACCGGCGTGCTCGATCACCATTCCCAACGCCGCCTGGAAGAGCTGATCGATCGCTGGATCCGCGATCCCTCCAGCTTCATCGGGCCCGACGGCGATCCCCGCACGTTGTTCGAGCGGCAGCCCTTCTGAGCTGCCGCCCTTCGCATTGATTCGCTGTTGCTGGCTCGCTCAGGAGGCCAGGGCCACGGCCAGCCTTTCTTTGAGCTCGCCGCTGTTGTACATCTCGATCAGAATGTCGGAACCGCCGATGAATTCCCCTTTCACGTACACCTGAGGGATCGTCGGCCATTCGGAGTATTCCTTGATGCCCTGGCGGATCTCCATGTCGGAGAGCACGTCGAAGCTCTCGAACGGCACGCCGAGGGAGTGCAGGATCTGCACCACGTTGTTCGAGAAGCCGCATTGGGGCATCAGCTTGCTGCCCTTCATGAACACGAACACCGGGCTGGTGGCGATCAGGTCCTGGATGCGTTGCTGGAGCTGGGCGTCCATCGTTGGAATCGGCGAGAAAGCGAGGGAATCGGCGGGGATGAGGTCAGGGAGTGGCGGTCTGCACCGCAAGGGCGTGGATGGCCTCGCTGGCCAGTTCACTGCGCAGGGCGCCGTACACCAGCTGGTGCTGGCGCACGCGCGACAGGCCGGCAAACGCCTCGGACACCACCCGCACCTGCAGGTGGTCACCGCCGCCGGTGAGGTCTTCCACCTCCACGTCGGCGCCGGGCAGGGCGTTATGGATTGCCGCCTTGACCTGGTCTGGATGCACCATGAGGCGCAGGGGAATCGCGAAGGGCCGGGCGGAATCTAGGCCGCAGGGCGCCGCTGCGGGGGCTCAGCCCTGGCTGCCGGGAGCGTTGTAGGGGGTGGTGACGAAGCCGATCTCCAGCAGCTGCTGGTAAGCGCGGCGGCCGATTTCGGTGGTGGGGGTCATGCTGCTGACCACCTCGACCAGCAGGGGCACCGCCACCTCGGGTTGGCCCTGGCGCCGGAACAGGGCGGCCAGGCGCATGTTGGTGTCGGCCAGCAGCTCGAGGGTCTGGCGGCCCTTGTCGTCCATCTCGCGGGGGATGCGCGCATCGAGGCCGCGGAAGGCCCCGCTGAGGGAGCGGTAGAACCCAAGCAGGCGGCGGGCGGCGTCGCGGGCCAGATCGTATTGGCGGCGGGCCTCGGCCAGGTTGCCGGCGGCCACGGCGGCGTCGCCGCGCTGCAGCAGGCTGCGCACGGCGTTGACATCAAAGGGGCTGCCGGCCGGGGGCGTGGCGGCGGGAGCCTCGGCCTGGGCCTGCGCGGGGGCGGTGACCCAGGGGGCGGCGGGTAGCGCCGCGGTGACGGCCAGCATCGCGCTGGTGAGGAGGGCTGCGGGGAGCCTGGTCACAACGGGGCCGGGGCGGAGTGGCCGGACTCTACGCAGGGCCCAGGGGCAGGCCCAGGGAGGCGCGGGCCGCTTGCTCGGCCGACTGCATGGCGCCGGCGAGCGCGCTTGTGAGCGACTTGGCCGACTCGCGGCCGCTTCCCTGGGCCAGCAACGGCGGGCCGAAGCAGAGAGCGGCGCTGTCGCCGGGGCGAGGGCGCCCGTGGCTGTAGGCGATGCCCACCGGCACCACCGGCACGGTGACCCCCTGGGCGGCGGCCAGCTGGGCGAGGCGGGCCAGGCCCTGCTGCAGGCGGATCGGCCCGTCGTCGCGGCGGATGCGGCCCTCAGGGAACACCACCAGCTGCTGGCCCCGCGCAAGCAGGTCGACGGCGTAGCGGAGGCTGGCGGTGGTGGGGCGGCCCTGGTCGACCGGAAAGCAACCCAGGCGGTGCAGGAACCAGCCCTGCAGGCCCTTCATCTCATCGATCGTGACCATGAAGCGGCAGTCGCGACCGGTGACGCGGCGGCCGGCGGCATGGGGCAGCAACAGGGCATCCCAGCGGGCGCGGTGGGTGGGGGCCAGCAGCACCGGCCCATCGGGGGGCAGGTGCTGGCGATCGAGCACCAGGATGCGGCCGAACCAGGCGGGCAGCGCCAGATCCTGGGTGGCCACCATCGCCAGCGGCGAGAGCCAGGGGCTGATGCCATTGCAGAGGGTGCGCTCGCGCTGGCGGGCCTGGTCGCTGGCCCCCACGGCAACGATGGCGGCGGGGCTGGCGGCGGGAGCGTCGCCGGGCGTGAGCGCCGGACCCGGGTCGGTCGGCACCTGCGGTTCGGTCGGCGCCTCGGCCGCGGCTCGCTCCCCTGTCGCCAACACTGCCGGTCCCCTGAGCTCCCTCGTGATTTGACGTTAAGAGGAATCGCCGCCGCCAACTCCGCCGGGGCGGGCAGTTGGGGCGGCGGCCGCCCCTAGCGTGCCCGAAGCCGCGCCGTTCCTCCCGCCCCATGGCCAGCCTCGGAGTCAACATCGACCACATCGCCAACGTGCGCCAGGCCCGTCGCACCGTGGAGCCCGATCCGGTGAGCTATGCCCTGCTGGCGGAGCTGGGGGGAGCCGATGGCATCACGGTGCACCTGCGCGAGGACCGCCGCCACATCCAGGACCGCGACGTGGAGCTGCTACGGGCCACGGTGCGCAGCCGCCTCAACCTGGAGATGGCCGCCACCGCCGAGATGGAGGCGATCGCCTGCCGCCTCCGCCCGGACATGGTGACTCTGGTGCCGGAGCGGCGCGAGGAGGTGACCACGGAGGGCGGCCTCGATGTGGCGGGCCAGGTGGGACCGCTGGCGGGGATGGTGGAGCGGCTGCAGGCGGCAGGCATCGGCGTCAGTCTGTTCGTGGATGCCGACCCGGCCCAGCTGGATGCCTGCTGCGCCGTCGGCGCCCGCTGGGTGGAACTGCACACCGGCCGCTACGCCGAGGCCGGCTGGCGGGAGCAGGGGGCAGAGCTGGAGCGGCTGGGACAGGGAACCGCCCTGGCCCGCTCCCTCGGCCTGCGTGTCAACGCCGGCCATGGCCTCACGTATCAGAACGTGGAGCCGATCGCGGCGATCGAGGGAATGGAGGAGCTCAACATCGGCCACACGATCGTGGCGCGGGCCCTGGCCGTGGGTCTGGAGACCGCCGTGCGGCAGATGAAGGCGCTGATCCAGAATCCGCGGCGTGAGCCCCTGTTCGGCCACCAGCCCTGACCTTCCCGATGCCCGTGTCCGACGCTGCCGCCACTTACCACTTCGTCGCCGCCAGCGAGCGCTTCCTCTGTGAGGAGGAGCCGTTGGAGGAGGTGCTGCGCGAGCGGGTGCGCAACTACGGCGAGCACAACCGCCCGATCGATTTCTGGTTGGTGCGCCGTCCGGCGTTCCTGGAGGCGCCTGAGCTGGCGGCGGTCGCAGCCCGCGTGCCGCGCCCGGCCGCGGCGGTGATCTCCACCGACCCCTCATTCATCACCTTCTTGAAGCTGCGGCTTGAGTTTGTCGCCCGCGGCTCGTTCGAGGCCCCCAGCCCGGCGATCGCCGATCCGCTGGCGAGCGCCGCCTGAGCCCCCCAGCCCCCGCCGAGACGCCCCCTCCCCCAGCTGCCCGATGGCCCAGCACCGCCGCCGCTGGTGGATTCCCGCCGGGGTCGCCGCAGGCCTGAGCGCCCTGGCCCTGGCCTTGGCTCTCGGGCAGATCGCCGCTCCCCCCTCCCCCACGCCCCGCCCGCAGCCCGCCAGCCCCGGCGCTGCCGATCCGGCCGGCGCTCCTGCGGCCCCGGCCAGCCGGCCCCGGAGCGCCGCCGAACTGCGCGATGCCCTGTTGCAGGGCGGCTCCCTGCCGGAAAAGGCCCCCTCCCGTGAGACCACCGCTGACGGGGCCCCCTCCCCCGAAGCACGTCCGCCCGCGGGGGGCTCCCCCGTGGCCTGGGCGACGCTGCACGAGGGCTGCCTGGAGAGTGTGCGGCGCAGCCAGCCGCTGCAGACCCTGCGGCTAACCGGCAGCACGGGCTTCATTCCCTCCTCCTCCGAGGCCGCCGCGCGCCTCGGCCAGGACTGGGACCAGGCGATCCGCCTGGATCTCGAACCCGCCGCCGGCGGGCCGCCGCTGCGGGTGGAGTGCTACTTCCGAGACGGCGCGCTCGTGACCAGCCGGGCCTCCTGATCGGGCCCGCCACAGCTCAGAACAGCCCCAGGAAGCGCCGCCGCCCCTGCTCCTGGGGCGCCTGTCCCTGGCCGCCGTCCTGCTGGTAGCGGGGCTTGTCGTCGCCGATCGTGAGCACCGCCTCCTTATTTTTCCACCACACCCAGTCGCGGATCGGCGGTGTATCGCGAAGCTGCTCGCGGCTCAGCCCCAGGCCCAGGCGCGAGGAAGCGTCGAGCAGCACATCGAGCATCTCCTCGCCGTCGCGGCTGCGGGCCAGGGCTTCGTTGGTTCGCTTGGCGCCGTTGAGGGCCTTCACCAGCAGGCGGATGCGCTGGCCCACCGGCAGGCTGCGGGGATCGATCGGTGGCGTCGGCTCCATCGCGGCGAGCGGCGAGGGTCTGAACGGTAGCGGCGGCGGGGCTGACAGAACGGCATCGGCCAGGCAAGACTGGGGGCGACGCCAGCTCTGGATGCTGACCTACCCGCCATCCGCAGCCGCCTGTGCTGCGGACGCGCCCGCCGGAGCCGCTCCGTTCCCCCCGGCCCCGCGCCACTGGATCATCGGCGACGTGCACGGCTGCGCCGACGCCCTCACCACCCTCATCAGCCTGCTGCCGCGCGAAGACCGGCTCGTGTTCTGCGGGGACGTGATCAACCGTGGGCCGCGCATCGAGGCCGCCATGGAGATCGCCTGGGAGCTCGTGCAGTCCGGCCGGGCCGTGTGGCTGATGGGCAATCACGAGCGCGCCCTGGTGGACGGGCTCGGGAAGGGAGAAACGATCGCCCTCACCGGCCTCGCCGGCTGTGATACCTACCGCCAGCTCGGCGATCGCCGCGCCCGGCTTTGGTTGCAGCGGCTGCGCCATCTGCCGCTCGCCTACTGGGGCCGGGGCTGGGTGGCCACCCACGCCGGCTTTGATCCGCTCACCTGGCAGCCCGACCTCTCGGTGCGAATGGCCTTCTGGCAGGCCTACGACGGCCGCTTCGGCGAGGTGATCGTGGGCCACACACCCGGCCCCCACGTGCGCCACCTGCGCCAGGTGGTGCTGATCGACACCGGCGCCTGTTACGGCGGCCACCTCACGGCCTATTGCGCGGAAACCCGGCAGGTGCGCCGCGTGCCCGGCCTGTCACCGCAGCCGGATCCCAGCCCCGTGCTGCCGCTGGGTCCCCGCGGTTTGCATCCCTGAGCCCCCGCACCGCCGTCCCCGAGCCCGCGGGGCTGATCGTGTACCGCAGCAACCGGGCCGAGTTTCTGGCCCAGCTGCTCGCCGCGCAGCTGCGCCTGGCGCCGCCACCGCCGCTGGAGACCGCCGTGGTGGTGGTGAACACCTGGCCCACCAGCCGCTGGCTGGGGGAGCGGCTGGCGGAAGCCCTTGGCGGTGTTGCCGCCAACCTGCGGTTCCCCTTCCCGGCCGCCCTGCTGCGGCAGTTGGTCGAGGAGGTGCTGGCGGAGGAGGAGCCGGCCGCGACAGCGCCGATCGGGCCGGACACCGATCCCGAGCCCGACCCCTGGCGCGCCAGCCGGCTGGTGTGGCCGCTTCTGGAGCTACTGCCCGAGCTGGCGGCCCGCGAGGTCGGGGCGCCGCTGCGCCAGTGGCTGGCCCGCCGCAGCGATGGGCGGCGGCTCGATCTGGCCACCTGGCAGCTGGGCCGCGCCATCGCCGACGCCTTCGATGACTATGCCCTCTACCGACCGGAGCTGCTGCGGGCCTGGGGGGAGGGCGAGGCGGCCGCCAGCCCGCTGCCGGAGGCGCTGCGTTGGCAGCCACCGCTTTACGCCGCCCTGCGCGCGCGCCTGGGGATCGATCCGGCGGGGCTGCGCATGGAGCGCGCGATCGAGCGGCTGCGGCGCAGCCTGGGCCGGGTCCCTGCCGTCCCCCCCGCCCAGCCGCTGCGCCTGTTCGGCCTGAGCAGCCTGGCCCCGGTGCAGGTGCGGCTGTTGCAGGCCCTCAGCGGGCGGCGCCGCGTGGAGCTCTATCTGCTCACCCCCTGCGCCGACCTCTGGCAGCGATGTGAGAACCGCCGCCGCCAGCTGCGCGAAGCCCTCCAGCAGCCCCTCGACCTCGACTGGTTGCTGGAGGCGCCGCCGCTGGAGGCGCGCTTCGGCCGGCTCGGGGCCGAGTTTCAGCAGCTGCTGGAGGGCACCGGTGAGGCCCAGCTCGGGGAGGAGCGCCACGAGGAGCTGTTCTTCGCGCCGGCCAGCCGCCATCCCGCAGGCCCCACGGCGGCGCCGCTGCTGGCCCAGCTGCAGGAGCAGCTGGCACGGGGCGATGGACCGCCGCTCCAGCTGCCCCGCGGCGACAGCTCGTTGGAGTTCCACCCCTGCCCGGGACCGTTGCGGCAGGTGGAGATCGTGCGCGATCGCCTGCTGCAGCTGATGGCGCAGGATCCCAGCCTGCAGCCCCGCGACATCCTGGTGATGACGCCCCAGGTGGACCGTTTCGCGCCGCTGGTGGCCTCGGTGTTCGGCGACCGCGACGCGGTCGGGATCGCGATTCCCTGGCGCCTGACCGACCGCAGCCAGCAGAGCCAGGCCGGCATCGGCCGCACCCTTCTGGCCCTGCTGCGGCTGGGGGGGGAGCGTCTCACCGCCTCGGCGTTGGAGGGTCTGCTCGACTGCGGGCCGCTGCAGCAGCGCTTTGCCTTAACCCCCAACGAGGCGGCCCGTCTGAACGGGGTGCTGCAGCGCTGCGGCTTCCGCTGGGGCCTCGATGCCGCCGCCCGCGGCGGCGACCCGGTGCATTCCCTGGCCTGGGCGATCGACCGGCTGCTGCTCGGCCTGGTGCTGCCCGAGCGGCCCGGCCTGGCCCTGGGGCCGCCACCGGCGCTGGTGCAGAAAGAGGAGGCCGCCGAGGGGCAGACCACCGCTGACACAACCGTGGCGCCGGCCGTCGGCGCGACCGAGCTGGGCCTCACGGGCCGCTGGCTCCACCTGCTCACCCGTCTGCGCCACTGGCTGGCGCTGCTGGCACGCGCGGCCGATGGACCCACCTGGGCCAACCGCCTGCGGGAGCTGCTGGCCGATCTGTTCGGTGACGGCGGCGAGGCCGCCTGGGAGCTGCCGGTCCTGCTCGCCGCGATCGACGACTGGCAGGAGGCCGCCGCCGGGACGGCGCTGCTGCTGGAGGCGCCCGTGGTGGCAGCCGTGCTGGATGAGGCCCTGGCGGTGGACAGCGGTCGCTTCGGGCACCGCAGCGGCAGCCTCACGATCAGCGCCCTCGAACCGATGCGCGCCATCCCCCACCGCGTGATCGTGCTGCTCGGGCTCGACGCCGACGTCTTCCCGCGCCAGCACGACCGGCCCGGCTTTCACCTGATGGAGCGCCAGCGGCGGCTTGGGGATCCCCAGAGCGCCGACCAGGATCGCTATGTGCTCCTGGAAGCCCTGCTCTCGGCCCGCAGCCACCTGTTGATCAGCTGGAGCTGCCGCGACGACCGCAGCGGCGAAGCGCTGCCGCCGGCCGGACCGGTGCGGCAGTGGCTGCAGTGGCTGGAGGGGCAGCTGGGGCGGGACGCCCTGGCGGCGCTGGTGGCCGAGCACGCCGCCAGCCCGCTGGAGCGGGCCAACTTCCAGCCCCGCGGCGGCCGTCCGCCCGCCAGCTGCGACCGCCGGCGCCTGAAGGCCCGGCGGCTGATCGAGGCGGCCCCGCCGGCGCCGCTGCGCGGCCTGGCGCGCACCGCGCCGCCCTCGCCCTCGCCCCCCGTCACGGCCGATCCGGTCGCCCGTTTCGACGACCTCGCCGCCTGGCTGCGGGAACCCCAGCGCCAGTGGCTGCGGCAGCTGGGGATGAGACCCGGCGAATGGCTGGAGGCACTGGAGGATCTCGAGGCGCTGGAACTCAGCGAACTGCAGCGCTCACGCCTGCTGCGGACCCTGCTGCAGGACGGAGCGGCGGAGCCGGAGGCGGGCCTGGCGCAGGGGTGGCAGGCCCGCAGCCGCGGCCAGGGCAGCCTGCCCGCCGGCGCTGCCGGGGCGCTCGAGGCCCGGGCGCTGGCCGAACGCTGGAGCAGCCTCCAGGACACCCTGGCGCAGCTGGGGGAGCCCTGGCAGCAGCCACTGGCCTGGGGTCCGTGGCAGGCTGCCCCCCGCTGGCGCGGGGAGAGCGTGGTAGTGACCCACACCGGCCGCGCCGGGCCCAGCCACCGGATCGACCTATGGCTGCTGCTGCTGCTGGCCGCCGCCGCCGCCCCGGACACCGGCCGCAGGCCGCTCCAGGGAGCCCTGATCGCCCGCGATGGCAACCGTCTTGGGCTGGAGCTGCGGCTGCAGGCCCCCGAGCCGGAGGCCGCACGCGCCGAGCTGGAGCGGTTGGCGGCACTGCGGGAGGCCTGGCGCCAGGCCTGCTGGCCCGTTCCCCCCCGCAGCGGCTGGGCCTGGCGCGCCAAGGAGCAGGACCGACCCGGCGAAGGCTTCGAGGCGGCGCGAAAGGTCTGGGAGGGGGATGGCGTGGGGCGGCCCGAGCGGGAGGAGGAGGTGATGGTGGTCTGCTTCGGGGCGGAGCGCAGCGCGGCGGCCCTGCTCGATGCGCGCTTCGGCGAGCGGGCTGACGCCCTCTACGGTCCGTTGCTGGCGGCGGAAATCCGCCGTGAGCGCCGGCGCCCAGGCCGATGAGCGGCAGCGGGAGGCCGGAGCAGGTGCTGCCGTTCGAGGCCAACAGCCTGCCTCTGGAGCCGGGCCTGCGCCTTCTGGAGGCCAGTGCCGGCACCGGCAAGACCTTCGCGCTGGCCCACCTGGTGCTGCGTCTGGTGGGCGAGGCGGGCCGACCCCTGTCGCGGCTGCTGGTGGTGACCTTCACCGACGCCGCTACCGCCGAGCTGCGCGACCGCATCGGCCAACGGCTGCAGGAGGCCCTGGCCTGCCTGGAGGATCCCGCCCGCCTGCCGCCCGACGCCGTGCTCGCCGCCTGGCTCGATGGGCGACGTGGGGCGGCGGATCGCGGGGCGGCCGATCCGCAACTGCGCGGCCGACTCCTGCTGGCACTGGAGGAACTCGATGCGGCCGACATCACCACCATCCATGGCTTCTGCCGCCGCACCCTGCAGCGCCAGGCGCTGGAGGCAGGCCGCTCACCGCAGCTCCAGCTCGACCCCGACGGCGAGACCCGCCTCGAGCAGGTGGCGCATGACTACGCGCAGCAGCAGCTCTTGCCCCTGCCCGTGTCGCTGCTGGCGGGCCTGCGAAGCGCCGGACTGGGGGCGCCGGCCCTGGTGGCGGTGCTGCGCCAGCTGGATGGGGATCCAGCCCTGGAGCTCGCCCCACCCCCCGACCTGCCGGCCTGGTCGGAGCCGCTGCCCCGCTGGCTGCCGCAGTTGTGGCGCGAGCGCTGGCGGCGCTTCCGCGATCTCTGGCTGCAGGAGGGCCGCGCCCTCGAGACCGAACTGCGCGAGACAGCGTTGCGCTGGAAGGAAGAATGCGGCGCCAGCCGCACTGGCGACTACAGCGCCCGGCCGCGCCGCGATCGCTGCGATGAGCTGCAGGCCTGGATCGAGGCCCAGCCACCCGGCGGCGACTACGGGGCGGTGCGCAGCCAGCCGCTGCTCACCCGCCACTACCATCCCGGCGCCTTCAGCGAGGAGGCTCGGCGCCACGAGCAGCCGATCGATGGCCAGGTGCGGCTGCTGCGGCCGGTGCTGATGCGGGCGATCGGCGAGCTGGTCGATGGCCCGGCGGAGCTGGCGCTGCTCCATGCCGCCCACCACGGCCGCCGCGAGCTGCGGCAGCGGCGCGAGCGCAGCGGCGTGACCACCTTCTCCCAGCTGCTGGCCGACCTCGATCCCGGCCCCGACGGGGGCGCCACGGCTTCGCTGCTGCAGGCCGTGGGTGATCGCTACGACGCCGCCCTGGTGGATGAATTCCAGGACACCGACCCGATCCAGTGGCGCATCCTGCGGCAGGCGTTCGGGGGCGGCCGCCATCCGCTGCTGATCGTCGGCGACCCCAAGCAGGCGATCTACCGCTTCCGCGGCGGCGATCTGGCCACGTACCTGCGCGCCCGCGCCGAGGCCGACAGCCGCTACGAGCTGCAGGAGAACCGCCGCTCCACCGCCGCCCTGATCGGCGGCCTCAACACCCTGATGGCCCCCGGCCTGCCGGCCTCGCACCTTGCGGTACCCCCGGTGCGGGCCTGCGCTGAGCGCGCCGAACCCGAGCCTCCCCAGGCGCCGATCGAGATCCTCTGGCTCGGCGACCCCGGCGCGGACACCCCCTCCAAGACCGCTCTGGAGGCCTCGTTGCCACCCCGTCTTGCCGCGGCGGTGGTGGAGCTTCTGGGGCGTGGGCTGCAGCTGGGGGAGGGCTCGGGCCGCCGGCCGCTGCGGCCCGATGACATCTGCCTGCTGGTGAGCCAGCACCGCCAGGCTGAGGCGTTGCGGGCCGCCCTGGAGCAACGCGGCGTGCCCAGCCGCCTGGTGAGCCGCGCCGATGTGTTCGCCAGCCCCGCCGCCACTGCCCTGCAGCGCCTGCTTGATGCCCTCGCCGATCCCGCCGATCCCAACCGTCTGCGCCTGCTTGCCGCCTCGCCGCTGCTGGGCTGGGAGGCGGCTCGGCTGGCCGAGGATCCGGAGCGAAGCGGCGGCCGCCTGGCGGGTCGGCTGGCCGATCTGGCCGAGCAGTTGCCGCAGCGCGGCCTGCTTGGGGTGCTGGCGGCGCTGATCGACGGCGAGCGGATGGCCAGCCTGGCCCTCAGCGGAAGGCTGCTCGCCGATCTGCAGCAGGTGGGGGCCTTGGTGCAGGAGCGGATGCACGCCGATCAGCTCGGGGCCGAGGCCGCCGCCGACTGGCTGCGGCGCCTGCGCCTCGACCGCGAGCGCAGCGTGCCCGAGGAGCACCAGGCCCACAGCGACCGGGTCGACGGCGCGGTGTCGGTGGTGACGATCCACCGCAGCAAAGGGCTCGAGTACCCGGTGGTGATCTGCCCGGTGCTCTGGAGCGGCGCCGCCAGCCAGCGCGGCGGCCCGCCCCGCCCCGGCAGCCGCTGGCAGCCCCCCGGGGCTGCGGCCCCCCGGCTCGATCTCCACCTGGATGGCCGTTGGGGCGAGGGCTGGGAGGCGAGGCGGCAGCAGCGCCTGGCGGAGCAGGCGGAACGGGAGCGGCTGGCCTACGTGGCGGCCACCCGGGCCCGCGATCTGCTGCTGCTGGCCTGGGGGCCGGCCCGCGGCCAGCAGGGCGGCCCCCTGTTCCCCTGGCTGTTTCCCGAGGAGGGCGTGCCCGACCCGGAGCAGGACACGGTGGCCGAAACGCCCCCGCAGGCCTGGCGGGAGCGGCTGGAGGAGCAGATCGCCCGGCGCGCCCTGCCGATTGCGCTGCGCGAGCCACCGCCCGCCGAGGGGCCCCGCTGGCTTCCGCCCACGGCCGCGGCCGTGGACCCGCTGGCCTGCGGTCCGGTTCCCCTGCCCCAGGCCATCGACCGCCTCTGGGGCCGCAGCAGCTACAGCAGCTGGACGGCCGCGGCCCATGCCGAACCCAGCGGTGTCGCCACCCAGCCGGACGATGGTCGCGACACCTTCGACCCCGACCCCGAGCCCGCGCTGGAAGCCGCTCCCACCCCCACCCTCCCCGCCGGGCCGGAACCTGCCCCTGCCGAGGACCATCCGCTGGCCGCCTTCCCCCGCGGCGCCGCCGCCGGCGACTGCCTGCACCGGATCCTGGAGCGGATCGAGCTCACCGAGCCGCTCACTACCCCCCGCAACGCGGCGGTGGTGGAGCGGGAACTACGCCGGGCCGGCCTGGCATCCAGCTGGCAGGAGGCGGCCGTCGCGGGGCTGGAGCAGATGCGCACCAGTCGCTTCGGCGGGTCGCTCGGCGCGCTGCGGCCCGCCGATCTGGCGCCCAACGGCCGCCGGGCGGAGCTCAGCTTCGACCTGCGCATCGACACCGTGAGGGCCGAGGACCTGGCCCGCCCGTTCCAGGACCATCCGGGCGGTGTCTTCGGGGCCGACTACGCCGAGCGGCTTTCGGCCCTGCCGATCGCCAGCCGCGGCTTCCTCACCGGCTCGATCGATCTGGTGTTCCAGGCGCCGGCGGGGACGGCGAACGGACGCTGGTGGGTAGTGGACTGGAAGAGCAACTGGCTGGGGGAGCGCGATGCCGCCGGCCAGCCCCTGCGCTGCGGTCCCCGCCACTACGGCCATGGGGCGATGAGCCTGCTGATGCTGGAGCGCCACTACCCCCTGCAGGCCCACCTGTATCTGGTGGCCCTGCACCGGCTGCTCGCCTGGCGCTTGCCGGGCTACGAGCCCGCCCGCCATCTGGGGGGATACGCCTACGTGTTCCTGCGCGGCACCCCGGGGCAGCTGGAGGCCGGCGGGTCGGGGCCAGGGGGCCAGGGGGCGCCGGCCTGGGTGCCGGGAATGCTGGTCGACGCCCCACCGCTGGCCCGGCTGCTGGCCCTGGATGCGGTGCTCGGCGGGCGGGGGGAGGCGCCATGGTGATGCGCGCCGAAGAACAGCCGGCCTGGCTGCCGGTGTTGGCCGAGGCCCTGGTGGAGGCGCTGCCGCGTCTGACCCAGACGGAGCAGGATCCACGACTGGCGGAGCTGATCCGGGCCCTCACGGCCGCCCTGGCGCGGGGCGAACCGGAGCTGCGCCTGCACGCCCCGGCCCCGGCGGAGGTGGATGCGCACCACTGGCCGGATGGCCATCGTGAGGCCCTGGAGGGCTCCCCCCTCGCCTCCCCCCCCCTCGGTCCGCTGGTGCTCGACGACGGGCGGATCGTTTGGCGGCGCTGGTGGGAGCGCCGACAGAGCGTGCTGGAGAACCTGATCCGCAGGGCCGAAACCACTCCCTCCGGCGCTCCGGCCGCCGGCGAGCCCCCGCCTGAGGAGCCGGCGGCCGAGGCGTCCGAGCCTGGCGACAAGCGCCTCGATCCCGACCAGCGCCGCGCCGTGGCGGCGGTGCTGCGTCACCGGCTGGTGCTGCTCCAGGGCGGACCGGGCACCGGCAAAACGAGCACGGTGGCGCGCATGCTGGCCCGGCTCGAGCGCCACCAGGGCGGTGCGCGCCTGCACCTGGCGGCCCCAACCGGCAAGGCGGCGGCGCGGCTGCGGGCCGCCAGCGGCGGGCGCCACCCCTGCACAACCCTGCATCGTCTGCTCGAGAGCCGGGGCGAGGGCTTCGCCCGCAACCGCCACAACCCGCTGCCGCTCGACCTCCTCGTGGTCGACGAGGTGTCGATGGTGGATCTGGGCCTGATGGAGGCCCTGCTGGAGGCCTTGCCCGACTCCTGCCGCTTGGTGTTGGTGGGGGATCCGGCCCAACTGCCGCCGGTGGCCCCGGGGGCGCTGTTGCCGGAACTGCAGCGGCCGGCGTTGCAGCAGGCGCTGGGGGCGGCGGCGATCACCCTGCGCACGGTGCATCGCAACGACGGGGCGATCGCAGCGGCGGCGGCGCGGCTGCGGCAAGGGATCGAGGCCGCTGAGGCCAGCGGCAACGGCGCCGAAGCACCCGATCCGCTGCTGGCGCTGCGGGAGCTTCTGGAGGGGCTGGGTCCGGAGGACAACCTGCGCTGGTACGAAAGCACCGCCCCCTCCCTGCCGGAGCCGCTGCTGGAGCCGCTGCAGCGGCACCGCAAGCGGTTGGCGGAGCTGGCCGCGGCCTGCGCAGGGACCGGCGGAGAGGCTGGGGCGGTGGCGGAGCGGGCGCTGCTGGCGGAGCGCGACCGACTGCTTGTGTTGGTGCCCCGCCGTCGCGGCCGTTGGGGCGTGGAGGCGATCCACCGGGCCCTGCTGGGGCCTGCGGCGCTGGCGGATCCACGCCTCTGGCCCGCCGGCACCCCGGTGCTCTGCACCCGCAATCTGCCCGAGCTCGACCTGGCCAACGGCGATCTGGGCGTGGTTCTCGCCGCCGACCCCCTGGATGGCACCCGCTGGTTGCTGTTCGGAACCGGCGAGGCGGCGGCCAGTGCGGACACAACGGCGGAGGGTGAGGGAACGCTCCGGGTCCATCCGGCCCAGCTGGCCGGCAGCCTGGAGCCGGCCCTGGCGCTCACGGTGCACAAGGCCCAGGGCAGCGAAGCCGAAACGGTGATTGTGCTGCTGCCTGGCGGTGAGCGCACCGATGGCCGCCTGCTCTACACCGCCCTGACCCGAGCCCGTCGCCAGGCACGGCTGATTTGTGCCACTGAATCACGAAGCGTGAAAACAATCAACGAAACGTGAACCCTCCCTGGCAACCCTGTGCCACCTCCCCATACTTCGAGCACCGGCCCGGAACCCCTGGCCGCCCTTGCCAGAGCCCCTGCTCCAATAGTCTCCCCCCGAGGAGATCCTCCCGTTACGCGTTCGTTGCGGCCCCACTGCCCCCACAGCAGAGCAACCGCAGATTCGCTGAAACGCTCTCCTGCATCGCCTTTAACTTCTTCTGGAAGTTATTGCTGCTCCTGTGAACTGTGGCCCCCTATCCAGTTCGCAGTCAGCCCAAAGGTGCCCTGAGAAGTGTGAGGCTCCCCACTTGGGAACCCTGGCCCCAGGTGGCTCTGGTCAGTCTTTCAAGCGAGCCGCCGCCGCACAAGAACTGCGGCGGCCTCGGCGGAACCCACCTACGCTGCGTCCGTTCTGGCTTCCCAACCCCGCCGGCCGCCATGGAGACATCCGGCCCATCCCCCCTACCCGCCAGCCCCGCCCAAGGGGATGTCCCCAGCCGCTCCGAGCGCCCCTGGGGCTGGTTTGAAACCCTGGCCAGCGGGGAGGGATACCTGGTGAAGCGGCTGTGCATCGCTTCCGGGCGGCGCATCAGCCTGCAACGCCACCGCCACCGCAGTGAGAACTGGGTGGTGGTGGGAGGCACCGGCATTCTGGAGCTCGAGGGCCAGACGATCGCCGCCTGCCCAGGCACCACGCTCCAGGTCCCGCAGGGGGCCTGGCACCGAGCGGCCGCAGGACCGGAGGATCTGCTGATCGTGGAGGTGCAGCGGGGCGCCCTGTTGCGCGAGGAAGACATCGAGCGGCGCGCCGACGACTTCGGCCGGGCCGCTTGAGCGGGCCACCTGGTAAAGTTTCAATTCACCCTTTGATCGGAGCCAGGCAGCTCAGGGCATCGGTTGTCACGCCTGCGAACCGTTTGGTTCCCAGCGTGCCCTCCGCGCCCCCCGGGTCGCTGCCCGCCTGCGTTGAAGGAATCATCCGGTCCTCCGCAGGCCCGTTTCATCCCTGTGTCCCACACCCCTGAGGGTGCCCCCCGCTTCGCCGTGGCAGCGAACGGATTTGAGGCCCCTGGTTCCGTCGTGCTCGCGCTCGACCCGTCGCTCCCCGGCGCCAGCCCCGAACCGGCCACCGCGCTCTCCGGCGCCGGCAACGAGCCGCTGAGCCCCGAATCCACCGACAGCCCCATCGTTCTTCCCAGCCCTGAAGGCCTTGCTGCGGAGCCGGCTCCCGGCGAGAGCGCCCCATCCAGCCCCGCCGCCGGGGCCGGGGCCGATGCTGACGCCACCGGGGCCGATGTGGCCGATGGCTTCGCCGGCTTTGGCCTGCGCCCGGATCTTCTGGAGGGACTGCGCCGAATCGGCTTCCGCGATCCGACCCCGATTCAGAAGGGTGCGATTCCCGAACTGCTGCTCGGCCGCGACCTGCTCGGCCAGGCCCAGACCGGTACCGGCAAGACGGCCGCCTTCGCGCTGCCGCTTCTGCACCGCCTCGACCCCGACGTCCGCACCCCCCAGGTGCTGGTGCTCACCCCCACCCGCGAGCTGGCGCTGCAGGTGTGCGAGGCGATGCGCAGCTTCGCCGCGGCCATGGGAGATGTGCGCGTGCTCGCCGTGTACGGCGGCGCCGACTTCCGTGAGCAGATCCAGCAGCTGCGCCGCGGCGTGCCCATCGTGGTCGGCACCCCTGGGCGCGTGATGGACCACATGCGCCAGGGCACCCTCGACGTCTCCGGCCTGCGCACCCTGGTGCTCGATGAGGCCGACGAGATGCTGCGCATGGGCTTCCTCGAAGACGTGGAGTGGGTCTTGGAGCAGCTGCCCACCACCCGCCAGGTGGTGCTGTTCTCGGCCACCATGCCGAGCGAGATCCGCCGCCTCACCCGCCGCTACCTCCAAGACCCCGCGGAGATCACCATCCGCACCAAGGGCGCCGAAGGACGCCGGATCCGTCAGCGGTTCCTCACCGTTCCCGGCCCGCGCAAGCTGGAAGCGCTGGAGCGGGTGCTGGAGGCTGAGGGTGGCGAGGGGGTGATCGTCTTTGCCCGCACCCGCGCCGTCACCTTGGAGGTGGCGGAGGCCCTGGAGGCCCTCGGCCACGAGGTGGCCGTGCTCAACGGCGAGGTGCCCCAGGCCCAGCGCGAACGCACCATTGAGAGGCTGCGCGACGGACGCGTCGATGTGCTTGTGGCCACCGACGTCGCCGCCCGCGGCCTGGATGTGGAGCGCATCGGCCTGGTGGTGAACTACGACATGCCCTTCGACGGCGAGGCCTATGTGCACCGCATCGGCCGCACCGGCCGCGCCGGTCGGCACGGCAATGCGATCCTGTTCGTCACGCCGCGAGAGCGGCGCCTGCTTGCTGGGCTGGAGCGGGCCGCCGGCCAGCCGATCGAAGCGATGGAGGTGCCGGCCAACGCCACCATCAACCAGAGCCGCCTCGATCGCCTGCGCCAGCGCCTCACCGACAGCGTAACCACCCCCCCCGGCAACGAGGAGGAGCGGGCCCTGCTGGCCGAGCTGCTGCAGCGGGCGGCGGGGGAGCTGGGCTGCACGCCGGAGCGGCTGGCGCTGGCGGCGCTTCAGCTCAGCCTCAACGGTCGGCCGCTGCTGCGCCACGGGGAAGAGATTCCCCACCAGATCAACGAGCGGCGGGAGCGCCCCCGCCGCGGCGAAGCCCGCACCGACGGACGCGGCGAAGACTGCTCCGAAGGCCGCTCGGAAGGCCGCGCGGACGGGCCGCCCGAGCCGCATATGGAGCGCTTCCGCATCGAGGTGGGCTGGCGCGATCGGGTGCGCCCCGGCAACATCGTGGGCGCCATCGCCAACGAGGCTGGCCTCAACGGCCGCTCGATCGGCCGCATCCGGATCTTTGACTCCCACAGCCTGGTCGATCTGCCCAAGGGAATGCCCCAGGATGTCTTCGCCGATCTCCGCCGGCTCCGCATCATGAACAAGGAGCTCCAGATCTCCAGAGTCACCACCTGACCATGCCGCGCTCTCGCTCCATCGCCCTCCTGGTCGCCGCCGGACTCGCCCTCGCCGCCCAGGCGTCCGGCGCCGCCGGCCCGGCCCGGGCCCGGGGCATGGGGGAGATCGTGATGGCCGTGTGCCTGAGCGCGTTTGAGAGCGAAATGGCCCAGGCGGGCAAACGCGCTCCGGCCGGCATGGCCAACTACGCCTGCTCCTGCGTTGTGGGGCAAATCAATGGCGGCCAGAGCATCGATGCGGCCCGCGACAACTGCCGCAGCGCCGCCGCCCGCCGCTACCCGATCTGAGCGCCGCCGCCCTCAGGCGCACAGCCCCGTCACCTCACTGCTGACGAGCACGCTGATCTCGCTGACCGACATCCGTTCCACGGCCGCCACCAGCGACGGTTGGGCATCCACACTTTCGGTGACCACCAGGGCCTGCAGCAGGTCGAAGAGATCCTGCGGGGCCAGTTCACCGTTCTCGCGCCAGGCGAGGCTCCAGGGGGCGGGGGCCGTCATCGTCGGGATCGCGGGGATCAGGGTTTGCTGACAATGGAGCAGTCTCGGATGCCGCCGGCCGTTCTTCGGTTTCGTTTCCGATCTGCTTCAAGCTTCTCCATGACCGCCGCCCCAGCCCCGGCCCCGGCCGGGTGTGGCGCTGTAGAGTTCCCTTGATTCCAAGACGTCCAGGCTCCCCAACGGCTCGACCAGCCGGCGGATACCTTCCAGGTTCGACCCCCTTCAGGCTTCGATCTCCGGTCTTCACCGTTCACTGGCTTTCCCGGGATTCCCGGCCTCCCACGAATCCGTCCCAGCCATTTGCGTGAATGACCATTTACATCGGCAACCTCTCGTTCCGGGCAGAGCGGGAAGACCTTGTTGACCTGTTCGGCCAGTACGGCGAGGTGCGCCAGTGCAGCCTGCCCCTCGACCGTGAGACCGGTCGCAAGCGTGGTTTCGCCTTCGTCGACCTGATCGACGACGCCGCTGAGCAGAAGGCGATCGACGACCTTCAGAATGTGGAGTGGATGGGCCGCATGATCCGCGTCAACAAAGCCACCCCGCGGGAAGCGGGCGGTGGCGGTGGCGGCGGTGGCCAGCGTGGTGGTGGCCAGCGCGGCGGCTACGGCGGTGGCGGTGGTGGTGGTGGCTACGGCGGCGACGGCAACCGCTGGTGACCCACCTGCCGGCCCCCTCGGCCGGCGCGCTCGGCATGGGGCGGTTGCTGCGATCGCTTCGCCCCCACCGCCGCACCGTGCTGCTGGCCTCCATCAGCTCGGTGCTCAACAAGCTCTTCGACCTCGCGCCGCCGGTGCTGATCGGCCTGGCGGTCGATGTCGTGAGCCGCGAGCGACATTCCTGGCTCGCTGGCTTCGGCCTCGCCACAGTTCCGGCCCAGCTCACGGCCCTGGCGCTGCTCTCCTTCGCCCTGTGGAGCGCGGAATCACTCTTTGAATATCTGCAGCGTCTGCTGTGGCGCAACCTGGCCCAGCAGGTGCAACATGAATTGCGCTTGCAGGCCTGGGATCATCTGCTGCAGCTTGAAATGGGCTGGTTCGAGGCCCGCAGCAGTGGCCGCCTGCTGGCGATCCTCAACGACGACATCAATCAGCTGGAGCGCTTCCTCGACAGCGGCGCCAACGAGATCCTGCAACTGATCACCACCGTGGTGGCCGTCGGCGGCGCCATGCTCTGGCTTTCGCCGGGGGTGGCCGGCGCCGCCTTCCTGCCGGTACCAGTGATCCTCTGGGGCTCGCTGGCCTTCCAGCGCCGGCTCGAACCCCGCTATGCCGAGGTGCGCGAACGGGCGGCTGCGATCGCCGCCCAGCTCGCCCATGACCTCGGCGGCATGCAGACAATCCGCTGCTACGGGGCTGAGGCCTGGTCGCGCAGCAACCTGCAGCAGCGCAGCGAGGCCTACCGCCGCAGCAACGCCCGCGCGATTCGCCTCTCCTCGGCCTTTGTGCCCCTGATCCGCTTCGCGATCCTGTTCGCCTTCCTGGCGATCCTGGTGATCGGCGGCCTGCAGGCCTGGCGGGGCACCCTGGCGATCGGCACCTACAGCTTCCTGGTCTTCATCACCCAGCGCCTGCTCTGGCCGCTCACCGGTCTCGGCCACACCCTCGACGACGGCCAGCGGGCGATGGCCTCCGCCCGACGGGTGTTCGACCTGCTCGACACGCCGCGGCGGCAGGCCGTGGGCGTTCTACCGCTCCCGCGCGAGACGGTGCGCGGCGCGATCGCGTTCGCCGCGGTGGACTTCGCCTATCCCGGACGAGCGCCCCTGCTGGTTGATTTCTCCCTGGCGGTCGAACCAGGCCAGACCCTGGGGATCGTGGGGGCCACCGGCTCGGGCAAGAGCACGCTGGCCCGGCTGCTGCTGCGGCTGCAGGAACCACAGGGAGGCAGTATCCGCCTCGACGGCCGGTCCGTGGCCAGCCTGCGCCTCGAGGACCTGCGCCGCGCGATCGCCCTGGTGAGCCAGGAGGTGTTCCTGTTCGATGGCACGGTCGCCGCGAACATCGCCCTGGGTGATCCCGCAGCCTCGCGGGCCGCGATCGCGCGGGCCGCCGCCCTGGCGGAGGCAGCCGCCTTCATCGAGGAGCTCCCCCACGGGTACGACACCGTTGTGGGCGAACGGGGCCAGCGGCTCTCTGGCGGCCAGCGGCAGCGCATCGCCCTGGCCCGCGCGATCCTCCGCGATCCGCCGGTGCTGATCCTCGATGAGGCCACCGCGGCGGTCGACAACGAAACCGAAGCGGCGATCCAGCGCTCCCTCGATCGCTTCACCGCCGGGCGCACCACCCTGGTGATCGCCCACCGGCTGAGCACCGTGCGCCACGCCGACCGAATCGTGGTGCTCGAGCGTGGTCGGATCGTGGAGCAGGGCACCCACGCCGGACTGATCGCCTGCGGCGGCGCCTATGCGGCCCTGTGGCGTGTGCAGGCCGGCCTGCGTCCCGATGAAGCGCTGCGAATCTGAAGGATGCCGTAGCGTTTCGCTCATGAACCGCAACCCGGCCCGGTCCGCCGCCCGCCCGCCTGCGCGGCCCAGGGCACGCCGTTCCCACCCGTCGCCCGTGCTTCTGGCCATCGCGCTCGGGCTGGGCGGAGGGGTGCTGCTCTCCGGCCCGCTGGCGGAACGGCTCAACCGCCCCCTGGCCGGCGCCAGCCAGGCCCTAACGAATCCCTTCGCCGCCTGGGCCAACCTCGGCAACGACGACGTGCTGCTGCTCGGCACCGATGTGGGCGGCGGCAACACCGATGTGATCGCTGTGTTGCGGGTGGATGGCGCTGTCACCCGCATCACCCAGATCCCGCGCGACACCTACGTCGAATCGCAGCGTTTCGGTCCGCTCAAGATCAACGCCCTCTATGCCCTCGGCGGCACCGACGCGATCAAGCAGGAGGTGGGCAACGGCCTCGGCCGGCCCATCTCCCATCACGTTGTGATCAACCTGGCGGCAATCCGCCGCATGGCCGATCTGCTCGGTGGCATCGAGGTGGCCGTGCCCAAGCGGATGAAGTACACCGACCGCAGCCAGGGCCTCTACATCGATCTTCAACCCGGTCTGCAGATCCTGCGCGGTGGCGATCTCGAGGGCTTCCTGCGCTTCCGCCACGACGAGACCGGCGACATCGGCCGCATGGAGCGCCAGCAGCTTGCGCTGCAGGCCCTGTTCCGCAAGCTCACCCGCCCGGAGAATCTGGTGCGCCTGCCGGCCCTGCTGCTTGCCGCCGGCAAGGATGTGCGCACCGACCTCGGCCCGATGGAGCTGGGGGGCCTGATCACCCGCATGGGGAGCACGCGTCTGCAGACCGCCCACCTCGATGGTCGCCCCTTCGACCTCGACGGCATCAGCTACTGGGAGGCCGATTGGCAGGGGGAGGGAACCAGCGCTGTGCCCGAAGGGGAGAACGGCGATACCAGCCAATCGGACGGCGGCAGCCGTCAGCGGTTCCTGTTCTGATCCGCCTCCCCATCGCCGCGGTGGCGGGGGCGCACCGGCCAGCTCACGCGGTTGGAGAGTGTCACCAGGGCCAGGGCCAGGGCGAGCAGGGCCACCAGCGGACTGGAGGCCGCCACCGTCACCCCCAGCGCGGCGGTAAACCAGATCGAGGCGGCGCTGCTCAGCCCGCGCACCTCCGGTGCTCCGGTGGCATCGGCCTGGCGGGGCACCACGATCTCGCCGGCCCCGAGGAAGCCGATGCCGGTGGCCACCCCCTGAATCGCCCGGCTGCGGGCATTCACATCGCCACCGGCCGCCAGCACCATCAGGCAGGCGCTCAGGCCCACCAGCACGTGCACCCGCAGCCGGTTCGGATGGGGAATGCTGCCGTGGTGGGCACGGTTGAGGCCCACCGCCATGCCGCAGAGCACGGACAGCCCGAGACGCAGAAGCACCTCCAGATCCGGGGTGATCTGAACGGCCAGGGGGCCGCCGCCGAGCGGGCCGAGATGGACAACGATCATGGCTGTCGCGGCTCCTCCGCCGCCATCTCCGCCCGGTATGCCGCCGGCACCACCGCCAGGAACACCCACCACCACAGCAGCACCGCCAGCGCCAGGGGCGCGCTCAGCCACCAGCGCCCGGGCCACCAGAGGCTGCCCCCCACCAGCGCCACGCCGGTGAGCAGGATCGACCAGGGCTGGCACCACCAGGGCTTGTGGCTCCAGAGGCTGGGGGTGTCCGCCATCGGGCGCAGCGCAGAGAGAGGCAGTCCCGCTTTAGGCCATCGGCGGCTCAGCCGCCATAGGCTCGCCCCAGCGCGCCTCGCCCCGCTGCCTGGAGAGGTGCAGGGTCTGCGCTGGTCCCGCCGGGGGGATGCGGTCGTGGCGGCTTCAGGGATTCAGCGGCTCTTCCCGCCAGCCGGTGACCTGTCGCCAGCGGCGTCGGCGGTGTGGCTGGGGGCCGAGTTCCAGCAGCTCCACCTGGTCCACCGTGATGCGGAGCAGCTGAAAGTGGGCTGGTAGGAGGGTGCCGTCCGGCAGCTCGGCGGGGAACAGGGCCTCTGGCTGCCGCGGCCGCCCTGGCGGCGGCCAACCCCAGACGGCGCGGGCGCCGGGGGAGAGGGAACGCCAGTGGCGCTCCCGCTCGCTGTCGGCCTCGGCGGGGGGCAGGCACTGCAGCAGCCCGCGCAGCCGGAACTGACAGCGGGCGCGGGGCAGCAGCCAGCAGATCTCCACCGCCGGCCGGGCGGCCAGTTCGCTGGCCTTGTCGCTGCGTCCATCGGTGAGCAGGTCCAGCGCCGCCGGGCTGGCCCAGCCCCGGAACACAAGGGTGCGCACCCGCGGCGTTCCGTCTGCAGCCACACTCGCCAGCTGCAGCCAGCGGGCCGTGGGGGATCGTCCCTCCCGCTGCCGTGCGCCCCGCAACAGGGGCCGCCAGGGCGGCAGGGAAACCCCACTGCCGGTGTCTGCCAAGGATGTGTGCACGCTGTCAGCCCAGGGGTCCAGCCACATTCAGATCGCCCCGGCTCCGAAGGCCCTGGCGGGGCCAATCGCGCCTTCGATGCATGGGTCGGCGCGATATCAGGCGATGCAGCGCGAACTTCGCAATCAACCACCCTACCGATGCGGAAATGAATCCTTCTCGCCTACGTGCAGAGATCGCGCCCGCGGCGGCAACGCCTTGGCAACGGCCTACGTGCTGGCCCGTGAAACAGAACGCGAAAGAAACCGTGCTCGCCGCCATGGACCGCATGGCGATCGCGCGCCCCGAAGCGATGGCACGACCTGGGCGTCTCGGTGGGGCACCGGCCGTCGTGCTGGCGTGGAGGTTCAGGGGCTGTGCGGCCCCCCGCCTATCTGCCTGGCAGGCCCGCCAGCAGCAGGTCGCGGCTGCCGCTGATCGCCTGCATCGCCAGCAGCAGGGCGGCGAGGAGGGCGGCGGCCATGTGCCCGCGCCGCCAGCTGGGGCGGCTGCGGATTTCAGGGGCGGCCGCCATCGCCACCAGCAGCAGGGCGATGAGCAGCAATCCGGCCGCGGCATGGGAGCTCCAGGGGCTGACCCAGGGATTGACGCCCCCGAACCAAAGAGGGGGCTGGGCCACCAGCGCCACCAGCGCCCCCCAGCTGAGCAGAGCACAGCCTGCCCGGACGCCGCCTGGACGCACGCGCCACAGGGCCAGGCAACCGCCGAGGGCCAGCCCCGCCAGCCCCACCATCCCCGCCGATGGGCCCGCGATCACGCCGCCGTGCACCAGGTTGGCGGCCAGCGCCAGCAGCGCCGCCACCACCGCGCCGGTGGCCACCCAGCGGCCGTGGTCGACATGCTCCGCCGGCACCGTGGCCGCGATCGGGTTGAGGTCGAGCCGGCGCTCGCGCACCAGGATCCCCAGCCGGATCGTGGCGCCCACCACCGGATAGACAAACAGGATCATCAGGGCCGGATGCAGCAGCAGCAGCCAATCGCCCGCCGCCAGGGCCGCCCGGGGCGCCTCAGGGCTCACGGACGCCAGGTTCCCGGGGGTCAGGGTCAGCAGGCAGGGCAGGCACAGCGAAGCGGGCAGGGGAAAAGCCATGGCGGCGGCGACGGCGGCATCCACCGATCCTCCGCCGCGGATGGGCTGCGCGGCCCCAGCGCCAGCGTGCGCCACTTCAGTCCCTTCACCCTTGTTCTCACCCCCTTCCAGCTGAGCCTGCAGGAGCAGGGCAGCGCGCAGGCCTGGGTTCTCGACACCGCCTGGTTTGGAGGCAGCCCGCTGCTGGTGGTGGCTGAGGTGGAGGGCGGGGTGGACATCGCCCTGGCGGAAGCCTTTTTCCCCAGGAACCACGAGCTCCGCCGCATTGCGCGCTTCGATCCGCTGCCGGCAGGGCACCTGGACCCTGCGCCTGCGCCTGAACGTCGGTGGGTTCGACGCCACCGTTCCCCTCTCGGCGTGGCTGCAGCGCAGCCAGGTGGCCCCGGCATCGCTAGTGGATCAAGTGAAGAGAGCAATGGGCCCACATGGTCAATGACGACCTGAGCAGGATTCTTCCGCTTGATGTCAATCCGGTCCCTAGTGAGGCCTCAAGAAGAACAGCTGTAGTGGGAAACGCCACCGGCGTGAAAGAACTCATCGGGCTTCAGTCGGTCATAGGTGGCTGCCACCTGATCGGATTGCTCGTCGTAGGGATGGCGGAACACTGCCTGCAGCTCGTGGATCAGACTGCTGTCACCTTGCTCGGCTCTCTGGTAGGCAGGCGCGATCAGCCACTCGCGCCAGGTGTACTTGGGATTGCAGCGTTTCATCGCCGCAGAGGTGGCCTCGAGATCGCCCTGGGCAATGATGGTGGCTCGCCATTGCTGCAGCCAGCGCTGCCAGCGCGCGTTCAATTCGTCCGAGCTGGGCTGATAGAAGCTTTCGGTCAATGGGGCGCTCTGTGCGGGGATGTCTGAGAGCCGCCGGAAGAAGATGGTGAAATCCACCTTGCTGAGAATCATCAGCTGCAGCAGCTCGTTCACCAGCGCTGTATCGGCATTACATAGGCCGATCTTCCGGGACCACATGGCACCAATCTCCCGCTGCATCGCCTCGGCAAAACCCTCCCGGATCGCATCGAGCTTCGCCCGTGCCTGGGCGTTGTCCGCCAGCAGCAATCGGATCGCTGCCCAGAACATCTGGTAGTTCGCCTCGGCTGCCACCGGCTGGTTGAAGAAGCAGAAGTGCTCGCCGCCTCCGGTCCAGGGTTGAAAGCGAGGATCAAACAGTTCGCAGAATCCGAACGGGCCGTAGTCGAGCGTAAAGCCGCCTGCGGCACAGTTATCGCTGTTGAAATTGCCCTGACAATAGCCAACACGCATCCAGTGGGCCACCAGGGCCGTGAGCCGATCACGAAACAATTGCGCCAGCTCCAGCAGCTGATCCTCGAAGGAAAGATCCGCAGCAATCTGCGGCCGGTAGTTGCGCTCGATCAGGTGCTGCACGATCAGCTGCAACTCGTTCAGCGCCCCCGGATGCGCAGCGCGCCGCACGCGACGGGCAAACAGCTCCAACTGGCCGACCCGCAGAAACGATGGCGCCACCCGCGTTGTGATGGCCACAGGGTTGTCCACCAGGATGTCCGGATCAAACGAGCGCGAATTGGGGGCATACCAGGGCCGTCGCACGCGTTCGACCCGTGACATGTAGAGCGTCAACGAGCGGGAGGTGGGAACCCCGAGGGCGTGCATCAACTCCTGCGCCAGAAATTCGCGCACGCTGGAGCGGAGCACGGCGCGACCATCGGCGCCGCGGCAGTAGGGCGTCGCCCCCCCGCCCTTGAGTTGCATTTCCCAGCGCCTGCCTTGAAACAGGCCTTCAAACACGGAAATTGCCCGGCCATCGCCATAGCCGTTGCCGGTTCCAAATGGACACTGCTGTGTATATTCCGTGCCATAGATCGACAGGGCGTAGCCGGTCGCCCACCCCAGCGGCCGCATCGGGCCCTGCGCCACGCTGAGATCACCGCTAAACACACGGCGGAAGGATTCGTCGTGAACCAGCTCCTCGCCTAGGCCCAGTTCACGGAACAGGCTGCTGCTGTGGGCCACGTATTCCGCTGCCGGAAGCGGCGTGGGCCTTACCGGCACGTAGTGCCCGGAGAACACCTGGCGGGGCCGGTGATCTTCGCCATCGCAGCTGGCCTGGGGATCCGGATGGAGGCTCTCCAGCAAGGAATAATCAGCCCGTTCGGCGAACGCAGCGAAGCTTGTTGTTGGGGGCGATTCGGCGGACGCGGGGACGGCGGCTGGCATGGAAGCGATCGTCAGGGGTCTCTCGGGGGTCGGGAAACGGGGAGAGGAAGGCAAGCGATCAGATCCGCTCACCTCAACGCGGGGGCCCGAACGCTAACGAGGGCCAACCATCGTTGGGTCTGGCGCCAGCCGCGGCTTCCGAGGAGCCCACAGCATGAAGATTCCCCCGGATTCCGCCGCCCCCTCCACAGTTCCGCCAGCGTGCAGGCATGAGCCTGATGCACTGCCCTCTCTGTGTTGGTCTTGCGGTGCTCTCCGCACTCCGGGCCGCTTCGCACCTTTCGCTGGTCTGGCTGCGGCTGGCGGCGGCTGAGCCTTGAACCAGGGTGTGAGGCATGGATTGCCTCAGGCGCAGGGCAGCCCCTCCGCCGGCACCACATGGTGGATGGCATGCACCGCCACGCCAAACAGGGGGGACTCCTCCAGGTCGTTGATCACCACCGGGATCGGCGCCTCATCCCGCCGCACCGGCGCCAGGAACCACTGCTCCCCCTCCCGCAACAGGGGCCGCAGCAGGAACCGCCCCCCATGCTCCGCCACCACCAGCTGGCCGCTCTGGGGCAGCACAGCCCGATCGATCACCAGCAGATCGCCATCGAGCACGCCGTAGCGGCGCAGGCCGTGGCCGGCGACGCGCATGAAGAAGGTGGAGATGGGCCGGGGCACCAGCAGCTCGTGCAGGTCGGGGCCGCCTGCATCCGCGGCGCTGCGGCAGGGGATGGGAACGTCGAGGGGGAGCTCGTCGAGCATCGAAGCCAGCACCAGAACATATGTTCTAGCGCTGGTCGGGCGGCAGTGGCATCCGCCATCAGCCGCCGGCTGCACCCCCCCTCTCCACCTGAGGGCCTGACGGTTCCCGCCATCGCCTCGGGTCCCTCATGGGTGCTGGCGGGCCTTCCGGGCGGCCAGGCCCGCCTCGGTGGCGGTGACGGCGGCCAACAACAGCAGCCCGATCAGCCCCACCAGCTGGTTCTCGGCTTCGGCTGCGCCATCGGCGTTCCTGGCCAGGACGGCACCGGCCGCGAACCAGGCGCTGGCCAGGGCGGAGGTGATCCAGTAGGCCCTCCAGCGGCGCTGGTACAGGTAGCCGGTCCCCAGGCCGGGCAGCACATTCAGCACCACCGCCACCCAGCCGGCGGAGGCGGCAAGGATCTGCTCACGGGTCGGGGACATGATTGTGCGTTCATCAGGGGCTGCACTCTGGCGCTTGGCCGCTGTGATTGGCGTCTGCCGTCGGAGTGCGCGCTCGAAGGTGGGGAATCGCCACGGTCTGCAAGCGAGGCAGGGCGATCGCATCCAGGGGGCCAGATTCTTTGGCTGGGCGGGCCGGGATGGGGGCTGAGATCAGTTGCCAGACATCTGTTTCCAGCCAGCGATCAACTCCAGCCCTGCGCTGATGAAGATCACATAGACGGATGACAGCAGGATGAGAATTCCCTTTTTGGAAGGATTTTTGCTCAGCAGTGCCTGCCAGATGAGAAGACTCGAAACTGGGCCGGCGAGGAAAGGATAGCGCCAGAGGGTATTCAAGATTCGGCTGAATCCCTCAAACTCAAGCGGAGTGGGATTACCAGGAATCGCAAATATCCAGGCAGCTCCCATGACGATCGAAACGGGCACCATGAACAGCGGTGGTGCCAGGGCCAGGAGGGTTAGGAGCCGCGGCCATGGCCGTCTCCCAGACTTCCTTTCTGCCATGGTGCCTGGAGATGGAGCTACAAAGGCTCTTGGTGACAAGACTAGGTGGGAATCCAGAGGGTGGGAGAGCCTCGTCCCGTCTACTCCGCCCGCCCTGCCGGTGCCCCCACTTCGGCCAGCGGGCCAGTTCGGCGACACCACCAAGACCGAGTTCCGGATCAACGGCCCGCCTACGCAACGGCTGCAAGCTGTGCGACTGCTGCGCCCCCCGTTCGCTGCGGCGGTCGTTGGTGCCGATCAGCCGCTCAGCCTCGCTGGCGCCATGGCAGGTGAGGGTCGGGGGCTGCCAGCCATCCAAGCCAGGGATGCGGTTGTCCGCCTCAATCAGCACCGAGCCGGGGAGGGACGCACCGCGGCTGCGGCCGAGCTTGTGTGGGACTTCCAGGCCCTGCGCCACGGGATGGCCTGGCGGCCAGCAGCATGGGACAACCTGCGAGCGCGCCATGCTGCTGAATCCCCTCTGCCCGTTCCGTGCGGCCCGGATCCTGGCGCTGCGGGCCACGGTGCTGCTCCTGCTGGCGCTGTTGATCAAGGCCAAGGTGCGCATCACCGCCTTCTCAGCGTTGGGCTTTGCGTTGCTGCTGCTGCAGACCCTGCTCTTCCTGGTAGCTGGGGGCACCCTGACCCTGGTCGCCGGTGCCGCTGGCGTCTACGTGATGCAGCGGCGCCGGAGTGCGGCCGTCTGAAGATGGTGCCGACGACAACAAAGCCCGGAGCGTGGGCCCCGGGCGTTTGACGACTCAGCCGTGATCGTCAGATCAGGGGGTCTTTGGGTGTGGGGGCGGAGCTGCCGGCGCTGGCGCCTGGGGCCAGGTGTCGAATGGGACATTCCGTTGAGTCCGGGGCACCTCGGGCGGTGCAGTGGACGGCGTGGGTCCCCTCCAGGAAATGACACGCCAGGAACGTCACATGGGTTCAGCAATGTTGGAGCAGGGGCCGGATCGTCAGCGCTCCTTGCTGGTGCTCAGGGGGGCTGTCTTCCATCGGTGGAGCCTCCGAATCGGTTGAGCACACGATCGGATGGACAACCGCAGCGGGCAACCCCTGGGGAGAAACCGGACAGGTCTCTTCACCCGCGGCAACGGGAGTACATGAAGGGGGCTTCACGTTCCGCGGGGGCACTGGGTTTCGATCGGCAGGGGCTCATGCCCCTGAACAGGTGAATCTTTACGCGGGAGTATGTCGTTTTGAGTCATCAGATTTCGCTGCATCGATACTGGTTTCAATGTGTGCCAATTAACCGCCACCCAGTGGCGCCTGGGTCGCCGGATCCTGCAGATTAGTGGCAGGAGAACGCGCGTGAATGGTGCCACGTGTTTCAATCTTGTGATTACTGCATACCCCCCGTCCCACACAGCAAGTGGCGATGAGGAGCAAGTCGAGCGCCCTACATCTCCTGGTTGCGATAACCCGCGGCAGGTAGTCAGGGATGCCTCCCGCTATTTCAGCCTGCATTTCCCCGAGCCCATTCAGATGCCAGACCTGGCTGACTGGCTCGGCACCAGCCTGCGATGCCTGGAGTTCAGCTTCGATCGAATCCGTGGCATCACGCCTGGTCAGGCACTGCAGGAACATCGCCTGAACCAGTTGTTCGCGGCGCTCACGGATCACCCTCGGCAGGGTCTTGGCCGGGCCATCCGCGCCTGTGGCCTGGGTGAGACCGATGCAGTGCCGGCTCTGTTCGAGCAGGAGTTCGGCATCGACATCCCCCTGTTTCTGCACATCAGCCGCCGTGCTGACGATGACCGCCTGTTTCGCCTGGAGCACCCGGAGGCGGAAGCGCTCGTGTTGCCTGCCTAGACCATTCTCGGCGCTTCCCATGTCCTGAGGATGCTTGCCATGGCGTGGGACGTCCATCCTTGGCACTGAGGTCACTGAAATCACCGTGGTGATGCGTCTTGCATCTCGATGCCTCGACTTTGCCCAGCACAGCCCCCTTCCCTTCGGCAGCCCATGTACCGAGGAGACTGTCCGAGGAGAGTGGGGATGCCTGGTGCAGCCAACACGGCAGTAAAGGCTCCTGCACTGATGAGGGCCTTGGCGATACAACGGGGAAGCACAGAAGCAACCATCGGATCTGGCGTAGAACTTCTCCTGCACACCAGGCATCGGAGCTGATCACGACCCCAGGCTGGCTACTGGAGGGGGGCTAAACGCCTGGGTGAGCGGCCAGATCATCGGCCGCTGGCGTGATGCAGGGCCGCGACCGCGCCTGGAGAGGCCATCAGCTCGGCCTGATCACCGGAGCTCAACGGCACCAGCAGCAGCAACGGCAGTTCTGAACGGGGCTGAGGCTCGAGCCGTGGCAGATCAAACTGGGCGGTCCCATCGGGAAGAGCCGCAGCGCCCGCGGGCACCAGCTCGGCGCTGCGGTTCTCGAGCTCCCAGCTCCCGCCCAGGCCGTCGAGCAGCTTCAACGGCAGGCTGTGATCGAGCCGTTCGCCACCGGAGCGATCGGTGAGCCGCAGCCGCAGCCCGCCTGGATAGGAGGGGTCTTCCTGTTGCAACAGCGTCAGCGACCAGGGCCGCCCGGCCCGGTCCTCCAGCGTCCAGCGATGGCTCTCCAGCGCCAGAGCCGCTCCTGGGACAAGGTGGAGCACTGCAAGCAGCAGGGCCAGAACGGCGGAGCAGAAGCTGCGCCGCGCAGGCCGGTGGCGAGGTTGAGCAAAAACACCCATGGCCGGAATCCCAGGAGAACACGACCTCACGTTATCGTTGTATGCGTTTGAAGAGCGCAGCGCTTCACCCCCCCCGCACAGTCTTCCCTGCCATGACCACGACCTCCCTCGCCCCCTCCAGGAGCGGCTCCTGGGAGTCCTTCCAGGACTGGATCACCTCCACCAACAACCGCCTCTACATCGGCTGGTTCGGCGTGCTGATGATCCCCACCCTGCTGGCGGCCGCCACCTGCTTCGTCATCGCCTTCATCGCCGCTCCCCCCGTCGACATCGACGGCATCCGCGAGCCGATCAGCGGCAGCCTGCTCTACGGCAACAACATCATCACCGCCGCGGTGGTGCCCAGCTCCAACGCCATCGGCCTGCACTTCTACCCGATCTGGGCCGCCTCCAGCCTCGAGGAGTGGCTCTACAACGGCGGCCCTTACCAGCTGATCATCTTCCATTTCCTGATCGGCATCTACGCCTATCTCGGCCGCGAGTGGGAGCTCAGCTACCGCCTGGGGATGCGCCCCTGGATCGCCGTGGCCTACAGCGCTCCGGTAGGTGCCGCCACCGCCGTGCTGCTCGTCTATGCCATCGGCCAGGGCTCCTTCTCCGACCCCATGCCGCTGGGCATCTCCGGGACCTTCAACTTCATGTTGTTGCTCCAGGCTGAGCACAACGTGCTCATGCACCCCTTCCACATGCTCGGCGTCGCGGGAGTCTTCGGGGGCAGCCTGTTCTCCGCCATGCACGGCTCGCTGGTGACCTCCTCGCTGGTGCGCGAGACCACCGAGCAGGAATCCCAGAACCGCGGCTACAAGTTCGGCCAGGAGGAGGAGACCTACAACATCGTCGCTGCCCACGCCTACTTCGGTCGGCTGATCTTCCAGTACGCCTCCTTCAACAACAGCCGCAGCCTTCACTTTTTCCTGGCTGCCTGGCCGGTGGTGGGCATCTGGTTCGCCACGCTGGCGGTGATCAGCCTCTCGTTCAATGTGAATGGCTTCAACTTCAACCATTCCGTGCTCGATCACCAGGGCCATGTGATCAACACCTGGGCCGACATCCTCAACCGCGGCGGCCTGGGTATTGAAGCCATGCACGAGCGCAACGCCCACAACTTCCCCCTCGATCTGGCTGCCGTCACTTCGGAGCCTGTGGCCCTGCGCGCCCCTGCGATCGGTTAGTGAGACTTTGAATCTCGCCCAGCCGGTTCGCTTCTGAGGCCAGTTCTTATCCCAAGCCAATAGACCTGGATCGCTCCAGGCCCTACACAACCGTGCCCGGGCAAAACGACCCACCGAGCAGCAAGCCAGCTCTCCATTATGAATTCTTTTCACCGCCAAAGAAGACCAATCGCATGACAAACACCAAGGCTCTCGGCTATGGGAGAAAGGATCAGGCTTCGGATCCCTCCCGCCGCCAGCTGCTCACCTTGAGCACCTTCGGGGCCGTGACCGGTTTGCCGGAGGGACTCTCTCTACCCTGCACTGCGCTTCTTCCTGCCGCCTTGGGCCAGCGGAACGGATCTGCCGACCCCAGGCTGCAGATCCATGAGCAGACCATGCGGATGCTGCGGATCCTGCTGGAGGGCTGATCCGACGCATGAGTCCCCACTGCCGGGGACTTGCCTGTTCCGTCAATCGCTTATGGATAGATCGGCCATACAGGGCCTTGAGGATGGTGCCGTAGGCCTGAGGGAAGGAGCGGAACAGGGCGCCACCCAATCAACATCTGCCAGGTTTCATTGGCCTCCCAGACATTACCCAGCGAGGTCATCAGAATGGAGCGCTAGGTTTCGGTGGTCGAGGTGAGCGGTAGAATTCCTACCCCGAGAACAAAGCCATCGAGGATGCCATAAAGCAGCAGAAATAGGGCCAGGATCCCAAACCAGACCGCTGGCATGAAGATGGCAAGAAAGTCCATGACGACCAACGAGGAAAGAGCGATATTGGTGGCTTCAGCCATGACGGCCTGTTCTCCGGAAGACACCAGGCTGAGGTCGGGTCCGCGGCGGATGATGCGCGAACCGAACCAGAGAGCAAAGCCCGGAAGCGGTGCATGCAGCACAGCAAAGGTACACAGTCGCGCCAGCACCTGCGATGCCGACAGGATCCAGGCCCAGCCCAGCCCAGCCCAGCCACGGCATGGTCTTCAGGGTTTCGGCCGAGAGGCCTCGCCGCCACCAGCCGGAAGGAATAGAACAGCAGCCCGACCATCCGCGGCCGTTGGTCGGTGCGCCAGGCTCCAGCGGTTCCCGCCAGCGCTTTCGTCCGGGGCCGCCAACACCGTGCAGGCCTGAGAGCTGCCTACGGGTTCGTTGCTCCAGATTCCTTCGATCGCCGCCAATTTGGTGGGCTGGTGCTCGGCCACGGCCAAGGTTGGCGCCGAAGGCCACCATCCCGACAGCGAGGAAATGAACGATCGAGAAACTCTGCTGCAATCACACTAGTATTGTGTGTGTTCGCACCTGTAGGGCACGATGGTCGCAGTTGATCCACGCCAGTTCTGGGATGCGCGCTACGGCGAAGCGGACTTCGCCTACGGCGAGCAACCCAACGACTTTCTGAGGGAGCAGGCCGCAGCCCTGCCACCGGGGCAGGCCCTCTGCCTGGCGGAAGGGGAGGGCCGCAACGCGGTGCACCTCGCCCAGCTGGGCCATGCCGTGCTCGCTCAGGACCTCAGCAGCGTCGGCCTGGCCAAGGCGCGGCAGTTGGCTGAGCGCCGCGGCGTCGCGATCGAAACCCACTGCTGCGATCTGGCGGACTTTGAGGCAGAGCCTGAGGCATTCGATCTGGTGGTGGCGATCTGGATGCACCTGCCGCCGCCCCTGCGCGCCGAGACCCACCGGCGAGCGTTGGCCGCTCTGCGCCCGGGCGGCCACCTGATCCTGGAGGCCTACACCCCGCGCCAGCTGCCGCTCGGAACCGGCGGACCGCCGACAGAGACGCTGCTGATCGAGCCGGAGGCGCTGCGCCGGGATCTGGCTGGCCTGGAGCTGCTGGTGCTGGAGGAGCGTGAACGCTGGATCGAGGAGGGCCCGTATCACCGGGGCCGCAGCGCCGTGGTGCAGGCCGTGGGCCGCAAGCCCAGCTGAAGCGGACGCTTGCCATCGGACAAGTATGCGCATATGCTCATAAAAGCTCTGAGGATCAGCCTTGGCCGTCGCCCCCTCTCCCTCGCTGCTGCAGGCCGCCGCCGGTGGCGGCTCCCTGCTGTTCCGTCAGCTCTTCGACGCCTCCACCGGCACCTTCACCTACCTGCTGGCCGATGTGGCCAGCGGCGAAGGGGTGCTGATCGACTCGGTGTTCGAGCAGCACGAGCGCGATCTCTCGCTGATCCGCGAGCTGGGCATCGACCTGGTGGCCTGCCTCGACACCCATGCCCATGCGGACCACGTCACCGGCAGCTGGCTGATGCACGCGGCCACCGGCTCGGCCATTGGCCTGGCCGCCGCCGCCCGGGCCGAGAACGTCACCCTCCCCCTTGGGCACGGCGATCGGGTGAGCTTCGGCAGCCGTCACGTGCAGGTGCGCAGCACCCCCGGCCACACCGATGGCTGCATCACCTTCGTTCTCGACGACCAGAGCATGGCCTTCACCGGCGATGCGCTGCTGGTACGCGGCTGCGGCCGCTGCGACTTCCAGCAGGGCAACGCCCACACCCTCTGGAGCTCGATCACCGGACAGATCTTCAGCCTGCCGGATTCCTGCCTGCTCTACCCAGGCCACGACTACACCGGCCGAACGGTGACCTCGGTGGCCGAGGAGAAGGCCTTCAACGCCCGTCTTGGCGGCGCCGCGACCGAGCGCGACTTCGTGGGTCACATGGAAAACATGAAGCTGCCCCACCCGCACAAGATCGCCGAGGCCCTGCCGGGCAACATGCGCTCCGGCAAGCCACGGGAAACGGCCCCCGCCGCCCCCAGCTGGGCACCGCTGCAGCGCAGCTATGCGGGGCTGCCCGAGCTGCCCCCCAGCTGGGTGGCGGAGCGCCTTGATCAGCTCACGATCCTGGATGTGCGCTCGAGCGAGGAATTCGAGGGGCCTGACGGGCGTGTCGCCGGCAGCCTGCTGATCCCCCTGCCGGAGCTGGAGGCCCGCGCCACCACGATCCCGGCCGATCGACCGGTGGTGGTGGTCTGCCACTCCGGCAGCCGCTCGGCCCTGGCCACCCAGCAACTGCTCAAGGCCGGCCGCGCCCAGGTGGCCAACCTGCGCGGCGGCCTCAGCCGCTGGAGCGATGAGGGCTACCCGCTTGATGGAGCCGTCACCGCTGGCAGCGCGAGCTGAGCAGACCTGGGGAGGAGCCCTGCGGGGCCCCATCCCGCTCTCCAGCTGCACGACCACCGCTCATCCAATCGCCCATTCCGACGTTCATCACTGCCAGCCCAGCCATGACCCAGACGCCCACCCCGCCACGCATCCGTGCCCGCGACCTGGCCGACCAGCTGGCCGAGCAGCGCGTCACGGTGATCGACGTGCGCGAACCGATGGAATATGCCGGCGGCCATATCGCCGGCAGCCTCAATGTGCCGCTGTCGCGCATCACCCAGGCCGATCTGCCGCGAGGTTCGCTGGTGCTGCTGGGCCTGATCCTCAGCCATGTGGTGGCGCCGGCCTGGATCCTGCTCAGCTGGTTCGTCGGCGCCGGCCTGGTGTTCGCCGGTGTCAGCGGCTTCTGCGGCATGGCCCGCCTGCTCGCCGTGATGCCCTGGAACAAAGTGAGCTTCTGATGGCCGTCGGCACCCTTGTCCTGCTCGCCGGCGGTGGCGGCCTGATCGGCTTTCTGCTCTCGGTAATGGGGGCCGGCGGTTCGATCCTGCTGTTGCCCCTGCTGGTCAGCGGCGCTGCTTTGCCCACCAAGGAGGCGGTTCCCCTCTCGCTGTTGGTGGTGATGTTGCTGGCCCTGGGCAATCTGGGCCCCTACCTGCGCCGCCGCCAGTTCGCGCCGCGCCCGGCCCTGGTCCTGGGCCTGCCGGCGCTGGCGGGCAGCTGGATCGGCGGTGGCTGGGTCAAGGCGGGCCACGTGCCTGAGCCGGTGCAGCTGGCTGTGTTTGCCGCGGCGGCGCTGGTCGCCTCCTGGCTGCTCACCCATCACCGCTCCAGCGCCGCCGCTGAGCCGACTTCGGCGGCAGCATCCAGAGGGCGCGCCATGGCCTGGGTGCTCGCGGGTCAGGGTGTGCTGGTGGGCCTGCTCACGGGCATCGCCGGGGTGGGGGGAGGCTTTGCGATCGTGCCGGCCCTGGTTCTGCTGGCGGGCCTGCCGATGGCGCTCGCCAGCGGCACCAGCCTGCTGCTGATCGCCGTCAATGCCCTGGTGGCCTTCACGGCGCTCGACCACTGGCCCACCTCAAGCCTTCCGCTGATGCTGCCCTTGCTGCTCGGGGGAGCGGTGGGGGCGGTGGTGGGCCAGCGGCTGGCACCCCACCTCAGCGACCGTCGGCTGCGACAGGGTTTCGCGGCGCTGTTGCTCGGCTCGGCCCTGCTGAGCGGCGCCGAAGCCGTCAAGCGTCACCAGGTCCTCGCCGATCCGGCCACAGGCGCGAGCAACCACCTGCACGGACCAACGCCTCGCCATCGCCCCGGCTGAACGGGCGTGGACCTTGTTCAGCCCCATCCCGTTGCCTGTCCCCTGTCATGAACCAACGCACCTTTCGGTTCCGGCTGCGCAGCCACCACAACGCCCCGGATCGCGCCACAGAATCTCTGGTGATGGAGTTGCTGACTGAATCGGGCGAATGGCAACCCCAGACGCCGAGTCTCACCACTCCAGGCTTCCGCCTCTACCTGCTGTCACTGCTGCTCTGCCAGCATCACTACCTGGTGGCCAATGCCCAGGAGCGCGGCATCCCGCTGCAGCAGGTGCAGGGCATGTTCACGGTGGTCACCAGCGCCGACTGGATTCTCGAGCAGGTGCAGGGTGACTTCCGGATGCAGCTGGATGACGCTGCCTCCGGCGAAGAGCGCAGCTGCGCCGATGCCGAGGCGATCGATGCCATCAAGGAGCGCATGAAGCTCTGTCCGGTCTCGCGAAACCTACCGAGTTCAGTGGAGAAGCAGATCGCGCTTTTCCTCGAAACCTGAGGGGTTCCACGCTCAAGTCCTGGGCAAGCGGCCTTTGCGGCCATGGAGTTGGGAGAAGCCCTGCCGCGGGTCACGGGCCTGGGCTGGGTGGAAAAGGTGGCGTGGCTGCCTGCCTCAGCTCCGGTTGCAACACTCTGTGCGCCCCAGCCGTCCCTGTCGGTCGCTGTGCCTACGGTCCAACCAGTGCCTGTCCTCCCTGGTGCCGCCATGAGCGAACTCGGCAAGTGCCCCTTCAACCACGGCGCCGCGCCGATGGCCGTGGCGGGGCGGGGTCCGTCGCCACGCGACTGGTGGCCCCAGCAGGTCAACCTGGGCATCCTTCACCAGCACAGTCCGGCTTCCAATCCTCTGGGGGAGGCGTTCGACTACGCCGAGGCCTTCCGCCAGCTCGATTACCCAGCCCTCAAGCGCGACCTGATCGCGCTGATGACGGACTCCCAGGACTGGTGGCCCGCCGACTGGGGGCACTACGGCGGTCTGTTCATCCGCATGGCCTGGCACAGCGCCGGCACTTACCGCACCGCCGATGGCCGCGGCGGTGGTGGTACCGGCAACCAGCGCTTCGCGCCGATCAACAGCTGGCCCGACAACGGCAACCTCGACAAGGCCCGCCGGCTGCTGTGGCCGATCAAACAGAAGTACGGCAACCGGATCTCCTGGGCCGATCTGATGATCCTGGCCGGCAACTGCGCGCTCGAATCGATGGGGTTGCGCACCTTCGGCTTCGGGGGCGGCCGCGCCGATATCTGGCAGCCCGAGGAAGACATCTACTGGGGCAACGAAACCACCTGGCTGGGCGATGAGCGCTACAGCGGCGATCGTCAGCTGGAGAACCCCCTGGCCGCCGTGCAGATGGGCCTGATCTACGTGAACCCCGAAGGCCCCAACGGCGTGCCCGACCCGGTGGCCTCGGGCCGCGATGTGCGCGAGACCTTCGCGCGCATGGCGATGAACGACGAGGAGACCGTGGCGCTCACCGCTGGGGGCCATACCTTCGGCAAAGCCCACGGCGCCGGCAGCGCTGAGCTGGTGGGCCCTGCGCCGGAAGGCGCTCCGCTGGAGGAGATGGGCCTGGGCTGGCACAACCGCCACGGCAGCGGCAAGGGGGCCGACGCCACCACCAGCGGCATCGAAGGGGCCTGGAAACCCCATCCCACCCGCTGGGACATGGGCTACTTCGACATGCTGTTCGGCTACGAGTGGGAGCTGATCAAAAGCCCCGCCGGCGCCTGGCAATGGCAGGCGAAAGACTGCCGCGAAGAGCACCTGATCCCCGATGCCCACATCCCCGGGCTCAAGCACCCGCCGATGATGACCACGGCGGATCTGTCGTTGCGCTTCGATCCGATCTATGAACCGATCTCTCGCCATTTTCACCAGCATCCGGAGGCTTTCGCAGACGCTTTCGCCCGCGCCTGGTTCAAGCTCACCCACCGCGACATGGGGCCGAAGTGCCTCTACCTCGGCCCCGAAGTGCCCGAGGACGACCTGATCTGGCAGGACCCGATTCCGTCGGCGGATCACCCCCTGGTGGATGGCGCGGCCATCGCCGATCTCAAGGCCCGGGTGCGGGCCTCCGGCCTCAGCGTGGCAGAACTGGTGAGCACCGCCTGGGCCTCGGCCTCCACGTTCCGCGGCTCCGACAAGCGCGGCGGCGCCAACGGAGCCCGCGTGCGCCTGGCGCCGCAGAAGGATTGGGCTGTGAACCAGCCCGAGCAGCTGCAGCGCGTGCTGGCCGTGCTCGAGGGCCTCCAGCAGGCGTTCCATGCCTCCCGCGGCGATGGGGTGAAGGTGTCGCTGGCGGATCTGATCGTGCTCGCCGGGGGCGTGGGAGTGGAGCAGGCGGCGGCTGCCGCAGGACACGCCCTGGAGGTGCCCTTCACACCGGGCCGCACGGATGCCAGCCAGGAGCACACCGATGGGGCCTCGTTTGCGGTGATGGAGCCCCAGGCCGATGGCTTCCGCAACTGGCAGAAGGGCCCGATGAGCGTGACGGCCGAGCATCTGCTGGTGGACCGGGCCCAGCTGCTGGGCCTCAGCGCCCCGGAGATGGCCGTGTTGGTGGGCGGCCTGCGGGTGCTCGGCGCCAATACGGGCGGCAGCCGCCATGGCGTGCTCACCGAACGCCCTGGTGTTCTGAGCAACGACTTCTTCGTGAACCTGCTCGACATGGCCACCAGCTGGAGCCCGGTCGATGAGAGCGGTGAGCGATTCGAAGGACGCGACCGAAGCAGCGGCGCCCTGCGTTGGAGCGGCACCCGGGTGGATCTGGTGTTCGGCTCCCATTCGCAACTGCGGGCGATCGCTGAGGTGTATGCCCAGAGCGATGGCGCCCCACGCTTTGTACGCGACTTCGTGAAAGCCTGGGTGAAGGTGATGGAGGCGGATCGCTTCGATCGGAGGGGTTGAGTCGTCTGTTCGGAAACGCAGCGATCACCAGCGAGGCGACCGGCAGCAAGGGCGGCTGCAACCTCGGCTCTACCAGGCCCTGCTCGCCCTCGAAGGCGCTGCGGCTGGCGCCCGCTGGCCGGCCTCATGCCTCGCTCCAGCACCCAGGGCATGCCGCGGAAGGATGCCGTGGAGTCCCTCAAGCAGCGGCTGGCGGAGGTGGTGGCCCGGAGCCAGGGGGCCCGGCGGGCCAGTCCACCCGCGCGCAAAGCCAGGTGACGGGCCCATCCCCCTCTGGCCGCCTGCTCCAGCCGCGCATCGAGGCGATCCCGGTCGCCGGCAGATGGCTGCTGTGCTCGCTGGCTCGCTCGACGGGTTGGAGCGGGCTTCGTGTCGCCTCAAGACCAGGTGGCGCTGTCGCCTGAGCGGGCGGAGCACCAGACCACCCAGGCCCTGACACAAGGGACATCAGGGGCATGCACAAGGCACGAACTTGACAACCTCCGACTTTTCGGCGATGATTACTGTACAGGCGCGGAAATCCGCCAAATCGACAGTCTAAAGTTTTGCCTCGGATTCGCTAGGCGAGATAGCGAGCAGCTTAACGCCGTTCACTCTCTTGCAATCTCATAGTCACAGCAAAAGGCATGCCAATTGCCACCACAGACCATTCACTTTCAATCCTTCTAATCAGCATTCATGGGCTGATCCGGGGGCACGATCTCGAGCTCGGGCGCGATGCCGACACAGGCGGCCAAACCAAGTACGTGGTGGAACTCACCAAGGCCCTAGCTCGCCATCCTGAGGTTGCACAGGTGGATCTGATCACCCGCCGGATCGTGGACCCGCGGATCAGCGACGATTACGCCATTCCCTGCGAAGATCTTGCCGACAATGCCCGCATCGTCCGCATCGATGCCGGACCTGAAGAATACATCCCCAAAGAGAGTCTCTGGCCGCATCTCGATGCCTTTGCCGACAATCTTTTCGCCTGGCTGCAGCAGCAAGACCATCAGCCAGACATCATTCAAAGCCATTATGCCGATGCCGGCTACGTAGGGGCGCGCTTGACGAGGGCCACGGGGATTCCACTGGTGCACACGGGCCACTCCCTAGGCCGCGACAAGACTCGGCGCCTTCTGGGCCTTGGCTTGCCGATGGAGCAAATCGAGAACAAGTATCACATGAGCGAGAGGATCGCAGCCGAGGAAGAAACACTCAGCACCGCCTCTCTGATCATCACGAGCACCCGCAATGAGATCGAGGATCAGTACGAGCTTTACGACTTCTACACCACCGAGAAGATGGCGGTTATTCCTCCGGGAACTGACCTGGAGATGTTTTTTCCGCCACACGAAGAGGACACAGCCAAGGACTGTCCTCCACTGACGCCCTTTCTGCGCAATCCTGCCAAGCCAATGATCCTGGCACTATCACGACCGGATCAACGCAAAAATATCCTCACACTGGTGGAGGCCTACGGCGCTTCGCCCGTCCTGCAAGATAAGGCCAATCTCGTGATCGTGGCTGGCAACCGCGATGATCTGCGCGACCTGGACGAGAACGCCCAGGCGGTGCTCACCGATCTGCTGATCAGCATCGACTGCTACGACCTTTACGGGCTGGTGGCGATCCCTAAGCACCACACCCCCGAGGATGTCCCCCTCCTCTACCGGCGTGCCGCCGCCTCGCGCGGGGTGTTCATCAATCCAGCCCTCACCGAACCCTTCGGTCTGACGCTGCTTGAGGCCGGCGCCAGCGGCCTGCCGCTCGTGGCCACGGGAAACGGCGGTCCGGTCGACATCCTCGCCAACTGCAGCAACGGCCTGCTGGTGGATCCGCTCGACCGCAGCGCCATCGCTTCGGCCCTGCTGCGGATCCTCGACGACCTTCAACTCTGGCGGACCTTTTCGGCCAACGGCATTCGCAACGTAGCCCGGCACTACTCCTGGGATGCCCACGCGAGCAGCTACGTCCATCAGGTCGCCCCGCTGGCGGCAGCCCACCAGCCGCTGCAGCGCTCGGGCAGCGGGGCGCGACCGGAGGCCCGCCGCGCCAGGGCTATCGTGACGGCCATCGACAATACGTTGCTGGGAGACGCCGGGGCACTGGCCGAATTCATCGCCATGGTGAAGCGCCAGAGGCGGAACTTCGTCTTTGGAATCGCAACAGGGCGGCGGCTCGATTCGGTGCTCACCATCCTCAGGCACAACGGCATCCCCGCTCCCGACTTTCTGATCACGAGCCTGGGGACTGAAATTTACTACTCCGCCCAGCTGATCGGTGACATCGGCTGGGGCCACCACATCGATCACACCTGGACCCCACAGGTGCTGCGCCGGATCCTGGAGACCGTGCCGGGTCTACGACTCCAGCCGAAAACCGAGCAGAGCCGATTCAAGGTCTCCTACTACTTCGATGCTGCCGTGGCACCACCCATCGCGGACATTCAGTCGCTGCTGCGCCAGCAGGAGCTCTCCGTGAATGCCACCATTTCCTTCGGCCAATATCTCGACATTGTTCCGGAGCGGGCCTCGAAAGGGCAAGCGCTTCGCCATGTGGCCAGCCTATGGGACATTCCCCTGGACCATATCCTGGTAACCGGTGGCTCCGGAGGCGACGACGACATGCTGAGAGGCAATACGCTCGGCGTGGTGGTGGCCAATCGCCACTGCGAAGAACTGTCCGGCCTGAGCGGAAGCGAGCACGTGTACTTCGCGGCCGGCGCCCATTCCCGCGGCATTCTCGAGGCGATCGATCACTACAACTTCTTCTCCACCTGAGCCGTCCCCGACGCGACCGCATGCCCGATTTCCTGCTGTGCACAGACCTCGACCGCACCCTGCTGCCGAATGGCGAGCCGCCCGAATCCCCCCAGGCGCGCGCCCTACTCGGCCGCATTGCCAGCCGTGACGACGTGAACCTTGCCTATGTGACCGGCCGCAGCCGGCACCTGGTAGAGGAGGCGATGGTGCAGTACTCCCTGCCCACCCCAGACTGGCTAATCGCCGACGTGGGCACCTCGCTATACCGGGTGCATCAGAGTCGCTGGCAGCGCAGTTCCGCCTGGGAGGCGGAACTGGATCGCTGTTGGCAACACCAGAGCTTTGAGGATTTCGCCCAAAGCCTGGCAGGCCTGGGCGGAATCACCCTACAGGAACCCGCCAAGCAGAGCAGGCACAAACTGAGCTTTTATCACGACCCGCAGGTTCCTTCGTCAACCCTCAGGGAGCAGATTCAGCCTCGTCTGCTAGACGCAGGCATCGCCGCCAACCTGATCTTCAGTTGCGACGAAGTCGCCGGCGTTGGTCTGCTGGACATCCTGCCGGCCATGGCCGACAAGCTGCGGGCCGTGCGCTTCCTGATCGAGCAGAACGACTACAGCCGCGAGCACACACTCTTCGCCGGCGACAGCGGAAACGATCTCGTGATCCTCGCGAGCGACATCCCCAGCGTGATCGTGGCGAATGCCAGCGCAGATCTGATCCGTCAGGCCAGGCAGCTCGCCAGCGAAGCCGGTACCACACCACATCTCTATGTGGCCAAGGGTGGCTACCAAGGGATGAACGGCAACTACAGCGCAGGCATCCTGGAGGGGCTCGCCCATTTCCACCCACAGCTGATGCGCCAGGTTTCCGAAGAGGAAGTTCAGGGCGAAGCACTGCCCATCTGCGCGCAGCCCGGTTGCGACAACTGATATGTACGAACAGGTCGCACACTCTCTGCTCAACTCCATCCTCAACGACCTCCGGCCTGAGATCCGTCGCCAGGATCTGCGGCACTTCTACACCCGGCTAGGCGCTAACTTCTACGCAATCCACTCGCTGTTCTCAGTTCTCTACGGCCATCGGGAAGATTTCCAACAACAGATGCTAAAGCTGGTGGAAACGATGGCCTCCGGCTATATCGATCGTTCATCGGAGTTGGAGCGGACCGATATGAGACGGGAATTCGACTACAACTGGTTTCTCTCTCAGCAGTGGGTGGGCATGGCTCTCTACACCAACGGTTTCGCCCAGGATCTTGCCGACCTTTCCAACAAAACCAGCTATCTCCAGGATCTGGGGATCAACATGATGCACATCATGCCAATCCTGAAGTGTCCGGCCGGCCGCAGCGACGGCGGCTATGCGGTGAGTGACTTCCGACAGATCGACGAGCGCGTGGGGAGTATGGAGGATTTCCGCCGTGTCGCAACGGAATTTCGACGCCGGGGCATCCTGCTGGTATTGGATATCGTTCTGAACCACACCTCCGAAGAGCACGAATGGGCCCAACGCGCTCAGGCGGGTGAGCAGCGCTTTCAGAACTACTACCTCACCTTTGCCGACCGAGACATCCCCGATCTGTTCGAGCGGACGATGCCGGAAGTGTTTCCGGAGAGCAGTCCGGGGAACTTCACATGGAATGCGGCGATGGAGCGATGGGTGATGACCGTGTTCCATGAATACCAGTGGGATCTCAACTACGCCAATCCAGAGGTCTTCATCCAGATGCTCGATATTATTCTCTTCTGGGCGAACGAGGGGGTCGACATCATGCGTCTCGATGCCGTGGCCTTCCTCTGGAAGCGACTAGGCAGCACGTGCCAGAACGAGCGAAATGCGCATCTGATCCTGCAGCTCCTCAAGGACTGCTGCCAGGTGACAGCGCCTGGAGTGCTGTTCATCGCCGAGGCCATCGTGGCACCAGAGGAGGTGGCCAAGTACTTTGGCGAAGATGCCATCGTGGCCAAGGAATGCGAGATCGCTTATAACGCCACCCTGATGGCCCTGCTGTGGGATGCCATCGCCACCAAGAACACCAAGCTACTGAGCCAGGGTATTCGCAGCCTGCCAGCCAAGCTGGAGCGTGCCACTTGGCTCAACTACGTCCGATGTCACGATGACATCGGCTTTGGTTTCGACGATCAAGACATCCGCGCCGTTGGCTATGACCCCCGCTGCCATCGCCGTTTCCTGGCCGACTACTTCACGGGAGGGTTCGACGGACAGCCCCGCGGCATAATCTTCAATCGCGACGAGGAGACGGGCGACGCCCGCATCTGCGGCACCCTGGCCTCGCTGGTGGGCCTCGAAACCGCGATCGAGCACGCTGATCCTCGTCAGATCAAGCAGGCCATCCAGCGCATCATGCTGCTGCATGGGTTGATCTTCTCGTTCGGCGGCATCCCGCTGCTGTTCAACGGCGATGCCCTCGGCACCCTCAACGACTACAGCTATCAAGAGGATCCAAACAAGCAACAAGACAGTCGCTGGGTGCACCGCGGCAGGCTCGACTGGGAGCGGGCAGAGCGAAGACACCAGCCGGGCACGGTGGAGCACACCCTGTTCTCCCAAATCCAAAAACTGATCGCGGTGCGCAAGGAGCTGCCTGCGTTCGCCGATTTCAACAATCGCGAACTTCTGGAGCTCAACAATCACCACTTGCTTGGTCTGCTGCGCAGCAACCCGCAGCGTCTCTGCGAGAATGTGATCGTGATCGCCAACTTCGACACCCGTCCCCACGTACTCGACATCGAGACACTTTCAGGCCATGGGCTCAACCCCTGGGGCCGTCTGGTGGATCTGCGTAGTGGCAAGGCTCCCATACAGCTAGACGACAAGATGGCGGTGGGAGCCCTGCAGTTCTACTGGCTCGCCGCAACCTGACCAAGGTCCTCAGGCTCACAGCCCGGCCGGGCGGGGCGGATAAGCGCAGGGAGTATTCAGCACGAAAAAGGCCAGGGAACCTCTGAACAAGGCTGGTTCCACGCTCCCGACCGAGCCCAGTCTCACCGACGAGACCACTCCGCACGGTTTGATTGCCTGGCGGCCAAGTTGGTCCTGTTGATGCAGCCTGAATAATTCTCTCTCGTCGAGAATATCAGCTTTTAGGCAGACTCTTCTACTGGATTCATGCCGCTACCGGTCTTCATTTCCTGATCTTATAGAGACTGGCAAGGGCAAATAGCATCTTGAGATTATCATCATTCTTCTTGATGCTTTGGCAGCGCGTCTTCTGGAATCCAAACTGATGCTTGCTCATCCGAAAAGGATGTTCAACCTTGGCGCACAGGTGGGCTTTTGCCATCTCAAACAGATCCTCAAGCCACCCCTTTAGTGCATCGGGCAGTGCTCGGCGCTGGCCTGGCCTCATGGCGATTCGAAACTGGCATGAACTGCCTTCGAAGTCCTCACGCTTCTCGATGCCGAGATGGCATGAATCTCCGTAGGCCACCTTCTCCTCACCGTGCAGCCTCTCGGCGGCGCTGTTGCATTCATGCACATTGGCGGCGGTGCTGACGACTGAGTGGACCAGCCCTGAGGCCGCACCCACTCCGATATGGCAGCGCATTCCGAAAAACCACTGGTCTCCCTTGGCCACCGAGTGCATCTCCGGATCCGGTTCACCCTTCTTGTTCTTGGTGGAACTGGGGGCGTGCATGATCGTGGCATCCAGGATCATTCCCTCCTGCAGCAGAGCGCCTTGCTCCTTGAGCACCTGCTTGACCGCCTCGAAACTCTGGGAACCGATCCCATACTCCTCGATCAGGTGGCGCAAATTCAGAATCGTGTCTCATCTGGAATCCGCTCAGAGACCATGTCGATCCATGCAAAGCGCCGGAAACAGGGGGTGTCGATCAGCATCTCCTCCATCGGTGGATCCGATAGCGTGAACCACTGCTTCTGCAGGTAAATCCGCAGAATCACCTCCAACAGAAACGGCGGCCTGCCTGCCTGGCAGACGGCCGGCAGGAGAGCGGATGGATCAACGCGTAGAAGTCATCCCAGGGGATGGCCACGTCCATCTCCTCAAGAAAGACCTGCCGCCGAGTTTTCGTTTTGACGTAGGCCTGGTCGTAGTCGCTAAACCCCAGCTGCAATGATCCACTCACCGGCCAGTTTCAGGCTTAATCTTGATACCAGTTTGCTGGTTTTTCAGGTGTTCCCTAGGAGTTCGCTGAAAAACGCGCCCACCTCTGCGAAAATAGAGCAACCGCACACCCCTGGATGCGAGGCCAGCAGGACCGCAACGGTTCCCTGTTCTCTTACGTCTCGATCGAGGATCGAATTCCGGTGAGTCATCCGCTGCGGCGGATCCGCAAGCTGGCTGATCAGGCCCTCGATCGACTCAACCCCACGTTCTGTGAGCTGTATGCCACAGAAGGCCGACCATCAGTGCCGCCCGAGCAGCTGTTGTTGGCCTCGTTGCTGCAGGC
>JBKDSQ010000055.1:0-76256 GCA_046340895.1 Synechococcaceae cyanobacterium | reverse complement strand
CACCCTGTTCGAGGACAGCGAGCAGGCCAACACCTTCCGGGCGTTCGAGCCCACCCAGGAGGAGGAGACCTATTCCATGGTCACCGCCAATCGCTTTTGGAGTCAGATCTTCGGCATCGCCTTCTCCAACAAGCGCTGGCTCCACTTCTTCATGCTGTTCGTGCCGGTGATGGGTCTGTGGACCAGCAGCATCGGCATCATTGGCTTGGCCCTCAACCTGCGGGCCTATGACTTCGTGAGCCAGGAGATCCGGGCGGCGGAAGATCCCGAATTCGAGACCTTCTACACCAAGAACATCCTGCTCAACGAAGGCCTGCGCGCCTGGATGGCCCCGGCCGACCAACCGCACGAAAACTTCGTCTTCCCTGAAGAGGTTCTGCCCCGTGGAAACGCCCTTTAATTCCGGTCTTGTCTCGGTCGGGGGCAAAGACCTCGACTCCACCGGCTATGCCTGGTGGGCTGGCAACGCCCGTCTGATCAATCTCTCCGGTCGTCTGCTCGGCGCCCATGTCGCCCACGCCGGTCTGATGGTCTTCTGGGCAGGCGCGATGATGCTGTTCGAGGTGAGCCACTTCACCTTCGACAAGCCCATGTATGAGCAGGGTCTGATCCTGTTCCCACACGTGGCCACCCTTGGTTACGGCGTTGGGCCAGGTGGTGAGGTCACCGACCTCTATCCCTTCTTTGTGGTCGGGGTTCTACACCTGATCAGTTCCGCCGTGCTCGGTCTTGGCGGTCTGTACCACGCCCTGCGCGGTCCGGAGATTCTGGAGAACTACTCCGCCTTCTTCTCCCAGGACTGGCGCGACAAAAACCAGATGACCAACATCATCGGTTACCACCTCATCCTTCTCGGTGTGGGTGCGCTGCTGCTGGTTTTCAAGGCGATGTTCTTCGGTGGTGTTTATGACACCTGGGCCCCCGGCGGTGGCGATGTACGCCTGATCACCAATCCCACCCTCTCCCCCGGTGTGATCTTTGGTTATCTGTTCCGCGCCCCCTTCGGCGGCGAGGGCTGGATCATCGGGGTCGACTCGATGGAAGACATCATCGGTGGTCACATCTGGATCGGCTTGATCTGCATCTTCGGTGGTATCTGGCACGTGATCACCAAGCCCTTCGGATGGGTGCGTCGCGCCTTCATCTGGAATGGTGAGGCTTACCTGAGCTACAGCCTCGGCGCTTTGAGCTTCATGAGCTTCATCGCCTCGGCTTACATCTGGTTCAACAACACCGCCTACCCCTCGGAGTTCTACGGCCCAACCAACGCCGAAGCCTCCCAAGCCCAGAGCTTCACCTTCCTCGTCCGTGACCAGCGCCTCGGCGCCAACATCGGCTCCGCCATGGGCCCCACTGGTCTCGGCAAGTACCTGATGCGCTCCCCTTCTGGCGAGATCATCTTCGGTGGTGAAACGATGCGCTTCTGGGATTTCCGCGGCCCCTGGCTGGAGCCCCTGCGTGGTCCCAACGGCCTGTCCCTCGACAAGCTGCAGAACGACATTCAGCCCTGGCAGGTGCGTCGTGCTGCTGAGTACATGACCCACGCTCCCAACGCTTCGATCAACTCGGTGGGCGGCATCATCACCGAGCCCAACTCGGTGAACTACGTCAACATCCGCCAGTGGCTGGCCTCCACGCAATTCGTGCTGGCCTTCTTCTTCCTGGTGGGTCACCTCTGGCACGCCGGCCGCGCCCGCGCAGCCGCTGCTGGTTTCGAGAAGGGTATCGACCGTCAGGCCGAACCCACCCTGGCCATGCCGGATCTCGACTGATCCCCCGATCCCTGGCCTCCCACAACTTCCTAGAACCCGCCGCAAGGCGGGTTTTTTTGTGCCCAGAAGCGACAGTGCGGCCTCGAACCCGCTCGTGTGCGGAGAGCAGAGATAAGGTGAACGCGATGCCTGCGCTTCGATGATCCGTCCGTCGTTCGTGGTTCCCATGCTTCTGGCGGCCCTGACCGTTGCTGCGCCGCTGCCGCAGAGCCGGCTGCTGGCGGCTGGCTCGATCGACACCCGCGAACCCGGTGTGGTGTGTGATTCGATCGAGCAGCTCTGCTACAACGGCTCAGGTCTGGCCCTGGACGCCACCCGCCGCTCCTTCGGCCGCTACGGAGAAACCAAGGCCCGCCGCCTGATCGAGAAGGGCGAACGCGGCCGCACCTTCAAGCTCAGCAACGGCGTCGCCTGCGACGTGGCCGTGCGCACCTGCTGGGACGATGGCTGGAAGCGGCGCAACGTTTCCAACGCGATGACGCGCCACCTCTTCAGCGGCGGCTCCCAAGGCTGGAACAACTCCTGGTCGGATGGCGGCAGCGGCTACTCCGGCGAATGCCTGGTCCGCCGCAGGGGCCGCACCCTCTTCCAGGGCAGCTGCGAACTGCGCGAGCAGGGCAACGGCCGGGAGCAGCGCTTCATCGCCACGATGCGCAACGGCCCCCGCTACGTCTTCCAGCGGCAGCGGCAGCGCGGCGACGTCTGGATCAGCGATGGCAGTGGTGGCAGCTGGCCGGTCGACTATCGCGACTACGGGCGGGCTGCGGTATTCCGTTGGTCTGACATGAGCCTGGAGGCCCGTCAAGGCTCGTACCGAGGCTCCACCTCGAACCGCAACCGCAGCCTGGAAGAGGTGCTGGAGCAACTGTTCAACTGAGGTCGCGCGGGTAGCCCGGCGACCCCAGCCAGCGCCTCAGAAGCGGCAGGCTCAGCCCGATCACGTTGCTGAAACAGCCCTCGATCCGCTCCACCAGCGCCCCGCCGCGACCCTCCAGAGCGAAGCCGCCAGCGCACTGCAGCGGTTCCCCTGTGGCGACATAGGCCTCGATTTCCGGCGGCGTCAGCGGGGCAAACCACAACCGGGTGCTGACCGTGGCCAGCTGGATAGGGCCCCCGGCAGCAGCCACGCGATCGGGCCCAACGACGCCATTGGCCTCGATCAGACAGTGGCCGGTGAGCAGCTCCCCGCAGCCGCCGGCCATGCGGCGCCAGCGCGCACAGGCCTCGGCCGCATCCGCCGGTTTGCCAAACACCTCCCCCCCGAAGAGCAACAGCGAATCGCATCCCAGCACCGGCTCCGCTGCAGTGAGCCGACCGGCCACAGTCTCCGCCTTGGCCCTCGCCAGACGCTGCACAAGCTGATGGGGGTCGTCATGGCGGATCGCCTCCTCATCAACCCCGCTCACCGCGACCCGATGGGCGATGCCGGCCTGCTCCAGCAGGCGGCGGCGCGCCGGGGACGCGGAGGCCAGCACGAGCATGGACGGGAATGGGGCAGGGGCTCCAGCAAACCACAGGCCGGAGATGGCAGCATGGCTCCATGTCCCATCCGGTGCCGTCGGGTCCGCCCCCGGCTTGCCTCACTGGCATTCCCTCCGTCGGGGAATCCGCGACCACTGCAGGTTCACTGCGGCGCGCCCGCCAGTCGCTGCGGTGCCTGCCCTTCCGCCGCGCCTTCTACGAGGAAGTAGACCAACGGGCCATCAGCGCCGCCGAGCTCTGTGCCCGGGCTGACTGGTCGCAGCTGGTGTTCGCTCCCTTCGGTGTGGATCGGGCCGAAGCGCACTTCCGTTGGCTCATCCTGCTCGGGGTGCTGCGGCGGGAGGTTGATGGCCAGGGGCTGACCGAGCGGGTGCGGCTGACGCCGATGGGCCGCAGCCTGCTGGTCTCCTGGCAGGGGGAAGTGCCCCGGGCCGGGCTGCGCGAACGGATCCGCGAGAACTTCCGCCGCCACCGGCCCCGCTTCTGATGGGGCCGCAGGAGCCCCATCCGCCGGCTTGCATGGTGCTCGGCACCAGCAGTGGGGCGGGCAAGTCGCTGATGGCGGCTGCCCTGTGCCGGGTGTTGCGCCGCCGCGACGAGACGCCCCTGCCCTTCAAGGGTCAGAACATGAGCCTCAATGCCTGGGTGGATGGGGCGGGTGGCGAGATGGCCTACTCCCAGGCGCTGCAGGCCTGGGCGGCGGAGCTGGAGCCCGTGGCGGCAATGAACCCGGTGTTGCTCAAACCGAGGGGCGACCACACCAGTGAAGTGATCCACCTGGGTCGCTCGGTGGGCATCGCCCGCGCCGAGCACTACTACCGGGACTGGTTCCGTCCTGGCTGGGCCGCGATCCGCGAGGGCCTGCGCTGCCTGCGGGATGACCACCCCCAGGGGCGTCTGGTGCTGGAAGGCGCCGGCAGCCCGGTGGAGATGAACCTGCAGCCGCGAGACCTCACCAACCTGCGCCTGGCGCAGTACCTGCGCGCCCGCTGCCTGCTGGTGGCCGACATCGAGCGGGGCGGGGTGTTCGCCCAGGTGGTGGGCACGCTCACCCTGCTGCGGCCGGTGGAGCGGCCCCTGATCCGCGGCATCCTGATCAACCGCTTCCGCGGCCGCCGCGAATTGTTCGAGGAAGGACGCACCTGGCTGGAACGCCGCACCGGGGTGCCGGTGTTGGGGGTGATGCCCTGGCTGGATGAGCTCTTCCCACCGGAGGATTCGCTGGACCTGCTGGAGCGCCGCGGCCGCAAGGGCAGCGCCGAGATCACCCTGGCGGTGCTGCGGCTCCCGAGCCTGAGCAATTTCTCCGATCTCGATCCGCTCGAAGCCGAGCCCAGCGTGGCGCTGCGCTGGGTGCAGGCGGGGGAGGATCTGGGTCGCCCCGATGCCGTGATCCTGCCGGGCAGCAAGCAGACCCTCGCCGACCTGGCCAGGCTGCGCCAGAGCGGCCTGGCCGCGGCGCTGGAGAGCTACCTGGCCCAGGGCGGCCAGCTGTTCGCGCTGTGCGGAGGACTGCAGATGCTCGGTCGGCGCCTGCGGGATCCCCACGGTCTGGAGGGGGGCGCCCAGGGCGAGGTGGAGGGCCTGGGGCTGCTCCCCCTGGAGACGGTGTTCGCCGGCGCCAAAACGCTCCAACGCCGCCGCAGCCGCTCCTGCTGGCCCGAGGGGGAGGCGCTGGAGCTGGAGGGGTTCGAGCTGCACCATGGGCGCAGCGTCTGCACGGCCCCCCCCCTGTGCCAGGACGACGGGTTGGGCTGGTGGCAGGCCTGGGGGGAGCAGGGCGGCCTGGTGGCAGGCACCTACCTGCATGGGGTGTTCGAGAACGGGCCCTGGCGGCGTCGCTGGCTCAACCGGCTGCGGGAGCGCCGGGGCCTTGCCCCGCTGCCTGAAGCGCTGCCGCACCACCACCGCCAGCGCCAGGCGCTGCTCGATCGCCTCGCCGAAGCCTTCGAGCAGCATGTGGATCTGGGGCCTCTGCTGGCATGAGGCGCCGGGAGGCGAGGGATGGGAAACTCGGATCATCCTCAGCGGCTGCGGCGTCGACCGGCCATGACCCCCGTCACCGTGCACTGGCCCGATGGCCGCACCAGCCAGACGCTTGCCGGCCGCGACTGGTTGCTGGCGGCGCGGGAAGCCGGGATGCTGATCCCGACCGGCTGCCTGGGCGGCAGCTGCGGCGCCTGCGAGATCGAGGTGAACGGCCACATCGTGCGGGCCTGCGTGGCCACGGTGCCGCCCAGCCGCGAGGGAACCCTCACGGTGCGCCTGGCCTGCGATCCCTACTGGTGAGGAACGGCGCAGGAGGCCTGGTTCCGGGGCCAGGAGGCTGGGCTGGAGGAGAGAGCATCAAGCTTCAGCCTGGATCAGCCCGCCGCCGAGCAGCACCTCCCCGGCATAGAACACCGCCGCCTGTCCGGGGGTGATCGAGAACTGGGGCTCCTCGAAGGCAAGGCCCACCCGGTTGGGGCGCTCGGCGCGCCGGTCAGCCTCCACCGGGTCAAGAGGTGTGAGCTGGGCGGCCACCGGCTCACTGCGATAGCGCACCTGCACCGCTACAGCCAGGGGCTCACGGGGCGGGGCCATCGACACCCAGTTCACCGCCCCCACCACACAGGCGCCGCGGGCCGCCTCGGCGCGGGGGGCCACCACCACCCGGTTCAGGGCGGCATCCAGCCGCACGACATGCAGAGGTTCGCGCCAGGCCACCCCCAGGCCCTTGCGCTGGCCGATCGTGAAATGCTCCAGGCCGTCGTGCTGACCCACCACGGTGCCATCGGCGAGCACGATCTCACCGGGGCGGGGCGGCAGGTAGGCATCGAGAAAGGCGCGCATCGAGCCGTGGTGGTCAGCCAGGCACAGGTCCTGGCTTTCGGGCTTGGTGGCCGTGCGCAGGCCCCGTCGCGCGGCCTCGGCGCGGGTATCGCGCTTGCTCAGTTCCCCGAGGGGGAACACCAGAGAGCCGAGCACCGACTGGGGCAGGTCGTAGAGGAAATAGCTCTGATCCTTGTGGGGGTCCAGGCCGCGCAGGAGCTGATGGCGACCGCGGGCATCGCCGGGGACCGGCCGTGGATCGGCGGCATCGGCATGGCGCACCCGGGCGTAGTGGCCCGTGGCCAGACGATCGATGCCCCGCTCCTGGCGCGCCCAGGCCAGCATCGGCGCGAACTTCACCCAACGGTTGCAGCGCGAGCAGGGCAGGGGCGTGGTGCCCTGGCTGTAGCCCTCCACCAGAAAGTCGACAATCTGCTCGCGGAAGTGCTCACGGGAATCGAGCAGGTGGTGGGGAATGCCAAGCTCCTCACACAGGCCGGCCGCATCCACCAGCCCCTCGGCGCAGCAGGCCCCCTTGCCACTCATCAGCCAGAGGGTGAGGCCCTCCACCTCCCAGCCGGCCGACTGCAGCAGGGCCGCCGTGAGCGAGCTGTCCACGCCTCCGGAGAGGCCAGCGACCACGCGGTGCTCACCCGGCAGCGCCCGCAGGTAATCGATCGCGGCCCGCACCGTGGGGCCCGGCCATGGGGGAGAAGCTGTTGCCATCGAGCTGACTGCGGATGGGCCCACAGGCAGGCAGCCTAAAGGCCTGGCCCCGAATCCCCGCGATGCCCCGCCCCGCCCCCTGGCCTGCCTACGACGCGGAGCACCTGCTCGTGGACTCGGCCACGATGGCCAGGCTGGAGGAGGTGCTGTTCGCCAGCGGGCTGCCGGTGGAGGCACTGATGGAGAAGGCGGCCCTGGCGGTCAGCAGGCGCCTGCTGCAGGCCAAGCCAGAGCAGGCCCTGGTGCTGGTGGGGCCAGGCCACAACGGCGGCGATGGACTCGTGGTGGCGCGGGAGCTGCACCTTGCCGGGATCCCGGTGCGGATCTGGAGTCCGTTCGCGCGCCACAAACCGCTCACCGAAGGCCACCTGCGCTACGCCCGCTGGCTGGGCATCCCGCTGCTGGAAACCGCTCCGGACCCAGACGATGGGGCCTTGTGGGTCGACGCCCTGTTCGGCATCGGCCAGAACCGCCCTCCCACGGCAGTGATCGAGGCCCTGCTCGCCGAACGGGAGGGACAGCGGCCTGGCCGCCTTGTGTCGATCGACGTGCCCACGGGCCTCTGTGCTGACAGCGGCCGTCTGCTCGGGCGCTGCGCGGCGCGGGCCCAGCGCACCTGGTGCCTGGGCCTGCTCAAGCGGGGGCTGCTGCAGAACGGTGCCCTGCGCTGGGTCGGGGAGCTGGAGCGGCTAGAGCTGGGACTGCCCGCATCGCTGCTGGCGACCTTGCCGCCTGAGACGCCGCGGGTGCTGCGGCCGGCCGATCGAAACGACGCCCCCTGGCCCCCAGGGGATCCGGCGGCGTCCAAATACGAGCGAGGGCGGTTGCTGGTGGTCGCGGGCAGCCGCCGATACCGCGGTGCGGCCCTGCTCGCCCTCCGCGGGGCGAGCGCGGCAGGATGCGGCAGCCTGCGGGCGGCTGTTCCTGACGAGGTAGCGCAAGGGATCTGGAACATGCACCCGGAAGTGGTGCTGGAGCCGTCGCCGGGGTGTAGCGCTGAAGGCACCCTCGCGCTGGCTGAGCTGGCCGACGACTGGCTGGCCCGCCTCGACGCGGTGCTGGTTGGGCCAGGGCTGGGGGCGGCGGCCACAGCAAGCCGGGGTGAGAGCGAACGCTGGCGGCAGCTACGGGATTTTGGGGGACTGCTGGTGCTCGATGCCGATGGGCTCAATCGGCTGGCCCAGGCGCCGGAGCCCGGCCTGGATCCAGGCGAGTGGCTGGCGAGCCGGGGAGGACCCACCTGGATCACCCCCCATGCCGCGGAATTCTCGCGACTGTTCCCAACCTGGGCGGAGCTGCCACCCCTGGAGGCGGCGGCAGCTGCGGCCGAGGCCAGCCGGGCGACGGTGCTGCTGAAAGGGGCGCGCAGCGTGGTGGCCAGCCCGGATGGACGCCGCTGGCAGCTGGGCCAGGCCGGAGCGGCGGTGGCGCGCGCCGGACTGGGGGACGTGCTGGCGGGGTATGCCGCCGGGATGGGCGCGTATGCCTTGGCCTGCGGAGGGGGGAAGCTCGGAGGGGAGAGCGCCCTGCTGGCGGCGGCGGCGCTCGATCACGCCATCGCCGGGCAGGAGGTCTGCGACGGGCCGGGGCCGGCGGGAACAACGCCAGGGGCCGTGGCCGAGGCGCTGGCTCGACGGCGAAAGTCATGACGGGTCCAACACAATCGCAGGCAGGGACGCGAAGGATTGGCAAAAACCAGGATGAGAACTGGCGTTGCCCGAGTTGCCAGGGAAGGCTGAGACACAAACCCGTAAAGCAAACCTAAAAGGTTGCTGAAAAAACACGGCGACAGTTGACATTGCCTGGATAGTGACCCAACCCGCCAACCTCCATGACTGCCTCCCACCTCCACGCGAGTGACGGCGTCAGCCGCAGGGGCAGTGATTCCATGACCTGGTATCTCGCCTCCATCGGTCGCGAGCCTCTGCTCACACCCGCGGAGGAGATCGAGCTCGGCAACCAGGTGCAGGCGATGATGCAGCTGCTCGAGGAACAGCGGGACGATTACAGCGCCCACGAGCGCAAAATCATCAAAATCGGACGGCGTTCCAAGGAACGCATGATGAAGGCCAACCTTCGCCTGGTGGTCAGTGTGGCCAAGAAGTACCAGGGCAAGGGCCTCGAGCTGCTGGATCTCATCCAGGAGGGCTCCCTCGGGCTTGAGCGCGCGGTCGAGAAGTTTGATCCCACCCGCGGCTACAAGTTCTCCACCTATGCCTTCTGGTGGATCCGTCAGAGCATGACCCGGGCCATCGCCTGCCAGAGCCGCACGATCCGCCTGCCGGTGCACTTGAGCGAGCGCCTCACCACGATCCGCAAGGTGAGCCTTGATCTTGCCCACAAGCTTGGGGCCATGCCCAGCCGCCAGGAGATCGCCGAGGCCCTCAACATGCCCCTCCAGGAGCTCGACGCGCTTCTTCGTCAGGCCCTCACCACCTCCAGCCTCGATGCACCGATCAACGCCGACGAGGGCCGCAGTTTCCTCGGCGACCTGATCGCCGACGCCTCGGCAGAGGAGCCCCTGGAGCAGGTGGAGCGGGGCATGCATCAAGAGCAGCTCGTGCGCTGGCTGGGCCACCTCACCGAACAGGAGCGCGAGGTGCTGGCCCTGCGCTTCGGGCTGGATGGCAAGGAGCGCCACACCCTTGCCGAAATCGGGCGGCTGCTCGATGTTTCCCGTGAACGGGTGCGGCAGGTGGAGCTCAAGGCCCTGCGCAAGCTGCGCAACCTGACCCGCCGCATGCCCCCTGGGCTCTGAGCACGGCCTCGGCTGTGACCGGCGCCGACCCTGCTCTCCCGCTTGTCTACCATCCGGCCTACTCGGCTCCCCTACCGAGCAGCCACCGGTTCCCGATGGCGAAGTTCCGCATGCTGCACGAGCGGCTGCAACAGGAGGGCTTCGGCGACCCAGGACACTGGCACCAACCACTCCCGGCCCCACGCCGCTGGATGGAGCGTGTGCACGGCCGCCCCTATCTCGAGGCATTCGCCCAGGGGCGCCTGGATGCCGCCGCCCAACGCCGCATCGGTCTGCCGGCAACGACAGCCCTGGTCCAACGAACCTGGCTGGCGGTGGGGGGCACGGTGCTCACGGCTCGGCTGGCCCTGCAGCACGGGCTGGCCTGTCACCTGGCTGGTGGCACCCACCATGCCTTCCCCGACTACGGCAGCGGCTTCTGCATCGTGAACGACGTCGCGGTGGCAGCGCGAGTGCTGCTGGCGGAAAAGGCGGTGCGGCGGCTGCTGGTGGTGGACCTGGATGTCCACCAAGGCGATGGCACGGCCAGGATCTTCGCCCAAGAGCCGCGGGTCTTCACCTTCTCCGCCCACGCGGCCAACAACTTTCCGGCCCGCAAGCAGCAGAGCGACCTCGATCTGCCGCTGGACGACGGGCTCGAAGATGGGGCCTACCTGGCGGCGCTCCACGCCGTCCTGCCGGGGTTGCTGGAGCGACAACGGCCGGATCTGGTGCTCTATAACGCCGGGGTCGACCCACACCGTCAGGATCGGCTGGGACGACTGTGCCTGAGCAGCGAGGGACTGTGGCAACGCGATCGTCTGGTGATCGAAGCCTGCCGCAGCCGGCAGATTCCCGTGGCCACGGTGCTTGGTGGCGGCTACGACGAGCTGGAAGCCCTGGTGGGTCGGCATGCGCTGGTGTTCCAGGCAGCGGCGGAGTCCGCCCGGCGACATGGCCTGGCATCGTTGACCACAAGGGGAAACCGAACGCCGGCAGATGGTGCAATAATGCAAGAATAATGCGTGATTAACAGGTGCAGATTGGGTCCAGTTCCAGGCGGGCAGAGCCAATGGCCATGCGGTGGCGCACGCGGCAGTTCCCTGGAAGAACCCGCAGCGCCACAACAAACCATCCATGCCCACGTTGCAGCCCTCTTGCCAAAGCCTGGCTCCGCTTGACAAGGCCATCCACCCGCACGAAACAGGTTCGCCGGTTCCGTCACCAACCATTTCCCCGCTTGACATCTTCTTGACCGCCGGTGATGCGATCCCTTGCACCAGCTCTGGAATCTGCGGTCTCTCCACGGAAAATGGGAGAGCGGAAGAAAACCTCCTCAACCCGGGTAGATTCTCGCCGAGGGAGGAGAAGGTCCGAACGCTGGCATGCGATAGCGTTGCCGTCAGCCAGGCACGGGAATGAACGCAGCTGATCCATCGCCACCCGCCGCCATGAACACAACCGCCAGGAGTCGCCATCTTGCCTGCAGCTGCGACACCGCCTATCTGCCACACCTGGCAACGATGCTACGGACACTCGCAGACCACAATGACACCGATCAAATTCACGTCCATTTTCTCAGTGCCGTTGAAGATGAAACCGAACTACGCCGGTTTTGCACATACATCCAGAAACTTGGATTCGCCATCAGCGTGATCGACATCGATCCGCAACTTTTCGCCAGCTATCCGCTCCATGGCCACGTCACCGCCGCCTCCTACTATCGACTTGCCATCCCCAGCGTGCTGCCGCAAGACGTATCGCGCCTTCTCTTTCTGGATTGCGACATGTGCATTGCGGGAGACCTGAGTCCCCTATGGACCATGGATTTACAAGGACATCTTCTAGCCGCCGTAGCCTCACCCGACGACCCCAAAGGAGATCGAGAACGGCTTACGATGGGTCCGGAAGACTTATATTTTAACGCCGGCATGATGGTGATGGACCTCGCCGGTCTCCGCACGTACCGTCTACTGGATAAGTCGCATGCCTACCTGGAGAAATACAGAGAACGTATCCAGTGGTGGGATCAAGACATTCTCAATGGCCTCCTGCACGCCGCCACACTCGAACTTGATTGCTCATGGAACTATCTGCCACTGCATGGTGACTGCAGAGATGCAAACGATGTGCGTGTGGTCCACTTTTCGGGGGGCGGATCTCGAAAGCCCTGGCATTACAGTTGTCGAAGTGAATTTCAGTCCCTCTACTCGCAAGCTCGCTCACGCACTCCCTGGAGGCGATACCGGCTGGATGGCGCCCCCTCTCGACTTGCTCGAGCCAAATTCTTGGTGCGCCGGTCGCTCGATAAGCTGCTGCCAATACGCCAAACCAAGTAATGCTCCCAGCCATCGCAGCCCAAGCGCCCCCGTGACAACCCAAACCGTCCGCCAATGCCGCTACAAGCCTGCCAGTCACAGCCATTGAGGCAAGCGGTGACAAGCCGGCAAACAACGCACACGAATCCATGCCCAAACACCAACCGTTCTCAATAGCGTCCCGCCCCTGCTCGAAACGAGGTGGCCGCTTGTTGGCTCCCCAGGAAATCAATCTAGAGATGCTCGGATTGAATCTGTAGGCCGATGAAGATTTCCATTCTCTTTGTCGCCCCCTCTGCATATTGCCTGGGTGGCGTTCAGGTATGGCTAAATAAATTAATCCTCGGACTGCGTGCGGACCCGCAATGGAATCCAATGCTGGCCTTACCCGACGGCGGCCACCATGATCTCTCGCGCTATCTCAAAGCCTACCCCGAACTGGCCGCCTGGCCACTCGCCAATCCAACGGGCAGCATGGAAGGGCGTCGTCAGGCGATCAGCAAACTGTTGCTGGCGCACAATCCGGATCTCGTCGTGGGGGTGAACATCGCTGATCTTTACCCTGCGGTGCGGAGAGCACGGCGGATGGGGTACAACGGTAAAGTGGTGTTCAGCCTGCATGGATTGGCTGGTGATCTTCTAGCAGATATTGCCGATGAGGCTGATCTTCTGGACGGTGTCATTGGCACAAATCGATTGAGTTGCCGATTGGTTGAACAGCTGACAGCACTGCCTCCTGATCGGATCTTCTATGCCCCCTACGGGGTTGATTTTCCGCAAGACACCGCAGAGGCGAATCGTGTTGATGGCGAGGCAAGCGAGACGGGAGCACTGAGGATCTTATGGGTAGGCCGGCTTGAGCAAGAGCAGAAGAGAGTGCATGACTTAAAGGCGATTCTTCTCGCTCTGGACAGGAAGTCTCTTCCCTACCAGCTAACCATCGCCGGCGACGGGCCGGAGCAAGAAGCACTAAGGCAAGCCCTGCAGCCTTGGGTCATCGATCGTCGGGTGGTTTTTGCCGGCGCTCTTTCCAGCCAAGCCATGATCAACACCGTCTACCCCAGCCAGCAGGTGCTGCTCATCACCTCCCAGTGGGAGACTGGACCCATTGTTGCCTGGGAAGCGATGGCCGCGGGGCTGAGTGTTGTCAGTAGCGGCTACATCGGCTCCGGCTGCGAAGCAGCCTTGCAATCTGGAAAAAACTGCTTGCTGTTCCCGATCGGCAACAGTGAAGAAGCCGCATCGGCTCTTGCCCGCTGCGCCGATCGCCATCTGCGGGAGCAGCTGGTCCAGCACGGGCGGGAGCTGGTGCATCAGCGCTACACCCAGGGAGCCTCCCTCCAGGCCTGGAAAGAAGCCTTCCACAGGGTTCTGGCCAGCACGCCCCGTACCCAGGTCAATCCGGAGCCCCCCCTACCTCCATCAGGCAGACTGGACCGTGTGCTGGGTGCCTCCTTGGCCGATCGGCTGCGCAGGCGCCTTGGCGTCCAGTTTGCGCACCAATCAGCGGGCGGGGAGTGGCCCCACACCGCCCATGGCGAGATTCGGGAGGATTCTATCCTTGAGAGAGCGAGAGAGATCGATGCCACTGCGTGAACAGCTGGGCGTATGGATCAAAGACCGCTGGCGCTACGAGCGAGCGCTGCGCAGCCCAGATCGTCGCTATCTGAGCCTTGCCAACCGGCGCGAACAGGTGGAGCCGGCCCCTGTTGGCATTGGCTACTCCTGCCGCTGGGCGTTTACCTCCAAACTGCATGCGCCTACGGTGCAGGCGAGGCTGGGGTTACGGTTGTTGAGGCGATGCCTGGCCGACGCGCCAATTGAGCGTCGGCTTGAGCCGGAATCCAGAGGAGAACCTCCCGAGGTGAGCGTGCTTATCGGCCACCGGGGCAGCGAGCGCTTGCCGTTGCTGCTCGCCACCTTGGAAACCATTGCAGCCCAGCAGCATGTGGCCTTCGAGTGCATTGTGATTGAGCAGGATGATAGCTCCTGCCTCGATGGACTACTACCCACATGGGTCAAGCATGTGCAGTTCCCGGTAGGTGAGGGCAAAACAGGGTACAACCGATCCAAGGCATTTAATGATGGAGCGCGCCTGGCCCGAGGGCGCATTCTTCTACTGCACGACAATGACATGCTCGTCCCCAAGGAATATCTGGCTCGAATTCTCGAGAAGATCAAACTGGGCTATCAAGTAATCAATCCCAAGCGCTACATCTTCTATCTCAGCCGCCTGCACAGCAACCTGATAATCACAAATCAGACATCAATTGATGCGGAGCCGGCGCTGGCCATTGTTCAGAATCTTGAGGCTGGAGGCAGCATGGCGATCACGCGTGATGGCTACTGGGAAATTGGTGGTATGGATGAATCCTTTGAGGGCTGGGGAGGAGAGGACAACGAGTTTTGGGACCGATGCCAAGAGCTTCCTTGTTGGCGCTGGGGCTATGAGCCAATTGTCCATCTTTGGCATGAGAGCCAGCCCCTAAAACTGGCCAGCGACAATATTAATGTATCCATGGCCCATGCCAAAATAAAGGAGGATCGACAAGGCCGTATTGCCAACCTGAAAACCAATATCCATCGCTAGAATGCTGTTTCAAGCATCTCGCCGGCTCCGCAAACGATCTCCCCTTCACGGCAAGCAGGTCAGTCATACGCTCTATCGAGATCTGAAGTGGGCATGGCATGGCTACCATGCAGCAAAGAACGACCGCTTTGTTTTCTGTCGTCCCATTGGAGGCTTTAACGACAATCTTGCACAGATTTCACGCTGCATGACCTATTGCATGCTGTACAAGCGAAGACTTGTATTAAGCATGACTAATGCAGGCCAGTTGCGGAGTTTCGCAGACTTTTTCGCGCCCCATCCCAGCTCCTCAAGCTCCATTCTCTTGGCCGACTCGATGCATGGCATCACCGAGAGTCGCGACGTGTTCCCAACAGGACTTCACGAGGAATTCGAAAATATTTATCCCATCTGGGACGCCAAGAGCAAGGCACACATCGATCCAGTAAGTGGAACCAAAATCTGTTTTGAAGACAGAGAGTACAACCAGGCTATTCTCTTCCATGCGCAATGCGGTGGCGGTGCGGGCTGGTCCGCTTTAGAGCGGTTCCAGCTAACCCCACTGGCATGGCATAGCATCCAAGAACGTCTGCAGAATCTGCCCAGACACTACAATGCCATCCACATTCGCAACAGCGAGCATTATCGTACAGACTGGAAGACATTCCTGAACAAGATTCCCACTCAGCAGTTGCATGAGCTACCTTGCCTGCTGTGCACCGACGACCCATCAATAGCGGAAGCGGCACGTGAAATCTACACATCTGTTGAATTCCTTTCAATTTATCAGTTTCCTCCTGATTTGGATCAAGGCGAGTCGCTGCATTACTCCCCCAAAAGCCGTGGCTGGTCTTTTGACATTGGCATGCTTGCCGACCTGCTTGGGATGGCGGGCGCAGAGCGGCTTTTCATCGCCAGCCACAGAGCGAACAGCTTTTCTGGTTTCAGCCTGCTCGCGAGAGACTTGCAACGCCGCCCCCATCTCCTAAGGAGGCTAATCCCTCGCTGCCCATAAAACTCCAAACAAACAACAAAAGCACCCGATCCTTCCCCAGCCATGCGCAGCCATAGCAACGCCAACCAGACCATGGGATCTGCGGCATGGATTGAGGGACTGATTACGACTATCATTCCTGTTTACAACCGACCCCATCTGCTTCAGGAAGCTGTTCAGAGCGTCCTTCAGCAGCAGTATCCACACACTGAAATCATTATCATTGACGATGGCTCCACAGACGACACCCCCGAGCGAGCCACCGCGCTGATGGCTGCCCATCCCAGCCGCATCAGGCTTTTGCAGCAGCCGAACTCCGGCCCTGGCCGGGCCCGGCAACATGGCATCGATCATGCCCGCGGGGAGTTCATTCAATTTCTGGACAGCGATGATCTGCTTCTCCCCGAGAAATTTCTTCGGCAGGTGGCCGCGCTGCGCCAGAATCCCGAAGCGGAAATCGCCTACGGCAAAAGCTACGAAGAAAACCACATGCTCGGAGCACCACGGTGCTCCGGCCCGATGCGGGCCACCGGAATCCCCCTGCGCCATCTCTTCCCGCGCCTGCTCAACGAGCGCTGGTGGACGACCAGCTGCCCCCTCTATCGCAAACGTCTTCTCGATCGGATCGGACCGATACAGGATTGGATCAACGAAGAAGACTGGGAATATGATGCGCGAGCTGGTGCCGAGCGTGCTCCACTCGTGTTCGTGGATGCTGCTGTTTCCCTCCGCCGCATCCTGACCAGCACCGAACACCTCAGCGCCCATGGCTCCAGCGATCCTCGAAAGCTGCGTGATCGAGCCCTCGCACAGCAATCCATCCATCGCTGTGCGCTGCGGGCGGGAACAACAAGCGACTGCCCGGAGATGCAAACCTTCTGTCGTTCTGCCTTCCTGCTCTCCAGGCAGTGCGCTCAGGCCGGCCTGGAGCAGGAGGCCGCTGATCTGCAGAATCTGGCACGCCTGGCATCGGGCTCCAACGGCGTTGCCCTGGATCTGCGGCTCTACGGCTGGGCGGGCCGACGGATCGGCTGGAGACGGGCCACGCGACTAATGGAATCACTTCGCCAACTGCGCACCCTGCTGGGCCCGGAGCGGAATGGCTGACACAATGCCGGCAAACGCTGTTGCCATTTCGGTGGTGGTGGCCTCCCACCGCTGCGATTCCGCTCTCCACGAGACTCTCGACTCGATCGCCGTTCAGCAACAGGCGCCGGCCTGGGAATGCCTGATCGTGGCCAACGGGCCCTTCCAATGCGATGCAAGGCTTGAACAGCGATTGCACGACCCCCGCTTTCGCCTGGTGCACTCCCCCCACCAGGGCCTCACGCGCGCCCTGAGCCTCGGCTGCAGCCAGGCACGCGGGCCGCTGATCGCCCGCCTTGATGTCGGAGACGCCATGACACCGGAACGCCTGCAATGCCAGAGCCAGGTGTTTGCGCTCCACCCGGACGTGGTGCTCTGCACCAGCGCCGTTGAGGTATGCGGGCCGCTCTGGGAGCCGATCTGGATCGAGCCGGGAACGGAGCCGAGGGACCAGCCGCTGCGTGCCGACACGCTGCCGGCAGCGAATGGCATCTCGGTGGACATCCCCCATCACGCTTCCGTGATGTTGCGCAAGCAGGCCTACGAGCAGGTGGGAGGATACCGGGAGCAATATTATTTTGGACAGGATTGGGATCTCTGGTATCGCCTAGCTCTGGTGGGCGATCTTTACGTGAATTCCCAGGTACTCACGCGCGTGCGTCTGATGGCCAATGGCATTTCCTCGCGTCATCGCCGGGAGCAGGTGGCGATCGCCAGGCTGTCGCTGGCGTGCTACGAAGCACGGAAGCGGGGCGAAACTGAAGAGGCACTTCTTGCGCAAGCAGCGTTGATCCGACCCAAGCCCAGCCTCCCAAATCATGGCTCAGGCCGCTGGTCTCTCCCCTGGGATGCTCGCCTGGCCGAAGGGAACTACTTCATCGCCGAAGCTCTGAGGCGCAAGGGGGATGCGCGATGCCAACGCTACTTTCGTGCGGCTCTGCGAAACGGTTTCTGGAAAGGGCGCATCTGGCTCAGGAGCCTGCAAAGCCTCTCCTTGACCCTAAGGCCAAAGCTCAGACTCCATCGTCCGCCCACACATAGCGGGTAAGTTCGCTGCCATCCGGCTCCGGGGCAGAGAGCGCGAATTCAACGCAGTCGTTGATCACCGCATCCACCTCTTTCTCAATGCCCTTCAGTTCATCGGAGGTGGCCAGGCCCTTGGCAGTCAGATCGGCGGCGAGCCGTTTGATCGGGTCGCGCTGGGCCCAGAACTCCTTCTCGGCGGCGGCGCGCAGCTCATCGGGATCGGCCAGGGAGTGGCCGCGGAAGCGGTAGGTGAGGCATTCGAGCAGGGTGGGACCCTCGCCGGCCCGGGCCCGTTCCAGGGCGCGCTGGGTGGCGGCGCGCACAGCCAGCACGTCCATGCCATCCACTTCCTCGCCGGCCATGCCGAAGGCAGCCGCCTTTCGCCAGATCTCAGGGTCGCTCGTGGCACGGTTGTGGTCCATGCCGATGGCCCAGCGGTTGTTCTCAACGACGAAGAGGATCGGCAGCTTCCAAAGCGAAGCCATGTTCAGGCATTCATAGAACTGGCCGACGTTGCAAGTTCCATCGCCGAAGAACGCAGCCGTGACGGAGTCGCTGCTGGCTTCGCCAAGGGCTTCCCGTTTGTAGCGACTGGTGAAGGCGGCACCGAGGGCCACGGGAATGCCCTCACCGATGAAGGCATAGCCGCCAAGCAGGTGGTGCTCCTTGGAGAAGAGATGCATCGAGCCACCGCGGCCCTTGCTGCAGCCGGTGGCCTTTCCGAACAACTCGCTCATCACCTCGCGGGCCGGCACTCCGCAGCTGAGGGCGTGCACATGGTCGCGGTAGGTGCTGCAGAACCAATCGTGCTGGAGACGCATCGCCTTGATCACGCCCGTGCTCACGGCTTCCTGGCCGTTGTAGAGGTGAACGAAGCCAAACATTTTGCCGCGGTAGTACATCTCGGCGCACTTGTCTTCGAAGCGACGGCCGAGCTGCATGTCGCGATAGAGCATCAAGCCCTCCTTGCGACTGATCGCCGCCGGCTCGGCGGGATAGAGCGATTGATGGCGCAGGGCATGGCTGCCGGCTTCCTGGGGAGGTGCCGGGCTGGCGGCCAAGGCTGGGGAGGCGGCATCCGCGGCGGCCTTGGCGGCGGCCATCTCCTGGGTCATGGCTGGCAGCGTTCGATTCGACGCCTTGACTGTACGAGGTCCGTCCGCAGCCGGCGGTAAGAACGGCTGCCACTGCCTACAGTCGCTGCCCAGCAACCCGGACCCGGTGGACCTGCCGATCGATCATTTCCGACTGCTCGGGGTCGGTCCGGCCAGCGATGCCCAGACGGTTCTGCGCACCCTGCAGCAACGCCTTGATCGCTTACCAGACGAGGGGTTCACCGCCGACACCCTCCAGGCCCGGGCCGAGCTGCTGCGCTCCAGCGCCGACCTGCTCAGCGATGGGCCTCGCCGCGCCGCCTACGAGGCCGACCTGACTGCGCTGGCCGGTGCCGGCGCCCATGTGGTTCCCGCCCTGGAGATTCCCGGCAGTAAGGAAGTCGGGGGGCTGCTCCTGCTGCTCGAAGCCGATCAGCCCTCCGAGGCCTTCGAGATCACCTGCCGCAGCCTGCAGCCGCCACAGGCGCCGGCCCTGGGCAGCAGCCGCGAGGCCGACCTCACCCTGCTGGCCGGCCTGGCCTGCCTGGGCGCGTGTACGGAATTCGAGCAGCAGCGGCGCTACGAGCGGGCCGCCCAGATCCTGCAGCAGGGCCTGCAGCTGCTGCAGCGCATGGGCCAGCGCCCCGACCTGCGCGAGCGCATGACCCGGGAACTGGAGCGGCTCACCCCCTACCGGGTGCTCGACCTGCTCAACCGCGACCTGGCCAACAGCGCCGAACGCCAGGAGGGCCTGCAGTTGCTGGAGCAGCTGGTGGAGCGTCGCGGCGGCCTCGAGGGCAACGACGACCCCACCTTCCCGCCTGAGGAATTTCGGGTCTTCTTCAAACAGATCCGCGCCCTGCTCACGGTGCAGGAGCAGGTGGACCTGTTCCGTCGCTGGGGTGATGCCGGCTCGGCCACAGCCGACTTTTTGGCCAGCACGGCCCTCACCGCCTCCGGCTTCGCCCAGCGCAAACCGGAGCGGATCGCGGCGGCGCGGGAGCGCCTTCTGGCCAGCCAGCGCAGCGGCATCGAACCGCTGTTGGCCAACCTCAGCCTGCTGCTGGGGGAGGTGGACACCGCCCGCGCCAGCTTCGAGGCCGGCGCCTCCCGTGAGTTGCGCGCCTGGGCGGAGCGGCAGAGCGACGATCCGCTCGCGCAGCTCTGCGCCTACTGCCGCGACTGGCTGAGCCGGGATGTGCTGCCGGGTTATCGCGATCTGGAGGCGGACGCTGACCTGGACGCCTACTTCAGCGATCGCGATGTGATGGCCTACGTGGAGCGGGAGGATCGGATCAGCGGCCGCAGCTACGCGCCTGCTGAATCGGCGTTCCCAGGGGACGAGGCCCTGGAGGGGGCGACCGCGAACCTGGACGCGCCGGAGTCGGCAGGGAGCTCGTCCTTCGCCTGGAATTTTCCGCCGCTCGACTTCGGCGACGCCCCGCTCAGCCCCATCCGACAGACCCGGCAGGAGGGCGCTCAGGAGTCGCTCGAGGACACTCCGGCCGGCCCACTGGCGTGGCCGGCGCTGCCGGCCCTGCGCCAGCGGCTGCCCCAGGCGCCCCCCCTGGCCTGGCTGGCCGGAGGGGTGGCGACCCTGGTGGCCCTCGCCCTGGCGGGAACCTGGCTGCTGCGCCCCAGAGCCGTGCCGCAGGCGCCCTCCTCGGCAGCCACGGGTGCCGCTGGCATCGCCCCGGCAGGTCCGCCAACCGCAGCGAAGCCCACCCCGGCGAAGCCCGCTCCCCCAGCCGCCGCTGCGGTGGCCGGAAGCACGGGCATCCCCCCCCTGCGCGATCCCCAGCCCGACGAGGCCCAGGTGCGCAGCCTGCTCGAGCGCTGGCTCTCCGCCAAGGCTGCGGTGCTGGGTGGCGGGCCCATGCCCGCGGGAATCGACGGCATCGCCCGGCCGGAGCAGGTGGACCGCCTGGCGGCCGAGCGCAGCGCTGACGCGGTGCGGGGCGAACGTCAGACGCTCGATGTGCGCATCCGCTCGCTGCGCCTTGAGCAGACCTCGCCAGGCCGGATCGCGGCCACAGCCGAACTCCTGTACAGCGACCAGCGCCGCGCGGCCGATGGCCGGGTGCTGGAGAGCACCCCGAGCCAGACCATCCGCAATCTTTACGTGTTCGGACGCGACGATGGGCGGTGGCGCTTCGCCGCCCAGTCCCCTGCCCCCTGATCCCCTTCCGCCCCCTCCCCGATGTTCGACGAGCTCTCCCAGCGTTTCGAAGCGGCCGTCAAGGGCCTGCGCGGCCAGGCAGCCATCTCAGAAACCAACATCGACGGTGCCCTGCGGGAGGTGCGTCGCGCCCTGTTGGAGGCCGACGTGAGCCTGCCCGTGGTCAAGGAGTTCGTTGACGAGGTGCGGCGGCGGGCGGTCGGTGCCGAGGTGGTGCGGGGGGTGAGCCCGGATCAGAAGTTCATCCAGCTGGTGCACGAGCAGCTGGTGGCCACGATGGGGGGCGAGAACGCGCCACTGGCGCGAGCCAGCGGCCGCCCCACCGTGATCCTGATGGCCGGCCTGCAGGGCGCAGGCAAGACCACCGCCACCGCCAAGCTGGGCCTGCACCTCAAGGAGCAGGGGCGGCGGCCGCTGCTGGTGGCGGCGGATGTGTACCGGCCCGCCGCCATCGACCAGCTGCGCACCCTGGGCCAGCAGATCGGGGTGGAGGTGTTCAGCCAGGGGGCGGAGGCCCGTCCGGAGGACATTGCTGCGGCCGGGGTGGCCCGAGGCAGCGACGAAGGCTTCGACACGGTTCTGGTGGACACCGCCGGACGCCTTCAGATCGACGACGCGATGATGGAGGAGATGGTGCGCATCCGCGAGGCTGTGCACCCCGACGATGTGCTGCTGGTCGTCGACGCGATGATCGGCCAGGAGGCGGCAGATCTGACGCGCGCCTTCCATGAGCGCGTCGGCATCACCGGCGCCGTGCTCACCAAACTCGACGGGGATTCCCGCGGCGGTGCCGCCCTCTCGATCCGGAAGGTGAGTGGGGCGCCGATCAAGTTCATCGGCACCGGCGAAAAGGTGGAGGCCCTGCAGCCGTTCCACCCCGAGCGGATGGCCAGCCGCATCCTCGGCATGGGCGATGTGCTCACGCTGGTGGAAAAGGCCCAGAAGGAGGTGGAGCTGGCCGATGTGGCGCGGATGCAGCAGAAGCTGCAGGAGGCGAGCTTCGACTTCGCCGATTTCGTGCAGCAGATGCGCCTGATCAAGCGCATGGGCTCCCTGGGCGGGCTGATGAAGCTGATCCCGGGCATGAACAAGATCGACGACGGCATGCTCAAGCAGGGCGAACAGCAGCTCAAGAAGATCGAAGCGATGATCAGCTCGATGACCGAAGCCGAACGCAGCGACCCCGATCTGCTCGCCGCCTCCCCCTCCCGCCGTCGCCGCATCGCCTCCGGCAGTGGACACACGGCCGCCGAGGTGGACAAGGTGCTGGCCGATTTCCAGAAGATGCGCGGTTTCATGCAACAGATGACCCGCGGCGGGATGCCAGGCATGGGCGGTGGGTTCCCGGGCATGGGCGGCTTCCCCGGCATGGGAGGAATGCCGGGCTTGCCTGGGATGGGGGCCCCGGCCGGGGCCCCGCCGCGCGGAGCGACGCCCAGGCCGCCCCGGCCCAAGAAGCCGCGCAAGGGATTCGCGGATCTCTGAGGATCGCGCCAGGCGCCCCCTACCCATGGTGGGTGGGGTGATAGGGTCGGCCATTGGTATGTTCCCGATCCAGCTCCGATGATCAAGCTCCGCCTGAAGCGGTTCGGCAAGAAGCGGGAAGCGAGCTTCCGCCTCGTGGCCACCAACAGCACATCCCGTCGCGACGGTCGACCGCTCGAGGAGCTCGGCTTTTACAACCCGCGCACCAAGGAAACCCGCCTCAACACCGAGGCGATCAGGGCCCGCCTGAGCCAGGGCGCCCAACCCACCGACACGGTCCGCTCGCTACTGGAGAAGGGCGGTCTGATCGAGAAGACGATCCGCCCGGCCGAGATCGTGGGCAAGAAGAACCAGGCCATCGCTCGCGAGGCTGCCGCTGCCGAAGCCCGCAAGGCCGAGGCGGAGGCCAAGGCCGCCGCCGAAGCTGCAGCGGCTGAAGCGGCCGCAGCGGCGGCGGCCGGCGAGGCCGCCGCCGAGCCAGAAGCCTGAAGCCACCACCCCTCCCCTGAGCGCCTTCTCCGCCAGCGGCAGCTCGCCGGACGTTTCCCCTCCCGGCGGGCTTTCCCTGACCCTTCCTGCCCCAGCCGCGGCCCTAGCGCTGGCAGGCGCGGAGGAGATCATGCTTCGGCGCCTCGAGGGGCTCACCGGCACCTCACTCGTTCTACGCGGGCTCGAGCTGCAGATCCAGGGGAGACCTGCGCAGGTCGAGCGGGTGGCCGCCCTGATCGAGCTGCTGCGCCCCATCTGGGAAACCGGGGAGCCGATCGGCGCCGTCGACCTGCAGAGCGCCCTAACCGCGCTGGATACGGGCCGGGCTGAGGAGCAGCGGCAGCTGGGGCGCCAGGTGCTTGCGATCAGCCGCACCGGCAGGCCGCTGCGGCCACGCACGCCACGCCAGAAGGCCTTCGTGGATGCGATCGAGCGCCACGACCTGACCCTGGCGATCGGCCCGGCCGGCACTGGCAAAACGTTCCTGGCCACTGTGCAGGCGGTGCGGCTGCTCCAGGAGAGGCGTCTGGAGCGGCTGGTGCTCACCCGACCGGCGGTGGAGGCTGGCGAGCGGCTCGGCTTCCTGCCGGGGGACCTGCAGCAGAAGGTGGACCCTTACCTACGCCCTCTCTACGACGCCTTGCACACGCTGCTCGGCCGGGAGCGCACCGAGCAGCTGCAGGAGAAGGGGGTGATCGAGGTGGCGCCACTGGCTTACATGCGCGGCCGCACGCTGGCCGACAGCTTCGTGATCCTCGATGAGGCCCAGAACACCACCACGGCGCAGATGCGCATGGCCCTGACCCGGCTTGGGGAGAACTCCCGCATGGTTGTCACCGGCGATGTGACCCAGATCGATCTGCCAGCGGGCCAGCTCAGTGGCCTGGTGGAGGCCGAGCAGGTGCTGCAGGGGGTGGATGGGGTCGCGATCTGTCGCTTCGGCGAGGCCGATGTCGTGCGGCATCCGCTCGTGCAACGTTTGGTGCAGGCCTACGAACGGCGCAGCCGAAGCCGATAGGGAGATCCGCACACGCTTGCCCGGCAGCCAAGGGCGATCGCTGGCAGGATGAATCCAGTCTGATTTTCCCTGCCGCCATGCCGGCCAGCAGCAATTTCCAACAGGCCATCCAGGAAGCCCAGGTCGGCTCCCTCGTCGGCCCCAACGTGGTGCGCCGCGCCCTCCCGTATGTGGGCGGCGGCATGGTGCTCACCGCAGCGGGGGTGATGGCAGGCCTGTCGATGATCGGATCGGCTTTGTTTCAGCCGCTCTTCATCGTGGCGATCATCGCCAACCTGGTCCTCTTCTTCGTTTCCCAAAACGTTGCCCTCAAGGGGAACAACAGCACCGCCCTGCCCCTTCTTGCCACCTACAGCCTGATCACCGGCTTCACGCTCAGCGGGCTGGTGGCGATGGCGATCGGCACCGCTGGCATTGGCGCCGTGGGCACCGCTGCCTTAGCCACCGGCATCACCTTTGTGATCGCCTCGGTGGTGGGCAAGCGCATGAGCGACAGCGTCGGGCAAGCGCTTGGCGCGGCCGTGGGCCTCGGCATCGTGGGCCTGCTGATCGCGATGGTGGTCCAGCTGGTGGGTTCGATCTTTATCCCCGGCTTTGGTGGCAACGGCTTCGAGCTCCTGATCGCCGGGGCCGGTACCGTGCTCTTCGTTGGGGCTGCCTTCGTTGATTTCTACACCATGCCCCGTACCTACCGGGACGATCAGTACCTGGCCGGTGCCCTGGGCATGTACCTCACGTACATCAACCTGTTCATCTTCATCCTGCGGCTGATCATCGCCCTGCAGGGCGGTGGGCGCCGCGACTGACATTCCCGATGGATCCGCTGCTCCACAGCGTCCAGGGGTCGGCAGCAGCCGACCCTTTTTTGTGGCCTCCCCCGGTCCAGAGCGGAAGCTGCGCCTCCTTGCGGCCTAGGGGGACGGGGGGCGCCTAAGGTCGATCAGCCATGGCTGCAGGAGAGAGACCTTGAGGGTTCTGGTGACGGGTGGGGCTGGCTATATCGGCAGCCATGCCGTGCGCGCGTTGTGCCGGGCCGGCCATCAGGTGGTGGTGCTCGACAACCTGGTCTACGGCCACCGCGACATCGTTAGCGAGGCGTTGGGGGTGCCGCTGGTCGAGGGCCAGGTGGGGGACCGGACCCTGCTCGATGCCGTGCTGGGCGGTGCGCATCCGGCCCTGGCGGGGTCCGGCCTGCAGGACAGGCCGATCGAGGCGGTGCTGCATTTCGCCGCCTACGCCTATGTGGGCGAATCGGTGAGCGACCCGGCCAAGTACTACCGCAACAACCTCGGCGACACCCTCAGCCTGCTGGAAGCCCTGATCGCCGCTCCCACTCCGATTCCGATCGTCTTCTCCTCCACCTGTGCCACCTATGGGGTACCCAGGCAGGTGCCGATCACCGAGGAGCATCCTCAGGATCCGATCAACCCCTATGGCCGCAGCAAGTGGATGGTGGAGCGGCTGCTGATCGACTTCGCCGCCGCCTATCAGCTGCCCAGTGTGATCTTCCGGTACTTCAATGCTGCCGGCGCCGACCCGGATGGAGGACTGGGGGAAGACCATGATCCGGAAACCCATCTGATCCCGCGGGTGCTGGATGTGATGAGTGGCCGGGAGCCCTACTTGCAGATCTTCGGCGATGATTACCCCACTCCCGATGGCACCTGCATCCGTGACTACATTCACGTCTGTGACCTAGCCGATGCGCACGTTCTTGGGCTGGAGCGTCTGCTCCGCCTCCGGGAGCGCGAACAGCGAGTTACCACGCCACTGATCTACAACCTCGGCAACGGTACGGGCTATTCGGTGCAACAGGTGATTGAGACCGCCAAGTCGGTGACCGGACGAGGTCTGTTGGCCCATGTGGCCCCGCGACGGGGTGGCGACCCCGCCCAACTGGTGGCTGGAGCACAGAGGGCCCACAGCGAGCTGGGCTGGCGCCCCCGATACCCGGAACTGGGCACGATCATCGAGCACGCCTGGGCTTGGCACCGCCATCGACATGGGGGGTGAGCGCGGCCCGGGCAGGCCAGGGGCGAGCCAGGGGCTCGCCGATGAACAACCCCTGGTCTGGCATCGCCACGCTGCGCCAGTACGCCTCGATCAGCGTGTCGCCCCTGCGGTAGTACGCCAGCAGCAGGCCCGGGTCCGGGAATTTGGCCAGCAGGTTGCAGGGTTCCACAACAGTGCCGTAACTGGCGGTGGCGCCCGCCTCCAGCCAACGCAGCGCGCTCATCTGGGGGGATCCCGTGAGCTGACCGCCGAAGGAGGTGAGGTGATCAGCCACAGCCCCAGGTCGGTAATGGTTGGCGTCGATGTCCGGCACCTGCGCCAGACCGGTGAAATAGGCCATCACGTCGGGGGCGCCGCGGAGGGCCTGGCCCCGAAGTACCTTCACCCGGAACCCCGGTCCCACCGCCGCCTGAACAGCCGCATAGCCGCCCGCCCGTACATTCCGGGCAGCATCGGAGGTGCTGAGCAGATACGCGGTCCCTGGCGGAGCGGAACCGTCGGCTGCAATGCCGCGGGCGATGAGACGCTGGGCCTGCCGGATGTCGCTCGCCGCGATCATCATGCTGGGCCGGAGCCTCAGGCTGTCCCAGGGGCGGCGCACATCGCCGCGGGCGTGATAAGGGCTCAGGCGAGTTGCCCGGCAGGTGTTGCGGCAGCCCGAGAGGTCGCGGCCGAGGCTGATCGCCGCGGTGATCGACTGGCATCCCACCCGCCAGGGGGATGTCCAGGCCAAGCCATAGACCTGGACATGGGCAGGAGTGCGGCGGCGCAGCTCTCGCTGCAGATACAGAAACCTGGCTGCGGGCAGGTCCGCCTGCCCCACCGGCAGACGCACGCGGATCACCTGGGCTTCAGGGATGCGGCGCTGGCGTTGATACAGTCTGCCGATGGCTTCGCTGAGAGGATCGTCCTGGTTGATCACCAGCGCCAGGTGACGATGATCCAGCGGCCCTGCGCGCAGCGGTTCGGTGGGATGGAGTCCGCCAGCCTCCTGCCTCTGATCGGCCGCGAGCAGGGCCGCGAGGATCAGCAGAAGCGGGACGGCAATGCTGGACAGGCGCGGGTGGAGCAGGGTGGATCCGGTGGCGTGGCACCCCCATCTTGGAACAGCAGCTTGGCAGGCTGACCCCACGCCAGGGAGGGGGGGAGCCGGTCGGGGCTAGAAAGGAGCGAATCCGCTGTCTTCCCTTTGGCCGCAAAGGTGACATCCCTGCTCGGCAAACAATACCAGCGCCTGATAGGCAGATTTCTCGAGCCATTCACGTCGCACCAGCCAGCGGCACAGACCATCCGCCGTCTGGCGCGTGAGCAGTGGAAACTGCTGACCCTCAACATCAGCACCAATCTCCTTTCAAGCCTCAGCGAGGGCGCCACCCTCGGCGTGATTTTTCTGGCCATCAGCCTGATCACCGCCACCAGTGCTGAACAATGGCGACGCTTGCCGGTGCTCTCCTTTTTGCAGAGCCTCCCGCTTGTGGGGGATGGACTGAAATTGGCCTTGGCGTCCAGCAGCGGGCGCATGCTTATTTTCGCCATACTCATCATTGGCGCACTTATTCTTCAGATATTAGTCGCAACAAGCAGCTATCTCAACAGCGTGAGCGCCGGTATTCTTGGATACCGCATTCAGCAGGTGATGACGGGGCAGATCCATCGCCGCATCCTCTCACTGAGCTTCAGCTGCGCAAGTCGCTACCGCGTGGGCGACCTATTAAACTATACCCAGTCAGCCGGACCAACCGTCATTACTTATATCTCAATAACCAGCGAACTACTTCTAAACTCCTTTCAGTTCGTTGTTTATCTTGCGATTCTCATCGCAATTTCTCCCTGGCTGATGGTGGTGGCCTTCGCAATGGCCGCCGCCCTGGGCCTTACCCAGAAACAGCTGCTGCCGCGCCTGCGTAACCGCTCGCGAAGCCTGGTGGATGCCTCCGTCAGCCTGGCGAGCCGTCAAACGGAGCAAATTCAAGGCCTGCGACTTCTACACACAACAGGCCAGATCACGGAAGCAGGCCGGGAAACAGACGAGCTGCTCCAGCAGATCACGAGACACGGGAGCAGAATGGCGGTTATATCAAATATAATCACGCCCATTTCAACGCTCTTGCCAATTATAGCCATATCCTTGATTGCCACGGCAAGCGTCGTTGTATTCCAGAATCGGCAGAGCGGCATCCTGCCAAGCCTGGTCACCTTCGTTTTGGCCCTACAACGACTAAATATGCGCCTGAGCAGCATCAGCAACATCTTCAATCGCTATGCATCAAACAATGCACAGCTCGAACGGTTGAACCTCATCCTCGACGATGGCGACAAGCAGTTTGTGCGGCGAGGCGGAATACCATTTACCAGACTTCAGAAGGGGATTCGACTGCAGAATGTTACCCTTCGCTACAACCCCGACTCCCCACCTGCCCTGAGGAACCTGAATCTAACGATTCCCAAAGGCTCAACAGTCGCCCTCGTTGGATCCAGCGGTGCAGGCAAGAGCTCGCTTGCCGACCTGCTAGTCGGTCTCTACGACCCGAGCGAGGGAGAAATTCTCATCGACGGAGTTGACATGCAAACGATCAACTTAATGAGTTGGCAGAAAAAGCTTGGGGTGGTAAGTCAGGATACATTTTTATTCAATGCTTCCATCGCCGCAAACATCGCCTACGGCTTCCCCGATGCCTCCCGCGCGGCCATCGAGGCAGCCGCAGTGGCATCCCAGGCAGCAGGATTCATCAATGCGCTTCCTGACGGATACGACACCGTGATTGGCGAGAGGGGCTATCGGCTCAGCGGGGGTCAGCGCCAAAGGATCTCACTGGCAAGGGCAATTCTGCGCGAACCGGAACTGTTGATCCTCGATGAAGCCACCAGTGCCCTGGACAGCGAGAGCGAAAGACTGGTTCAGGAGGCGATCGAGCGTTTCGAACGCAATCACACCGTGATGGTGATCGCCCATCGCCTGAGCACGATCGTCAATGCGGACCTGATCTGCGTGATGGAATCAGGGCAGATCGTTGAACGCGGTGGGCATCGAGAGCTCCTGGCAGCCGGGGGGAACTACTCCCGTCTATGGAAACAACAGTCAGCCGATAGAGGCGTCGAGCGGGAGGCCCCAGCCACCTCGGAAACATCCCCGTTGGTTCCTTAGCCGATGCCTGCCAACGTACCCCTGCAAATCCCCTGCGGCAGCCCAGGCATGCTCAGCGTTGCCATCCCAACCTATGGACGCGATCAGATCCTGATCGAAAGCATCCAAATGCTGCTCGACTTGGAAGCGGACCCGTGGGAGTTGCTCATCATTGACCAGACCCCCAAGCACTCTGCCAGCGCGGAAACCAGGCTCCGGCAGTGGCAGGAGGATGGAAGGTTGCGATGGATCCGCCAGTCGCCACCATCCATTCCGGCAGCGATGAATCGCGCCATCCTCGAGGCCAGTGGTTCCCACATCCTGTTCCTTGATGACGACATCATTCCCGATCACAACCTTCTCCGTGCCTATCAACAAGCCATCGCAACCTCTGGCGACTGCCTAATCGCGGGTCGGGTCTTGCAGCCTTGGCACAATGGCCGCGCAGACTCCGAATCCGCATTGTTCCAATTCAACACAACCTCCCCGCGACCAATTCGGGAGTTCATGGGAGGGAATGTGTGCATACCTCGTGGTCAAGCCATTGCTCTGGGAGGATTCGACACCAACTTTGTTCGGGTCGCCTTCCGTTTTGAAGCCGAGTTTTCGCACCGTTGGCGACGTGCGGGCTATCCTTTCTTGTATGAGCCAAAGGCACTGATTCATCACCTCAAGGTTGAGCGAGGTGGCACGCGAAGCTTTGGCAAGCACCTCACCACAATCCGCCCAGACCACTCCGTAGGTCGCTACTACTTCCTGCTGCGCAGCCAACAGCTACCAGCGGCCCTACGCGCTTCCTCCGTTGAGCTGCTGCGATCGGTCCGCAGCCGCCACCATCTGCGACACCCCTGGTGGATTCCGATCACCCTGATCTCTGAACTGCGCGGCTTTGCCTGGGCATGCAGGCTTCATGCCCAAGGGCCGCGGCTGATGCCCCGTCGTAAACCGAAACTATTGATCGTTACCAGCCATCCGATCCAGTATCAGACACCCTTGTTCCGGGCTCTCACCGCCTGCCAGGAGGTGGATGTGGAGGTTCTCTTCCTCTCTCTCCCCAGCGCCCAACAGCAGGGGGTGGGTTTCGGGGTGGCCTTCGAATGGGACGTGCCGCTGCTGGAGGGTTACCGATGGCGCCGTGCCAAGTCCAATGTGGGCTCCGGCCTCGACGGGGGGTTCCGGGGATTGGGCCTGCGCCATCCCAGCCAGGAACTTCGGCACGGGGAACACAAGCCTGACGTCGTTCTCGCCCTCGGCTGGCATTGTGCAGGCCTGGTTCAGATCATTCTCGCCGCACGCCGGCTTCGGCTCCCCATCCTGCTGCGTGGAGATTCAGGCGACCTGCCACGGAGGTCCTGGCCGGTGCGGCAGGCGCACCGCCTCCTCCTCGGGCGGACAGCCGCAGGCCTGACGGTGGGGGCTGCCAACCGGCGCTTCTACCGCCTCAACGGCTTGGCGGAAGATCGCCTCTTCTCCAGTCCGCACTTCGTGGACAATTCCTTCTTCTCAGATCGGGCAACATCATTCCGCGAACAACGGTCTGCCCTGCGCGAGCGCTGGCACATCCCATCCGGGGCCTTCTGCTTCCTGTTCGCCGGAAAGCTTCAGGAAAAGAAACACCCGCTCGATCTGCTGGCCGCCCTCGAGCAGCTTCAGGCCGAGTCCATCCCTCTCGGCCTTCACCTGCTGATCGTGGGCAGTGGTGAGCTGGAAAAGGCGTGTCGTGAGCAGGTGCAACAACGGGACCTGCCGGTGAGTTTCGCCGGCTTCCTCAACCAGGGGGAAATGCCTGCCGCCTACGCCGTGGCTGACGCGCTTGTGCTGCCCTCCGACCGTGGCGAGACCTGGGGGCTTGTGGTGAACGAAGCGATGGCCTGCGGCCTGCCAGCCATCGTGAGCGATCAGGTGGGCTGCGCCGAGGATTTGGTGGAACCCGGCATCACAGGCACGATCTACCCATGCCGGGATGTGGCCGCCCTGGCACGGGCCCTGGCCGCGATGGCCAAGGACCCAGGCGCAGCACGGCGCATGGGCGCCTCAGGGCGGGAGCGTGTCACCAGCAGGTACGGGGTCACCCAGGCGCGTGATGGCGTTCTGGCTGGTCTGCGGCGGGCTCTGGTGGATCGCTGATGCCCCCGCCAAAGCGCCCTTCGCCTGCGGGGCAGACGCAAACGAACAGCTGCGGAGCAGGCGGGCGCCCCGTGCCAGCATCCTGACCATTCCTGCTCCATTCCCCAAAAGCCCGGCAGCCTCTGCCATGCGCCTCATCGATCCCAAGGAACCATGAGCCCTCTGCTACTGCTGCTGATTCTGCTTCTGCCTCTGGCGATCTTCCTGGCAGACGGCAACTGGCGCGATTCGCTGATCTACAGCGTAGTGATCGGTTTTCTGCAGGATCCGCTCCGCAAGATCACCCCAAATCAACCTTCACTCTACGTTGGTCTTGTATTGATCGGGGTTGTTCTCACTGCTCTTTTGCTTTACAGCCGCACGGGCAGGCTCAGCCTAGACCCCCTGTTCAGCGGCGACAGGCAACTCATCGGCGTTGTCGAGGTCTTCATTGCGCTACTCCTGCTTCAGATCCTCAACTCTTTTCTAAATCTTGGATCCATAACCCTTACAATGGTTGGTGCAGGATTTTACTTTGCTCCGCTTATCGCACTGTGGCTTGGATATCAGTTCGCCTTGAAGCCAGCTTCGGTCCTGCGATTTGTGCGGATCTATCTCTTTATGGCTCTCGCGTTTGCCTTTACTTTATTTCTTTCCTTTCGCGGCGTAAACAGCGCTCTCTTCAAGGAGGTGGGAGCTGGACTCCTGATCAACTTTGCGGAACTGGGCACAATGCAACAAGGCTACGTGGGCCTATGGCGATCTAGTGAGATTGCCGCATGGCACTTGGCCACCGCGTGCTGTTTTCTTTTGATCCTGGCCGTGAGCAGCCGTCGCTCCAACCTGATCACCATCGCGGGTATCGTTGTTCTGGCTCTGCTCGTACTCAGCAGTGTCACAGGGCGCCGCAAGGTGCTGACGTTGGTGACCAGCTTTGTCGGCTTCTACAGCCTGTTGATCGCTCTCCGGGGCGATTCACGAATCCGTGGCAACGTATTGGCAGGCTTCGGGGGCGTGGGCCTGCTGCTTTCACTGCTGATCAGTTTCGGGGCCAACCCAGCCGACTCCGGGACTCTGGGTGGCTTCGTGCGTCGTACGATCTCGGTATGGGAGAGCGTGGATGAACGCTTGCAGAACGTAGGCTTCAGCACGATTGGCGCGGCCCTGGAGGCGGCCGGTCCCTTCGGCTTTGGGGTTGGGGCGGCCGCGCAGGGAGCCGCCAGCCTCGGCATCAGGGTCAACCAGGCCACCTGGGCCGCTGAGGGGGGTTTCGGCAAGATTTCGGCGGAGCTTGGGCTGGCGGGGATTGCGATCTTCGCAATGATCATCGTTTTGCTTAGCCTTCTCTACTGGCGCATCATCGGTCAGCTTCGTTTTGCGCCACCTTCCTACTCGCTGCTGAACCTCGGCCTGCTCTCCTTCCTCGCCGCGAACTTGCCCAACTTCGCTGTAGCCAGCCAGGCCTACGGAGATCCCTTTATTCTCAGCCTTCTGGGGCTGAGTGCTGGCTTTGTGCTGGCAAGCCCAACGGTGCTCAGTGCCCACCTGCAGGCCCAACAGCCCCCACCCCTTCCAGAGGATGGCAACGGCCTGCCCTCCAGCAGCCCGCAGCCATCCCCTCCGGGGGGCCGGCCGTGAAGGTTCTGCACCTCATCCCCTCCATCGGCGCCAGCCGCGGTGGACCGAGCGAAGCCGTTCTTTCGATGGTGGCCGCATTGCGTCAACGCAGCATCGATGCTGCGATCGTCAGTACCGACGACGATGGAGCCGCTCGCCTGCCTCTGCCGACCGACCGGTGGCTTGATGTGGCTGGGGTACCGGTGCGGATCTTCCCTCGCTGGAGTCCCCCGATCGGCCCCCTGCGCGAGTTCGCCTACTGCCCGGCTCTGGGTCGCTGGCTCAACCACAACCTCGATGACTGGGATCTGCTGCACGTTCATTCCCTGTTCTCGTGGCCTTCCAGCCGTGGCATGGCGATTGCCCGTCGCCGGCAGATCCCCTATCTGATCCATTGCCTGGGTCACCTGCAGAGCTGGAGCCTGAGCCAAAGCGCCTGGCGCAAGCGTCTTTACCTCCTGCTGATCGAGCGGAGCAATCTCAACGGCGCATCCGCCCTACAGGCAACAAGCCCCATTGAGGCTGCCGACTTTGCCCGCCTCCGCCTGCGCCCCCGCGTGCTGGATCTTCCCCTCGGGGTCACCATCCCGGAGCCGCTGGCGCAGCCCCGGCGACGCCTGCAGGAAATCCTGCCCCAGCTCGATCCTCAGGCCCCCTGCCTGCTGTTTCTGGCCCGTCTCCATCCAAAGAAGCAACTGGAGTGCCTGCTCGAAGCCCTGGCACTGCTGCAACGACAAGATCCGGACCAGCCCTGGCAGCTTTTGATCGCAGGCAGCGGTGAGCCCGCCTATGAACAGCAGCTGCGCAACCTGGCCGCGCGTCTTGGGGTAGCGGCTCACTGCCATTGGCTCGGTTTCATCAGTGGCGAGCGCAAGAACGTGGTGCTTCAGGGCAGTGACTGGTTCGTGCTGGCCTCCGCCGCGGAGAACTTCGGGGTGGCTGTGGCGGAAGCTCTTGCGGCCGGTACCCCGGTGGTCCTCTCCCCGGAGGTCGGCCTGGCCCCGGCCGTGGCGGCGGCGGGTGCAGGTCTGCTCAGTGCTGCGGATCCGCAGGCACTGGCCCATACCCTGCGCGCGGCCCTGACAGGTTCCCAGCTTGGATTCCGCCAGGCGGCGCGAAGGCTGGCAGAGCAAAACTACAGCTGGTCGGCAATCGCCGGTCAATTGATCCATGCCTATCAGAGCATCCTTCAGGCCCATGCTTGATGTTGCCAGCGCCATTCCCCCCGCCGTGCGCCGGGGCATCACCCCTCTGCTGATCTGCTTCAACGAGATCGCCAACATCGAGCGGACCCTTGCGGCGATCTCCTGGGCGGAGCGGGTGGTGGTGATCGACAGCGGCAGCCGCGATGGAACCCTGGAAGCGATCGCTCGGATCTGCCCCCAGGCGGAGGTGTTGCAGAGGCCGTTTGATTCCTTCGCCAACCAATGCAACTTCGGCCTGGACCAAATCCGCTCCCCCTGGGTGCTGAGCCTGGACGCTGACTACGTCCTCAGCCATGACTTTCTCGAAGCCTTGGCCAGGCTCCCGCTGGAGGCCGACGTGGCGGGCTGGCGCGTACCGCTTCGCTACTGCATCGGCGGCAAACCCATCCGCGGCAGCATGTTGCCCCCTCGCATCTGCCTCTACAGGCGGCAGGGGGCCCAGTACATCGATGATGGTCACGGACACCGAGTAATTCTTGCTGGAAAAGTGGCTTTTTTTCCAGCACCAATCCTGCATGACGACCGCAAACCTCTGGACCGCTGGCTAGCTTCCCAACAACGCTACTTACGCCAAGAGCAACACAAACTCCAGACCAGCCCCACAACCACGCTCTCCCGCTTCGACCGCTGGCGACTGCGCGGCTGGCTGATGCCCCTGCTGGTTCTTCCGTACTGCCTTGTGCTGCGGGGCGGCTGGCTCGATGGCTGGCGCGGCTGGTACTACGCCTTCCAGCGCCTCTACGCCGAGCTGCTGCTGAGTCTGTTTCTGATGGAGCCGCCGATGAATGGCGCTGGATCACCGCCCAAGCCCCAGGAGCGCGGCAGGGGATAGGCGGGGCTCGCCATCGGCCCCCTGCCGGGTGCCACGCTGGCCAACGCCTGCCGTTTTGCTGACGCCGCGCTGCTTTCCTGGGCAGCAGTGCTCCGATTGAACCCGCCGCAGGCGCCGCTTCCTCCATGACCCTGATCCTCGGCATCAACGCCTTCCATGCCGACGCGGCCGCCGCCCTGATCCGCGATGGCCACATCCTCAGCGCGGCCGAGGAGGAACGCTTCCGCCGCATCAAACACTGGGCCGGCTTCCCGAGCGAAGCGATCGCCTGGTGCCTGGCCGATGCAGGCGTGGGTCTGGCCGACGTGGACCATGTGGCCATCAACAGTCTTCCCAGCGCCCATCGGCTGCGAAAGATCGCGTACACCCTGCGCAACCGTCCCGATCCCCGCTTCCTGCTGCAGCGCTGGCGCAACAAGCGAGAGCGGGCCGACCTGGCCTCCCAGCTGGCCGACGCCTTCCCCGGGCAGCAGATTCGGGCTCAACTGCATTTCGTGGAGCACCACCGCGCCCACCTGGCCTCGGCCTTCTACGCCTCGCCTTACGAGGAGGCGGCTGTTGTCTCGGTCGACGGTTTCGGCGACTTTGCCAGCGGCGCCTGGGGCCACGGCCAAGGCACCAAGCTGACCCTCACCGACCAGATCTGGTTCCCCCACTCCCTGGGCGCCTTCTACACCGCCATCACCCAGTACCTCGGCTTCCCCAACTACGGCGATGAATACAAGGTGATGGGGCTGGCCCCCTACGGGAGCCCCAGCGTGATCGAGGCGATGCGCCAGATCGTGCGCCTGCAGCCGGACGGCACCTACCGCCTGGATCTGCGCTTCTTCCGCCATGCCACCGAGCGCCTGCCACACCAGTGGAGCCATGGCTCGCCGGTGGTGGGCGTGCACTGGACGCCGGCCCTGGAGGATCTTCTTGGCCCGGCCCGGCGGTCCGACGAACCCCTGGAGCAGCGGCACCACGACATCGCCCGCTCCGCGCAGGCGATGTACGAGGAAGCCTTCTTTCATCTGCTGCGGGCCGTCCATGCCGCCCGGCCCGTCGAGCGGCTCTGCATCGCCGGCGGCTGCGGGGCCAACTCGGTGGCCAACGGCAAGGTGACCGTGGCGACACCCTTCCGCGAGGTGTTCGTGCAAGCGGCGGCCGGCGATGCCGGCGGGGCGCTGGGGGCGGCCCTCGACGTTTGGCACCAGCTGGGGGGAGGCCGCAGCGCCCCGATGGCCAATGCCTATCTCGGCAGCCGCCCCGAGCTGGGGGAGGTGGCCGCTCTGCTGGCGGCTCCCACCACACTGGCGGCGCTGGAGCGGGCCCACTGCAGCGTCGAGACCCCGGCCGAGGAGGCGCTCTGCCAGCAAGTGGCGGAGGCGATCAGCGAGGGTCTGGTGATCGGCTGGTTCGAGGGGCGAATGGAGTGGGGGCCGCGGGCCCTGGGGCATCGCTCGATCCTGGGCGACCCGCGCCGGGCCGACATGAAGGACATCCTCAACCTCAAGATCAAGCGCCGTGAATCCTTCCGGCCCTTCGCCCCCTCCGTGTTGCGGGAAGCGGTGCCGGAATGGTTCGAACTCGACGGCGAGGTGCCGTTCATGATGCAGGTGTATCCGATCCGGGCCGAGAAGCGTCCGCTGATTCCAGCCGTCACCCACGTGGATGGCACCGGGCGCCTGCAGACCGTGAGCGAGGCCGCCAACGGGCGCTACTACCGGCTGATCCGCGCTTTCGCCGAGCGCACCGGCGTTCCGATGCTGCTCAACACCTCCTTCAATGAGAACGAGCCGATCGTCTGCAACCCCGCCCAGGCGCTCGACTGCTTCCTGCGCACCCGCATGGACCTGCTGGTGCTCGAGGACACCGTGATCCGTCGCCATGGCTGAAGACCCGGCCCAGGCCCCGCAGCCGCTGATCGAGGTTGTGGTGCCCACCCTGGATTCGCAGGCGCTGCTGCCACGCCTGGTGGACTCGCTTCAGGCCCAAAGCTGGCCCCACTGGCGCCTGCACTTCATCGACGGCCCCAGCGGCCCGGGCCATCGCGAGGCCCTAAGGCGCTTCAGCGAAGCGGATGGACGCATCCGCTGGACACCCCAGTCGCCTCAGGAACAGGGCATCTTCGGCGCCATGAACCAGGGAGCCGCAGCGGCACCGCCCCAGGCCTGGATCCTGTTCTGGGGCAGCGATGACTGGGCGGCGGGGTCCACCGTGTTCGAGCGCGTTGCCGCACGGCTGCTCGCGATCGAGAGCACAGGGTCCACTGCCGACATGCTTGTGTGCCGGGGCCGCTACGAGGACGGCCGCCCCAGCGCCTTCCGCTGGCGCCATTCCTACCGCCGCTCGCTGTTCCTCGGCAGCACTCCGCCCCACCAGGCCACGCTGATCGGCCCCGGGGCCCGGCGCCGCCTGCCCCGCTACGCCGATGGCTTCCGCCTCTCTGCCGACCTCGACCACTTCCTGCAGCTCTCGGCCAGCCCCGATCTCGGCGTGGTGTGCCTCGATCTGGAGCTGGTGGTGATGGGCAGTGGTGGGATCAGCGGCGTGCAAACCCGGCGCCGCCTGCAAGAGGTGCGCCGCGCCTACCGCCGAGCCTTCGGGGGGTTGTGGCCGGTTCCGTTCCTGTTGCGCTACGCCCAGCGCCTGCTGAGCCTGGTGGGGGGCTGAGGCCATGGGAATGCCGGAGAACACCGAGACAACCGCCCAGGGGAGGGCCTGCACGAGCGTGCTGCTGTTTGGAGCCGGCACCCCCAGCGGGGCCGCCTTGGTGGAGGCCGCCGGCGCCCGCTCGGTGCTGGCGGCGGGACGCCGTCGGCCCCGGCTGGGTTCCGACGGCGCGGCGGCCCCGGCGACGCTAGAGGGCTTCCTGGCGGTGGACCTGAACGACCCGCGGGGCTTTGCGCCCCCGCCGATTCCCCTGTGGTGGATCAGCTTCGCCCCGATCTGGCACCTGGCGCCCTTCCTGGAGAGCCTGCGGCGCGACCGTCCGGACAGCCTGCGGGGACTGCGAGGGGTCGTGGCCTGCTCCTCCTCCTCGGCACTGACCAAGCGTTTCGCCGCCAACGCCTTTGACCGGGACCTGGTGCAGCGGCTTCAGCAGGCGGAGCAGACCCTGCTCGACACCTGTTCCGCGTTGGGGGTGCCCTGCCGCATCCTCGCCCCGACGCTGATCTACGGCCGGGCCGGGGCCTATCAAGACCGCAACCTGAGCCGGCTGCTGGGGCTGATGCGCAGGCTGCCCCTGCTGCCGATTCCAGCCCGGAGTGGGCTGCGCCAGCCGATCCATGCGCGCCAGCTGGCCGAGGCGGCGCTGGCCGTCGTGGAGCGGCTGGAGCGGGAGGGTTCCGGGTGCGCGCTGCCGCCCGTGGTGGTGCTCGGGGGCGACGAGAGCCTGAGCTACGGCGCGATGCTGGAGCGCCTGCGGCAGTCGGCTCCGGCGGGAGATTCGGCCCGGCGCTGCCGCTTGCTGGGACTGCCGCCGCGGTTGCTGCTCTGGCTGGCCAACCCGCTGCTGCTGGTGTCGCCCAAGGCCTTCGAGGCCCTGCAGCGCACCCAGGCCGACCTGGCGGGCTTTCTGCCGGTGCACCAGCTGCTTGGGCAGCCGGCCCAGAGCTTCCCGGTGATGCCCCTGGCCCTGGGCCAGGATCGCTGAGCGCTCCCGCCTGCAACCGTGATCCTTCCCGTTCTGGGGGCCGCCGGGCTGACCTGGCTCCTGCTGGCCGCCCTGGTGCCACGCCTGCGGCGGGGCCTGCTCGATCACCCCAATGCCCGCAGCTCCCACCAACGGCCCACCCCACGCGGTGGCGGCGTCGCCTTTGTCATTGTCGGCAGCGTCCTCACGGCGCTGATCGGCGAGGGGCAGGCGGCGCTGGTGCCCCTGCTCTGCTGCCCTCTGGCCCTGGTGGGGCTCCTGGACGACCGTTTCGATCTGCCGGCCGGGGTTCGCTACGGAGCCCAGCTGCTCACGGCCGCCGCCCTGCTGGCGATCGCCAGCACCCCCTTGCCGGGCTGGTGTCTGCCGTTGGTCTGGATCGCGATCACGGCGGTGATCAACTTCGTCAACTTCCTGGACGGCCTCGATGGCCTGGTGGCGGGCTGTGGCGTTGTGCTGCTGGGGGTCATCGCCAGCCTGCCCGGGGGCGCAGGTCTCTGGCCACTGGCGGGTTCGCTGCTGGGCTTCCTGGCCTGGAACTGGAGTCCAGCACGCGTTTTTATGGGGGACGTGGGCAGCACCTGGCTGGGGGCGGTGTTCGCGGGCCTTGTGCTTCAGCAGCCGGACCCCGGGGCGGCGGCAGCCCTCCTGCTGGTGGCCCTACCGTTGCTGGCCGACCCCCTGGTGTGCGTGCTGCGGCGCCTGGCGGATGGACAACCGATCTTTCAGGCCCACCGGCTCCACCTCTTTCAGCGACTGCATCAGGCCGGCTGGAGCCACCGGCAGGTGGCCGGGCTGCTGATCGCTGCCTGCACCGTCCTGGCCCTGGCCTGGCGCCTGGGCAGCATGCCACTGCTTCTGATCCTGGCGGCCGCGGAGCTGGCCCTTGGGGCATGGCTCGACCGCCGGGTGGCCCTATCGTTCCATAATGCGAGCCAAGCCAGCCGGCGCAGCCACCGTAGCCCATGATGAAAGAAAGCGAAACATATCCGAAAAGATCGTCCATCAGATGAGCAACTTTTTGCTGCGCGACCCAGATTGCGTTTTGATCCACATTCCCAAAACCGCGGGAACCTCGATGCGCAAAGGCGTCTGGCAAGGCCGTTATGAAGGCCCCGTCCATGGCAGCATTCCTGAGAGCTGGCGGGAGCACTTCCGGTTCGCTTTTGTGCGTCACCCTCTGGATCGTTTCGTTTCGGCCTGGAAGATGTTCACCGAGGGGACCCATAATGAACCCGGTTGGTCGCTACCGGCCGACGCTCGACCGCTCAGCCTCAACGACTTCGCGGACATCGTCTTTGATGATTCGATCCTGTTTGACGAGCGTCGCCGTAGCTTCGAAGAGAAGATTCGGCACCATGCCATGCCGCAAACCCATCCCTTTTATTGCCTCGACCAGGCGCAGTTTGTAGGTCGCTACGAATGCCTCGCCCAGGATTTCGCCAGACTGGCCGAAAAGCTGGGGCTCAGAGCCACCCTGCCACACATGCACAGAACCCGCCATGGGTCCTTTGACGACTACCTCAGTGGCTCCCTGCTGGAACGCTGCCGCGCCTTTTACGCCGACGATTTCCGGGCCCTGGGCTACTGATGGCAAACAACCGCATGCTCGGACCGATCTGGCGCCAGGTGCTGCTGCGCCGTTTGCTCATGGTGCTCTTCGATGGCCTGCTGATCGTTGTTTCTTTTCTCGGGGCTTACTACCTGCGACTCCAGGCCACCGAAAGCTTCCGGGATGCTCTGCAGCGATCGATGCACCTTTTGCCCCTGGCTGTGGCCAGCGGCCTACCGGTTCTGTTTTTCAGCGGCTGGTACCGGGGGCTCACAAGGTATGCCGGCAGCCACTCGCTCTACACCTTGATTCCACGCACCACCGCCATGGTGATGGTGCTCTTGCTGCTGAGCACCATGATCGGTGGTCCGCAACCACCACGGTCATTCTGGATCCTCTATTGGCTGCTGTTCACCGGCGGGGCCATCGCCAGCAGGATCGTCCTGCGCGATCTTCTCGTTCAGCAACTGGAACGTCGTCAGGGCATGCAACGAGATGCAAGCCATCCCGTGCCGACCCTGATCTACGGCGCGGGCTCCTCAGGCCTGAGCCTTCTGATCGCTCTACGCCACGACCCTCGCTTCCGGATCGTCGCCTTTCTGGATGACGACAGCCTGCTCCATGGCCGAACCCTGCAGAGATTGAGCATTGAAAACCCGCGTCAGCTACCACTGCTGATTGAGCGCCATCGGATTCGGCAGGTGTTGCTTGCCCTGCCCTCGATCTCCCGCAAGCGTAAACGGCTGCTGGTCGACCAACTCACCCATCAGGGCCTGAGTGTGCTGTCGATTCCCTCCCTTGCCCAGCTGGCAAGCAATCAGCGCATTGTGACCGATCTGCAACCCGTCGCGATCGAGGATCTGCTCGGTCGGGAACCGTCCATTCCTGAACCGCAACTGCTGCGGGCCTGCGTAACCGGCAAGGCCGTGATGGTTACCGGCGCCGGCGGCTCGATCGGCAGCGAGCTGTGCCGTCAGATTCTCGATTTAGAAGCCACGCGGCTGCTGCTGCTCGAGCGCAATGAATTCGCCCTCTACTCCATCGACAGCGAACTTCAAGAACGAGTCGCCAAGAGCGGAAGCAACACCGAAGTGATTGCAGTACTCGGGGATTGCACCAATCCCATGCGCCTTGACCAGATCTGTCAAAGCTATGGGATCAACACAATATTCCATGCTGCGGCTTACAAGCACGTCCCGATGGTGGAGGCCAACCTCTGCGCCGGTGTCAGCAACAACGTGCAAGCAACAATGGCCGTTATCGACGCCGCACGCAACAACTCAGTCTCCCATCTAATTTTGATCTCAACAGACAAAGCCGTTCGCCCTACCAATGCCATGGGGGCGAGCAAGCGGGTCTGTGAACTGCTGATTCAATCCGCGGCGGCCGAGGTCGCCGCCACCGGCAAAGGTCCGATCATGGCCATGGTGCGCTTCGGCAATGTTCTAGGTTCATCGGGCTCGGTGATTCCGATGTTTCATCGTCAGATTGCCGCAGGGGGACCGATCACGGTGACTCATCCAGCAATCACCCGCTACTTCATGACCATTCCAGAGGCGGTGCAACTGGTGCTGCAGGCCAGCGGCATGGCCCGAGGAGGCGACCTCTTTCTTCTGGACATGGGCGATCCGGTACGCATCGCCGACCTGGCCCGGCAAATGATTGAACTCTCCGGTTTGCGGGTTCGGGACGAATTGAATCCTGATGGGGATATCACCATCCAGTACACAGGCCTGCGGCCAGGCGAGAAGCTCTATGAAGAATTGCTCATCAGCGCCGATGATCAACCAACCGACCACCCTTTGATTCGGCGAGCCAACGAGCCCATGCGCCCCAGCCGTGATCTTCAGCCTCTGGTCGAAGCTCTCTGCCAGGCGACCAGCCGCTGGGATGAGCAAGCGACCTCGGCCCTGCTGCGGCGGCTCGTGCCGGAATATCGCCCGGAACGGCCCAGGGGTCGCCAGAGTGGAGCAACGCCGCCGGTTCCCGACCCTGCCCTGCGATGACCCCCTCCGCCGATTCCTCCCTGCTTGAGCGCCTCCAGGGGCTGTGGCTACGGGTGCCCGAGGCGCAGCGAGCCCGATTGCGCAGCCAGCTCCCGGATGTTCCCCCGGCCACGCCCCGCAACCTCTGGCTATTGCTGGGCGCGGCTGTGGCCACGCAGAATCTGGCGGTGTTCACCAGCAGTCAGAACGCCCACATCGCGGTCTTTGCCCTTCTTGCCTGGGGGGGAGCTCTGATCTGTATGGAGGATCAGCTCGAGGAGCTTGAGCCCCGCCCGGGGCGCCTTGGCGTGGTGCTAGGCAGCGCCCTGCTGCTGTGGGTGATGGCACGTACCCACCAGATCCTGTTCTGGGAAGGCATTCTCTACATTCTTGCCCCCCTGGGTGGACTCGCCCTGGCATTGCTCTGCATGCCGTTGCGGGAAATGCGAAAACTACGCGAAAGTCTGCTGTGCCTGATGATGCTCCCAGCCTTTGCGCTCCTGACCCTGCGACTGCCGGAGAAGCCCCTCAGCCTGATGACCGCCAAGATCTCGGCCTTCTGGATCAGCCTGCTCGGATTGGATGTCACCAGCCTCGGCCGCGACGTCCTGCTGCCCAATGGAGGTGTAACGGTTCTCGGTGCCTGCAATGGCATCGACATGATCGCCCAGATCATCTGCGTGGGACTCATTTTCCTGATGGCCTTCCCGATCAAGTCTCGGCTGAGCCGGATCTTGGTTCTTCTCGTGTCACCGCTCCTAGGACTTCTGGCCAACACGTTGCGCATCTCGTTGCTGGCCTTGATCACCACCACCGGCCAGGGAAAGGGTGCGCCCTTGTTTGAATTCTTCCATAAAGACATGGGATCTCTCGTTTTTTCCGGTGTTGGCGTATTTGTATTCGGCATGGTTTACATGTGGTTTCTGGAGCGTGAACTGCCCCCTCTCCCGGATCAGGCCCCATGAACAGCCCCGCCCTGCGCAGCTGGTTGGCTGCCTGCCGCATGACCCCCTTGGCCAGGTGGCTCGCCTTTCTCGCTGCGGTTGCCACGCTTGCGGCCTTGCAAGCAGCGCTCTTTCCCCGGTGGCCCAAGGCGGAGCCGCTGCCGCAACAACGATTGTTGACCTCATTGGAGGGTACGGAATCCGAGATCAGCCCTCTGGCCTTGCCGAGCAAGGAGCGCCAGGCGAGTCGCACCCAGAATGTGGCGCTCTCCGAAACCATGGCATTCCGCTTCGCCGATGGTGAGGAGCTGCGGATGCTGCGCGGTGTGGCCCGTGAGCGCGGCAGCTTCACGCTCAAGACCTTCACCACCCATCGCCCGGAGCTGAACCTCAAGGGCGGCAGCCTCGATGGTTCCCCTCCCCGGATGGACGGCAGGATTCAGGGACGGCCCGCCCGTCAGACCTGCGTGGTGGCGCTGAGCCCGAAGGCCCAAGGCTTCGGGGTGAACGAATCCCAGCTCACCACCCTGGTGGATCGGGCAGCCCAGGGGAAAGCAGCCGCGATGCGACGCATCCTCGGCTTGCAGGAGAACCGCAACTACAGCTGCGTGGTGATCAGCCTGCGCAGCGGTAGCTCCAGGCCCGTCTCCGTGGATCGATGGAATCGGCTGCTGGAGGTCGTGCCCGATGCTTTGCTTCCGCAGGCCAGCACAGAGGCCGCCACGACGAGCCAAAATCCTTCCTGATCATCCCCTACTCTCATCACAATCTGACCCGCGCCCACATCTGCCATGGCTGAGGCACCCCGCGAAACCGCCGGCGAGCGTCAGCCTTCCCGATTCCTGTCCGAGGAGGGGATGCGCAGCTCTGCTCCCAGCAAGATGTTGGAGGGCGTCAACTCGGATCTTCTCAACCTAGGGGGCCTTGGTCTGCTCGCCTATGCGCTCTACAGCGTGGTCCGGATTGTCCTGAGTGGCGAAGCGGGGGTTGGGCCGGAGGCCTCCCTGACCAGGATGTCGCAGCTGGTGGCTCTCTACCCAGTGCTGTTGCTGGGCCCAATCCTGCTCTTCATCCCCCAGGGATCGCGGCGGAAGAAGGGGTTCTGGAAAGGAATCTGCCGGTGGCTTGTTTTCCTGATGGCGATGATGTTTTTGTTATTCGTCCCACTCTCGATCCTGAACCAATACCAGGTTGTTCAAGCTGATGCCAACCAGATGGAACGCTTTCAGGCTCTGCTACGAAAACGGAAGCAGGAGATTGTTACAGCGGTAAGCACACTTCAATCTCCCCAACAATTCCGCCAGACTCTGAGCAGCTTCCCCGAGATCACCGAGGTAAATATCGCTGACAGCCAAGCTCCCAACGAAATCCGCCGTGGAATCGTTGAGGGAATTGATCGAGGCATTAAGGCGGAGGTTGAGCAGCTGAAGGCGCGTCAGCAGCAACGCTTGGCAACAATCCGAATCAATGTGCGTAGCGTGGCACTCGGCAGCGTGATTGCGGGAGTGACATTCTTTAGCTTTGCTAGCTGGCTGCTCCCCTGGCTCAATCCTGCTGGCAAGGCCGTGTCGAATACGATTGGAGGGATCGGCACGGCGATCAACCGCCTCCCACGCCGGATGGGCCGATTAAATTATGGCAAGGGCTTATCCGGCTTCATTCCGCGCAAGAAACCGTCGCGCAAAAGCCGTAGTCGCCGTCGTCGCTGATGGGTCGTTTCGATCGATTTCTGCGGCCGGGTGGTTTCCTGCAACGCCGCCAAGCGGCCCCTCCCCCTGCCGACGCTCCACTCCCCTACAGCTGGATTCTCACGAATGTTCTAGCGATCGGTCCCATGCCACGGCAGCCGTCCCACTGGGAACAACTCGAGAGTGCTGGTTTTCGGGCGCGCTTTAGTTGCTGCTATCCAGACGAGGAAAAGCTCAGTCCCGTGCCATCCCACTGGCGCACCGAATCAGTTGCGCTACCTGACCATCGGGAGCAGGAAGAACTGCAACCGGAACGACTAAGGCTGGCTCTGGATCGCGCCGAATCTCTTCTGGTCGAACAGGGCCCTGTTTACCTTCATTGTTTTGCTGGCCGGGAGCGTTCCGCGTTGGTGGCGGTGGGGCTGACAGCACGCCAACGGGGGATGGATGTATTCGCCGCACTCGACTGGGTTCGTCGTTGCCACCCAGCTGCATCCCCGATATACGGACAATTGGATGTGCTGGACCAAATCCTTAGAACTTAATCCAAACAAGGGCTTTGGCGGATTGGCCAATCAAGAATCCGTTTGATCTTCAGGCTGCTCTCGTGGCTCCGCAGATGTGTTTTCCAAACCGCCATCTGCCATGGTATTTCTTTCCTCTGAAGAGAGGCTGTCGGGAATGTTTTCACTACCTCGACCTTCACTTCGGAAAGGGAGACGGCCGGCAAACCAGGATCGGGGACCACTCGTTCTCGAAGAGGATCGTGACCCTTTGGATTCCGGCTGAGAAGGACCACTTGCTTTGGGCGGAAGTGCGGAGAGGGCCGATCCGGTTTCAACATTCTGGGCCGCCTCCTGACTTCCCTGTACGGCATAGCCGTCGCGCATGTAGCGACCTCCAAGATAGGAATTCCGATAGCGTTTTGTAAGATAAGAATCACGATAACCGCGAGAGACATAGGAATCTCTATACCTCTTGATGTATCCCTTCAGGCCGCGCCCGTAGGTCCCATAGCGGCGGTTGCCACGCCCATAGGCACCAGCGTAGGCGTAGTGATAGTAGTAGCCGTATTCATAACCGTAATCATTAAGACGGCTTGGGAAATTCACCTGGTTGCAGATTAAGCCCAGCACATCAACACCCGTTGCCTTAATACGGCGGCTAGCTTGAGGAGCCAATTCGCGGCTGACCTTGCCAAGGCCGACTAGGAAAAGAATACCGTCAAGCTTTTCACCAAGCAGGATCGGGTCAGCAAGCATCAGACAGGGAGGGGCGTCCCAAAGGACAATGTCGTATCCGGGCAGTGCACGAATTTTGTCAACGACCTCCTGACAACGGCTTGAGTTCAGAAGCTTGGCCGGGTCAGGTGGCTTCGGACCAGCAGGGATAATATCAAGATTGTCTTGAATATTTTGGATCAAACTGCGGGGATCAACGCTTGAATCAGAAAGCAGGCTCGAAAGACCTTCGCCCTGCTCGACGCCAAGATAGCGACCCTGCATGGGTAGCCTCATGTCGGCGTCAATAATTAACACCCGCAAGCCAAGATCAGAAAGTGTGCGGGCAAAGATGGTGACCGCGGTGGACTTCCCCTCGCCTTGGGTAGAGGAGGTAACACCCACCAAACGAATATCTCGATCAGCGCGCAGCAGGCGGAAAGTGGTGAAAAGGCTGCGCAGAGATTCTTTGATCGCGAACCTCTCACTAGCCGACATTTTTGAAATGCTGGCAGATATCTCCACTCCAGGTTCAAGTGGCAGGTAAGGGATCAGGCCCAGCACAGGCAGTTGCAACTCTTTTTCGGCCTCCATCGGTGTGTGGAAGACATTGTCGGTGCGCTCGCGAATGATCGCAGCGCCAAGGCCAAAGAGCAGACCAATGACAACAGCACGCAACAGGTTTCGCTGGATGTTCGGCTCGACGGGCACGTCGCCGAATTCCGCAGGAGAAATAATCTGCCAAGGTGTGGTGGAGCGGGCCAATTCAAGCCGGATTCGCTCGCGAGCATTGGTGTAAGAGGCGTATTGCTCTCGGGCCCCGTCCAGGCGAGACTGAATGTCCTCAAAGGCGCTCATGCGCTCAGGACTGGTGCGGAAGTTTTCATTCAGAAGCAGAATCTGTCGGTTGAGCTCGTCCTGCTGAGCGATGTTGGCAAGAAGCTCGGCACGCTTGGCGTCGAGAGCCTGCTGGCGCACGACTGGCCGCAGCTGATTGCGGCGTGCAAGCAGGGACTGCACCACGGGAGAGTCTTCACGGAACGTGCCGCGTGCCAAGGCCAGTTCTTCTTCGAGGCTGTACAGCTGTTGACCGGGATTTGGAGCGCCAACAGCAGCATCAGCTCCGGCGCCACGGCCCGGGATGATCACCCCTTGACGCCCCAATTGCTCGAGTGCAGTGGGGGCTCCACTGGGTGTGAACTGAAGCGTGCCTGTCTCGATCGATTTCAACTCACTGGTGATTTGGACCTGCTGCGTCTGCAGTTGGCGTAGGCTGGAGACAAGCTGTTCGCGGGCGGAGAGAATGGAAGCAGCAGTGGTTGCGGGATCAAGAAAGTTATTTTTCTCTCGAAAATCCAGCATCTCCTTTTGGATCTGACTCATTCGAGTCATGATCTGGGGACCTTGTCGGTTGAGGAATTTAATCGCAGAATCCAATGCCGCCTGACGCTGGGTCAAAGAAAAGCGAGTGTAGTCCTGCGAAATCGAATTCAGAATGGCGCGGCCCTTGGCCGGGTCGCTCCAGCGAAGGCTGACGTTGAGAACATTTTCCACTTCCTGCGAAGTGGGAGCGATGGACAAGCTATTGATTACCTGAGCCATGTTGACGCCCTGACGCTCAGCCATAGGCCGGATCAACAGGGGGCTGCGCAGTAGGACGATCAGGCTGGGAACATCTGTTTTGAGATTATTCCGCGCGATGTTTTCGAGAGAACTGGATCCTGTCAGCGCGGCAGACTCCTCCAGAGGGTTGCTGATCTGCATTTGAAACCCCCCCTCGTAAACGGGGGCAAATATGCGCTGACGGAGAGTGTTGACTCCCAGAAGGCCTGTAACCAGAGCTGTGGTGAACAGGAACAGGCCCTGGCGGCGCTTGATGGTGCGCAGCAAACCGGCCACGCCACCACCGCTGCGGTCGTCCGCACCAAGCGGGGAAAGCTGCGGTGGGGGGTCGTTCTGGCCAAGGCGGTTGGCAAGAGCGGACGGGCCGTACGGGTCGGCTGTGCCGCCTCGCAAGGGGCTGCCAGGCGCGAATTCAGACGGGGCGCCCGGAATGGCCACTCTCAGCTGCGATCAGATCTGGAGGGATTCTAAGGGCACGCTGCGGATGGTCAGTTGGGGAACCAGCCCTCCCGATCAGGCCGCTTAAGGTGGGCAGCGTCTTGTGCGCTGCCCCTTGGACGCCCGCTCTTCATCCTCAACAGGCCTTGTGGCGTCTTGGCTGGCCGCGGTGGCGCTGGCAGCCACTGCCCTTCCGCTGCCGTCTGCCTCAGCGGAAGCCGCCCCGCGGGCGGCCGGTCCGCCGGGGCTTTCGGCGAATCCAGGGTCCCGGATCCCGGCCATCAGCTCGCCGGGGGGGCAAGCCCCCCCCTCGGGACCTTCCCAGGCAGGATCCCTTTCTCTGCCCGAGGTCTACAGCGATCTCTACGTGCTTGGCCCGGGCGACGGGCTCACCCTCACCTTCCTCGACCCCGCCGCCCAGAACGTGGGCGGCAGCTTCGGCCTGCTTCCGGATGGCACCAGCACCCTGCCACTGATCGGCACGGTCCAGCTGAATGGCCTCACCATCGGCCAAGCCACCCGCTGGCTTACATCCTTGTACGCCCGCCAGCTGGTGAGACCCCAGCTGACGCTGAGTCTCTCCAGTCCCAGACCCGTGAAGGTCACGGTGCTGGGGGAAGTGGAAAAGCCAGGCCTCTATCCGCTGCCAACCTTTTCCACGCCGGTCGTGGCCATTCAGACGGCGGGAGGCGTGACCCTCAACGCTGACATTCGTCGCGTGCTCTTGCGGCGGCTGTCAGGCCCCGATGGCTCGCAGAAGCAAACGGTACTGGATCTCGCTCAGCTTCTGCAGGTTGGCAATCAACGTCAAAATCCGATCCTGTTCGATGGCGACACCATTGTGATCGGTCGCACGGACAATCCCCCTTCCGACGAGGTGCTGCAGCTCGGAGCCACCAACCTGTCGCCACCGACCATCACCATCAGCGTCCTGGGAGAGGTCAAGAGCCCAGGCATCATTGCGGTGCCCGCCAACACGCCGCTGGTGGAGGCCATCCTTCGTGCCGGGGGCACGCGCCAATGGCGGGCCAACAAAAACAGCGTCGAACTGGTTCGCCTGAACCGAAACGGGGTCACCACCCGCGAGGTGTTCACCTACCGCGAAGATCGCGACATCTCCCAGGCCTTCAACCCGCCCCTTCGCGACCGCGACACGATCATCGTGAACCGCAGCTTCTTCGGTCAGGCCCTCGATGTGGTGAACGAGGTACTTGTGCCCATCAGCACCGTCGGCAGCCTGCTGAACAACAACTATTGGTGGAACAACCGCTGATCCCCACCAGCGAGTTCGCCTGCTACTCGGTCCCGCCTCCCGCTGCGCCCCCCAGAAACCCACCCCCATGCCGCGCCCCGCTTCCCCGCCAGCCGCCCGTCCTGTGGCTTGGGCCCTGCTGAGCCAGGCCCTCTGGCTTCCCCTGCTGGCTGTGGATCTGCAGGATCGCTGGTCGGCCCGTCTGCAGGACCTCACACCCAGGCCCGGCACTGGCACCACGCCCCTGGTGCCTGGCCCTGCCCTGGCCTCGGCGGCACCATCCCTGAGCCTGCCCCGGGGGCCTTCGGCTTCTGCCCTCGTGCATCCGGGCCTGCTGCTGGGCTCCAGCTCCCAGGGCCGGGCCAGCGCCATGGCCGCCATCACAGATCCGGTGGGCACCCCCGCCGGCCCCAGCCTGCAGGTGGGATCTCCTCACTCGGCCAGGGCTTCCGAACGTTTCCAGGCCCTGGTGCCGCAGGCATCGGGCCCGATCGCCCTGCTCCCCGCCGGAGGCACGGCGGCGGCCTTAACCCTGCAGCAGGCCGGCTTCACCCGCGCGGAGCTGCTCGGAGGCCCCATCACCCTGGCCGACCTGCAGGAGGGCCCCTTGCCGCCGATGGCCCTGGCGGAACGGGGACGGCGCACCCTGTCCGGCGATCCCCTGGCCACCCTGCCGGAGCCCTGGCGGGAGCCGATGCGCCAGGCCCTGGCAACGCTTTCGTCGAGCGACGGCGCTTCTGCCCGGCTGGAGCCTGCACGCCATATCCACGTTCCCTCCAGCCGCGTTTCCCGTTCCACGGAGGTGCCCCTGGCCCTGCAGCCTGACGGCAGCGTGGACATCCTGAGCCGGCCAGACAACGACGCGGTTGTCGAGGAGATCCGCGACTGGTCGGCTCGGCAGGCGCTCCCCGCTGCCGGAAGCGTCGCCCCCGCCTTGGTGCACCTCCATCCGGTGGCAGCGCCGCAGCTTCAGCGTCCGTCGGCTGCGGATCTTGCCGATCCCGCGGCTCCGCCAGCTGCCGAAGCGGGTGCAGCATCAGCCCTCGCGCCCCTGGCCACTCCCACTCCGGCACCCGCTCCGGCCCCGCCGACCGCGGCCGGCACCGAGCCTCAGACACCGGACCAGGCCGCGACTGTTCGCTGATCCTGACGGAAGGCAACCACGACTGCTGAGGTTGACATTCGCATCTATACTCGGCATAATTCGTGGACCATTCCCGGACCCATGGCGAACCGGACACTGCTTCTGAGCGGAATTTCCGCCGCTGGCCTGCTTCCCCTGCTTCTCACAGCGCGCCCAGCCCAGGCTGTCAAGGTTGTGTTCTCGGTGAACTGCCAGGCGAACCAGGCTACGCCCACCTTGGCGAACTTCTGCACCGGCACCAACACCACGCAGTCGAACCCAACCTTCGGCATCGCCACTCCCACCGGCGTCAATAAGAACACATCCCAGAAATTCGCCGTAGACCTGGAAACCCCCAGCACGGTAATTCCCCCTGGTACCACTACCACACCTTCCTACGCCACGCGCTATATCTGGAACACCGGCACGCCCACCCCACCTGCAATTGGTGGCACCAGCCAAACCGTTACGGATCCCACGGGCGTGGTTCTGAACGGTGTGAATTATACCACTGCCCCCATCGGCAGCACGAACGGCAATAACAATGTGGTTCGGATCAACTACACGGATCAACCTGGCACCAGCGTGACCCAGCAAGGCACGAATTTCATCCGCCCTCTTGAGTTCACTTTCAATAGCTTCGCGCTGGGCGGCACATGCGCTGTATGCGGTCCATCTATGGGCATCGTGACCGCAGAGCCGATGATTGGCATCGGGCGCTGGATTGGAGACGGAAATTACAATAGTGGTACTGGTACCTACAGCTTCGTTTCCGACTCCACCCGCATCAACATCGGATCATCCAACGAAGGCCTCCTTCAATACCGTGCGAGCGTAACGATCCAAAACGGCATCGTTCTTGCCACCACCGGCCAAATCACGATCGACGTATTTGTTCCTTCGCCCCTGCCCATCCTCGGCGGCGGCATTGCCTTCTCCTGGTCCCGCCGTATTCGTCGTCGCATCAGCCAAGCTTCGGCCTGATCCGATACCTTCTCAATCCATCACCATCAGCTGCCCCTCGGGGCAGCTTTTTTTTGCACCTGCTCAGACGGCATCGGAGTAGCCAAGACGTTCCAGATCTTCGGCATAGATCTGCGCCACCCGGGCGCGCAGGACGTCGCGATCGGGGAGGGTCTCCTCCTGCAAGGGCAGCAGTGGCACGTTCACCCGTTCCAGGTTGATCGGCTCGCCCAGATGGGTTGACAGGGCCTCACGCAGGCCTGCCAGCTCCTCATAGCGAAACCTCTGCACCGGCACGACGGCGTGCTCGAGGAAGCGGATCTGCGGCCTCAGATGGGGATGGTCCAACCAGGCAGCCACCTCGATGAAGGCTGCCAGATCCAGGTCGTTCAGATCGCGGTCGCAGCGGTAGGCGTAGAGCTGGCAAAGGTCGGGATCCTTGCGCCGGAACGCGGAGAGCAGGCGGGTCCACGGATGGCGCACGACGGTGAACCACCACCAATCGTGGAACCGATTCCCCAGCTCCGGCCGCAGCAACTGCTGCAGCTCCGCGATCGAAAGGTGCTGGAGAAAGTTGCTGCCAAGACCGGCGCGCTGGAGATCCTCCGAGCGGATGCGGCCGAACCAGCGGCGTCGGTCTTCCTGACGCCAGTCGCCGTGCAGGCCGATCGCCTGCTCAATCGCCGTACCGGCGGTCTTGGGAATGTGGACAAAGGCCAGACCGCGCTCGCGATCGATCGGCATCAGACGCTCCAGGGCACGGGATGGCCATTCCAGTGAACCAGCGCAGCCTCCGTCTCCAGGCGGCGGGCGTTCTCGATCCAGGCCTCGAGCGTGGCGTCATCGGCGGCTGGATCGACCCGCTCGGCGGCGAGGGCGCTGTGGCGCACGCACAGGTTGAAACGACGGGGGCGGAGCAGGTGGTCGCCATAGCCGGCCTGCTGCAGCGCCCAGATCAGGGCTCCTTGATCATGCCAGCGCACAGCCTCCCTGGGCAGAGCGCCGCGCAGGAACACCTGGCGGATCGGAAATTGATAGGCCTCCAACAGGTGGGCGTCGCGCTGGAGGTCCCAGCCGCTGAGCCCGGCGTTGAGGCGCAGACGGTTGGTCTCGCGAAGCGGGAAGGCAATCGGCAGAAGGTCGTGCAGCAGGGGGGGGTTATCACAGGCTTCGGGCGCCAGGTTCTCCGCCACGACCACCGGCCCCTGGGCAAGGCTGGCGGTGAGGGCCTCGAAGTCGCGCAATACGACGATGTCGGAATCGATCCAAAAGGCCCGCGCAAAGGGGGCGTCCTGGATCAGGCTGGGGCAGATCCACAGGGGCCATTCCCGCTTGGTGGGCTTGGCCATGCGGCTCTCGCCACAGGCTGCCTGGATGGCGCGAATCAGCGGCGTGTCGGGGATCGGGCGGATCTCCATGCCGGGGCGGGCCGCGATCCAAGCCCGGGCCGCCTCACCCAGACCCAGGTCGTAGACCACGATCGGCAGCGTGCCCTGGCAGGAGAGAGCCAACAGACGGGTGCCGCAGAAGTAGTTGTCGTCGGCGAGTGTGAGGATGCCTAAGGGAGCGCGGGCAAGGCCCTGATTCGGCGCGGGGGCCGGATTGGCGGGCTGCTCCGGCGGGCTCTCGGCCGCGGCCGCAAGGGGATTGGGAGGCTGGCGGTACTGGCCCGCCTCCACCCGCTGCCGGCACTCTTCGGCCTGGGGCAGACGCCAGCGACAGATCGCCGGCAGCCGACCAGCCAGGTAGTGGCGATAGTCGATCCGCCAGGTGAGCCCGGCACTCGCCGGCCCGGGGTGGGCCAGGTAGGCGCGACCGCCGTTGCGAATCTTGCGCAGGTAGGGATCGCGGCCGAGGTAGGGGAAATGGAGAATCAGCAGGCGCTCCTCTCCGTCCGGGCTGCCGGGATCCGCCAGCTCCACGTGGTGGTTGCCCTGCGCCACCAAGGCTGTTGGATCGGCGCGGTGAAGCACCTTCGGCGGCAGGGGTTTGCCCAGGGTGTTGCACGGCTGGCTGTCGAACCAGCGCACGCGCTTGGGATCATGGCGCTCGGCCTCGGCATCGAGCTCGCGCGGAATCACCGCGTTCCAACGGGGGACGGCGAGACGGCGCACCGAAGGCGGCACCGCGGCCAGCGCCTCGGCCAGGCTCTGGCCAGGCTGGCGGCTGATCCAGAACTCGTCCGCGTCGCTGTGGATCACCCAGTCGGCCGCATGCCGCTCGGCGGCGAGGTGGGCCATTCGCGTCACCCAGGTGGCCTGCTCATAGGTGTCGGCCGGTTCGTATATCAGGGCCGCCAGGCCCCGCTCCACGTACTCGGAAGCGATGGCCGGGGTGGCATCGCAGGAGCCGTTGTCGGTGATCAGGAAAAACGCGACGCCCTGGGCAAGGTGATGGTCCAGGTGGGTGCGAAGCAGGTCGGCTTCGTCGCGCACCAACAGCGTCATCACCAGCCTCATCGGCGGCGGTCCCCAATCAACGGCGGCTGGCACAGGCCAGATCGGCCAGACTATCGAGCATCGCGGTGATTCGTCCGCAAGCCTGAGCGCGCCGCCCCGCCAGGGCGGCGCGTTGGTCGTGATTCCAGACCAGGGCACGCTCGTGGAGCAGGCGGCACTGGACGTCGTGGGGAGCGTGGTCCCACTCGGGCGGGAGCAGAGCCAGCTCCGTGAGCCGAAAGCGACGGACCAGCCCCAGGGCCGCGGCCGTCGCCCCAGCGGGAACCGCCACTGCGGCATCAGCCGCCAGGGCAGCCAACAGGGCTCCACTGCGATCTCCCAGCCATTGGCCGGCCAGGCCCAGTTCCGGGAGCCGCAGGATCCTGGGCCAGGCGGTGGCACTGCCCCCCTGCTCCGGCGCTGCCTGCCGGCGCAGCCGCTCCAGCGCCGGCGCACCCATGGTGCGCAACGGGGCTGCGGAGGCCTGGGCAAAGCGCTGCAGGGTGGCGGCCAGCTCCGGATCGGGGCTGTCGATCACCGCCAGGGGGTGGGGGCGGGCCGGGCCCGCTGGAGCCGCGGCCAGCAGATCCCGGAACAGCAGAAGGGCCGGGTCTTCCGCCTGGGCTGGCGCCAGCCGGACGGGAACCGCGTCCGCATCGGCCTCGTCGGCCAGGTACGCGCGCTCAAAGGGCTCCCAGTCGGGCCTGCGGGCGCTGGCCTGGATCACCGCCGGGCCCCGGCCCGCGCGGCGCGCCTGCCGGCAGGCGGCGAGCAGGCCCCGCCCCGGCTCGCCGTCGGGGCGCAGGCCTGCGGCGTCAAGCACCAGCAGCTGAACCCTGCCCGGGGCGGAGGCCAGCAGCGCCTCCACAGCCGCCCCATCCTTGGCCCCGCCGCAGGCCTGCAGGCCGCGGCGGGCCAGACCATCGCGCAGGGCCTGGGCGGTGGCGAGGCGGCCGAGATGGAAGCCCCGGGCCCGCCGACTGGAATCATTCAGCAACAGCCAGCCGGGCGCATCATCGAGCGGGGGCCCCGGGGCGGAGGCGGGTGGCGGCGTTGGCTCCTGGAGCGGAGGCGGCGGCGGCAATGGCGACGGGACGATCGGGGCCAGAGCCACCGGCCAGGGAAACCGGGCCACGGGGCGGGCCCGGGAGAAGACGCTCGGCTGAACCAGCAACCGGCTCACCAGCTCGCGCAGGATTGACGGCACCGGCGACGGAACGGCAGCAGCCGTGATCGCCCTGGTGCTGCAGGCATCCAGGCGGGCCACCAGGTTGGCCACCATGTCGCCCCGCTCCGGCAGGAAGGTGGTGAGTCCATCGAAGATCTCCTGGAAGGGCAGCGCGGGGGGGAAGGGTGGGGCCCCCTGTGGCGGCATGGTGGCCAGGCGCTCGGTCTCGTAGAGCTTGGCGGTGTTGAGCAGAAAGGAGGCCGCAGCCGCCAGCGCGGCCTGGGAGGGATCGGGGTGGTGGTCGGCAAAGCTGTCGCAGGCGGAGATCAGCCAGCGGGAATCAAGCAGCTCCAGCAGCAGATCGGCGTGGCCGGCCCAAAGGTCCAGCAGGCGGCTGGCGTTGCGCTGGGGCTGCAGACCGCGGCGCAGAGCGACGTTCAGAGCTGCATGCACCCACACCAGGGCACACTCGCCGACGAAGCCGGCGGCGAGCATCTCCAGCTGCTGCGCCAGCTCGGGCCGGCGGCCGAAGGGCACGGCCGCCAGGCGGCCGCCCACCAACCGCTGGCGCCAGGCATCGAGCCTGAGAGTCTCCCCCCCCTCCAGCCACGCCACCAGGGCGAGGGTGTCGGGCCTGGGGGAGGGGGGGGAATCGGGAGGAACCTGGGCGGCCTCCATGGAACCGCTCCAGCGGACAGGAGAGTGCCGATACACTACCGGCGTTGCCCCGTTGTCGATCCAGGCCGCGATGTCCGTCCCCGACGACCTTCCGGCCCCGATCCGCCGAGCGGCAGTGGGGATCACCAAAGCGGCGGCGGCCGTTCCCACGGCTTTTGCGTTGATGGCAGGGGGCTTCGCGTCCGCCGTCCACGCCTCCCTGGCGCCGGTGGAGGTGCCGGCCGCCCTGCCGCCGGAGGCGAGCCTCGCCCCCCGGCTGGATCCCGCCCCCTGGATGCCGGTCGCCAGCCAGGCCCCGCAGGCCACCTGGCTGCCCGTGGGCAACGTCTTCATCCTGCCGGCACCCTTCACGCCCGAACCGGCGAACCTCGATCCCGTGGAGCAGGCGGCCCGGCCGCGCACCAGCCTCCCCTACGAGGATCCCGGCTTCTTCGGCATCGGCGGCGGCGTGCGCTGGGGCCAGGCCGCGGGAGTTGACACCGGTGAACCCACCAGTGGTGTGCTGACCGGCCGCATCGGCTACAAACTGGGTAGCGATGTCTCCCTGTCGCTGCGGCCGAGCTACATCTTCGGCAACCGCGATCTGGATGGTCGCAACAACAACGAGGGCGAATTCCAGATGCCCCTGACGATCGATCTTTTCCGCAAGGCTCTCGTTTCTCCCTACCTTGGCGCCGGCATCGCCACCAATACCGACTCCACAGGTGCTACCAATCCGATGCTCAGCGGCGGCGTGGACATCAACATCACACGCAACATCGTTCTGGGCCTGAATGTGAATTACATCTATCAGAACGATATCGGCGACACCGACTGGCAGACCATGAGCCTGCTCTACCTGCGCTTCTGAGACCGCCGCGGCCGTTCAGGTCAACGCCTCTGGCGGACCTTCCGCCACCGAGTCCAGCGCCATGGCGATGGCGGCCCGCTGTTCCGCGTCGTAGCCCCAGCGGTCGAGGAAAGCCAGGTCGTCACCATGGCCATCGCGGGCCGCGAGCAGGAGCGTTTCCAGGCGCTGCTTGACCGCGAGGGGTTCGAGCTGACGCAACAGTTCGCGGCTGCGGCTCCGCACCTGCTCGGAGGCCAGTTGACGCTCGCTGTCGCCGCTGCGGCCATGGGCCAGAGCCATGGCCGTGCTCATCGCCAGGTTGCGGGCGGTGAGATCCACCACCGCCGGACCGGCCAGACGCAGCTGCCGCACCAGCGGCTCTGGCAGCCGGTCCATCAACGGCGAGGCACCCGTGAGGGCCACCACAAAGAAGCCGCGAGCCCCATCGCGGCTGGCGACCAGAGCGCCGACCTGATCGGCCAACACCTCATCGCTGAGCTCGCCGGCATCCCAGGCGGCCAACCATTGGCCGGCGATCTCCAGGGCATCGGCAAAGGGCAGATCAGCGGGAAAGGAGCGGTCGGGAGCTGCGAAATCGGACATCGGCGGCCAACAGGAGGGTGGCGGGGCGACGAGCCTGGCACCGCCAGGGCGGCGACCCTATCCCCTGCCGGTGCCATGGTGTGGGCATGGATGCCCTGCCCTTGCCCCCTGCCCTGCCGGAGACGCCGAGCGGCTTCCGCTCCGGCTTCGTGGCCCTGATCGGCCGCCCCAACGTCGGCAAGTCCACCCTGCTCAACCAGCTGGTGGGGGAGAAGGTGGCGATCACCTCCCCGGTGGCCCAGACCACCCGCCACCGGCTGCGTGCGATCCTCACGACCGCCGACGCCCAGCTGGTGCTGCTGGACACCCCTGGCATCCACAAACCCCAGCACCTGCTCGGCGAACGGCTGGTGCGCAGCGCGCGCTCCGCCATCGGCGAGGTGGACCTGGTGCTGCTGCTGGTGGACGGGAGCGTGCCCGCGGGACGGGGCGACGCCTTCATCGTCGACCTGCTGCGCCAGGCCCGCACCCCGGTGCAGGTGGCCCTCAACAAAAGCGACCGCACCGGCGCCGATGCCGAGGAACACGCCGCCAGCTACCGGGCGCTGATGCCCGATTGGCCTCTGCACCGCTGCAGCGCCCTCACCGGGACCGGCTGCCCCGAGCTGGTGCGCGCCCTCAGCGACGCCCTGCCAGCGGGCCCGCTGCTCTACCCGCCAGATGCGGTCAGCGACCAGCCAGAGCGGCTGTTGCTGGCGGAGCTGGTGCGGGAGCAGGTGCTGCAGCACACGCGCGAGGAAGTGCCCCATTCGGTGGCCGTGGCGATCGAGCGCATCGAGGCGCTGGAGAGCCGCGGCAACACGCCGCGGACAGCGGTGCTGGCCACGGTGCTGGTGGAGCGCAGCAGCCAGAAGGGGATCCTGATCGGCCAGGGGGGGCGGATGCTGCGCACCATCGGCCAGGGGGCGCGACTGCAGATGCAGAAGCTGTTCGAGGGGCCGGTGCACCTGGAGCTGTTCGTGAAGGTGGTGCCGAACTGGCGCCGCCATCCAGGCCGCCTGGCGGAGCTCGGCTACCGCGGCGACTGAGCGAGCCTGGGACGTGGTGGGGAGCGCGGTCGGGCATCGGGGAGACTGGGGCGATCCACCCTTCGCCGCTCCGCCGCGCCCATGACCGAGAGCGCCTTCCCCCCCAGCGATCTGCCCGCCTTCCTGCGGCTCTGCGAAGGCGAATGGATGGCCCTGCGCAGTTCCCTGGCCCTGGCCGCCCCAGCCCTGGCCGAAGCCACGGCGGAGGAGGGCGTCGAGGCGGAGGAGGAAACCTGGCACCGCTCCGAACGGGGTGAGCTGCAGATCGCCTTCCTCGCCCCCCGCAGCGACGGGGAAGCCGGAGGTCTCGAGATCCGCCCGCCGCAGCGTCCCAGCCGGCGTCTGCGCTTCCAGGCCGGCGGCGCCTTCGCCAGCGAGAGCGAGGGCGGCGGGGCAGGCTTCGCCGGGGTCTGGCAGCTCTGGCCGGACGGCAGCCTGGAGCTGTGCCTGCGCGACGCGGAGCGGGAGATCCGCGAGCGCCTCTGGTTCACCCAGCCCAACCTGCGTCTGCGCAGCAGCGTCGAGCAACGCGCCGACGGCAGCCCGGCCCGGGCCAGCTTCAGCTCGGAGATCCGCCGGGTGCGCCGGCCGCCCCAGGCCTGAGCCCGTCGCCCCGATGCCCCCCCTGCGTATCGATGTGATCAGCCTGGTGCCAGAGGCCTTCGCGCCGCTGCGCGGCCCGGGGGTGATCGGTCGGGCCCTCGGCTCCGGCATCGCTGAACTGCATACGCACAACCCGCGCGACTTCGCCCTCGACCGCTACCGCAAGGTGGACGATGAGCCCTATGGCGGTGGCGCCGGCATGGTGCTCAAGCCCGAGCCGGTGTTCGCCGCCTTCGAGGCTCTGCCTGTGCTGCCGCGGCGGCGCGTGTTGCTGATGAGCCCCCAGGGCCGGCCGTTGCAGCAGGCGGATCTGCGCCGTTGGGCGGAGAGCAACGACCAGCTGGTGCTGCTCTGCGGCCACTACGAGGGCTTCGACGAGCGGATCCGCCAGCTGGCGGACGAAGAGGTGTCGATCGGCGATTTTGTGCTCACCGGCGGCGAGCTGCCGGCGATGGTGGTGATCAACGGAGTCGTTCGCCTGCTGCCGGGCACCGTGGGCAGTGCGGCCTCGCTAGAGGAGGAAAGCCACAGCGATCTGCTGCTAGAACATCCGCACTACACCCGTCCGGCCGTGTTCCGCGGGCTGGCGGTGCCGGAGGTGTTGCGCAGTGGCGACCATGGCGCCATTGCGCGCTGGCGGGCCGAGCAGCAACAGCAGCGCACGCGCGAGCGGCGGCCGGATCTGTGGGCGCGCTGGCTGGAGCGCCCCCTCACGGCCCCGGCGGCGGAGCCAGGGGCAGGCCCCCATCCTGGTGGGTGAGCTGCAGGGCGGCCAGGCGCACCAGCTCCGGTCCGCTCACGCCGAGCTTGGCCACGATGTTTTTGCGGTGGGTCTCCACCGTGCGTTGCGAGAGGTGCAGCAGAGCGGCGATGTCGCGGTTGCTCTGGCCCCGGCCGATCAGGGAGAAGATCTCCTCCTCCCGCTGGGTGAGCGGCCGCTGCTGGGGAGGCGGGTCAGCCTGCTGTGGCTGGCCGTCGTCACCGGCGAAAAGCTCGGCGCGACGCTGGCGGTAGATCTCGCCGATCTCCTGGCTGAGGGTGCCGTAGGCGCGGGTCTTGTCCACCACCGCATGCACGACCGCCCGCAGGGGCACTGGGCAGACGAAGCTGCTGGCCTCCGCGGAGAGCACGATCACCCGAGCGGTGGGAACCACCTCAATCAGGGTTTCCACCACCTCCAGGCCGCGGCCGTCGGGGAGGGCCAGATCGAGGATCAGCACGTCGGGGCAGTGCTGCCGGCAGACGGCCTTGGCCTCGGCAACCGTGAGAGCGGTGCCGACGACGTCGAGACCTTCGTGGGCGCGCAGCATAGCCACAAGCAGCTGCTGAAACATCACCTGGTCTTCAACAACGACACATCGGAGAGAAAAGTGCGAAGAATCTCTTAGCATCAGCTCAGCCGGATCTCATGCACATTCGACCCGGAATTCTGCGCGGAGTTCCCGCCGGAATCTCCGGAGAGAGGGCCGAGGAGAAATACCAACTTCTGGGTACTGACATCCGAATCAGAATTGAAAACACTCGGTGAAGGTTCAGCCTCGCTTCCCCAACCATGGCCTCCTTCCGTTTCGGTCCCTTCCAGCTCAACCCCGACCAGACCCTCTGGGAAGGCGACACCCTGATTCACCTCTCCCCCATGCAGCGCCGCATGCTGCACTGCTTCTGCCGCAACCCCCGGCAGGTGCTCAGCAAGCACCAGCTGATGCAGGACGTATGGGGCCACCAGGAGGTGAGTGAGGTGAGCCTGGCGCGCACGGTGCATGGTCTGCGTCGCAAGCTGGCGGAGACGAAAGCTTCCGGTGATCTTATCCGAAATGTCTACGCAGAGGGTTACATCTTTACGCAGACTGTTGAGGAGGTGGCCCCCGCTACCGGCGCGCGCAACACGCGCCCCTGAGTCGCATCCGAGTCCATCCGCCGGCGGTCGTTGACCCCCACGACAATCACCCCCCGGGTCGCTCCATCAAGGGCGATACTGGGGGGTTTCGCTGAAAAGGCCCCATGCAGCTGCGCATCGGCAACGGATATGACATCCACCGGCTGGTGCCGGGCCGGCCGCTGGTACTGGGGGGTGTGGCGCTACAGCACCCGGAGGGGCTGGGGCTCGATGGCCACAGCGACGCCGATGTGCTGGTGCACGCCCTGATGGACGCGCTGCTCGGGGCGCTGGGCCTCGGCGACATCGGCCGCCACTTCCCCCCCGAAGACGCGCGCTGGAAGGGCGCGGACAGCCTGGTGCTGCTGGAGCGGGTGATGGAGCTGGTGCGGCAGCGGGGCTGGCAGGTGGTGAATGTGGATGCGGTGGTGGTGGCCGAGCGGCCGAAGCTGCGCCCCCACATCGAGGCGATGCGGGCCGCGATCGCCCGGCCGCTGGGGGTGGCGGTGGAGCAGGTGGGGGTGAAGGCCACCACCAACGAGCGGCTCGGGCCTACGGGACGGGAGGAGGGGATCGCCTGCCATGCGGTGGCCCTGCTGGGTCGGGCGCAGACGGCAGAAGTCCCTTAAACTGCCTACACGTTTCGTAGCAATCCTGGTGACCGGCCACCGATCCCCTTTACCAGCCGATCAATCCGCCCAGCGTGTTGATTGGCCTGCATCGGTGCCCGTTCCCGGCTTCGACGCCACCCTCACCGCCTTTGCCGACCCCGACGGCGCCCTGGAGGTGGCCGTGATCGAGCATCTGCGGGTGCGGGTGCGCTCCGATGCCCGGGCCGCCTGGCTGCATGCCGAGGCCCACAGTTGGGAGCCCTGGCTGCAACAGCAGGCCGGCTATCTGGGCCGAGAGCTCCGTTGGGATGCCGAGCGGGAAGAGGGGGTGCTGCTGATCCGTTGGGCCAGCCGTGAGCAGTGGAAAGCGATCCCGGAGGCCGAGGTGGAGCGGGTCCAGAAGCGGTTCGAAGCGCTTGCCCGCCAGTGCCTGGGCGCCGGCCAGACACCGGAGAGGTCCCTGCCCACCAACCCGTTTCCCCTGGTGCACGCCGGTGAGCTGGAGCCCCGAGCCCTCGCCGCAGCCTGAGGCCCGCCTCGACCTCGGGCGGCGCGATCGCCTGGGGATGGTGGAGGCGATCTGGGGCGAGCACAAAAGCGCTGCCCAGATCGCGGCCATCCTGCTGGAGCTGGAGGCCGCCGAGGAGCTGGCCCTTGTCACGCGCGTCAGCCCGGCTAAGGCGCGGGCGGTGGAGAGGAATGTGCGCAGGCTTCAGCCCCACCGTTCCACTCCCCTTCCCCTGCTGCACCATGCCGACGCCCGCTGCCTGGTCAGCCCCGCCCTGCCGGAGCCCAGTCCTGATCCGGACCAGGTGGTGGTGCTCGGTGGCGGCAGCAGCGACCTCACGGTGGCGGCGGAGGCTCAGCTTGCCCTGGCCTGCCATGGGGTGGCAAGCCGTCTGCTGCTCGACGTGGGTGTGGCCGGGCTGCACCGCCTGCTGGGGCAGCTGGAGGGCCTGAAGCCGGCGCGGGTGCTGATCGCCTGCGCCGGTATGGAGGGGGCCCTGCCCACCGTGCTGGCCGGACTGGTGCCCCAGCCGGTAATCGGGGTGCCCGTGTCGGTTGGCTATGGGGTGAGCGCCGGTGGCAGGGCCGCTCTGCAGGGAATGCTCGCCAGCTGCGCGCCTGGCCTGACCGTCGTGAATATCGACAATGGCTACGGGGCCGCCATGGCGGCCCTGCGCATCCTGCAGCTGCCGCCGGCGCCGGCGGGGTGACAAGCCTCAGAGGTGCTGAAGCTGGGGATAGGCGGTGAGCAGCTCCTCGGTGCTCAGGGACTCACCGGCCCCTTCCGGCTGCCAGATCACCTCCAGGGCCAGCAGCTCGTCGGCCCCCACGCCACCAAGCTTCTGCAACGACTCGCGCAGGTCTTCGGCGCTACTGGAGCCCTTGAGATCAAGGCGACGGCGGCTGGCCACCAGCAGGGTGACCGCGATGTAATCGCTGGCCGCATCGCTGCTGCCGGGCAGGGCTGAGGAGGCGGGCGCACTGCGGCGACCGGCCACGTTGGTGGTGAGCTCGCGGCTGAGCTTGCTGCGCTCCTGCACCGAGAGGCGGTTGAAGGTGTTCTCGGCGCTCAGGAACGGCACCTGCCCCTGCTCGAGGTTGGCGTATACCCACAGATCCGGGTTGCGCAGCAGGGCAAGGCTGGTTTCCTGCAACACCCGCTGCAGCCCATCGCTGCTGGCCGTGTCGGCGCTGGCGGCCATGCGGCGCAGGTCGTCCTGAAGCTCGCGAGCCGAGGCCAGCAGGCCCACCTGCAGCTGGGCGATCGTCACCGGCCCGTCGGCGCTGTAAGCCGCTGCGGCGCCATCACCCGAGGAGGGCAGGGCGCCACCACCGCCACGGAAGGCATTCACCAGCAGACCGGCAACGGCCATCAGCACGAGCAGGCCGAAGAGGCCGCCGCCGAAGCCGAACATCGGCACCAGGAAGGGGAAACCGATGCCACCACCGAAGCCGCCGCCGTAGTAGCCACCGCCGCCGGTGTAGCCGCCACCGCCGTAGGGACGGGGGCCACCGCGGTAGGAACCGCCTCCGCCGTAGCTGCGAGGAGCGGAGGGGGAGGAACGGAAACTGCCGCCGCCGATGCGCCCGCCGCTGGCCGCATCGGCCGGGTGGGGGAGGGTGAACAGCAGACCGCTCACCAGCACGGGCACGGCCAGGAAGCTGGCCACGCGCCGCAGCAGTCGTGCAGCCATCGGATCAGACGAGGAATGGGGGAAATCTAGGAACCGCCTCCGACGATGGTGACCACCTCCAGCGCATCGGATTCCACCACCGTCTGGGCGGCCCAGCGCTGGCGGGGCAGGATCTCGCCGTTGAACTCCACCACCACCAGGCGGGGCTGATAGCCCAGCGCCGTGAGCAGTGCCTCCAGGCTCAGGCCGGCGGCAACGGAGCGCGCCTCGCCATTGACGCGAACCGTGATCGGGACCGCAGCGGGCCCAGGGGATGGGGAGGGCCCGTTCATGCGTCGTCCTCCTGGTCGAGGGCGGCGAGCAGGGCGGCGGTGGCGGCGCCGGGGTCGGCGGCGGCGGTGATGGCACGCACCACCGCGACCCGCTCGGCGCCTGCCGCGCGCACCGCTGCGAGGTTGCTGGCGTCGATGCCGCCGATGGCGAAGAAGGGGATCGGCGCCTCGACCGCCGCGAGCCTCACGCTGTCGAGCCCCACCGGCTCGCGGCCTGGCTTGGTGGGCGTGGCGTGCACCGGCCCGACGCCGATGTAGTCGCAGCCCTCGGCCACGGCCTGACGCAGCTGGGCGGGACCATGGGTGCTGCGGCCGATCAGCCGCTCCGGCCCCAACAGGCGCCGGGCCACGTCCACCGGCAGATCCCCCTGGCCGAGATGCACGCCGTCGGCGTCCACCGCCAGGGCCAGATCGAGGCGGTCGTTGACCAGGAACAAGGCGCCATGGTCGTCGCAGAGCTGGCGCAGGCGCTGGGCCTGCGCCAGGCGCTGCCGATCCTCCAGGCCACTCTCAGGCTTGGCGCGGTACTGCACCAGGCCGAGGCCGGCCGCCAGGGCCTGCTCCACCACCCCCTCCAGCTCCGGCACCGGGCTGGTGACCAGGTACAGGCGCTGGCGGGCGAGGCGCTGGCGCCGCTCCTGCCCCGGTGCGGCAGCGGCGCGCAGCAGATCCACCTCCAGGTCGTACAGCCGGTAACGAATCGCGGCCGCCTCCGCGGCCAGAGGCGGATCGAGACCGCGACCGAACTCCTCCAGCACCCGCAGCGCCTCCTGCACCCGACCTGCATTCGCCGCCAACACCTGCTCCGGCGCCTGGCGCTCCAGCTGGGCGGGGTGGCCGAGGCCTGTGGCCGGATCGGCGGCGGTGTTGCGGGCCAGTTTGTAGCGGCTCTGGTGAAGACGGCCAAGGCGCTGGCGCAGATCCTTGCAGCGGCTGACAAGATCGGCGCGCTCCAGCGCGAACCGGGCCCAGTCTTCGAGTACCCGCAGCCCCTCGCGGGCGCGGTCGAGGTTGGCGTCCAGCAGCCGTTCGATGGCGGCCGGGGCGGCTGGATCGGTGGCGGAGGTCGTCACGGGATCGGGGGGAGACGGGGTGGGGCTGGAACCTGGCGCAGCCGTGAAGCGCTGCCCCGCTGCGAAGGGTTTCCCCTGTCTAGGCTGCGGAAGGCGCTGCGAGCCCCATGGCCGATCTTCCCAGCAACCCCGATCCCGGCGGAGGCGACAACCCGATGCTGGTGCTGGTCTCGGGCATCCTGCTGCTCGGTGGCATCGCCGCCTTCATCGGCTGGGGGCTCACCCATGCCTATCCCGTGGCCTGATCCGCCAACAGATCGCGCGCCGCGGCCGCATCCGCACCGATCTGGGCGCTGAGGGCCTCCAGGTTGGCGAAGCGTTGCTGCCGCCGCAGCAGGGCCACGGGTTCCACCACCAACGTGCGCTCCAGCAGCTCGAGGCTGCGATCGAGCAGGTGCACCTCCACCGCGGAGGGGGAGAGGGGGTCGACCGTGGGCTGGGGACCGAGGTTCATCACCGCCGCCATTGCCGCGGAGGGCCGCTCCCCCTCCGTCGGCGCGACCCAGGCCCGGGCGGCATACACCCCCTCCAGGGGCAGGAACTTGCGGCCATCCACCTGAAGGTTGGCGGTGGGCCAGCCCAGCGGCCGGCCCAGCCCCCGGCCCCGCACCACCCGGCCGCGGAAGCGATAGGGGCGCTCCAGCAGCTGCGCCGCAGCGGCCAGATCTCCCGCCGCCAGGGCGGCGCGGATGCGGCTGCTGCTCAGTCGTCCGCCGCCATCCTCGAGCAGTGGCACCACCTGCACGGCGATGCCATGGGCGGCGCCGAGGCGCTCCAGGTCGGCCACGCCACCGCTGCGGCCGGCGCCGAAACGGAAGTTCTGCCCCACCGCCAGGCGCCGGGCCTGCAGCTGCTCCACCAACACCGAGCGGACGAAGGCCTCGGGCGTCAGGGCCGCCAGGGCTGCATCAAAGGGCACCAGCACCAGCTGGTGGATGCCCAGCGGCCCGAGCAGATCAAGCTGCTCCTGTGGCAGGTCCAGCCGCAGCCGCACCTCCCCCCGCAGCACCTCGCGCGGGTGCGGCCAGAAGCTCACCACGGTGGGCACCAGCCCTCCGGCCGCCACCTCCGGGCCGCTGACGGCGGCGATCACGCGCCGGTGGCCCCGGTGGAGCCCATCGAAGCTGCCGAGTGCGATGGCGGTGGGGCGCAGGGCAGCGCGGGGACCGTGCAGCGGAATCAAGGAACGGCAGAAGGGCGTGCTCGCCGCGGCGATCCTCCCATGGCAAGTTTGGGGGATCGCCCCGGGGCTCCATGGCCGACCCGCTCGACCTGCAGCGCATTTCCTTCGCCCTGCGCCGCATCGGCTGGGTGCGCTTCTGGATTCAGCTCGCCCTGGCCGTGGTGGTGGTGGGGGTGCTGATCTTCAACAACATCGGCGGCCAGATCGCTTCCCGGGCAGACCGGGCTCTGGGGCTGGGCCCCGGCCTCTCCCTCACCACCTTCTCGTTCTTCGTGCTCTGCTGGAGCCTCTGGCACGGCTGGCTGGTGGTGCGCTGCGGGCGGGCTCTGGGCTCGCCGGTGCGCCCCAGCAAGGGGGAGACGGCACGGCTGCTCAAGCGCGGCATCCTGGCCGACCTGGCGGGCCTCACCCTCGCGGCGGTTGGCTACCAGGCCCTGGCCGGCAGCCTGTTCGTTCAGGCTTCGATGCAGGCCGGCTTCGCCTTCGGCGGCGTGATGACCACCCCGGGGGGACGCATCACCAACTACCCGATCACCTCGCTGGAGATGCTCAGCGTGCTGAGCAACACCCAGGTGCTGTTCGCCCATCTGATCGGTCTCGGCATGAGCCTCTGGCTGCTGCAGCGGATCTACCGCCGCGCCTGAAGACCCCAGGCCGCCGCCAGCGCCTCCGGGGAGGGCAGGGACTCGGGGCGACCGCGCCAGAACAACTCCGGTTGCAGGGGCACCAGCGCCGCGCCGCCGCTGCGGATCCAGGCCACATCGGAGGGCCAGTCGGCCGGTTCGGCCAGCGCCGACTCCAGCTCGTCGACCGCCTCGCCGGCCAGCCAGTAGTAGGTGCGGCCGCGCGGGTCGACGCGGCGGTCGAACTGGTCGATGTAGCGGCGCACAGCGGTGCGGCACCAGCGCAGCGGGCCGATCGCCTCGGCCGGCAGGGCGGGCACATTGAGGTTGAGGAGCAGCCCAGGCGGCCAGCCGGCGGCCACCATGACCTCGGCCACGTCGAGGGCCAGGTGGGCGGCGGCGCCGAACTCGCGCCAGTGGAAGTCGGCGCTGCTCACCGCCAGGGCGGGCAGCCCCTCGATCGTTCCCTCCATCGCCGCCGAAACGGTGCCGGAATAGAGCACGTCGGTGCCGAGATTGGGGCCATGGTTGATGCCCGAGAGCACCAGATCGGGCGGCTCCTCCAGCAGGCGGAACAGGCCGAGCTTGACGCAGTCGGACGGGTTGCCGCTGCAGGCCCAGGCGGTGACGCCGGCGGCGAAGAGTTCATCGGCCCGCTCCGCGCGCAAGGGGGTCTGCAGGGTGAGGCCGTGGCCGGTGGCGGAGCGCTCCTGGTCGGGGCAGACCACCGTGACCCGGTGGCCGCGGCCGGCGGCTTCGGCGGCCAGGGCCTGGATGCCATCGGCGAACACCCCGTCGTCGTTGCTGAGCAGGATGCGGAGCGGGGGCATCGGCGGCAGCGGCGAGCGATGCTGCGAAGGCTAGGCGGGGCGGAGGCGGTCCCTGCCTACAGTCGGGGCCGCCGCCCGCCCTCCGCCGCCGTGAGCGCCACCATCAGCCTGCAGCAGCTCACCGACCAGCTCGCCGAGCTGGAAACCGAGGCGGCCGCCGCCATCGCCGCCGCCGGCGATGCCGCGGCGCTCGAGGAGCTGCGGGTGGGGCTTCTGGGCAAGAAGGGCCGGCTGTCAGCGGTGCTCGGGGCGATGGGCCGGCTGAGCGGCGAGGAGCGGCCGCTGGTGGGGGAGCGGGCCAACCGCCTCAAGCAGCAACTGCAGGCCCTGCTGATCGAGCGGCAGGAGGCGATGCGCCACGCGGCCCTGGCGGAGCGTCTGGAACGGGAGCGCATCGATGTGACGGCGCCGCCGATCTTCGTGCCACCAGGTCACCGCCACCCCCTGATCGCCACGATCGAAGAGATCGTGGACATCTTCGCGGGGTTGGGCTACCGCGTATCGGAAGGGCCGGAGATCGAGAGCGATCACTACAACTTCACGGCACTGAACATCCCGCCCCACCACCCGGCGCGGGACATGCAGGACACCTTCTATCTCTCTCCCGCGGAAGACGGCGGCGAGCGGCTGCTGCGCACCCACACATCACCGGTGCAGATCCGTTACCTGGAGCAGAATCCGCCGCCGGTGCGCGTGGTGGCCCCCGGGCGGGTGTTCCGGCGCGACGCCGTGGATGCCACCCATTCACCGGTGTTTCACCAGGTGGAGGTGCTCGCCCTCGACGAAGGCCTCGACTTCAGCCATCTGCGCGGCACGGTGATGGCATTTCTCAAAACGTTCTTCGGCGACCTGCCGGTGCGGTTCCGCGCCAGCTACTTCCCCTTCACCGAACCGTCGGCGGAGGTGGATGTGCAATGGCGCGGCCGCTGGCTGGAGGTGATGGGCTGCGGCATGGTGGATCCGGCTGTGCTGGAGGGCCTGGGCATCGATCCGGGGCGCTGGAGTGGCTTCGCCGCCGGCCTGGGGGTGGAGCGCTTCTGCATGGTGCGCCACGGCATCGACGACATCCGCCGCCTCTACACCAGCGACCTGCGCTTCCTGGAACAGTTCTGAGCGCCGTCGCAAGGGGAGTGGAGCCGCGGGTCACAACTGAAAAACACGATTTCAGATGTTTTTCCATCAAATATCCCCCTGCCACTCCCGCCCAACAAAAGCCATCGCGGCGGCGGAAAAAACTGATTGACAGCCACCCACATCCCACCGCTCACAACAGCGCAACTGCCCCCGCAAAATGTCCTGCTTCTGTACAGGCGTGCTACTTTGCACTCCCACTTGACAGCATCGGTGCCCCGCGTCGGCCTGATCATCAACGATGGCAAGGAGCTGGCCCTCGCCACCGCCGACACCATCGAGCGACGCCTGGCGGACGCAGGCTTCAGCGTGGTTCGCGTCAGCAGCGCCGGTGGGGTGGTGGGTTTCGCAAACCCTGACCAGCACCTGCGCACCAAGGGCTACGCCGCCTGCGTTCCCGCCGGCTTCGACGCTGAGATGGCCCTGGCCCTGGTGCTCGGCGGCGACGGCACCGTGCTCTCCGCCGCCCGCCAGACGGCCCCGGTGGGCGTGCCGATCCTCACGATCAACACCGGCCACCTCGGCTTCCTTGCCGAGGCCTACCTGAAGGATCTCGACCGGGCCCTCGATCAGGTGGTGGAGGGGCGCTGGTCGGTCGAGGAGCGCACGATGCTGGTGGTGAGCGTGATGCGGGGCGACCAGCGCCGCTGGGAGGTGCTCTGCCTCAACGAGATGGCTCTGCACCGCGAGCCGCTCACGAGCATGTGCCATTTCGAGATCGCCATCGGCCGCCATGCCCCGGTGGACATCGCCGCCGACGGGGTGATCCTCTCCTCGCCCACCGGCTCCACCGCCTACGCCCTCAGCGCCGGTGGTCCGGTGATCACCCCGGATTGCCCGGTGCTCCAGCTCACCCCGATCGCGCCCCACTCGCTGGCCTCGCGGGCGCTGGTGTTCAGCGATCGCGAACCGGTCACGATCTTCCCCGCCACGCCGGAGCGGCTGATGATGGTGGTGGATGGCAGCGCCGGTTGCTACATCTGGCCGGAAGACCGGGTTCTGATCCGTCGCAGCGAGCACCCGGCCCGGTTTGTGCGCCTGGCCGACCACGAGTTCTTCCAGGTGCTGCGCAACAAGCTCGGCTGGGGTCTGCCCCATGTGGCCAAGCCCGGCGGGAACGGCGTCTCGGCCGAGGCGGCAGCCGGGGCGCCGCCGCAGGGCCCGCTGCGGCAGGGGGTGGCGTGAGTTCGCCCCGGCGCGATCCAGGCGTGGAGAGCCAAGGCATTCCGGTGCTGTTGGTGGGGGAAGCGGCGCAGAGGCTGGCGCCCCGCCTGGAGCTCTCCGGCTACTGCCCCCTGCCCAGCCCCTCTGGCGCCTGTGGCAGCCCCGCCTCCTCCCCTGGCGTCGTCCCGGCGGCGGTGCTGCTCGGCCCCGGCCACGATCCCCAGGTGGCAGAGCTGAGGCGCTGCTGGGGGGCGGTGCCGATCCTGCTCGGACTGCCCAACGATTCGCTCGCCGAACGAAGCCGCTGCCTGGCCAGCGGCGCCGACGACTTCTGGCTCACCGAGCGCCCCCCGAGTGATCTCCTCACCCGGCTGCGCCTCCACCTGGCCATGGCCTCCCGCGCCAATGCCTCGCAGCAGGGGTTGCTGCGGCTGAGCGATCTGGTGCTGGACCCGGTGCGGCGGCAGGTGCGTCGCGGGGCGCTGTCGCTGACCCTCACCGAGCGGGAATACCAGCTGCTGCTGCTGTTGCTGCGCCACCGCGGCGAGGTGGTGAGCCGCGAGCACATCCTGCGCGCCATCTGGACCGATGGCGGCGGCGCGGCCAGCAGCAACGTGATTGAGGTGTACGTGCGCTACCTGCGCCAGAAGCTGGAGCAGAACGGGGGCCGCCGGTTGATCCATACCGTGCGCGGTCAGGGGTACAGCCTGGCGGAGCGATGGCCTCCGGCCGGCGAACGCTGATGGCCCGCCGGAGCGGCAGGGATCGAAGCCGAACCGGGCGTGGCAGGGGCGCAGCCGTCGCCGCCCTGCTCCTGCTGGACCTCGCCGCCCCCCGCGCCCAGGCGCGCCCGGGCAGCGGGCCGCCGATGCAGTTGCCGGTGACGGCCCATTGGTGCCTGGGGGCAACCGCCAGCGGCCCCTGCATCGGCCTGGAGGTGCCCGCCAACGCCCGCGAGTACAGCTGGGGCCTGCAGCTACGGCCGCGGCTGCCGGAATTGCGCGGCATGTGGTTCCGCTTTGCGCCGGCCCAGGTGGCGCGCTTCTGGATGCATCGCACCCCCGAACCGCTCGACATGGTGTTCGTGCAGAACGGCAGGGTGATCGCCATCGAGGCCGCTGCCCCCTGCATGCGCCTGCCCTGCCGCAGCTACGGCCCCGACGAACCGGTGGACGGGGTGGTGGAGCTGGCCGCCGGCGAAACGGCGCGTCTCGGCATCCGCGTGGGCGACGCGGCGATCATCCGGCCGCTGCCGGCGCCCGGCCGCTGAGCACGAACACGGGGTTCTGCGGCACCAGGCGGATGCCCTCGGCCAGGGGAGACCCGCGCCAGCTCTGGTGCTGGCTGACCGCCACCTCCAGGCCAGCGGCCTCCAGCTGCGGCCGCAGCTCCGCCAACCCCTCCGGCGTGGCCAGGGGCACCACCACCACCCCGCCGGGCCGCAGCCGCTGCAGCACCGTCGCCAGCAGCGCCCGTCGGTCGCGGCCACCGCCCCCGAGCAGCACCCGGTCGGGATCGGGCCAGGCCGCCAGCACCTCCAGGGCCGGCGCCTCCACCACCGCGACAGGCCGCACGCCCAGCCGCCCGGCGTTCGCGGCGATCAGCGCCGTCGAACCGGGCCGGCGGTCGACGGCCCACAGCTCCAATCGCGGCCGCAACCGCAGCGCCTCCAGGCCCACCGAGCCGACGCCAGCCCCCACATCCCAGAGCACCCCCTGCTCCGGCAGCGCCAGATCGGCCAGCAGCTGGATGCGCACCTCCCGCTTGGTCATCAGGCCGGGATGGTCGGCGTGCTGGAGCCAGAGGCCATCGGCAAGACCAAACAGGGGCAGGCCAGCCGGGTCGGGCTCGGCGGGCGGTTCGGCCAGCAGCACCACCAGGTGCAGGGGATCGAGGTCGGCGGGCAGGGGGTCGGCGGGCGCCAACCGCAGCAGCCGCTCCCGCGGATGGCCGAGCCGCTCGCCCAGCCACACGGCATAGGCGGCCTCCAGGCCCGTGGCGCGCAAGATCGTGCGCACCTCGGCGGCCCCGCCCCGGCCCGGATCGGGCAGCACCGCCAAGGCAGGGGGCCGCTGGGCCAGAGCGGTGGCGAGGGCGTCGGGCTCGCGGCCGTGCAGGCTCACCCAACGGGCATCGTGCCAGGGGCGGCCGAGGCGGGCGAAGGCGAGCTGCAGCGAGGTGGGGGCGGGGTGAAAGCGCAGCTGCTCCCGCGGCAGGGCCCCGAGCAGCAGGCGCCCGAGCCCGAACCAGAGCGGATCCCCGCTGGCCAGCAGGATCACGCGCCGCTGCGCCGTCAGGGCCTGCGCCAGGGCGGGCAGCAGCTCGGCGGGCCGGTCGCTGGCGAGGATTTCCGTGGCGAGCTGTCGCGCGCTCAGCCATGCCCGCAGCTCGGGCAGCAGCCGCAGCGGCGCCGCCACCAGGTCGGCCCGCTCGATCTCGCGCCGCCAGGCCTCGCTCAGGCTGGCGAACCCGGCGGCGCCGGTGCCCACCACATCTAGGGGTGTGGAGCTTGGCAGGGGGGAAGGGCCGTTGGGCCCATGATCGCCTGGCGGGGTGCGGGACACGCCCCAGAATCAGGGCTTTCCTCCAGCCAGCCCCGATGCAGGAGCGCCGCCAACGCATCCACGAACTGGTGCTGGCCCTGCTGGCCCGCCAGGCCGATCTGGACCTGCTCGATGGGGATGAGCTCGCCACGGGCTCGGGCGGCCAGGGCGACGCGGCGGGCTGGCTGGAGCGCAACCGCAGGATCCTGCAGCGCTACCAGGCGCTGGTGCGCACAGCCACCACCTTGGATGCCCTGGTGGACCAGGAGCTGGGGGCCGGGCTCGGCCAGGCGGTGCGCAGCACCCGACCGCAAGGGCTTCAGGGGGATGGATCGGACGGAGGCTGAGGGTTGGCGGCGGCAGGGACGGAACCGGGGGCCGACGCCTGAGTCACAAAGGCAAGGAAGGGTTGCTCGAGCAAGCGCACCCCCTGGCGGCTGAGGTGATTGGAGTCGGTGAACAGCATCCTGTCGCCGCGATGGGTGGAGCACTGCCCTTGCGACGGCGGACAGACGATCGGAAAGGGGTCGAACAGGCGCAGGTTGGGGAGCTCCTGCTCCAGGCTCCGCAGGACCTGCGCCAACGGCGCGATGCGGCGCAGCTCGCTGCGGCGATCCGCCTGGCTGGGCAGGCAACCTGGACTGGCGAGTCGGCCCGGCCTGTACCACTCCGGCAGGCACAGGCTGGCGGGCACTGCCAGGGACGAGCGCTGGGCAAACGTCGGCAGCGGCGCGAAGACGATCAGCTCGGCCTGGCGCGCCGCCAGACGGCTGGCGAGGGCGCGAATGCTGCCCTCAAATGCGGCGAGCGCGGCCGCCGATCGGGTCGGGTCCCGATCGAGCACGTAGCCGGTGGTTTTGCTGGAGAGCACCAGAGCATCCCCCGGGGCGATCTGGCGCAGCCGCCGCTCCAGCCGGGCCCCGGTGTCCACCGGGCAAAAGCGATATCGGGGATTGGTGTGGGCGGCAAGGGCGCGCGGCGCGAAGGAGGGGGCCGGGCAGCCGCCACGGGCCGAGAAACCGACATTGATGCCGTTATTCAACAACATCTCGCCCAGGGGAATCAGAACTTCCGTATGGCTATCGCCCTCAAAGAACAGCATGCGCTTGCCGGGGAAACGGCGCACCTGACAGAGACGATCCTGGCCGGGGTCACTCAGGGGAGCGAGAGGATCGCGAAAACAATGGGTGGTGTTGATGCTCGTTCCCGGCACGAAGCGACTGTTGGAAAACTCAAGGCCGATGCGGCGACGATCCCCGACGAACAACTGCCCCAGGGCAGGACCCTGAAGCATCCCCAGCACCGCCGCCACGGCAAGGGAGAGCAGCGGGTAGAGAACCAGCGTGTGCGAGCGAGCGGAGCGGCTGCGGGGACGCCGGAACCGCGATTCCAAGCGAAAGGAAAGCCAGCTCAGCGCTGCTGTGAGCACAAGGATCGGAACCAACGTGAAGCGATTCAGCCCCACGGTCCAGCGGGCGAGAACGATCACCGGCCAATGCCAGAGGTAGATGGAATACGACGCCATCCCCAGGGCCAGAGGCAGGGGCCGGGCCAGCCAGCGGCCGGGGCCGCTGCGATCCCGAAGCAGCAACACCAGGGCCGCGCTGATGGCCACACAGGCCAGCGTGGCCTGCAGGCGCCAGGCCTCGGGCAGCAGAAACACCCCGGCCAGGGCGAACAGCAGCAGGGTCTGCAGCAGCGGGTGTCGGCTGATCGCAGGCAGCCGGGTCCGCGGCGAGGTGCGCAGCAGCAGGATCAGGGCACCAGCCGCCAGCTCCCACAACCGAGCCGGCATGAGGTAAAAGGAAGCGGCGCTGTCGCCCCGCAGCTGCAGCCAGGCCAGGAACAGCAGCGAGGCCGCGCTGAGCACGATCGACCAACGACCGAGGCGGCGACGCAGCAGCGTGGCCGAGGCGGCGCCGGAACCACAGAGCAAGAACAGCAGTGGCCAGAACAGATAGAACTGCTCCTCCACGCCGAGCGACCAGGTATGCAGAAAGGGATTGTAGTAATTATCGGCCGCAAAATAGTTGTTTCCCTGACGAGTAAAATACAAATTCGACACCCCCACAAGTGACGCAATACCTCCTCGAAGGACTGGCTGAATCACAGCATCACCAGGGTGCACAAATGCGGCAAAGAGAAGCGACACAACAAGCACATTGACCAGCAGTGCCGGCAGCAGGCGACGGAATCGGCGCCGATAAAAATCCAGCAGAAACCGACGCGCACCCTCCACCTGGCGACCCAGCAGGGAACCCGTCACCACATAGCCGGAAATCACAAAGAAAAGATCCACGCCCAGATAACCACCGGGCAACCAGGCGGGATCAAGATGATTAATCAGCACCGCGAGCACCGCCACCGCCCGCAGGCCATCAATTTCCGGTCGGTAGTGATGGGCCGCCAGCTCGGCGCTTTCAGGCGGTCGGGCACGCGCCGAATGCGCCGCGCTGTCAGCGGCGGCGCTCGCTGCAAAACCGGAAACCCGCGCACCAAAAAGCCGGTGGATCTTCATGGATGCCCTGTGCGAGCCGGAAATCTAGGTGAACCAGCCTGCAGCCTTGGCCACGCGGATCGGGACCCGCCGCTCGCGCCGCTTCTGACAAGCTGGGGCAGCCTTTCCCGCGCTGATGTCGCCTCTGGGCCTGCCCCGCCTGCCTCGCCGCCCCGGTGGGCGCAGCCACACCGCCCACCTGGAGGCCAGCTGGCAAAGGCCCTTCGGCCTCGGCTGGGAGCGCCCGTACACGGTGCGCTACGCCAGCAACCTCGACGACGGTCCCAACCACGGCGCGCCGCTCGGCGGCTTCGGCGCCGGCTGTCTCGGCCGCGGTCCCGACGGCCGTTTCAACCTCTGGCACCTGGACGGCGGCGAGCACTGGTTCGGCCAGATCCCCGACTGCCAGTTCGCCCTGCATGAGCGCGACGGCGCCGGCAGCCACAGCCACGCCCTGGCGACCGCCCCGGAGCGGGATGATTCGCGGCCCGAGGCCGGCCCGCCCCTTTCCGCCTGGCAGTGGTACCCCGCCAGCGATGGCCAGCGCAGCACCGGCACCTACAGCGCCCGCTACCCACTGCACCGTTTCGACTACGAAGGGGTGTTCCGGGCCCAGGTGCGCTGCGAGGCCTTCAGCCCGATCCTGCCGGGCGACTACCGCCGCACCAGCTACCCGGTGGCGGTGTTCGCCTGGCAGTTCCACAACCCCACGGCTGAAGCGCTGGAGCTTTCCCTGCTGCTGAGCTGGCGCAACACCTGCGGCTGGTTCACCAACACCGACCCCGCCGCCGCGGTGCACTTCCGCGATGACGGCAGCCCGGAGCACAACTACGTGCCGGCGATCGGCCGCAGCCAGGGGCAACGCAACCGCCGCATCGACGGTGAAGGGCTGCGCGGCGTCCTGCTGGAGGGGGAGCGCTCGAAGCCGCTGGCGGAAGGCCAGGGGCAGTGGTGTCTGGCGGTGCCGGAGGCGGAGGCGTTGGGCGAGGGTGTGGAGCTGTTCCGCTGCAGCCGCTGGAACCCCGCCGGCGACGGCGCCGAAATCTGGGAGCCCTTTGCCCGCGACGGCTCGATTCCCGAGAGCGACAACGACCGCCCGAGCGGCGCCGGCGATCCTGCCAGCGCCGCCCTGGCGGTGCGGTTCCGGCTGGCGCCCGGTGCCAGCCTGGAGCTGCCGGTGGTGATCGCCTGGGACCTGCCGGTGACCGCCTTCGCCACGGGCACCCGCGCCCTGCGCCGCTACACCGATGTGTTCGGCTGCGGCGGCGACAACGCCGCGGCGATCGCCGCCGAAGCCCTGCGCGACTGGCGCGACTGGCGCGCCGCGATCGAGACCTGGCAGCAACCGGTGATCGGACGCACCGACCTGCCCGAGCCGCTGCGCATGGCCCTGCTCAACGAGCTCTACGACCTGGCCAGCGGCGGCAGCCTCTGGACCGCTGCCACGGTCGACGATCCGGTGGGCCGCTTCGGGGTGCTCGAGTGCCTCGACTACGCCTGGTACGAAAGCCTCGATGTGCGCCTCTACGGCTCCTTCGCCCTGCTGCAGCTCTGGCCCGAGCTCGACAAGGCTGTGCTGCGCAGCTTCGCCCGCGCCATCCCCGCCGCCGATCCCACGCCGCGGCCGATCGGCTGGTATTTCACCCAGGGGAAGGGCCGGGTGGAGGCCGCCCGCAAGATTGCCGGCGCCACCCCCCACGATCTCGGCGCCCCCAACGAGCGTCCCTGGGACGCCACCAACTACACCGCCTACCAGGACTGCAACCTCTGGAAGGATCTGGCCAGCGACTTCGT
>JBKDSQ010000054.1:0-3832 GCA_046340895.1 Synechococcaceae cyanobacterium | reverse complement strand
GGCGACCTCCAGCTCGATCAGCTGCTGCAAGCCATGGCGTGCCAGCTCAGGGATCAACTCCCCGGCCGTGCTGCCATCCAGTAGCGACGCCAGGGCGGAGGCGCCAGAATCTGCCTTGGGCATGGTTCGTCTGGTTGAGGTGGTACTCGGACCAGGGAAACGGACCTGCCCACCCCTTGCAACGTCAGCCGTGGAGCCGATCGCCGGAGGTGCGGACGCTCAGCCCCGCTACCCCGGGCTGAGGCCCTGGGGATTTACACCACTCGCTGGGACGCCAGCCTCCGTAGCGGCCCGTCCCGACAGATGCGTACGCTCCATCAGACCACCACCTGAAACACGACGGCCCCCTGGTGGAGCTTGCTTTCGCTCTTGGGCGCATAGGCCTCCCATTCGCTCACGAACGGATAGGGCTCGATGCCAGTGGTGTCCTGCAGATCCACCTTGAGGCCATCGATCGAGCCGGCGGTGACGATGTGCAGGTTCTGCGCCGCCTTGCTGCAGAAGTTCAGGCCGGCCTCGGCATAAGCGTTGCTGCCCACCAGCGAGGCGTTGCGGGCGTGGTAGTCGCCGATGGCGGTGGCGTGCAGGTGCCCGAACAGGGTGTAATCCACCGTGATGCCGCGGGAGGCGTACTTGCCGGTGATCTCCTGCACGCTCTTCTGCAGGTTCGCCCCCATCTGGTGGCCGTGGATGCACAGGAAGGTGCGGCCGAGCACCTGGAACAGCAGCTCATTGGCGCAGAAGCCGCAGAACGCAATCCCGTCGGTGCCCTGGCCGTCGGGGCCGGCGAAGCCGCGCTGCAGGATCGCGTAGATCATCAGGTCGTAGCTGTCGGTGGCCAGCGCATCGCTCCAGCCCAGTTCCTTGCCCACCCGGCTTTCGTTGCCGGTGATCCCGTAGATCTCCAACCGGAACTGGCTGCGCAGATCGAGCAGGAACGCCCGCAGGATGTCCACCGCCAGCAGGGTGGCTTTGCTGCGGTTGGTGGCGTTGCTCAGCAGCTCATCGAGGCGCCGATCGGAGTTGAGGAAATCACCGAGGCAGGCGACGACGACCTTGCGGACGCCATAGCAGCGGCCGATCTGCTTGACCCTGGCCGCCAGCTTGACCAGCCGGGCACTGGCCACCGAGAAGTCGTAGCGGTTGGAGGGGAGATCCACACGCTCGTTGAAGTGCAGGTCGCTGAGCTGCACGATCAGGGCTGCCTCTCCCTCAGCCGGCGCCTGGCTCAACGTGATCCCGCGGGTGAAGCCCCGCTCATCGAGCAGCGCGCCCAGCTCACGGGCGTAGGCGGCGGCGGCGTTCTCGATGCGGGCGTGTTCGCGGAAGGCCTTGCGCTCGATCCGGTTGGTGTCGAGCAGCGCCTGGCGGTTCTTGGCCAGCCGCACGTTGAAGGTGAGCAGCTCGCGGTCGGCGTCGTGCTCAGCAGCGGCCGCGGGAGCACCGGCGGGGAGCCGGACGGGCAGGCGCGAGGGGAGCCGCCGGCCCCGCCCTGGGCGCTCGGTGGCCATCGAGGGCCGGTGGGGCCGCTCCAGAGCCGCTGGGCCCGTGGCGGTGGTGCTGCTGAGGCTGGTACTGGAGCTTGCGGAGGCGTGTTGCTTGTGGCCGCGCTGGCGGCCGTGGCTGCGGGGGGTGCCCAAGGCGGTGCTGCAGGTGGGAGAGGCTACCGAGAGTTGCCAGAGCGCTCTCCAGCCCTGGAGTTACAGCTCCCGCAGCTCATGCAGCGGCAGCGGCGGCTGCCCGCAGGCCAGGCGGCACTCCAGCCACTGGGCCAACGGCACCCCAAGCGCCCTGGCGATTTCCGCATCGCTGTGCTCCTCCGCCAGCAACGGCCGGGCGCGGATCCACAGCTCCCGGAGCCGGTGGGTGATGGAGAAGGCAAAGCCGTTGTCGCGCAGGTGGTGCAGCAGGGCGCCGCGCACCTTGGGCACCACGTAGCTCGATGGGCGGTAGCCGAGGCGGGGATCAAAGTCGGCCGCCGCCTTGCACAGGCCCTCGTACGCCGGCCCCAGCAGGTCGTCGTACTCCAGGCCGTGGCGGATGGCAAAGCTGCGGGCCTGCTGCTCCGCCAGCGCGAGGTGCTGCACGGCAAAGCGCCGCTGCTTAGCGGTGAGCGGCCGGCGAGCCGTGGGCCGGCGACCGGCGGGTCTGCGGCGGCAGGCTGCTTGCCTGGGCGGCGCCGGAGAGGGCCGATGCGGGCAGGCCCCACGGGCGGCGGGGGCCGGCGTTGCGGGGCCCCGCGGTCTGGCGCCAGAAGGTGTGGCGGGCCGGGGCCGATGCCGTGGCGCCGCCACGGGCGCTGCGTTGCTGGAGCACGCGGGAGGCTGCATGGCGCGGGGCTCGATGGGAAAGGCTACCGATGCCCTCCGGATCCCCCGGCCGCCACACCACCGGCAGCAGGCGCTGGGCGGCGTTCAGCGACGGCGGGATCTGGCTGAGCAGCGCCAGCAGGGCACCGGCGGCGAGGGCGGGAAACAGCGGGCTGGCCATGGCGGAGCAAGGGGGCAGCACGGGGGGACTCCAGAGGGTTCCACGGCTTGCAAGCACCGCCGGCATTCGCTGACAAGCGCCCCGCAGGGGCGCCCCGACCACCCCCGGCTGCCCCTGGCAGCCCCCGGTGGCATCGGCCAGGAGGTGCGGGAAACCGGAAGCCACCCGGAAGATTCCCGTGGGCCGCTCCGCCCGCTGGCCCATCCGGGGCCCCCGTGAAACCACGCAGATCGGCCGGCCTCACGCCACTGGGCCTGCAGACAGCCACAGCTGTGCGCTCCAGCGGGCGGCTGTGCCTGATCGGGCGGCGGCTGTGGGTAGGAGCGGGCCGGCCGGCCCTCGTAGCACCAAGGGGTCCTCCATCCCAGCCCCTGCGATGGCCCGTGATCTGCTGCTCCTGGCCGCTCCGCCCAGCGCGTTGGAGGAGGCCGCCGAGCGCGGCTACTGGGGGCCGCTCACGCTGCCCCGTGCGGCCTGCGATTCCCTCACCCACCTGGCGGTGCTGCCGCCTGTGGCCAAGGTGATCGATGTGGTGGCGCCGATCCTTGAGGTCACCCCCTGGCCTGATCCACGGCCGAGCTCGCGCAAGCAGCTGCTGCTCGGACCCATCCGGCCCTTGCGGCGGCCGATCGCGGTGGGCCGGGGCCGGATGCTCGCCCGCTGGCGGCCCCGCCGCCTCGATCAGCCGCGGCTGGTGGTGCTGGATGACCTGTGGTTCTGCGACTCGTTGGCCGACTACCTGGAGCAGCTGAGCCCGGAGCAGCGCCGCCGCTCGCTCATTCCCCTGGAGGAGGGGGATCTGCGCTGAGCGCCAGGAACACCTTCTGCAGTTCCACGGCGCTCATCACCCCATGGGCGACGCACCAGCCGATCGCCTGGGCCCGATCCCGCACCCCGATCCGCTGGTAGGTGTGGCTCAGATGGCGTCGCACGCTGTTGTCCGACAGGCCGTGGCGGCGGGCCATCTCCGGGCTGTTGTAGCCGCGGCACACATCCCGCAGCAGCCGCCGCTCCCGCGGTTCGAGATCCTCCGGCCCCGCCAGCAGGCAGGAGCCCGCCCCCTGGGCCTTGCAGTGGCCATGGCCTGGGCCCTGGTGCAGGCGGCGGTGGAAGTGGGGATCGAGGTAGATGCCGCCGGTGGCGATCGCCGCCAGCGCCGTGTACAGCCGCCCATGGCCCAGGGAACTGAGGGTGCAGAGCCCATCGACGCCGGCGGCCTGCAGCTGGAGCAACCGTTTGCGCTCGCTGGTGTCGGGAAGGATGCACAGCAGCCGCCGCCGCTGCGGCGGAACCCGCCAGCACACCAGCTCCAGCGCTTCCTCCAGCTCGCCATCGGGGAGGT
>JBKDSQ010000053.1:0-48139 GCA_046340895.1 Synechococcaceae cyanobacterium | reverse complement strand
ATCCTGGACCCGCAAACGCAGGGCCTCCATCAGGCGCAAGCCACCGCCATACATCAGCTCCGCCACCAGCCTGTCCACCCCATCCATGCGATCCAGCACCTGCCGCACCTCCGCCTGTGTCATCACCACCGGCAGCCGTCTCTTCTTCCGGGCCCTCACCACCCTCTCCAGTTCCAGATCCCTGCCCAGCAGCTGCCGGTAGAGAAACAACAGGGCCGCCAGGGCCTGATTTTCGCGTGTCGTGACAAAAGTCTCCAAAGAAATCCCAGCAAGGATTGACGCAATCGAATCGCACGCTTCGATGATGCCGTAGAGGTAGGCGGTGATATCACGCACCATAGATTAGCCTCTTGGTCTTCTCAATCTCACGGGCGATTACCGCATTGCGCACGGCCCCGCTCATGACGAGATCCACCTTTGTTCCGAGTACGCTCTGCAGCTCGTCAAGCATCTCGAAATAAGCATGGAATTTTGCGCGACCACCAATGGGGGCAAATTCGACCAGAAGATCCACGTCGCTTTCTCCTGGTCGAAAATCGTCCCTAATTGCGGATCCAAACGCGAAAAGTCGCTGAACGCTGTACTTGCCGCAAACCGCGGCTATGGCTTCTTTGTGACTCGCGAGCAGATTGGTCATCATTCACCTCCTGAAAAATTCTATCTGGTGCAGCAGGTTTGAGCAATTCCAGCTTGCTGAGATTTATGCTTAGGAGTAGATTATTGCCAAGACCAGAAGCGGACTGGGGGCTTTGAGCTAGATGGCATCCTGCGCCCCCACCTTCTGTATCTTGACGTCAATAGGGAATCGTCATGCAGCTGAAGAGGGGGCTGAAACAGAAGAGTCTTCCTCTGGTGTGCTGGTAAATATAAACTCGACGTTGTTCAGTTTGCTCGATCCAAGTGTATCGCTTAGATATCTCCATACACTCTCTTGGCGAAGCGCCTCGTCCTGTTGCCTAAAAGAAGCAGATACGACTGTAGCTATCAAGTTGTGGTCTCCCACAACTGTAACGGCATCAACTCCAGGCATCGCTTTGAGTGCAAGCTTAAGTTCATCACGAGTTGTCATCGAAGGGCTCCTTTGTTTAGAACTGGTTAAGCACCGAGGTGCCGAATTGACTCACTGCATCAGACCACGTCTCAACTGTAGCCTTCTGTAGGCCCAGTGCGGCGTGTTGACTGCTGCCAGTTGCTTTGTTCCGATCGGCGCGGTGGACTATCCAGTGGCGGCGTTTCATCATTGGCCCCAGCTTGTCTCGATAGGGATCAAGTAGTGATCGCATGAGCCCAATGCTTTCGAGGACCGAGCCGACTTCGCCTGGGTCGTTGAAGTTTGACCGCTCAAGATGATCGGCCACTGAACGTGATATCAAGTCATCAACCTTGGACCCGCGGAAATTGGCCAGATCATCAAGCGTAAATGATGATCGCGGCTTTTTGCCCGTTAGGGGAATGTCCTTGAGGTACAAAGCTTGAGCAGTTGGGAGCTTCCACTCGAGCAGGCTTCTTAGAAAGTCCTCCAATGTCGCATGAAGAAAGACAACAGCAGAACGCAAGATGTCTGATTTGTCCACAGGCCGGCGTCCAGGATCTGTAGTCGCCGTCTCATACAGCGCAATGAGATGGTCGACGCGCTAAAGGTTGCTTTTGAAGCGAAGTTCGATCTCGGTCTTCATGTTCAGGACTTAGTCGACTTCGGATTCTTGTGCGTTAATTGTGTAGACCTGCGTAGCTTGGGGTCGATTCGAGAAAGGCCTTTGCAACTCCTTCTACGGTAATTAGGCAGATCCACATAAGGCCGTTTGCTCTGATACAAAACTGTTGCGCCTGCGCCAGCTCCCAGGCCTCCTCTTCGCATCCCCTCCCCGCGGTCCCATCCCCGCCCCCTGGCTAGACCAGAGCAAAAGAGCCCCCCGCCGCACCCCGCCCCATGTGCCTGGCCGTCCCCGGTCGCATCCTGGCCATCAGCTCCGCCGGGGAGAACGACGACCCCCTGTGGCGCCAGGCTGAGGTGGATTTCGGGGGGGTGCGGCAGACCGTGTCGCTGGCCTGCCTGAGTGAGGCGCAGGTGGGCGATCGGGTGCTGGTGCACGTGGGCCTCGCCCTCAGCCTGGTGCACGACGAGGGTTCGCTGTGACCGCCGCCATGATCCCCGCCCCCTTCCCTGCCGCCGCCATCACGATCGACGGCAACGAGGCCGTGGCGCGGGTGGCCTACCGCCTCAGCGAGGTGATCGCCCTCTACCCGATCACGCCCGCCACGCCGATGGGTGAAGCGGCCGATGCCTGGGCCGCCGCCGGCCGTCCCAACCTCTGGGGCAGCGTGCCCAGCGTGGTGGAGATGCAGAGCGAGGGCGGTGCCGCCGGCGCGCTGCACGGCGCCCTGCAGGCCGGTTGCCTGGCCACCAGCTTCACCGCCTCCCAGGGCCTGTTGCTGATGCTCCCCAACCTCTACCGCTGGGCCGGCGAACTCACGCCGGTGGTGCTGCACGTGGCCTGCCGCGCCCTGGCGGCCCAGGCCCTCTCGATCTTTGGTGACCAGAGCGACCTGATGGCCGCCCGCGGCACCGGTTGCGCCATCCTCGTGTCGTCCAGCGTGCAGGAGGCGGGCGATTTCGCCGCCATCGCCGCCCGCGCTTCCCTGCTCGGTCGCCTGCCGTTCCTGCACGGCTTCGACGGCTTCCGCACCAGCCACGAGATCCAGAAGGTGGCGGAGCTTCCCGACGCCCTGCTGCAGGCCCTGGTGCCGCCCGAAGCGATCGCCGCCCACCGCCGCCGCGCCCTCAGCCCCGACCACCCGGTGCTGCGCGGCACCGCCCAGAACCCGGATGTGGCCTTCCAGGGCCGCGAGTCGGTGAACCGCTTCCACGATGCCATGGCCGGCCATGTGGCCGAGGCGATGCAGCGCTTCGCCAGCCTCAGCGGCCGCCGCTACGGCCTGGTCGACTACGTCGGCGCCGCCGACGCCGAGCGGGTGGTGGTGGCGATGGGTTCGGCCTGCGGTGCCCTCGAAGACACGGTGGAGGCCCTGCAGGCGGCGGGCGAGCGGGTGGGGCTGCTGAAGCTGCGCCTGTTCCGTCCCTTTCCGGCCGAGGCCCTGGCCCGGGCGTTGCCGGCCAGCGTGCGGGCGGTGGCGGTGCTCGATCGCTGCAAGGAGCCCGGTTCCCTCGGCGAACCCCTCTACCTCGATGTGCTGGCGGCCCTGGCGGAGCAGTGGGCTGCCGCGCGGCCCGGGGTGCCCCTGCCGCAGGTGCTGGGCGGCCGCTACGGCCTGGCCTCGAAGGAGTTCACGCCGGCGATGGCCAAGGCGGTGTTCGACCACCTGGTCCGCGCCCTGGAGCCGGCCGATGGCGTCGCCCCCCGCGCCACACCCAGCCTGCACTTCACGGTGGGCATCGTCGATGACGTGACCCACCGCTCGCTGCCGGTGGATCCCTCCTTCGTGCTGGAGGGCGAGACGAACGGCGAGGCAACGGGCGAGGCGACGGGCGAGGTGCGGGCGATCTTCCATGGCCTCGGCTCCGATGGCACCGTGGGCGCCAACAAGAGCACGATCAAGATCATCGGCGAAAGCACCGATCTGTTCTGCCAGGCCTATTTCGTCTACGACTCCAAGAAGGCCGGCTCGCTCACCACCTCCCACCTGCGCTTCGGGCCGCGCCCGATCCGCGCCAGCACCCTGATCCAGCGGCCCACCTTCGTGGCCTGCCACCAGTGGGATTTCGTGGAGCGGCTCGACCTGCTCGCCGGCCTGGTGCGCGGCGGCACGCTGCTGCTCAACAGTCCCTGGTCGCCGCAGGAAACCTGGCGCCGGTTGCCGGCGGCGCTGCGGGATGGCATCCGCGCCCGCGGCATCACCCTAGGGCTGGTGGATGCGGCCGCCGTGGCGCGCCAGGCCGGCCTCGGCCCGCACATCAACACCGTGATGCAGGTGGCGTTCTTCGCGATCAGCGGCGTGCTGCCGCGCGACGAAGCAATCGCCCGCATCCGCGCCGCCATCGAGCACGACTACGCCCGCAAGGGCGAAGCGGTGGTGCGCCGCAACCTCGACGCCGTCGACGCCACCCTCGATCAGCTGCAGCCGCTCGACTGGAGCCCCCTGGCCGATCCGGCCCCCGAGCCGCCGCCGCCCGATCGCTTCGCCGCCGCGCCCCCCTTCGTGCGCGAAGTGATCCAGCCCCTGCTGGCCCAGGCCGGTGACGCCCTGCCCGTGAGCGCCCTGCCCTGCGACGGCACCTTTCCCACCGGCACCGCCCGCTGGGAGAAGCGCAACATCGCCGCCGAGGTGCCGGTGTGGGAAAGCGATCTCTGCATTCAGTGCGGCAAGTGCGTGCTGGTGTGCCCCCACGCCGTGATCCGCGCCAAGGTGAGCGAACCGGCGGCGCTGGCGGCCGCGCCCGAGGGTTTTCGTAGCGCGCCCGCCCGCGATCCAGCCTTCGCCGGCCAGTCCTTCACCATCCAGGTGGCGCTGGAAGATTGCACCGGCTGCCGCCTCTGCGTGGAGGTCTGCCCCGCCCGCGACCGCCAGGAGCCGCGCCGCAAGGCGATCAACATGGCGCCGCAGCGGCCGCTGCGCGAGGCCGGCCGCGCCTGGTGGGCGTTCTTTGAGCAACTGGCCGATCCGCCCCGCCAGGCCCTCGATCCCCACCGCGTCAACCAGCAACAACTGCAGCGCCCACTGTTCGAATTCTCCGGGGCCTGCGCCGGCTGCGGCGAAACCCCCTACCTCAAGCTCGCCAGTCAGCTGTTCGGCGACCGCATGCTGGTGGCCAACGCCACCGGTTGCTCCTCCATCTACGGCGGCAACCTGCCCACCACCCCCTGGAGCGTGAACGCAGAAGGGCGGGGCCCGGCCTGGAGCAATTCGCTGTTTGAAGACAACGCCGAATTCGGCTACGGCCTGCGCGTGGCCCTCGACCAGCAGCGGGCGATGGCGCTGGAGCTGCTGGCCAGCCCCGCCCTGGCGGCGGCGTTGCCGGCGGATCTGGTGGCGGGCCTCCGTGCCGCCTGCCCGGAGGACGTCCCCGCAAGCGGCCAGACGGATGGCCAGGCCGATGAGGCGGCGATCGCCGAGCAGCGGCAGCGGCTGGCGGAGCTCAAGCGGCATCTTGCGGCCCTGCCGGAGGCGGCCGATCCGGCCTCGCCCGCGGCCCGATTGCTGGAGCTGGCCGAATCGCTGGTGAAAAAAAGCGTGTGGCTCGTGGGCGGCGATGGCTGGGCCTACGACATCGGCTTCGGCGGCCTCGATCACGTGCTCGCCAGCGGCCGCGATGTGAATGTGCTGGTGCTCGACACCGAGGTGTACTCCAACACCGGCGGCCAGATGTCGAAGGCCACGCCGCTGGGGGCGGTGGCCAAGTTCGCCGCCGGCGGCAAGGGCACCGCCAAGAAGGATCTCGGCCTGATGGCGATGAGCTACGGCCACGTCTATGTGGCCAGCGTGGCGATGGGGGCCCGCGATGAGCACACGATCCGCGCCTTTCTCGAGGCCGAGAGCTATCCGGGGCCGTCGCTGATCCTGGCCTATTCGCACTGCATCGCCCACGGCATCGACATGGCCAGGGGCATGGAGCACCAGAAGCTGGCGGTGGAGAGCGGCCGCTGGTTGCTCTACCGCCACGATCCGCGCCGCGCCGCCCGCGGTGAGAACCCGCTGCAGCTCGATTCGCGCTCGCCACGCCGCTCGCTGCAGGAGGCGATGGAGGCCGAGAACCGCTTCCGCATGCTCCGCTACCAGCAGCCGGAGCGGGCCCAGGCGCTGGCCCGCGCCGCCGCCGCCGAGCGCGACCGGCGCCTGGCGATCTACCAGGCCCTGGCCACCCCGCCCGCCAGCGGCCCCGCCGTTGCTCCGCCCGCCCCATGACCGCCCCCGATCTCCGCACCACCTGGCTGGGCCTGCCCCTGCGCACACCGCTGGTCGCCGGCGCCGCCGCCCCCCTCAGCGACGCGATCGACACCCTGCTGCAGCTGGAGGATGCCGGTGCCGCCGCAGTGGTGCTGCATTCGCTGTTCGAGGAGCAGATCGAGCAGGAGCAGATCGAGCACTGGCGGCTCTCCAGCCAGGGCAGCCACAGCTATTCCGAGGCGCTCGACTACGTGCCCGAATCGGCCCAGGGCCACGCCGGCCGCGACCTCTACCTGCGCCATCTCACCCAGGCCCGCCAGCGCCTGGCGATCCCGGTGATCGCCAGCCTCAACGGTGCCCGGCCCGGCCGCTGGCTGGAGGTGGCGCGCGAGCTGCAGCAGGCCGGCGCCAGCGCCATCGAGCTCAACATCTACAGCGTGCCCACCGACCCCGACCTCAGCAGCGCCGCGATCGAGGCCCAGGTGGAGGAGATCGTGCGCGAGGTGCGCTCCGAGGTAACGCTGCCGCTGGCGGTGAAGCTGGCCCCCTTCTACACAAGCCTGCCGGCGCTGGTGAAGCGCCTGGCGGCCGCCGGCGCCGATGGCCTGGTGCTGTTCAACCGCTTCTACCAGCCCGACATCGACATCGAAACGCTGACCCTGCGGCCCAACCTGCTGCTCTCCACCCCCCACGATCTGCGCTTGCCCCTGCGCTGGATCGCCCTGCTGCATGGCCGCACAGCCCTGGAGCTGGCGGGCAGCGGCGGCGTGCACCGCGGCACCGATGCGGTGCGGCTGCTGATGGCCGGCGCCGGCTGCGTGCAGGTGGTGGGGGCGCTGCTGCGCCACGGTCCGCGGCGGCTGGAGGGGCTCGAGCAGGAGCTGCGCCAGTGGCTGGCGGAGCACGAGGTCCCCAGCCTGGCGGAGCTGATCGGCTGCATCAGCCAGGCCCGCTGCCCCGACCCCGGCGAATACGAACGGGCCCAGTACCGCCGCGCGATCCAGTCCTTCCATCCCGCCGACGCGCCCTTCGCGCCCGGCCCGTGGTGACGGCGGTGCCCGCCCAGGTTTCCGGGGCCGCCGGCGAGGAGGTGCGGGCCCTGGTGGAGGCGCTGGCGGCCGCCACCACGCGCTCCTGGACGGTGATGGAGGTGTGCGGCGGCCAGACCCATGCGATCGTGCGCTGGGGGCTCGACCAGCTGCTGCCGCCTGGCCTGCGGCTGATCCATGGGCCCGGCTGTCCGGTGTGCGTGACGCCGGCCGCCACGATCGATGCCGCCCTGGCCCTGGCGCGGCGGCCGCAGCTGATCCTGGCCAGCTACGGCGACATGCTGAGGGTGCCCGGCAGCCGCCCCGGCGATGACCTGCTGGGGGTGCGGGCCGCCGGCGGCGACGTGCGGCTGCTCACGGCGCCGAGCCAGGCGATCGCCCTGGCCCGCGCCCACCCCGATCGGCAGGTGGTGTTCCTGGCGGTGGGCTTTGAGACCACGGCGCCGGCCACGGCGCTGCTGGCGCGGCAGGCGCGGGCGCTGGGGTTGACCAACCTCTCGATCCTCTGCGCCCATGTGCGCGTGGCCCCGGCGATGGAGGCGCTGCTGGCGGCATCCGGCCGCTCAGGCCCGCTGCAGGGCTTCCTGGCGGCTGGGCATGTGGCGGCGGTGATGGGCACCGCCGAGCTGGCCGATCTGGTGCGACGCCATCGGGTGCCGGTGGTGGTGAGCGGCTTGGCGCCCGCGGAACTGCTGCGGGGGCTGCTGGCCTGCGTGCGGCGGCTGGAGGCGGGCGAGCCCGCGCTGGAGAACGCCTACGGCCAGGTGGTGCGGGTCGAGGGCAACCCGTCGGCGCGGGCGCTGCTGGCGGAGGTGTTCCAGCCGGTGGATCGGGTCTGGCGGGGGCTCGGGGTGATCCCCGGCGGCGGTCTGGCATTGGCGCCGGCCTGGGCGGATCTCGATGCGGCATGGCGGTTTGGGCTGCCGGATCCCGTCGGCGCGGGCGATGGCGCGGAGCCCTGTGGCTGCGCCGACGAGGGCCCCTGCATCGCCGGGGCGATCCTGCAGGGCCACGCCACCCCAGAGGCCTGCCCCGCCTTCGGCAGCCGCTGCACTCCGGAGCACCCGCTGGGGGCGCCGATGGTGTCGAGCGAGGGGGCGTGCGCGGCCTGGCATCGCTACCGGCCCGCGGTTGCTTCCCCTGGGGCCCGTTCCTGCGCACGCGGGGCAGCCAGGGAGCCATCGCCGTGAGCGACGAGCGCATCCGCCTCGCCCACGGCGGCGGCGGCACCTTGATGCAGCAGCTGATCGACGCTGAGCTGCGCGGCCTTTACGAGGATCCGCAGCAGCTGCTGCACGATGCGGCTGCCCTGGAGCTGCCCCACGGCCGGCTCGCCTTCAGCACCGACGGCTACGTGGTGCAGCCGCTGGAGTGTCCCGGCGGTTGCATCGGCTCGCTGGCGGTGATCGGCACCGCCAACGACCTGGCGATGGCAGGCGCCAGGCCGCGGCATCTGAGCGTGGGCCTGATCCTGGAGGAGGGGGTGGAGCTGGCGTTGCTGCGGCGGGTGGTGGCCGCGATGGCCGCCGCTGCCCGCACCTGCGGCATGGCGATCGTCACCGGCGACACCAAGGTGGTGGAACGGGGCAAGGGGGACGGGATCTTCGTGCACACCAGCGGCATCGGCCTGCTGGAGACGGCGCAGCCGATCCACCCCAGCCGCATCGAGCCGGGCGATGCCGTGCTGGTGAGCGGCGACCTCGGCCGCCACGGGCTGGCGATCCTGGCGGCCCGCCATGGGCTGCGGCTGGAGCCGCCCCTGGCCAGCGACTGCGCGCCCCTCTGGCCCCTGGTGGAGGCGCTGCTGCAGGCCGGCGTGCAGCCCCACTGCCTGCGCGACCTCACCCGCGGCGGCCTGGCCAGCGCCGTGCACGAGCTGGCCCTGGCCCGCGGCGTGGAGCTGCGGCTGGAAGAGGCGGCGATCCCGGTGGCACAGGCGGTAGCCAGCGGCTGCGCCCTGCTCGGCTTCGATCCCCTGCAGCTGGCGAATGAGGGGCGGCTGGTGGCGGTGGTGCCGGCGGCACAGCGGACCCAGGCCGAGGCGCTGCTCGCCCCCGGCGGCGGCGCCTGGATCGGCACGGTGCAAGAGGGGCCGGCGCGGGTGGTGCTGCGCACGCCCTTTGGCAGCGAGCGGATTCTGCTACCCCCAAGTGGCGAATTGTTGCCCCGCATTTGTTGAGCGCGGGCGGCCCGGAGCGCCATGGCTACGGTCAGGGGCAGCGACAAGCGCCATGGGGTTGGCTACAGAGATGCACGCTCCCGAATCGCGCCACGAGCCAGGCTACATTGGCCTCTCATTCTCTGGCGGCGGCTACCGCGCCACCGCCTTCTCTCTGGGCTCGATGGCCCTGCTCCACGACCTGGGCCTTCTGAGCAAAGCGCGGGTCATGTCGAGCGTATCGGGCGGATCGCTGGCGCTGGCCGCCTTGCTTTGTGCCAAGGCCGGCTGTCGCCCGGTCCAGGAATCCGATTTCCGCTTCTACGAACGCTTTTGGGATCCGCTGATGCAGGCGCTGGAAGGCGAGAGCTTTGCCGACGCCTTTGTGCGGCTCCCCCTGCTGCTGCAGGGGGAGAAGGTGATCCTGCACGCTGCCGATGCCACCCAGCGTCTGCTGAATACCCTGCTCGGCGATGAGGCCTGCCTTGGTAATAAAGCAATCAACAGCATGCTGCATGAGCATGCCGTCTCTCCTGATTATGTCTTCTTCAATGCCTCCAATATTGTTTCGCTCGATCTTTTCCGCTTTGGCATTCAGAGGGGGGCTGATGCGCAGGGTCCGCGCGGTGAACCGGTGTATGTGCTCAACCGCTACTACCTTCAGGCTGAAGGGGGATCGGTGGAGGCGAATGAGCTGTATCACCATGCCCGCCATCTGCGCCTGGGCGATTGCGTTGCCGCATCCTTCGCCTTCCCAGGTGGTTTCGAACCGCTCATCTTCCCGCACGATTACTACCGCCCTGGCCACTCGCCGGCCGGCGCGGAGGGGGCACGGCTCGCGCGCGAGCACTTCAGCAGCTCGCTGATCTGTGACCGCCAGCCCTACGTGGCCTTCCTCGATGGCGGCCTGTACGACAACCTCGGCCTCTCCAGCGTGGAAGACATCCGCCGCTTCCTGCTGCGCCGCACCCGCGATCTGAAGTTGCAGGCCTCGTTGCCGGGCCAAACGGGGCGCTCGCATGAGCGGGAGCAGCCGATCCACTACGTGATCGCCACCGACGTGGACAACATTCAGCCCGGGATCGGCTTCTACGACGAGCCCAGCCTCGACCGCCAGCTGGCTGCCGCCGCCGCCCCGTCCGCATCGGAGCCGCCACAGCGGCGGGGGCCGCGGCCGCGGCTCCTGGGTGGCCTGATCAAGGCGCTGTGGGGGCTGCCACTGCTGGTTGGGGGCGCACTGCTGGTCACGCTGGGCCTGGGGGTGGCGCTGGGGTTGGCGCTGGCTGGCTCCTGGCCGTGGCGCGCGGTGCTCACTGGCGTAGGTGTGCTGCTGCTGGTGGGGCTGCTGTTGGTGCCGCTGCGGATCGTCCGGCGGATCCGCCGCCGCTTCGCCGCCCTGCAGCGGTTCTGGCGGCGCCTGCCGCGCTGGCTGGGCGGTGGCGCCAAGCCCCCGCAGCCGGCGACCGAAGCGCCCACCTGGCGGCAGCGGATGGGCCTGAGCCGCGAGTTCGACCGGCAGGGGGTAGACAACAACCTGCTCTCCTGGCTGGTGAACGCCGTGCTGGGGGTGCTGCGCGCGCCGGATCGCGCCGCCAGCCTCAACGACCTAGGCGCCGCGATCCTCGAACGGCGGCTTGGCCAACTGCTGCCCGCCTTTAACGGCTACCTCAAGCGCACCCGCTCGCTCACCTACGGCTACCTGCAGCAGACCTACGACAGTGCCGCCGCTGGGCACGACCCGGTGTTGGACGACGACGTGCGCTGCCATCTGATCCGCAACATGATCTTTGAGCTGATCCCCGGTCCGGATGTCGATCCAAGCTTTGCCTCCAACCTGATCACCCTGCCGGTGCAGAGCTACCGGCGGCAGGAGGTGCTGGAGCCGATGGCGCCGATCATGCGCAAGCTCCGCCACGCCGATTATGTGCGCGACCTGCTGGACCGCCTTGCGGGCAGCCCGGCGCCGAGTCATCCCGGTTCTCCGCCGCCGCCGCTGCGGCGGATGGAGCTGGCCTTGGAGCTGCTTCTGCAGGATAGGGATCTCGAGCGAAGTATCGACGACCTGCACCTCAACCAGGCTGCCCATCTCTGGAGCTGGCTGACCGCCAACCTCGAGCTCGATTGCCGGGAATGCCGCCCGGGGGCGCCGAACGCCACGATCGCTGCCCTGCTGCACGCGGTGAGGGCCGAGTTGAACCAGGCTAGGGAGGCGGCCAATCACAACCATCCCGGCGTGGCGGAACCGCTGCTGCGTCAGCGCTGTGCCGTGAAGCTCGGCGAAGACGCCACCAGCTATTCGTGGATTCCGCTGATCTGCGAGATGGCCACCAACCTCAACACCCCGCTGTGGGTGCGGGGGTTTCGCTGGTATCGGCCCAACCAGCTGGAGGAGCAGCGGATCGTGGCGGTCGGTGGCTGGTTTGTGGAGCCGCCGCAGGAGAAGAGCCCGATGCCGCTGCTCGATCTCGGTGGACTCAATGCCCCTGCGGCGGCGATCACCGCCTTGGCGGGCTACATCAACATCGCCTTCAACCTGCTCGAATTCTTCTACGCCACCCTGGGCGCCTCGGATCCCGCGCGCCAGCATCTGGTCAGCCTGCTCAGCGATCCTGGCAATCGGGTGGAGACCTGGCCGGAGGAGCGCCGCGAAGACCTGGCCGACCTGCCGTTCCTGCTGCGCGATCGCACGCTGACGGACCTGCGCCGGATCAGCCAGCGGCGGCCTTCTCAGCTTCCGCCAGGCCAGCTGGCGTTGCTCGAGCCCTGGCTGATGGTGCGCGAGGGATACCCCGATGCCTGGCGCGAGTCGGTCAAATCTGAGGGGCGTTGAGCGGCGTGGGCGTGCGGGCCGCCTCCGCCCCCTCCTCGCGCTGCAGCAGGAAGAAGAACGGCTGATGGATGCCACGGGCATCCATCAGCCCGAGCAGGGTGGTGGCATCGAGGCGGCGAAACACATCCACGATCGGCAGCCGGTCGTAGAGCATGGCCGCCGTGGCAACGCCGCGGTGCTCCACCACCCGCAGCCGGGCCTGGGGGGCCTGGGTGGTCAGCAGCGGCTGCAGCAGCCGCTGCACCAGCCCCCCCACCCATCGCCGCCGCAGCCACGGCCAGCGCTCCAGCCAGCGTGGATCCGGCATCACCGCCCGCAGCGCCACCACGTTGCCGGCGGCCGTGCGAAACAGCAGTGGATCCACGTCCTCCGGCCCCCGGAAGGCCTTGCCGTGCCAGTGGTAGGTCTCCAGCAGGCCATCGAGTGGGTGGCCGCTGGCGAAGCTGCTGCCGCGCCAGCGGCCCAGGAGTTCCTCCGGCGCCACGGGAGGGAGGGAGTCGAACAGGGCGAGGGCCTGCTCGGGGCGGGTTGCTGCCCGGGCAGCCGGGTACTGCGGGTCGATCTTCTGTGCCATGGCCATCCCCGGCGTCGATGGGTTCAACCGCCGTTCCCACGACAGCTAGGGCAACTCTGGCGGGCGAGCCGCAGGGGTGGCCCCGACAAGCTGGCCCTGCGGGGCGTTGGCCAGGGCTGAGCCGGGCGTGGCGCCAGCGATCAGGCGTCTCCCAATCGATCAGACGCCTCCAGAGAGAGAAACAAGCAACGGGAGGTTATTCAGCAGCAGACCGATGTGCTCAAGAGTGCGATTGAGGCGCTCAAGAGTGAGCTTGCCGAGCCAGAGCTCCCCTGCACCAAAAAGCCCTCCAACGCCGTTGCGGCTCCTGATAGATTGCCAGTTGGGGCATACACCTCAATCTGGAATTTTGCCTTGGCCAGGAATGCCAGTGGCAATGGCTGCAAGCTTTAGTGGGCTCGGGCGTTCCTGCGCGATGGGTCAGGCGCAGGGGGCGCGCTCCTCAGCCCTCCTCGTGAACCGTTTCTGCAGCGTGTCCGCCGCCAGCACCAGCAGCGGCGCCAGCCCCATCGGCAGCAGCCAGGCCGCTGGGAATGGCGCTGTGCCGAACACGGCCGCCAGCGCCGGCACCAGGATCAGGGTGGCCGCCACAACGGGTTCGCTCAGGAACCCCAGCCACAGCAGCCGGTTCGGGCGGCGCAGGCTGGCCCAGAAGGGTTGGCGGTCGCTGCGGCAGGCGAGCAGGGCGCCCATCTGGCCCGCCACGATCAGGGCGAAGGCCACGCTGCTGGCCTGGGTTTGGATCGCCTGCACCGCTGCCGGAGCATTCTTGTGCAACAGGGCCGGCGCCAGCTGCCGCAGCTCCGCCCAGCCGATGCCGTGCCAGCGCCACACCAGCAGGTAGCCCGCCATCGAGGCGATCGCCTCCGCCAGGCCCAGCACCAGGTAGGCGCGCACCATCACGGAGCGATCGAGCAGGGGCTGGCCGCGGCGGCGCGGCGGGAGGCGCATGGCGCCCGGCTCCGGCGGCTCGGCGCCGAGGCCCAGGGCGGGCAGCAGGTCGGTGCCCAGATCCACCGCCAGGATCTGCAGCACCGTGAGCGCAGCCGGGATCCGGAACGCCACCATCGCCAGGAACGGCGCCACCTCGCCCACGTTGGAGGCCAGCACGTAGGCGATGAAGCGGCCGATGTTGGCCACCACCGAGCGCCCGTAGCGCACCGCCTGCACGATCGTGGCGAAGTTGTCGTCGAGCAGCACGATGTCGGCCGCCTCGCGGGCCACATCCGTGCCGGCGATGCCCATCGCCACGCCCACATCCGCGGCCCGCAAGGCCGGCGCGTCGTTCACCCCGTCGCCGGTGACGGCCACCACCTCGCCGAGGCTCCGATAGGCCTGCACGAGCCGCAGCTTCTGCTCCGGCGCCATGCGCGCGAACACCAGCCGGTGGCGGTACTTCAACAGCTGGCGCAATTGCACGTCGCCGATCTGGGCCAGGGCTGCCCCGTCGAGCACCCGCACCGGATCGGCCATGCGCGGGTCGTGCAGCGGGGCGCCCGGCGAGCGCGGCGCGGGATCCAGCAACCCGATCTGGCGGGCGATCGCCTCGGCGGTGAGCCCGTAGTCGCCCGTGACCATGGTGACCTTGATGCCCGCCTCGCGGCACTGGCGCACCGCGTCGGCCACCTCCGGGCGCGGCGGGTCGTAGAGGCCCACCAGCCCCACCAGCGCCTGGCCCTGCTCCAGCTCCGTCGCCGGCGCGTCGGCATCCCCGCTGCCACCGGCCCGCACCGCCACCGCGATCACCCGATACCCCTTGCGGGCCATGGCGTCATTCGCCGCGATCCCCCGCCGCCGCTCGGCTTCGCCCAACGGCACGGCACCCTGCGGCGTCACCCAGGCGTTGCAGTGGCCGAGCACCTCCAGGGGCGCCCCCTTGGTCAGCACCAGCGTCTCCCCATCCGCCAGGGGCAGGTCGTCGTCGCCGCCCCGCCAGTCGACCAGCACCGACATGCGGCGGCGGTGCGAATCGAACGGGATCTCGCGCCGGCGGGGGTGGCGGCGCTGCTGCTCCTGGGGTTCCAGGCCGGCCGCCAGGGCCGCCAGCAGCAGGCCGGTTTCGGTGGGATCGCCGATCGCCCGCCAGGCCTCCCCCGGGGTGGCGGTGTGCTCCAGGCGGGCGTTGGAGCAGAGCGAGGCGGCCCGCAGCAGCAGCCGCTCCAGCCCTGCTAAGGCGTCCGGATCCGCGGCTTGCGGATCCGCGCCATCGGCCGCGGCCGGCAGCCAGGTCTGCTGCACGGCCATGCGGTTGCCGGTGAGGGTGCCGGTCTTGTCGCTGCAGATCACGCTGACCGACCCCAGCGTTTCCACCGCCGAGAGGCGCCGCACCAACGCCTGGCGCCGCGCCATCCGCTGCACGTTCAACGCCAGCGCCAGGGTGACGCTCGGCAGCAGACCCTCAGGCACATTCGCCACCAGGATGCCGATTGCGAACACCAGGCTCTCCAGCGGGCCCATGCCCACGAACAGCAGGCTGAGGCAGAAGGCGATCGTTCCCATCGACACGGAGAGCACCGTGATCGTCTGCACGATGCGGCCCACCTGCTGCTCCAGCGTGCTGGCCGCGCGTTCGGTGCCGGCGGCCAGGTGCGCCACCTGGCCGAATTCGGTTTCGGCGCCGGTGGCGTACACAAACGCCTCGCCCCGACCCGAGGCCACGCTGCAGCCGGCCAGCACCAGCGTGACCCGCTCATGAATCGGGATGCGCGGGCCGCCCGCGACGTCCTGGGGAGCGGTGGCGAGCGGTTCGGCCTGACGCGCCGCCGGCTGGGATTCGCCCGTCAGCACCGACAGGTCCACGTAGAGGCCATGGGCGGCGCTCAGCCGGCAGTCGGCCGGGATCCGCTCGCCCTCCTCCAGCTGGATGCGGTCGCCCGGCACCAGGGCATCGGCCTCCAGGCAGCGCAGCTCCCCATCCCGCCACACCTGCACCTGACGCGGCAGCGCGCGCGTGAGGGCCCCCAGCGTGCGCTCCGCCTGGAACTCCTGCCAGAAGGAGAACAGCCCGTTGATCAGCACCACCGCCCAGATCGCCCAGCCCAGCTGCGGTGTGCCGGCGGCGAAGGCCAGACCCCCCGCCACCCATAACAGCAGGGCCATGAAGTGCACCATCTGATCCAGCAGGCGCAGCGCCAGCGGCCGGTGCCGCAGCGGCGGCAGGCGATTGGGGCCCCAGAGCGCCAGGCGCCGCTCCGCCTCCGCCTGGCGCAGGCCGTCAGCCTCGCTCTGCAGCGCCGGCAGCAGCTGCGATAGCGGCAGCGACCCGATCGGTTGGGCAGCCGAGAGCAACACGCTTGACGGCCCGCAGGTTGCCTGCAGCATGGCGAGGACATCCCTTGCCGGTCTGCCATGGCAATCACCCGTCACTCCGTTTCGCTGGGGCGCCGTGGCGGCCTGCTGGCCGGCGGAGCGGCGCTGCTCGCCCTGGCGGTGGTGGCCCCCGCCCGCGCCTCCAGCCCCGCCGCCTGGGAGGAGTTGCGCCTGCGCGCTGTGCAGACCTGCACCGCCGAGCTGCTGAGCCGCAACGTGAATGTGCTTGCGGTGGTTCCGCTCGATAGCTCCGGCGCCACCTACACCCCCACCGAGGACGGCATGCGCCTGCGGCTGAGGGTGCAGAAGCCGGGCGAGAACCCCCGCAGTCTCACCTGCAGCTACCGCCGCCCCCTGTTCAACCCTGCGCCGTGAGGTTGCGGGCGCGGCAGGCGCTGCCGTCGCTGCCGTCCCAGCCGCTGACGCGCCAGAGCTGGGCCCGCGCCTGGTCTCGCCAGAGCCGCCAGGGGCTTTCGGGGCGATTATCGCCGGTGAGAGCGGGGAGGCCCTCCACTTCCCAGCCGGCGGTTCCCGCCACGATCCGCGCGATCGCCAGCGAGCGCTCCAGGTGCGCCGGGCTCGTGACCACCGTGAGCCGGCCCGGGCGGCGGGGCAGCGTGGCGAGGTAACCGGCAAGGGTGGTGAGCTGGCCGAGGGTGTCGCAGCCGCGGGTGAGCACCACCACCCCTTCGCGGCCTTCCTTGGGCAGCAGGCCGCGGTTGCCGAGCTGGCGCAGGTTCACCGCCTGGTCGGCGGGGCGGCCCTGCAGCACCAGCAGCGAGCCGGGTCGCTGCCGCCACAGGTCGAGGGCGGCCACGGTGCGTTGCGGGTCTTCCACGAACACGGTGATCACATCCGGTGCGCCGGGGCGCTGCCCCACGGCGGGCGTCAGCACGCCCTGCAGGCTGGGCCAGAGCAGCCACAGCCCCGCGGCCGTCGCCAGGGCGGAGGGGATGGGGTGGCGCCGCGGCAGCAGGGTCAGCAGCTCCAGCAGTTCGCCGGCCGGGCCCCAGCGTCGCCGGGATCGTCGGCGACTGCGGCGGCGGCGGGGGGAATGGTCGCCGGCATGGGCATAACGGTCTTCGCCGTAGCCCTCGTCGTAGCGCCAGGGCTTGATCGGCGGGCGCCGGCTGTGCGGGCGGGAGTCCCGTGGATCTTCGGTCACCGGTTCCGGCAGGGAGATGCCAGGTTATCGGCTGCGCTCACACCGCCGAAAGAGCCGCCATCAGCCCTTCCGTGACGCGGGCAAAGAAGGGCAGATCAAGGGTGGCGATGCGATCGCTCATGCGGTGGTAATGGGGATTGCGCAGAAACGACGTGTCGGTAACCATCACGGCGCGGTAGCCCGCGTCCCAGAACGGGCTGTGGTCGCTGCGGCGCACGTCCGGCAGCAGGCGGCCGCGCAGGGGCACCGGCAGCAGCTTGGTTCGCACGTGGCGGCCGATCCGGTGGGTGAGGCCGGGCAGCAGGGGCAGGGCCTGCAGGTTGCCGATCACGGCGATGAAGTCGGCCCGGCGGCCGTAGATCCAGCGCAGCGCCGGATGGGGATAGCGCTGCTCGGAGCCGGTGAAGGCCAGCATCTCCAGGCTCACCATCAGCGCCAGAGGCTGGCCGCGCTGGCGCAGCTCGGCAGCCAGGGCCTTGCTGCCCAGGCAGCCCCACTCCTCCTGGTCGAAGGCCACGATCCACACCGGGCGGCGCGCTGGCCGCTCGGCCCAGCGTTGGGCCAGCTCCAGCAGGGCCGCCAGGCCGGAGGCGTTGTCGTCGGCGCCGATCGAGTGGAGCGGGCCGTCGTAGTGGGCGGCCACCAGCAGCGGCGCCAGCTGCGGCTGGCGGCCCGGCAGCCGCAGGATCAGGTTCGTGCCGGCGTCGGCGCCGCTGCCGAAGCGGTGCTCCTCCACAGGGCCCAGGGCGCCGAGCTGGTGCAGCAGGTAGCTCCGCACGGTCATCAGACCGACGGGATCCCAGCGGGCGTGGCGGGGCCTGGCCAGCTCCTGCAGGTGGTGCAACAGCCGTTGGCGCAGCAGCGGATCGGCGCCTGTCGCCCGCCCGCGGGGCGTTGCGGCGGGCGCTGGCCGCGACCCCAGGAAGGCCAGCCCGCCAAGGCTGTCCGCCGGGCCAGGGGCCAGGGGCCTGGGGGGCAGGAGATCGGGCGGAGGCGCCAGCGGCTGGAGCGGCGGCGCGCTGCCCGGCTGGTCGGGCGGAATGGACTGGTTCAACAACGGCGTGCAAGACCCCCCGCGGGCATCACGCTATGGAGTGAGTGCTGCCCATGCCCACGCCGGGCAAAGAAACGCAGAAACTCTTTGGGATCCCGCTCCGGGACGCCGCCGAATTCGCCCGCGGCCGCGATGATGGCCGTTCGTTTTGCCACCGCGTCGCCCATGACTTCCGCGTCGCGCTCCCTGCCCCGTGCCTTCCGCGCCACCGCTGGCGCCGCTGCTGCCGCCGGGATTCTTCTCGCGCTGCCGCTGCTTGGTCCGGCCCCGGCCCGGGCCGCGCAGGAGTGCCATTTCCTGGAGCCGGTGGGCGGCAACGGCACCACGCCGATCGTGAGCAAGCGGGTGGGTCCCGGTCGGCTGCTGGGCCGCACCAACTGGAACACCGATTTTGTGGTCGATCGGCCGTACCGCAGCTTCCGCTTTTTCTTCACCGCCACCTCGACCGATCCGAGCGCCCGTTATCCGGTGAGCGGCTGGATGAAGTTCACCGATGGTTCCAGCCTGCGGCTGTTCGAGCAGATCCTCAGCCCGCCGGTAGGGCGCGGCCGCCAGTTCGGCCCCTTCGCCGCCGTGCCGGGCAAGCAGGCCAGCCAGATGAACTTCCGCATCGGCGCGGCCAACCAACCCGGCGCGCTGGGGTTCAGCTACCGCATTTCGGTGCAGGGTTGTCTTTGAGCCCATGGCCGTCTCCGCGCCACAGGCTGCCCGTGCGGCCCGGGCCCCGCGACGCTCCCCGCGGCGGACGCGTTGGTGCTCAGCGCTGCTGGTGCCCCTGCTGGCGGTGGCGCCGTTCGCGCCGCCGGCACCCCTGCGGGCCCAAGGGGTTGGAGCGCCCGAGCGCGGCTTCCTCTGGCGCCTGCGCCGCGGCGCCGGCACCGTCTACCTGGCCGGATCGCTGCACCTGTTGCCGCCCGCCGCCGCCCTGCCGTCGCCCTACCAGCGGGCCTACGCCGAGGCGGAGCGCCTCGTGCTGGAGATCGACCCGGCCTCCCTGGCGTCGCCGGACGCGATCGGAGCCCTGATGGGCGACATGATGCAGCGGGCCCTGCTGCCGCCGGACCGTTCGCTGCAGGCCTTGCTCGGCCCATCCCGCTGGTCGCAGCTGCTCCAGGCGGTGGCGCCGCTGGGGCTGCCGCCCGAGGGCCTCGATCGCGTCCAGCCCTGGCTGGTGAACCTGCTGGTGATGCACCAGTCGCTGCAGGGGGGCGACTTCCGCGCCGAGAGCGGCGTGGAGGGCCAGCTGCAGCGGCGGGCCGTCGCCGATGGCAAGCCGATCGAGGCGCTGGAGACGGCCACCCAGCAGCTGGAGCTGTTCGCGGGCCTGCCGCTGGCCGACCAGGTGGCGATGCTGCAGCAGACCCTCACCGAGGCCGCGGCGGTTCCCGCCCAGCTCGTGGAGCTGGAGAAGGCCTGGCGGCGCGGTGATGAGGCGTCGCTGGAAGCCCTGATGATCCGCAGCTTCCCGGAGGGCTCCACCAGCCGCGTGCGCTTCCTCGGCCAGCGCAACCGGGCCTGGCTGCCGGCGATCGAAGCGCGGCTGCGCCGCCCTGACGACACGTTGGTGGTGGTGGGGGCGCTGCACCTGCTCGGCCCCGATGGGTTGGTGGCGCTGCTGCGTCAGCGTGGCCTGGTGCTGGAGCGGGTCGATGCCGTTCCCGCGGCGGCCGCCGCCGGGCGCCCCTGAAACGGGCGCGGACCCGGCCCTCAGGTCCGTCCCTCCAGCAGCGCCAGCACGGTGGCGTCGTCGAGCTGCTCGAACTGTTCGTACCACTCGCCCACCGCCCGCAGCCCATCCACCACCGCCAGCGCCTCCAGCCGATCCACCAGCGGCTCCAGATCGGGGAGCACGTGGCGATCCAGCACCGGCACCGCCAGGGCCAGGGAAGCCGGCTGCAGCGCCCGTAGCGATTCCAGCGCCGCCCGCGCGGTCATGCCGGTGGCGATGCCGTCATCCACCACCACCAGATGGCGGCCGCGCAGCCGCTCCGGTTCGGGGTCGCCGAAGCGGCGCCGGCGCCGCTCCAGCTCGCGCTGCTGCGTGGCCACCAGCGCTGCCCGCTCCGTCTCGCCCAGCCGGCGCCAGCTCCGCTCCGGCCGGTCCCACAGCACGATGCCGCCGGGGGCCACCGCACCGATGGCGGTTTCGGGGCTGGCGGGATGGGCGATCTTGCGCACCGCCCAGCAGGCCAGCGGCAGCCCCAGCCGATCGGCCATCGCCGCCGCCACCGCCACGCCGCCGCGGGGCAGGGCCAGCAGCAGGGAGTCGGCGGCGCGGCCGCGCAGATCGGGGAAGCGCTCGGCCAGGGCCTTGCCGGCGGCGTGGCGGTCGCGCCAGAGGGGGGGGAGAAGCACGGGCGCCATCGTCGCCACTGGCCATTGCGTCCATCATGGGACCAGTGCGCGGCAGGATCGCCCAGCGATGGCAGGTTCCTCCCCTCCTCCTCCGCCCCCCTCGCGCCCGAGTGGCCCGCGTGGCTGGCCGGCAGGCGTGAAGCTGCTGCTGGCGGCGGTGATCTTCAGCTTTGTGTTTTCGCCGTTCCTGATGCTGCTGGTGCGGCTGGCGCAGGAGCGGCCGCAGCTGGAGCCCACCGGGGGTGCGCCACCGGTCAGCGATCCGGGCGGGGCGGTCCCAGGCAGGCCAGCTCCCAGCCCTTGACCACCCGGTAAACCGACGGCACCACGAGCAGGCTCAGCAGGGTGGCCACCAGCTGGCCGCTGAACACCACCGTGCCGATGCTGAGGCGGCTGGCGGCGCCGGAGCCGGAGGGGAAGAGCAGCGGCACGCAACCGGCCAGGGAGGAGATCACGGTGAGCAGGATCGGCCGCAGACGGGCCACCGCGGCGCCGTGGATCGCCTCGTCGAGGGGCAGGCCGGCGGCGAGGCGCTGGTTGGCGAACTCCACGATCAGGATGCCGTTCTTGGCGGCGAGGCTGGCGAGCACCAGCAGGCCCATCTGGCCGTACACATCGAGCGGCAGCCCGCGCAGGGCCAGGCCGAGCACCGCGCCGAGCATCGCCAGCGGCACGGTGACCAGGATGATCAGCGGATCGAGGAAGTTTTCGTAGAGGGCCGCCAGCACCAGGGCCATCACCAGCAGGGCGAGGGCGAAGACGCGGCTGGTGCTGCCGCCGGAGCGGGCCTCCTCGCGCGCCAGGCCGGCCCATTCGAGCTCGATCGCGTCGCGGTCGCGCTGCTGGTGGAGGTTCTGGAGCAGGGCCATCGCCTGGCCGCTGCTGACGCCGGCGCGGGGCAGGGCGCGGATGCTGATCGATCGCACCAGACGGGTGTGGTTGATGGTGGTGGGGCCGGCGCCGGGTTCGAGGCGCAGCAGCTGGGCCAGGGGGATCAGGCGGCCGTCGCGGTTGCGCACCGACAGCGCCAGCACGTCGTCGGCATCGCGGCGGGAGCGGCCTTCGAGCTGCACGATCACGCGCCGCACCTGGTCGTCGGCGAAGCTGTCGTTGACGTAGTCGCTGCCGAAGCTGGCGCCGAGGGTGTCGACCACGCTGGCCAGGTCGACGCCAAGGGAGGCCATGCGCAGGCGGTCGGGCACCAGCTCCAGGCGGGGCGAGCCGCTGCTGAAGCGGGTGGACACCCGCGTGAAGGCCGGCCCGCCGCCGCTCTGCAGGCCCTGGGCGGCGGCGATGAAGTCGCGCGCCTCCTGCTCGAAGGCGCTGAGGCTGAGCTGGCCGGAGCTCACATCGAGCAGCTCCAGCTCCAGGCCTCCCTCGCTGCTGAAGCCGCGCACGCTGGGGGCCTCGCTCAGCTGCACAGCGGCGTCGGCCACGGCGCGGCGCAGCTGGCGGTTGAGCCGCTCGGCCACGGCGGCGCTGCTGCGGTCGGCGCCGGGACGGTCCTCCACAGGCTTGAGGCGCAGGAAGAACTGGCCCTTGTTGGGGCTGCTGTCGCCGAAGGAGCGGCCGGCGTAGAAGTTGGCGCTGGCGATCAACGGCTCCTTCCGGGCCACGCGCCGCACCCGCTCGAGCACGTCCTGGGTGCGGGCCAGGGAGCTGCCGTCCGGCAGGATCACCACGCCGCGCAGCTGGCCGGTGTCCTCCTGGGGGATGAAGGTGGTGGGGCGGGCTCGCAGGGCGGCGGCGGTGAGCAGCAGGCCGAGCAGCAGCGCCAGCAGCATCAGGTTTCGGCCGCGCAGCACCGCATCGAGCAGGCGGGCATAGGGGACTTCCAGGGCCTCGATCCAGCGCCGCGGCGGATCGATCCAGCGCTTCAGCCAGCCCGGCTCGCGCTGGTCGGCATGCAGCAGGCGGCTGGCTGCCACCGGCGTGAAGCTGATCGCATTGATGGTGGAGAAGGCGATCGCGGCGCTGATCGCCACCGCGATCGGCCCGTACAGCCGGCCGACGCTTCCCTCCAGCCCCAGCACCGGCACGAACACCACGATCAGCACCAGTGAGGTGGCGATCACGGCCCCGCCCAGCTCCGCCATCGCCTCACGGGCGGCCTGCAGCGCCGGGGTGCCGTTCTCCAGCCGCCGGCCGATGTCCTCGCTCACCACGATCGCGTCGTCGACGAGCAGGCCGGCGGCGAGCACCATGCCGAACAGGGTGAGGGTGTTGATCGAGCCGCCGCTGAGCCGCAGCACCGTGAGCGAGCCGATCAGCGACACCGGCACCGCTGCGGCGGTGATCAGGGCCAGGCGGCTGTTGCCGAGCCCGAACAGCAGCACCAGGAACACCAGCAGCACGGCGTCGCGCAGCGCCTCCACCGCCCGATCGATGCTGGAGCGCACCGTGACCGCCTCATCGACGATCACCTCCATCGCCACGCCGGGCGGGAAGCGGGGTGCCAGCTCGGTCAAGGCCCGCTCCAGCCCCTGCCGCACCTGCAGAGCGTTGCTGCCATCGCGCTGGAAGATGCCCATCGCCACGGCGCTGTTGCCGGCGAGGTTGGTGGCGATGGTGTCGTAGTTCTCGCTGCCGAGGCTGACGCGGCCCACATCGCGCAGCAGGGTGATACCACCGTTGGCGCTGCGGCCGACCACCAGCTGGCCGAATTCCTCAGGCGTGCGCAGGCGGCCCTCCATGCGCAGCGGCAAGGTGGTGAGCTGGTCTGGCGGGGCGGGGGCCTCGCCGGCCTGGCCGAGGGCCGCCAGCACGTTCTGCTGCTGCAGGGCCTGGCGCACCTCCACGATCGTGAGGTTGCGCTGCTCGAGCTTTGCCGGATCGAGCCAGAGACGGAAGGCCAGGCTGCTGCCGCCGAACAGGTTCACATCGCCCACCCCCTCCACGCGACGCAGCCGGTCTTTCACCACGGAATCCACCCAGCCGGTGAGGAAGGTGTCGGCGTAGAGGCCGCGCTCGGCGCTGAAGCTGAGCACCAGCAGCAGGTCGTCGGAGCTGCGGCGCACCTGCACCCCGAGCCGCGCCACGGGGGCCGGCAGCTGGCGGTTGACCACCGCCACCTCGTTCTGGGTGTTGATCTGGTTGAGCTCGGGGTTGCCGCCCTCGAAGCCGAGGGTGATGCTGCTGCCGTTGGCGGAGCTGGTGGAGCGGATGGTGTCGAGCCGCTCGAGGCCGTTGAGCTGCTTCTCCAACAGGGCGGTGACCCCTTGCTCCACCACCTCCGGCCCGGCGCCGGGGTAGGTGGCGCGCACGGTGACGCGGCCCGGGGCGATCGGCGGCAGGTTCTCCACCTGCAGCGCCGGCAGGCTGATCAGGCCGCCGAGCAGGATCAGCAGCGAGATCACCAGCGTCAGCACGGGCCGGCGCAGGAAGGGGTCGGAGATCGATCTCACCGCCGCCGCCGCCGGGGGGAGGGCTGGGGAAGGGGGTTCAGGCGCAGTCGCGGCGGAGAACCACCGCCAGATAGTCGGGCGACTTATAGCGACCGGGGAGGCAGAGGTGGAGGCGCTCCAGGCGACTCCAGGCCACGGTGCGGCGGATGGCTTCCAGGCTGCGGCCCTCCTTGAGCAGGCGGCGCATCGCCTTGCAATACAAGGGATAGTTCGCCTCGAGTTCCCCGATTGTGGGGGGCGCAGAGGAGCCGGAGGCCATGGCAATCGGGGCGCCCGGGGTGTGCAAGGGCGCCGGATCAGCCTAGGTGCTGGCCAGCACCGGCCTGCCGCCGTGGCCGAGCAGGGCGGCCTGGGCATCGCAGAGGCGGCCGGCGCGATGGAGCACACGGGTGATGCGCGGGATGTCGAGCACGGCGTGCACGCGGTAGCCGGCCTCGGCCAGGCGTTCGCGGGCGCGGCGGTCGTGCTCGCCGCCGTGGTCGATGAACACCACCACGTCTTCGACGCAGAGGCCGGAGCTCTCGAGTTTGGCGATGCCTTCGAGCACGCTGCCGCCGGTGATCAGGATGTCGTCGATCACCACCACCAGATCGCCGTCTTCGAAGTCGCCCTCGATCAGGCGGCGGGCGCCGTGGGCCTTCACCTCCTTGCGGGGGTAGATCAGCGGCTTGTGCAGCAGCAGCGACAGGCCGGTGGCGGTGGGCAGGGAGCCGTAGGGGATGCCGGCGATGCGATCGAAGGCCAGCTCGGCCAGCTGGCCGGCGTAGGCGTGGAGAACGCGGTGGAACAGGTTGGGATCGGAGATGATCTGGCGCAGGTCGATGTAGTAATTGAAGACGGCGCCCGAGGCCTGCACGTACTCGCCGAACAGCAGGCAGCCGATGTCGAACAGATCGAGGATCAGGCTGGCGAGCGGGTCTTCCGGTTCGGCGTCCGTCGGCGTGGCGGCGGCCGCTCCGGCAGGGGCTGCCGCGGGCAGCCAGACGCTGCAGGTATCCCCCTCGCTGCGGGGGTGGGCCTCCAGCCAGTGGCGGCGGCGCTCTTCGATGCGCTGCTTGAGGCCGGCGGCCCGCTCGGCTACGTCGTCTTCGACGAGCAGGTTCTGGGGCAGGGGCAGCAGCAGGCCGTCGGCGGCCTGGCTGAGGCCGGCCTCGAGCAGGGCATCGAGCCGATCTTCCTCGGCCCAGAGACTGCGCAGGATCAGGAAGCGCTCCGGCGCTTGGCGCCGCACACGGGCCAGGATCTCCGGATCGCTGGTGCCCACCTCCAGCAGCAGCTGCTCGGGCGTGGCCCAGAGCTGGCATTCGCGCACGATGCGCAGGAAGAGGGGATCGTCTTCGTTGGGGTGGTGCTGGATCAGGCGGGCGGCGGGGTTGGAGCTGTGGCAGGTGACCACCACCGCCTTGTCGGGGTAGAGGAGGAAGGGGGCGGCGATGTCCTGGCCGGCGAGGGGCGAGAGGGTGACGGCGTCGGCGCCGAGGTCGCGGAAGACGTAGTGGGCGAGGGCGGAGGAGCTGTTGAGGTCGCCGTGCTTGGCGTCGATGATCAGGGGGATTTCCAGCGGCACGAGCTCGCGCACCTCGCGCAGCAGCTCGAGGCCGGTGGAGCCGAGGGCCTGGTAGAAGCCGAGGCTGGGCTTGTAGGCGCACACGTGCGGCGCGGTGGCCTCGATCACCGCCTTGATCCAGTGGCGGGCCTGGGAGAGGAAGGAGCGGCCGGCGAGGCCGCGGCGGTGGGCCCAGCTCTGGAGCATCTCCGGGTTGGGATCCAGCCCGGTCACGAGCAGGGACTGGCGCGCCGCGATGGCGTCGGTGAGCTGGACGAAGAAGCCCACAGCACGGGAACGGACCCGAAGGTGCTAGACCGCCGCGGCGCCCCTGCGCGTGCGGGCGACACAGCTCTTATTGATGGCAGCGGCGCTCAAGCCGGCAGCACCGGCGGGTAGGCCGGCTTCCAGCGGCAGGCCGCCAGCCGCGCCCGCGCCTCCGCGTGGCTGGAGGCGCAGCGGGCCAGGCCCTCGTCCACCGCGGCGCAGGCCACCGCCTCGGCCACCGCCTGCGAGACGGCCTGCACGGCGGCGATCGGCGGCATCAGGGCGGCCTCGGGATCACGGGCGGCGGGGATCGTGTCGGCCAGCGCCTCGATGCTGGCGTCGATCATCGCCTCGCTCACCTCGCGCGCGCCCACGGCCACAGCGGCAAAGCCGAGGCCGGGGAACACGAAACAGTTGTTGCACTGCCCGATCACCCGCTCGCCGCCGGGCCGGGCCACCGGCGCGAAGGGGCTGCCGGTGGCCACGAGGATGCGCCCGTCGCTCCAGGAGAGGAGCTGCTCGGGGGTGGCCTCGGCGAGGCGGGTGGGGTTGGAGAGGGGGAGCACGATCGGCCGGTCGCAGCCGGCCAGCAGGGCCCGCACCACCGATTCGTCGAAGGCGCCGGCCACGGTGGAGGTGCCGATCAGCACGCCGGGCCGCACCGCTTCCACCACCGCCTCCAGGCCGATGGGGCCTGCCGCCGCTGGATCGGCCGTGGGATCTGCGGCGCCGAGCCCCACCGCCGCCAGCTCCGCCGGGCTCTTGCGGCAGAGGCGCGCCACCGGATTGGCGGGCTCCATGGCCGACACCAGCAGCCCGTCGCGGTCGATCAGCCAGAGCCGCCCGGCGGCCTCGGCGGCGGAGAGGCCCTGGTGCTGCAACAGGCGCAGCAACCGCTCGGCGATGCCGCAGCCTGCGCTGCCCGCCCCGAAGATCACCACGCGCTCGCCGGCGAGCGGGCGATCGAGGCCGCGCAGGCCGGCAAGGATCTCGGCGCAGGCGACGCCGCTAGTGCCCTGGATGTCGTCGTTGAAGCTGGGCACGCGCTGGCGGAAGCGATCGAGCACGGCCCGCGCGTGTCTGGCGCCGAAGTCTTCCCAGTGCAGCAACGCGTTGGGGCAGACCGCCGCCGCCGCCGCCACGAAGCACTCTAGCACGGCGTCGTAGGCGTCGCCGACGAGGCGCGGCTGGCGCAGGCCGGGGTAGCGGGGATCGGCGAGCAGCTCGGGCCGGTCGGTGCCGACATCGAGCATCAGCGGCAGACCGCGGGCCGGGTCGAGGCCGGCGCAGAGGGTGTAAACGGCGAGCTTGCCCTGGCAGATGTGGATGCCGCCCACGCCCTGGTCGCCGATGCCGAGGATGCCCTGGGCGTCGGTGATCAGCAGCAGCTGGGGCTCGGGCGCGCCGGCGAGGGCCTCGCGCAGCAGCCGTTCGAAGTGGTCGGCCTGGGGGGCGCTGAGGTAGAGGCCCTGGCTGGGGGTGCGGTAGGTGAGGCTGAACTGCTGGATCGCCTCGCCCACGGTGGGCGTGTAGACGATCGGCATCACCGCCTCGATGTGATCGGCGAGGAAGCGGTGGAAGAGGGTGAGGTTGCGCTCGCGCAGGGTCTGCACCCAGGCGTAGCGCTCCAGGGCGCTGCCGAGGCCCCGGAAGGCGCTCCAGCAGCGCTCCACCTGCTGCTCGATCGTCTCCACCTGCCAGGGCAGCAGGGCCTCAAGGCCCAGGGCGCGCCGCTCCTCACGGCTGAAGGCGGTGCCCTTGTTCAGCACCGGATCGTTGAGCAGGGCGGCGCCGCGCAGGGCGGTGCGGATCGGAGCGGTCATCAGGCCTGGCGGGTGGCGACCGGAGCGCGCCACCGCGCTCAACCTTGGCAGAGAAGGGGGCAGCCCTCAGCCCCGTTCCTGCAGCGCCGGCAGTTGCCATTCGCCGGAGAGGGCTGCCGCAGCGGGGCCGTAGAGACGGGCCACGAAGAAGAAGGGACCGGCGGGGGCGGGCAGCCAGTTGGCGACCTTGTCGGGGCCGGGGTTGTCGTGCTGGAGATAGATCTCCAGGGAGCCATCGGCAGCGAGCGTCAGCCCTGGGGTGCGATCGCCGATCGAATAGCGATCGATCGGATTGGCCACCAGCAATCGCTGCGGCAGGGTGTACATCGTGATCGACCAGAATTCACTGACCGGCGGCAGCTGGCCGGGCGGGAAGCGCAGCAGCCAGCGGCGGCGACCATCGAGCACCGTTCCATCGGGGCCGGTCTGCTGGCTGGCGTAGAGCGCTTCGGCGCTGCTGTTGCCGTAAATCCCGAGCATCGCCCCCATGGAGCGATTGGTGAGGTACTCGGGCCCCAGTTCCTCGCGGGTGCCGAAGAAGCCCTTGGAACTGCTCTGGGCCAGGGCCTTGCTGCGCAGATTCGCCGCCGCCGCCGCCACCCCGGCTTCGATGGCGCTGCGGCTGGCTGGATCGAGGTGGCTGGGATCAAACGGCCGGCCGGGGCCGATGCCGATGCGGGCGAAGCGCGCCAGCATCGCCTGCTCGCTGGCCACGGTGGGCATGAACGGCAGCAGGGCGTTGAGAAAGCCGATGAAGCCGATCCCCTCCGCCTGCTGCGGATCCCATGCCGGCCAGTTCACCGCCGGCGCCGGCGGCGGCGGCTGGCTGCCGCTGAAGCGCGAGAGCGGCAGCAACGCGTACTGCGCCTGCAGGGCCTGCAGGGCGGGGATGTCGTCCGGGCCGGTCAACTGCGTGCGGGTGAGGGTGCCGACGAAGTCGGTCTCGGCCCGGAACACCTGGGTGATGCCCTCCGGCACGGTGCCCTGCCAGCGGGGCCCGGCGAACAGGTAGGTGCCGGCGTTGCGACCTGTGGCCCGCACGCCGGTGTAGGCGAAGTTGTGGGTGTGGAGATCGAACCACTGGTTCACGTAGTAGCGGGGTGCGGGCACCGCCGGCAGCTGCAGCACGATTGGTTCGGCCCGCAGGTCGAGCCAGGCCCAGGAGTAGGGGGTGTCGTTGTTGGGGGTGACGATGTCGGTATCGGCCGGGGTGGCGGAGCGGCTGTAGTGGCGGAAGCGGTTGAGACCGCCGACATAGCCGGGAAAGGCCTGGTTCTGGGTCTGATTCCAGAAGGTCTGGTATCCCTGCAGTGGTGCGTAGGCGTAGAGCCAGGCCTCCTCCGCGATCGCCTGCGCTTCGGCGGGGGTGGGGGCGGGAGCGGGTTGTGCGTCGATCATCGGGGCAGGGGGGTGATGTCGTTGAGCTGCCAGGTTTTGGCGAAGTAGGGCTCGGTGGGGGCGTAGAAGCGGAAGTAGGCGAACCAGCCCTTGCCGGGGGTGGTCTGGATCCAGTTCTTGGCGCCGGCCGGCCGCTGCGGCGCGAAATCCACATCCACCGAGCCGTCGGCGTTGGGCACCAGATCGGGCTGGCGGGAGCTGAGGTCGGCGGCGCCCTGGGGGGTGATCAATGGGCCGCGGCTGAGGTTGTCGTAGAGGGTGATCGACCAGAACTGTTTCACCGGCGCGTTGGCCGGCACCCGCAGGCGGTAGTGGCGGCCGCCGTCGAGCCAATGGCCCTGGGCGTCTTTGGAGGCCTCCAGGTACACCTGGCCGAAGCCCAGCATCCGGCCCTGCATCCCCACCGACATGCCGATCGCTTCGTAGAACCAGGAGCTGCGTTCATCGAGCTGCACGCGCTTTTTGTCGGGTGATTCCTGATCGAGATCGAACAGCACCGCGTACTCCCAGTGCTTGCCCGGGTAGACGCTGGCGCCTGGGGTGCGCTTGTCGTAGGCGATGGTGCGGGCCATCAGATCGCCGAGCTGGGCGGCCTCCGTGAGGATCCGCGCCTGGCGGGCATCGGGCTGGAACGGTTGTCCCGGGCTGATGCCCAGCGGCGCGAGCATGCCGAACATCACCCGATCGCGGGGCGCCACCGGCTCGTTGGCGTAGAGATCACTGAGCAGACGCCAGGTGGAGAGATCGGCGGGCTGGGCCGATTGCCAGGGGCGGCCTCCCACCTCCTCGAAGCGGGAGAGCGGTGGATTGGCGCGCTGGCTCCATGGATAGAGGCGGTGCTGGCGCACGGTGGCTTCGGCCACGGCTCTGTCGGGCGCCAGGCCGCGGGTGCCGAACCAGATCTGGTTGCTGGGGGAGCGGAAGACCCGGTAGCCAGGAGCCTCCACCGCCGCCGCGCCGGGGGGAAGGATCAGGTATTTGCCACCGGAACCCTTGTCGGGTCCGGTCTGGCCCATGTCGGTGATCGGCTGCTGCCAGATGTCGAGCACACCGCCGGCGGTAAGCCCGGCCGGCACCTCCACCACCAGCGGCCCCTGTTTGGCGAGATCCCAGAAGCTGAAGGCGTAAAGGGTGGTGATGTTCGGGGTGAGCATCCCCGCCTTGTCCTGCAGGGTGCGGTAGAGCAGCACGTCGCCGTTGCGCACGCCCAGGGTGCGGGCCTGGGCGTCGTAGAGGGCCTTGAAGCCCACCGCCGGCAGGGCCCAGAGGTAGGCCTGGGTGGCGCGCTGCCGATCGAGTTCGTCGTAGAGCCGGGCGGCGCTGGCGGGCGTGGGGTAGCCGTTCTCCAGCTCCAGGCGGCCGAGCGCTGGGCTGGTCACCGTCGTGCGGCGTGCCGGCTGGCCCAGGCCCGCGGCGGGGGCGAGGGCCAGCAGCGCTAGGGCGAGGCCGAGGGTGTTGGGGATGCGCACCATGCTCCCGGCCTGTTGCTTTGTTGCCGGCACTCTGACCGCGATGCGCTGCGATGGCCTGGTTTTGACCCAATCCGTTGCGTCAGCGGACCGGTGCCGCCGGCCGCGGCGCCGGGGCTCCCCGCAGCAGCCCTTCCATGCTGAGGTCTTCGTCGAGATCGGGCCAGTGAATGCCCTCGCCCGCCCCGGCGAGCCGCCAGTTGCCGCGCTGCTCCGGGGAGCCCTGCTGCAGGCGCGGGTACCAGCTCAGCGGCACCGTGAGGGAGCGACCATCCGCGAGATCGAGGATCAGATGCTCTGCCGTGCAGGTGACGTTGGATGCCTGGGGTCCATGATTAGCTATGAAACTCTTCCCACGCTGAAAGAAGGGTAGAAGGGTAGATCGGTTGCTGCTGATCAACCGTTCCATCTCACGGAGCTATCCGGCGTTGAAGCCAACGCCTGAGGCCAGGACCACCATCGGCTTCAGCCAGACCTTGCAAGAGGCCCGGTCTCGATCCAGATCCACATCAGGGAGCTGACGCCAATCTCATGATCAATCATGAGGCCTGCCAGGCAGATGTCATACTATCTGCTGCGGCTTCGTGCGCCTCTTTGGCGGATGCTCTCTGTGGATAAAAGGCCAAGAACCTCAGCTGTGCTTCAATGAACGGATTGCAGGTGGGTACAGGCATTGTAACGCTGGCCTGCTTTGAGGACTATCTAGCGCTGGCCATCATCTGCCCGGAGAGGGCTTTCGGTGAATGTTCTCAGAGGGCGTGGAGCCTCTGCGCTGGCGGGTCAGGAGTATGGCTGTGTTAGAAAGACTCTGCTCACTGGAAATCATTGAAGAAGTCTAGGTCAACTTCATAGACAACCTTTGGTTTGACGCCGAGCTCAAGACGCTCAAACATCCTCACAAGCTTTTCTCCGTCAACCAGCTCGATTGGATTGGCGCCGTCCCTGATCGCCTCACGCTTCGCGTCCATTGTAAAACTCCCAGTAGTAAGCAGGATTCCTTTATCAGCTTTGCCGATGAGTGCTCCGCGAAAGTCTCTAATCGTGGCGGCTCCTACAGAACCCTGGTAGCGCTTGCATTGAAACAGGACCTTGAAACTAAGGAGTGGATTGATCTCCAGTATCCCCTCGCCATCGATGCCGCCATCACCGGAGCGTCCTGTTACTCGAACATTCTGAAATCCATGCTCACGTAAAAGCCTTTGGCAAAGCCGTTCAAACCCCTCGGGACTTAGTGACTTGATTACCGGGAGAAGCGCTGTCTCCTCAGCTTCAAATCGACTCTCAGCTTCTTCGACAGACTCAGTAGGCTTTGCTGGCTTGACATCCTCGGAGTTTGTCTTGAAAGTACTTTGGACGCCTTTAAAGAGGGACGCCACGTTGAGGCTTTCTATGTCTTCATGCTGCCCCTTTTCGGTAAGCCTCCAAACACCCCGAATAGATGAGTCAATGTGACCAGAATGGACTAGATACATCCGAGCCCAGGCAATCTGATTGCGAATCTTTGACTGCCCATTCTTGTTTGTCTGCTCAAGCAGCTCCTCGGGTAGGTCTTCGCGCTCTATCACTGCGTCAGTCACTTCAGCCGCTGTGGCTGATCCACCCATCTCCCTGAGCACGTGGAGAATCGGAAGGATGTAGCGAGTGAACTGGGGTCCCTTTGCCATGGCCCAATCTTAGTTCTTTCTAACGCTGCCCCTGAGTGGCAGGCAGTGAAACTGCGGGGGCAAAGCAGAGAGCTGGTGGTAGCCTGTGCACTCGAGGGGCTTGTCCGAAGTGTCGCCTTCCCACAGGAAACGTCCGCAGACTTCAGCTGAACACGCAACACTCATGCAACCTCAGCCGCTTCTTCAACACTTGCACCCTCCTTAACAGATACGCTCAATTGGAGCCCCAAAGCGGAGATAATCTTCAAGATCGTATCAAAACTAGGGCTCCGATCACCGGAGAGTGCCTTGTAAAGACTTTCCCGAGACAGTCCTGACTCGCGTGCGACTTGGGACATCCCCTTGGCACGAGCAATATCGCCCAAAGCCTTTGCAATAAAGGCAGCATCACCGTCTGATTCCTGAATACAGGCCTCCAAATAGGCAGCCATCTCTTCAGGAGTCTCAAGGAACTCGGCAACGTCATAAGGTGCCGTCTTCGTCTCCATCATTCATCCTCCTTAAAATTACGAGCAAGATCCTTCGCATGTTTAATATCTTTTGCCTGGGTGCTCTTGTCACCACCGGCTAGAAGAATGACCAGCATCGATCCCCGTTGTTGAAACTAGACCCTGTAACCGGGGCCGTAGTGGATCCGCAGCTCAGAGACTCCTGCCCCAACGGGCCGAACATCGCGTGGACTGCCGCAGATGAAGCGTTCAATCCTGGCCTGAATGAACGCCTTAGCCCTGAGGTCCCGAAGGCCCCTGAGCCAGCGCGCAAACTCCTCTGTACGGCGAACTGAAACCACAGTGACAGTGTAGCCCCGTGGCTACGAGCAGGCAAGAGATCCTCGCGGCGGTCTCAAGGTGGTGGAACGATCTTTCGAACGCTGGCAATCACCTGCCCGCAGATAGATGAGGCGACCAGTCATCGAAGGTGATATTGTATCCATGGTGGCGGGTCAGGTGCATAGCCATGTTGGAGGGCTGCCAATAATGTTCTCGGCATCTTTATCACCGATTCGTCTGCCGTCTAGACCACCAAGGCATGGAATGATCGACAGGACCTCCAAATGAGGCGGTTGACAAATCCATCGACCTGTGCTATGTTTGAAGTTGGCATTAAAGGCGATAGCTAATATATAAGGCCAGTCCAAAAATAAAAATTATATGAGTAAATAAAATGAAAGTTATTCAAACTCTTGGCTTTCACGCCGGCCAGCAGGCTGGCATTTTTCAATATCGGCGTACTTTCGAGGGCGTCCAGATTGATGCAAGTGTAGGCCAAGCTCATCTTAATCCCAGCATAATTCTAATCCGCTCCGACGAGTGGAATTCCATTCTTAAGGAACTAACCACAACTTGTGCAATCTTTAGGCTTACTCCTAACCGAGCGCACCAGCAGCCGCCATATCAGTCGCTGTACGATGCATTCTCGACCGCTGTTCCACAGCCATCAGAAGGATGGGCCTGGAATGATTCTTGGAAATCATACGTTTGTGCAATACTGGCGAATGAGGGTAGTGTTGAGATTTATCATGGCCCTCTAGGTCCAAATGCTTATGCATCCATTAATGTAAGAGCAGACTTGTCTCTGAACTGACCTAGATATATTCCATTGGCAGACAAGGCTTGAACTGCTTTATCCGCAGTTTCTGGCCTTGCTCTTTTCATCCATTAAAGATCCTTGTAGCCTTCCTTTTTGATAGCTTTAAGAGCCTGCTCTTTTGATTGGCTCACTGGTTTATCGAGCGTCGCCCTTGTCCCAGATCTATCAGTGGTTTGGCAGCGTAACACCAGTAGACCTGTTTAATCTAATTGCTTAGAGTTCTAGTCATCTGAGTTGGGAAAGCTCTGGAAAACCCGGGAGATAAAGCAGTTTAAAATCATGAGCCCGTCAAAGCTGGAGCTTGATTCATGCTTGGACCGGTATTGCAGAGCATCCTTCCTAATCTAGCTAATAGGATTCGCTAAACCAGGTGTTTACCTGGGCGCAACAAGCTCTTCTGCCACCTATTTCTCGCCTTTGTGTCTACACATCTGACGGCTCCAAAGATAAAGAGAATAAGGCCTAACTAAATAAGCTGCTCTGCTCATATGGTCTTGCTTGGCAGCCCTGCGCCCCTCCAACGCTCCAGATCAGAAGGGGACTAAAGCTGGAAGATTTGACACGAAACTCTTGCTTCCGCCTTCTGCATCTGGATATACGCTTATAACATAGACTGATAAATAAGAGTTCTGTAGATGTCGAAGTTGTTCGCATCAGGGCTGGTATTATAGATCATAGCGTGTGGATAACTCTTCCTAGCGAGCGCACATAACTCTGCCCTCATATGCTGATCACATCTCAGGCCTAGATGAATTTCTTGAACAGCCAAAGATTCGTGCTTTAGATAGAACTGTGAACTGTCAGCCTTAGATTCCAGCTCAGGATACGAAAGGCTAATAATATACCTGACTTCCTCCTCGTATTGCCAGTGCAATGACTTCCTTGCGATAATTGCGGCAGCGAGCTCCGGCGTAATTCGATTCTTTAAGACTTCTGTCTCATTCAGTGGAAACCTCTCATCCGAATAAGTCACTTCAAGCTTGGGCAACACCTTTGAATTTGAAGGCAACTTATATCCAACACAAAACCCTTGAAAGCCTGCCGAATAGTGGCTCCACATGAGTGGGTTCTTCCATGACTTTGACAAACAGAAAACGCCAATACTCTCGCTTAGTATATTTAGAAGCTTTGTAGCAATGTCCTGTGAGTACGCGTCAAACTCTTTCGGGATTTGATTCTGGAGGTGTACTTGACTTTGCTTGAGAAGTCCCTTAAACTCACTCTTTGAATAGTAGTGCTGACGCTCACGCAATGCTCTTCTGTATCTTTCGGCTTCTCTCTTTGCAATATTACCCATGTTCTTTAGCAGCTTCTTCGATCTTTCGTCCCTGATGATTCTTGGCAGAAACTCAAAAGGATCATTAAACCACTTAGGTGGCGTAAAAGCCAGGGTTTGATTCTTTAGTGCTATTAATGTACTTGGCGGGTAAAACTTGTAAAGCAGGCTCTGATCCTCGTTAGCGCCTGCTTGTATCTCGCTTCCCATGTTGCAACTCGTGTTTCAATGAGTCTATCAGAGCTGGCCGGTGCGTATAATGCCAAGATCAGAAGCGGGCAAAAACTCTGGGTATCTAAAGGAGACTCACTCAGCCCGCCTTCTGCATCTGGATGTTGGACTGCTTGGCTGACCTGTGCATGAAAAGAGCTAAGTCTTACATCACTCTCAATGCATTCCTGCTTATGGCATAAGGACAACAAAGGCATTATAGGAAGACTGAAGCCTGGCCATAAGGCCATTCCTTTCGGATGACTTAAGGAGTTTGGTCTGCTCACCAGTTCGCTGTTCGTACGGATGCGATGCTGGAAGATGATTCCTTCGAATATTAATGTGTCGAAAGCCATCTGCAATAGCACTGCATTCCTTAGAGAAAGGACCTTGGGGGCTAAGTGCGCTTCCGAAATTTACTAGATGGCCATTTTGACCGATGACGGAACATCTTCCTGGATGGCCGATTGAGGCAAAATGAGTTTGAAGTGCAATAAAGATAGCGTGATTAAACGAGTTTTGTAATGCCAGCCAATGCGATGGGCCTGAATGGAACGATGCCTCAGCTTGTTTAAGCAGCCCCAATGCATGCTTATACTCAGAGCCAAGTAATTCTTTCCACGACTTGCTTGAGTGCGTATTGTATCTCGACCTTAGAATCTCAGCAATAGGATCTATGTCATCAGGGATGTCCGAAAGCAAGCCAAGCTCATGAAGGGTGTTGATTACCTGTGAAGGTAGATCCATGTCTGCCACACCATAGGTAGCAGGAGCAATGCCTACTTGATGCATTCCAGCGCAGACAGAGAGACCAGGCTCCGGTGCAGATCTTTGTAAGAACTTGGCAATAACATCCCCTTGGATATAAGCTGATTCAGGAAGTGAGTGAGCAACTAATGCTTGCAACAAGGCCGGTTGATAAGCGACGAACTTGCTAAGTTGCCTTCCTGAGCCTAGTTCGCACTTACACAAGAAATGACATGCCCCCCATTTCTCGTGGAAGTAATTTTTTGATTGATTTCTTGCCACTGAAATTGCTCTTGTGATGAACTCTTTGGGATACTGGCTGATATGGGACTTGGATTCCAGTACATACCTTGCCAACAAATGCCAAGCCTCTCCCCTGATGTATGAGTAGGGGTATGATCTGACCATTTCCATGCATAGGCGCTCAATGGGTTTTCGGAATCTAAAGCGCGCTAAATAAGAGAAGAAGACATCTGCATATTCTGGATGTCGTGGAGCAAGGGCTAGAACATGCTTTAGGATCTTAGTGTCTGCTGGTGCTCTATAAAGGATAAACTTCAAGCGAGTCTTGTCGATAACGCGAAGAGGTCTCCCCCCAATCGCCATGCCAAAGATCTGCCTTGCTTCCTCTTTTCCGACTAGGCCTAGCCCAGACTCTTCATGTTGCGGATCTGAGATGCTGGGCAACATTCCCATTGCCTCTTCCACACTCTTCACTTTCTTTAGTGCAAACTTTCCAACTTGAGGGATAAGCCCACGCGCCTTGCACAGCAGTTCAAGTTGAATTAACTGTTGTCGTACATCGTCCTCGCTTTGTCCTTGAAGGCGCACATCATCAACGTAACGAAGATACCCGCGTGCTTCTTTTAGCTCGATATCAATCGGGAGAAGAAAGCATTCAGCGAGAAAGTCGGACGCCAAGGGACCTTGTGGCAACCCATGTCCATGGTTTGTTGCTTGTGCATGGGAACTCCATACTCTAAGGCACTCAAGGAACCAGGATAAGTCTGCATTATTTGTACGAGGATAGATAGTCTTAATCAGAAGCTGGTGCGATATCGTGTCGTAAAAGGCTGCTAAATCAAAGTCTCCCACCCAATGCATGCCCTGTTGATAATTCTCTCGGATCTTCTGCTGGAATGCAGCATACGTACTCCGCCATTTCCGAAAGAAGAATATACTGTCCTTCTTTTGAAGAATGTTACTGTAAATCGATTTAAGCTGCAGAACAGAGCGGCGCTTCTGGATTCGCTTCGCAGCTAAGTTGGCAAAAGCCTGAAGTAAGATTTGGTCCTCAATATGCAGCAAGGTGATTGGCCTATGGAGTCCAGATGGCTTAGGTATAAAGATTCGTTCCGGAGTAAATGCCTTGTATGACCCACCTCGTAAGCGTTCGCCAAGATTACTCAGATTATTTTCGAGCGCTATCTCGTATGAGTAATAAAGTTGACGATAAAGCCGTTTGTACTGGAAGTTCCCGCCTGTTGAAATTCTCTTCCAAGCAAGCTGTAAGTTATTTCTGCTTGCCAACTCAGAGATCTTCACAACTTCATCTCCTAATAGTAGCTAGATGACGACTGGGGGAAAGGCAGTCCAACGCTTCTTGGTTGTTTCCGTGAACCACGGCGTTTGTTCGGCTTTTGTCCGATAACCACATCCGCGCTATCAGCTCAACCCTACCCCCTGCAGCAGGTTCATGGCAAGTGCGTTCGCTGTGAACAGTGGTTATCGGATCCGATATCCACTGGTAGCGGCTGCCATGAACCGTTCAGGGGTCGAGATCAGGGCCGACCCGGAAAGCCGGGCATGACGAAATCTATAGCTATGCCATGCGACACGGCAGGGCGTACGCTGGAGATGGCGGCTAAACATCGTCGCCAGGAGTTGGTCGTTCCAGCTCCTGTTGCGCAGCTCCTCGAAGGCAGGGGTCGAGACGCCCTTGCTGGAATCGCCCAGATGCACGGCGCGGGCCTGGGGGAAGCCTATGGCCCGGGATCCAGGCCGCTCTCCCGTGGACGCCATCACCGACACCGCCGCACGGGCCAACCTGGCCCAGACGATGAATCGCGTCTGCGGCGACCACGAGCCGCTGATTATCACCCGCAACGGCCAGCCTTGTGTGGTGATGCCAATGCCAGGCGCCTTCTCGATGCCATCGAGAATCTTGAGGCAGGACAGGGTCGCACCCATGCTCTGGCGGACGACGACACGGAATGAAGCTGATCTTCGCTGAGCAGTCCTGGGACGACTACCTCCACTGGCAGGCCACAGACGCGGCAGATCAATGAGGAGCACCGATTGGTCTACAAGGTGATCAGGAACGTGCTGTCTCCAGCGCCACACGATGAGAGCTGGGGTTGGCGGTTCAAGCACCGGCGGGTTCAAGGGGTTCGAATGTGCCGTCTTGGAACCGGCCGATCGTGCGGCTGTTCCCAGGGCCCAGTTGCGGCAGCGGCTCACAGCCCCAGGGCCCCCACCGGCAGCACGCTGATGCCATCGGGGCGTCGGTAGCCATAGCCCTTGCCACAGGCCACCGCCAGGAAGGCCGGGGCTCCGGTGCGGCTCAGGTCGAGCTGGCGCTGGAAGCGCAGCAGGCTGGCGGCGGCGGCCTCCACCTGGCCTGCGCCGAGCTTGATCTCGATCGCGCCCCAGCGGCCGTCGCGCAGCTGCACGATCGCGTCCACCTCCACGCCGTAGTTGTCGCGGTAGTGGAACACCTCGCCGTCGAGCGCCTGGGCCAGCACGCGCAGGTCGCGGATCACCAGCGATTCGAACAGCTGCCCCAGCCAGGCCAGATCCGCCAGCAGCCGCTCCGGGCCCGCACCCAGGGCCGCCACCGCCAGCGATGGATCGCAGAAGTGGCGCCGCGGTGCCTGCCGCAGGGCCGCCTTCGAGCGCAGATGCGGTCGCCAGGCCAGCTGCGGCTCCAGCACCATCAGCCGCTCCAGCGCCTCCAGGTGATCAGCCACCGTGCGCGGATCGAGCGGGCCATCGCCGCCGCCGGCATCCGCCGCCAGGGTGTTCAGCGACACCTCCGTGGCCACGCCGCGGGCCAGGGCGCGCAACAGGCCCCCCAGCCGCTGCGGATCGCGTCGGCGTCCCTCCAGCCGTTGCACATCCACCTGCCGTACCTGCTCCAGATAGTCGCGGGCGGCCCGGCTGGCGGCCTTCAGCGAGCTGGCGCGCTGCCCTGGCCAGCCGCCGCGGCACACCAGCTCGGCCAGATCCTTCACCCCCAGGCCAGGATCGGCGCAGTGGGCCGGCTCCCCCGCCAGCAGCGCCGCCAGCGACACGCCGCCCGGCGCGGCGCCGCTCTCGGCCAGGGTCATCGGCCGCAGCCGCACGAACGAAAAGCGACCCGCGCCCGTGTGCCGCGCCGCGTCGTCCGCCGGCACCGCCGAGCCCGTGAGCAGGAACTGGCCCGGCGCCGCAGCTCCATCCACCGCCCGCCGCACCTGGTTCCACAGCTCGGGCGCCACCTGCCATTCATCCAGCAGCCGTGGCCGGGCGCCCTCCAGCAGCAGGGCCGGATCCACCGCCAGCGCCTGCCGCGCCGCCGGGTCCACATCCAGCAGCACCGTGGAAGCGGCCAGCTGCTGGGCCATGCGCGTCTTGCCGCAGGCCTTCGGACCCTGGATCACCACGGCTCCCGCCGCGCCCAGGGCCTCGCGCAGCTCCGCATCGGCGATGCGCGGCAGGTAGGCGGGGTCGGGCATGGCCTGGGCTGGAGGCGGCGGATTCCGGCAGGCTAATGCTGCGTTTGCTGGGCTGCTGATGCTGTGTTTGTCGGATGCCTGATGCAGCATTTGTCGGACGGGCAATGCCGCGTACGGCGGCGCCGCGTTGCCCCCGCCCAAGCCGACACCGGCCGTTGTGGGCGTAGCCGTGGCCGTCTCCGCCCGGACCCGTGGCCCCTGAGCGGCCGTTGCTGCTTTCCCTTCCTCGCCCTCCAGGTGGCTCAGTTTTCGTCTCGCCTCCGGCTCAGTTTTTGATGTCGCCTGACACCTCTGATGTGAATCCAGTGACTGGAGAAATCTTGGCTTGGATTGGATGCCCCGCTGCATTCAAGGAGATGGCAGCGACGATCGGTACCTTGTTCTCCGAGCCACGACCTGCCTTGCCCCCTGGGCGCTCTCCTCCAAGGTGGGAATCATCCATCTGGACTTTTTCCTTTTGGGCCAATGCGTCTTCACACTGGGCTTCCGTCCCGTAGAGCGCCTGGAACTCAGGCACGGAGAGCCCCTTCTGGAACTGAATGGCGTTGCGCCCCATGGCCTGAGTGGTATCTGCGTAATCAAGTCTGGTCTTGTGCGCAGCCCGTCTGTACGGGCCGTCACCCCCGTTCCCGCTCCGCCCGCTCCAGTGCCGCCGCAATCGCCTCGGCCAGGCTGGGCGCCAGCTCAGGGCGATAGAAATCCAGGTGCTGGCTGAACAGCGGATGGCAGCGCACGCCACCCCTGGCGTAGAAGCCCCAGAGCTGCTGCAGCTCCGGTAGATGCTGCTCCGGGGCAAACACATCCGCCACCAGGGCGGAGGGCTGGGGGCGGTAGTCGCGTTTCAACAGGGCCAGGAAGGGCTCTTCCTGGCGGCGTCGTCCGAGGCTGGGGGCCCGTAGGTGCAGATAGCGGTACAGGAGCTGATGGCTGTGCGCCAGCTTTCGGCGCAGCAGCGGGCGCCAGGGGCACGGCTGCCGCAGTTGGCGCCGCAGGGATCCCGGCGGCTTGAGTCGCCGCAGGCCATGGCGCCACAGCAGGGCGGCACCGAGGCGCCGGTGCACCCGGGCGCCCACGCCGCTGTCGAGCACGCCGAACAGGCCGAGGTTGGCGCCGCGCGCCTGCAGCTCCATCGCCACGGCGTGGGCGTACCAGCCGCCGGCGGAATAGCCCAGCAGATGGATGGGCCCCTCGGGGTGGTGCTGCAGCAGCTGATCGGCATAGTCGGCGGCCAGGGCCCGCACACCGGGCAGATCCGGCTCGGCGACGCCGGCCTCGAAGGCCTGCAGGCCCAGCACCGGCCGCTCCGGGGCCAGGGCGCGGGCCAGATCGAGAAAGGCGCCGGCGTTAGCCCTCCACGCCCTGGTGCTTTCGGAGCATTCAACCGCTAATCGAGCTGGAGGTTGCCGCCGTGCGCAGCGCCGAGCGCCAGGAGCGCAGCGTTGGCGCACTGAATGGCCCGCCTTCCGGCGCCTTCTCTGTGCAGGGGTGAGCTGGATTCCTTTGCTGGCAAAGCTTTTGGATGAATCAACCGATCCCAGCCAGATCACTCGGCAGCGCCGGGCGGTGCGGCGGCGGCATGGAGCCAGGAGTGGGGGTGAGGGAGCAGCCTCCGGTCTCGATCCTGGACTCCTCAGGGATCCGGGTGCGGATCCGGTCGATGCTCGCAACCCCGCCCATCTTGCCCACCTGGATCCGAGCCGGGACTGGAGCTCGCGCCGCCTGAGGGGAACCTCTCGCCTCGGGTCTGGTTCTGGGCGGTCATCCGCTCGCAGTCAGAGCAACCGAGCTGCTGGCCGTGCAGCAGAGCCCCGGCCTGGTGTTCGTTCCAGCCTTCGCCCCGCAGCCCCGCGCCGAGGCCAGCGCTCAGGGCGCTCACCAGCAGCAGTACGGGCAGCAGGGCGGCATCGCCCTGCAGCGTGACCACGAACACGGCGCAGAACACCGGCGTGCCCTGGGCTGCGGCGAAGGCGGCGGTGGCGCCGACGGCGGCCAGCTGCCCGAGCTCCGTTGGACCCAGGCCGAAGCGACCCTGCAGCGGGCTGCTCAGCAGGGCTCCGAGGGTCATCGTGTCGTGCATCAGCCCGCCCGGCGCTCCGGCCGCGATGCTGAGCAGCGTCGCGAGCGACCGCCACAGCACGGTGCCGAGGCTGCCGCCCCGCTGCCCGGCAAGGGCAGCGCTGAGAGAAAGCGAGCCATCGTTGAGGCTCAGGCCGCCGCTGGCACCTGCCAGCCCGGTCAGCACCGCTGCCAGCAGCAGCGTCCCCGCCAGCGGCCGGCGTCGCATCGCCTGTCCCACCCGGCTGGCCAGGGGGATCAACACGCGCGCCAGCCCCGCCCCCAGCACGGTCGCCACCGCCGTGAGCAGCAGCGCCCATCCCAGCAGCCTGCCGGGCAGGGCACCGAAGCTGAGACCCTCGAGTCGGGCCGGCTGCCCCAGGCGGCTGGCCGCCAGGCTGCCCGCGCCGGCCAGCAGCAGGGTGATCGGCACCAGCGCCAGGCCGCTGCGGCGACCCAGCTCTTCCAGCCCGTAGGTCACCGCAAGCAGGGGCGAGCGGAAGGCCGCCCCGAGGCCAGCGGCACCGCCGATCACCGCCAGCAGCGACGGCGGCAGGGCCGCCAGGGGGCGACAGTTCGGCCAGCGGCGGTGCATCGCCAGCAGCAGCCCAGCTCCCAGCGCCGCCGACGGCGACTCCACCCCCACCGACAGCCCGCCCAGGTGGGTGAGCAGCATCAGCGGCAGGCGCCGCAGCTGGGTGCGCAGGCTGAGCTTGTCGTATGCGCCAGTGGCGGCGCCACCGCTGCGATCGAGGGCGATCACTGGGCCGATGCCACCGCCGCGCCCGGCGGCCAGCGGCCCCCAGGCCAGCCGCAACAGCGCCGCGCTGGCGGCGAACACCAGCAGGGGCCCGGCCCAGCCGGGGGAGCGGGCCGCCTCCGTCGCCCCCAGGCCGGTCAGCGCCCAGAGCTGGCGCTGCAGCCGGAACCCCAGTTCCGAGAGCAGTTGGTAGGGGGTCTCCAACAGCCCCAGGCCCAGGCCCAGCAGCAGCCACAGCGCCGTGGCGACGCCCATCGCTCAGGGGCAGCCCGTCAGGCCGTGGCCCGCGCGCTCGCAGGCCTGCGAAAAGGCGTTGCGCTCCGGCAGGCGATCGGCCAGCGGGGGCGGGATCCGCAGGCTGTCGGCGTCAACAGTCAGCTCAACCGAGCCAGTCAGCACGTACTGCCATGGATCGGCGTTGGCCTGCCAGTGCTGCGCCCGTTTCGCCTCCTGCTCCAGGGTCGTGCAGACGCCCGCCAGGGCCGCGAGAAGCCGTCGCATGGCATTGGTCAGGGTGGTTTCACCGTAGAAATGGGCGCTGGCGGTGGCAACTGGATGCGGTCTGCACCGCGGCTCAGCCCCCGGCCACCCGCCAGCCCAGCAGCTCGCCGGCATGGAACGGCACCAGGCTCAGCTCTCCCTCCCCCAACCGCTGCGGCACCAGCTGGTCGACGCGCTCCAGGGTGATGGTGCCCTCGTTGAGCGGAAGGCCGTAGAAGCGCGGGCCGTGTTCGCTGGCGAAGGCCTCCAGCCGCTCCAGCGCTCCCTCCTGCTCGAACACCTCCGCGTAGCTCTCCAGGGCGTGGGGGGCGTTGTAGATGCCGGCGCAGCCGCAGGCCGATTCCTTCGCCGATCGCGGATGGGGCGCCGAATCGGTGCCGAGGAAGAATTTCGGGTCGCCACTGGTGGCGGCCGCCCGCAGCGCCAGCCGGTGCCGTTCGCGCTTGGCCACCGGCAGGCAGTAGAAATCCGGCCGCAGACCGCCGCGGAACATGGCGTTGCGGTTGATGTGCAGGTGGTGCGGCGTGATCGTGGCCGCCACGTTGGCGGCGGCGCTGCGCACGAAGTCGGCCGCTTCGGCGGTGGTGATGTGCTCCAGCACCACCTTCAGCCCGGGGTGGCGAGCGAGCAGCGGCGCCAGATGGCGCTCCACAAACACCGCCTCGCGGTCGAACACATCCACCGCCGCATCGGTGACCTCGCCGTGGATCAGCAGCGGCAGGCCGATCCGCTCCAGCGTTTCGAACACCCGCTCCAGCTTCGCCAGATCGGTGACGCCTGCCGCGGAATGGGTGGTGGCGTTGGCCGGGTACAGCTTGCAGGCGGTGAACACGCCCTGCGCCTGGCCCCGCTCCAGCTCCGCCGGGTCGCTGTCGTCGGTGAGGTAGGCGGTCATCAGGGGGGTGAAGCCTGCTCCCGCGGCGGCGGGATCAGCCGCCACCGCGGCCCGGATCCGCTCGCGGTAGGCCTGCGCCATCGCCACCGTGGTGACCGGCGGGCTGAGGTTGGGCATCACGATCGCCCGCCCGAACACCCGCGCCGTGGCCGGCGCCACCGCCGCCCGCATCGCCCCGTCGCGCAGGTGCACGTGCCAGTCGTCGGGACGGCGCAGCGTCAGGCGGGTGGGGGTCATCGTGGCGGAGCGGCCGGGGCTGGCGGGGCCGATTCAGATCATCGCGCCCTCGGGGTGCCGGAGCCTCTCAGCGGTGCTCCAGCCAGCCGATCGTGAGGTCGTCGGGGTCTGTTTGCAGGTAGACGTATCCGCCGCCGTTGGCCAGAAGCACCGCCCGATAGTTGTACAGGACACCCTGGGAGTCTTTCTGCTGGATCGTGGCCAGGCAGCTCGGCGCCACGCGAAGGCTGCCGCCGTAGGAGGCCAGCTCCTGGCGGCCCGCCACGCTCATCAGCGCCACCCCTTCCACCCGGCCAGCTCGCCACAGCTCGCGCTGCACCACCGCATTCGGCTGCCAGGCGCCGCTGCGCCAGCTCAGCCCCTGCTGCTGGCTCAGCACCACCCCGCCCAGGGTCTGCTCGGCGCAGGGGCCATCGGCCTGCGACCACCAGCGCCCGCTCAACACGGTGCCCTCCGCCAGATCGAGGCTGTAGGCCGGTCGGCCGCTGCGATCGAGCACGGCTCCCGCGCGCTGCACCTCCCGCGGTCGTGCATCGGCCGGATCCACCGCCAGCAGCCGCTCCACCGTCACCCGGCAGGTTCCCGCCGGCCGCAGCTGGCCCACATAGGCCCGCTCGCGCCAGCCCCGGCCGCGGCGCTCCAGCAGTACCCCCTCCAGCCGTCCATCGGCGTGCCACCGCTCCTGCCGCAGCCGCGCCACCGGCTCGCCGCCGGCGCTGCCCTGTTCCATCACCACCCAGCGGCCGGTGGCCGGGGGGCGGCAGCCGGGGTCGCCTTCCACTCCGGGGCTGGCTGGCGTCGGCGCGGCACCGGCAACCGCGGCGCCCCCTGAGGCGCCCAGCAGGGCGGCGCCCAGCAGGGCGGTGGTGAGCGGACCGGTGGCCGCAGCCAGGCTGCGGATGCGCGATGGGCGAGCAGGGACGGGCATCGGCAGATCGTCGGGTTCCCCTCAGGATGCCCATCGCCTCCCCTACGCGCCGTAGCTGCCCGGGCGCCCGCCGCCGGCCTTCAGCGCGCCCGCCGCCACCCCAGCAGGAACACCACCGCCATCGCCAGGTAGCCCAGCGCCCACTCCCGGCCGCTGCCCCAGCCCGGCTGGAGCACCGTGTCGGCCGGGGTGAAGCGCCAGGCGTGCATCAGCCCCACCCACGACAGGCCCGCGGCCGCCAGCGCCGTCAGCGCCGCCGCCCGGAAGCGCTGCTCGATCACGTACACCAGCATCGCCGCCAGCAGCATCGCGGCCAGGATCTGACCCTGCTCCAGGGCGAAGGCCCCCGCCGCCCACACATCGGCCTGCTGCAGCGGCAGCAGCAGCTGCGGCCCGAACGGACGCTCGGCCGTGCCGACCCCGCCGGCGCGGAGCCCCGCCTTCAGCAGCAGCGCCCCCCAGCCCGCCAGGCCGGGCAGCAGCCCCAGGGCCACCGCCGGCGCATGCCGCTCCGGGGTGGCCTGGAAGGCCTGCGCCGCCATGATCAGCGCGATGTAGAGCACGATCGCCATCCCCGCCTCGATCGGCACCAGCAACCCCACGACCGCGAACAGCCCCAGCAGGCAGCCCAGGCCCATCACCAGTCCGTTCAGCCAGGAGTAGCCGATGCGGGCTCCCATCCCCTTCCAGCCCGGATGGCCGATGTAGAGGCTGGTGGGGAAGCAGGAGCCGAACAGGGCGGCGGCGGTGGAGCCGATGCCGTTGATCAGCAGCGAACCGCGTACCGGATAGTCGTCGCCGGCGGCGGCGGCGCTCTCGAGGTTCTGCAGCGAGCCGAGCACGTTGAACAGGCCCATCGGCACCGTCACCCCCAACCACGGCAGCAGCTGCTCGCGGCCGTTCCATAGGGCCCCGATCTGCAGGCCCGGCAGGTGCAGCCCCACCTGGGCCAGCCCCGCCCGCCAGGCCAGCGGATCGACCGTGAGCCGGCCCGTTGCCCAGGCCAGCGCCACCCCCACCAGCACCGCCAGCAGCCCGCCCGGCAACGGCAGCCGCACCTCGCCGAAATAGGCCAGCAGGATCACCGCCAGCACCGCCAGCCCCACCACCGGCACCGCGTAGGTGCGCAGCAGGAAGCCCAGGCCGATGTAGCCCAGGGCGATCCCCGCCAACGTGGCCAGCAGCGCCGCCCGCGGCAGCCAGCGCCGCAGCACCCCCGCCACGAAGGCGCCGCCGCTCTCGATCAGCCCGGAGCCCAGGCAGGCCAGCAACCCCGCCTGCCACGACAGCCGCACCGCCTCCGGCTCCGGCAGGCCCTGCCCCAGGGCGCTCAGCTTCACCGGCAGCATCACCAGAAACACGAACGCGAACAGGCTCACCGTGTTGATGCCATACGGCAGGGCGGTGAGGTCGTCGCGGCCTTCGCGCAGGCCGAGTCGGTGGGCCTGCCAGGCGTAGGCCAGGTTGCCCAGCACCAGGCTGATGCCGCTGGCCGGCAGGATCGTGCCGAACACCAGCGCGTCGGGATAGCCGAGCACGCCGCGGCACAGCGACACGATCAGCAGGATCTGGATCAGGTTGTCGAGCCCCAGGCCCAGGAACCCGTCCAGGTCGCCGGCCACCCACCAGCGCGGAGCGGCTCGCTCGCCGGAGGTCGCGCCGGACGGGGGGCGGCGGGCTGCGGCGCGCACGGGCGGAGCGGGCGGAAACGCCCCCACTCTCGGCGATGCCCCGCCATGCCCACTCGGGGCTCCGGAACGGCAGAATCCCCGCACCGTGCGCAGCCGATGGCCTTTCTGATCGACCTCGCCCTGATCCTGGGCGGCATCCTGGTGCTTTTCGGGGGCGGCGAGCTGTTTGTGGCCGGCTCCACCGCCGTGGCCCTGCTCCTGGGCATCCCCCAGATCGTGATCGGCCTGACGGTGGTGTCGCTCGGCACCAGCGCCCCCGAGCTGTTCGTGAGCCTGCTCTCCACGATCCGCGGCGACGATGCGATCGCCGTCAGCAACATCGTCGGCAGCAACATCTTCAACGTGCTGGTGGTGCTCGGCATGAGCGCCCTGGTGGTGCCGCTGCGGGTGCGCAGCCGTCTGGTGAAGCGCGATGTGCCGCTGTTGCTGGGGGTGTCGATGGCCACCTGGGGCATGGCCTCCGCTGGTCGGCTCACCTGGCAGGCCGGTGTGGCCCTGCTCACCGCCACCGTCATGAACGTGGTGTGGGAGATGCGCACCGCTTCCGAGCACCCCGACGAGAGCGGCGACGACCTCGCCGACGAGCGCAGCACGGCCCCGGTCGCCCTGGCGCGTCTGGCCGGCGGCCTTGTTCTGCTGGTGGTGGGCTCGCAGCTGCTGGTGCGCGGCGCCATCGGTGCCGCCCAGGCCCTGGGGGTGAGCGAAACCGTGATCGGCCTCACGATCGTGGCCGCCGGCACCTCGATGCCCGAGCTCGTCACCTCCCTGGTGGCGGCCTACCGCGGCAAGGCCGATCTGGCGATCGGCAACGTGGTGGGCAGCAACCTGCTCAACCAGGTGGTGATCCTCGGCATGTGCGCCACCGTGTCCGGCCCCCGCGGCCTCGGCGTGGACCCGGTGATGATCAGCCGCGACCTGCCGATCATGGTGCTCACCACCATCGCCTGCCTGCCGATCTTCTGGACCGGCGGCGTGATCACCCGTCTGGAGGGTGGCATTCTCGTGGGCCTCTATGTGCTTTATCTGGGCGAGCAGCTTATGCTCACGTCCTCTTCCAGTTGGACCGACGAGTACCGCCTGATCCTTCTGGTGGCGCTGCTGCCCCTGCTCATGGCTTTCCTGGTGTGGTCGGCGGTGCGCTGGCGGCGCCTGCGCCGACTTGCGCCCTAGGGCGGCGCCGATGATTCGGTTCCATCCGTTGCCCGAGCATCCGGGCCGATAGGGTTGCGCCGTTGCCCCCGCCAGGTTTCCCTCCACCGTGATCGAGCTGCCTTTCCTTTCCGGCGGTGTCGACGCGCACGCGCTAGGCGATCTCCTGCGGCACTGGGGCTACGGGCTGATCTTCGGGGCGATGCTGCTGGAGAATGCCGGTCTGCCGATCCCGGGAGAGACGGTGACCCTGCTGGGGGGCTATGCCGCCGGCAGCGGTCAGCTCAGCCTGGCCGGGGTGATGGGTGCCGCGGCGGGCGGCGCGATCCTCGGCGAAAACATGGGCTACGGGGTGGGGCGGGGGGGGGGCGGGGGGCTGATCCTGCGGGGGGGCGGGCTGCTGCGTCAGTCGCCCGAGCAACTGGAACGGCTGCGCGCCCGTTTCCTCCGCCATGCCGCTATTTCGGTGCTGCTC
>JBKDSQ010000052.1:0-10085 GCA_046340895.1 Synechococcaceae cyanobacterium | reverse complement strand
CACAACCACCCCACCCTGGCGATCCTGCTGATCGGCCAGCAGCACGACCGCCTGCGGGAGCAGCGGGCCAGCGGCACCTGCTGCTACTGAGCCGCCGTCGGCGCAGACGCCCCGCCGAGCAGCAGCAGCAGCGAGCGCACCACCTTGGCGGCGAGCACCGCGCTCACGCCGCTGGGGTCGAGCTGGGGAGCCAGCTCCACCACGTCGGCGGCCACGAGCCGGTGGCTGCGCAGCTCCTCCACCAGGACCGCGAAATCGGGCCAGTGGAAGCCGCCGGGCTCCGGGGTGCCGGTGCCCGGCAGCACCGCCGGATCGAACCAGTCGAGGTCGACGGTGAGGTAGAGGGGCAGGCCGCGCAGGGGGGAAAGGGCCTCGGCCAACCCCTCGATGGACACCAGCCGCGCCTGCTGGCGCATCTCCTGGAATTCGGCGCGGGTGCCGCTGCGGATCGCCACCTGCAGCAGCTGGCCGCTCGGCAGCGCCTCCAGGCAGCGGCGCATGGCGCAGGCGTGGCTGTGGCGCGAGCCGAGGTAGTCGTCGCGCAGGTCGGCGTGGGCATCGAGCTGCACCAGCACCAGCTCGGGATGGCGCTCGGCCACCGCCGCCACCGCGCCGCTGCTGATCGAGTGCTCGCCGCCGAGCATCAGCGGCGCCAGCCCCAGATCCAGCACCCGCCGCGTCGCCGCGCCCACCGCCGCCACCACCGGCTCGGGTGCTCCGAAAGGTGTGACCACGGCGCCGAGGTCGGCGAAGGCGAGGTCGTCGAGGTCTTGATCGAGCTGGGGGCAGTAGGTCTCCAGACCGCCGCTCACCTCGCGGATCGCCGCCGGCCCGAAGCGGGTGCCGGGGCGGAAGGAGGTGGTGCCGTCGTAGGGCACGCCGAACAGGCCGACGCGGCAGCCGGCCGGATCGCGGCGCGCACCGAGGAAGACGGCGCCGTCGTCGTCGAACAGCGGTTCGGGGGCGGGGTCGGCTGGGGGGTGGTGCAGGCTCATCGGCTGAGGGCGCGTTCGATGCAGGCGGGCATGGCGTCGAAGCCGCCGCGCTGCCAGCGGGGCGACCAGATCTCGCAGCCGTCGGCCACCGCGGCGGCCCGCTCGGGTTGGGGCGTGCGGTAGCGGGGGCCGTCGGTGGCGGCGAAGGTCCAGCTCCACCAGCCGCTGGGGTACATCGGCACCCAGCCGTAGAGCGGATCGGCGTGGCCGAACACCTCGCGCAGCAGCTTCACCATGTCGATGTGGACGTTGCGGAAGGCTTCGGGCGATTCGCTCTGGGTGGCGAACACGCCGCCGGGCCGCAGGATGCGGCGGCAGTGCTGGAAGAAGGCGCGGTTGAACAGCCCTTCGGCCGGGCCGGCCGGGTCGGAGCCGTCGACGATCACCACGTCGTAGCTGGCGTCGGCCGCCTCGGCCACCCAGGCGATGCCGTCGCCGACGGTGAGCTGCAGGCGCGGATCGCTCCAGGCGTCGCCGCCGATGGAGGGCAGATGCTTCTGGCTCCACTCCACCACCAGGCCGTCGATCTCCACCAGATCGAGGTGGGCCACGCCGGGGTGGCGCAGGCATTCGCGGGCGGTGCCGCCGTCGCCGCCGCCCACCACCAGCACCCGCTCGATCGACGCCGCGCCGCAAAGGGCCGGGTGCACCAGCGCCTCGTGGTAGTGGCGTTCCTGCCGCTCGGCCGTCATCCAGCAACCGTCGAGCAGCAGGCCGCGCCCGTAACGGTCGCTGTCGATGATCGTGACCCGCTGGAAGGCGCTCTGGCCTTCCTCCAGCACCCGCCCGGCCAGGCCGTAGCGCACGCCCTCGTGCTCCTCGTCGATCCAGCCGGGCGGGGCGGCGGCGGTGAACTCGGACATGGTCGGCGGCGCGGCGATCTCCTTCCCAGCTAAACCGCAGGCAGGACTCCCTGTCACCGCACGATGCCGCTGCCCCGTCGATTGCTGCTGGCCGCTGCCCTGCGGTGGGGCGGCGCCCTGGGGTTGGCGGCCGCCGTGGCGCCCGGCGCCGCGGCCGCTGCGGCGGCCGGGCCTGCGCTGGCCCCGGCAGGCTCTGACAGCCCGGAGGACCCCGCCGGCCTGCTGCGGCGCCGCCTGGAGATCTGCCGCCCCCCGGGTGATCCGCTGGCGGAGCTGCTGCGCCGCAATGCCGCCTTCGCGGCGGTGTGGCAGGAGGCGGCCGGCAGCGGCGATCCGCTGGAGCGGGCGCGACTGCTGCAGGAGCATGGGGCCCTGCATTGCCAGATCAGGCCCGGCGCGTTGGCGGAGGGGCAGCGGCCCTGGGCGGCGGTGCTCGGCTGCGCCGATTCGCGGGTGGCGCCGGAGTGGTTGTTCGCCGCGGGCTCCGGCGAGCTGTTCGAGGTGCGCTGCGCCGGCAACACCCCCTTTGATGCCGGCATCGCCTCGCTGGAGTACGCGGTGGCGGAGCTGGAGGTGCCGCTGATCCTGGTGCTCGGCCATGGCGGCTGCGGGGCGGTGGCCGCCGCCCTGGGCCGCGATCCGCTGACGCCGCTGCTGGAGGAGCTGGTGGCGCCGATCCGCGCCGCCGTGGGCTCCAGCCGCGATCCGGCGGCGGCGGTGGCGGCCAACGCCCGCGCCACGGCCCGGGCCCTGCCCCAGCGCAGTGCGTTGCTGGCGGCGGCCCAGGCGGCCGGGCAGCTGCGGATCGCCGCCGCCGTGGCCGACATCGCCAGCGGCCGGGTGACCGTGCTGTGAGCGGCGACGACCTGCCGATCGCCCCGGGCCTGACGCTGCCGGCGGCGGAGCTGCGCTGGCGCTTCTCGCGCGCCGGCGGTCCCGGCGGCCAGGGGGTGAATACCACCGATTCGCGGGTGGAGCTGCGCTTCGATCTGGCCGCCAGCCCGTCGCTGCCGGAGCCGCTGCGGCAGCGGGCGCTGGCGCGGTTGGCGGGGCGGCTGGTGGGGGGCGAGCTGGTGCGGGTGGCCGCCGAGCAGCGCTCCCAGTGGTTGAACCGCCAGGCCGCCCGGCGCCGGCTGGCGGAGCTGCTGGCGCAGGCGATCGCGCCGCCGCCGCCGCCGCGGCGCGCCACCCGGCCCAGCCGGGGTTCGCAGGTGCGGCGGCTGGCCTCCAAGCGCCTGCGGGGCGCGCGCAAGGCGGAGCGGCGTGAGGGCCGGCGGCCGGATCAGGGCTGAAGGGGGGGCTCGCCCAGGGCCTCGGCGCGGGGGGACGCCTGGGCCTCGGCCCGGATCGCCGCCTTTGCCTGGCGCCACAGGCCCTCCAGCTCGGCCAGGCTGCGGCCGCCCAGGTCGCCGCCCAGGGCTGCCTCCACGCGGGAGAAGCGATCGAGGAAGCGCCGGTTGGTGCCGGCCAGGCCCTCCTCCGGGTCGATGCCGCACCAGCGCGCCGCGTTCACCAGGGTGAAGAGCACATCGCCCAGCTCCTCCTGGGCGTGGGCGCGGTCGCCGCTGGCGACGGCCTCCTTGAGCTCATCGAGCTCCTCGTGCACCTTCTGCCAGACGCCATCGAGGTCGTCCCACTCGAAACCGGCGGCGGCGGCCTTGCGCGAGATCGTCATCGCGCCGGCCAGGGAGGGCAGGCCGCGCACCTTGCCGGCCAGGCGCTCGCTGAGGGGGCTCGGGGAGGCGCCCGCAGCTTGGGCCGCCCGCTCCTGCTCCTTGATCGCCTCCCAGTGGACGCGCACCGCGGCGCTGTCGGCCGCCTCGGCATCGGCGAACACATGCGGATGGCGCCGCACCAGCTTGTCGCGGATGCCCCGCGCCACCGCCTCCAGATCGAAACGCCCCGCTTCCGATGCGATGCGGGCGTGCAGCAGCACCTGCAGCAACAGATCGCCGAGCTCCTCCTGCAGGTGGCGGTCGTCGCCGTGGCGGATGGCATCGGCCACCTCGTGGGCCTCCTCCAGCACGTAGGGGATCAGGGTGGAGTGGGTCTGCTCCCGGTCCCAGGGGCAGCCGGTTTCGGGGTCGCGCAGGCGGGCGACGACGGCGACCAGATCGGCCAGGGCGGCGAGGGAGCCGTCAGGCGCGGGCTGGTGGGGGGAGGGAGGCGTCATGGCGGTGGCGCAAGGCGCCGCGGTTCGGGCAGGGCGGGGCGCAGGCCCAGGTGCTGAGCGGCCTGGAGCATGCGTCCATCCAAGGTGGCCAGATGGGAGCAGCGGTGGTGGAGGGCCACCGCCAGGTGCAGGGCATCCCCGGCCCGCAGGCCGAGCTCCGGTCGCTGCAGCAGGGCTCCCGCCTGGCGGAAGCGCGCGCGATCGAGGCTGCGCAGATCAACACCAGTGCGAACCAGGCGCTCGAAGTGAGCCGCCGCCGCCGCGCAGGCTGCGCTCGGCAGGCCGTGAACGCGCTGCTTGATTCCGAGGGCGCTGTGGGTTTCGGGGATCAGCCAGTCGCTGCTGATCATGGGGGCGCGGCAGCCCTCGAACCAGCGCAGGGCGATCTCGCTGTTCTCCTCCGGTAGGAGCAGGGCCACCACGACGGAGGTGTCGAGATAGATCACGGGCTCACCAGCGCTCGCCGTCGCGGCAGGCCTCGATCACGGCCGGTGTGGGCGGCAGGCTGGCCTGCAGGCGGCGCAGGTCCGCCACCAGGGCGCTGCGGTCGTGGCGTGGCGCCGGCTCCAGGCGCAGGTGCCCGTCTTCCACGGTGATCGCGAGGCTGTCGCCCTCCTCCAGGCCCGCCTGGCGCAGGCAGTCGGCCGGCAGGCGCACCGCCAGGCTGTTGCCCCAGCGGCGGATCGCTTGTCGGAACGGAGGGCTGGGGAGCTCGTCGGACGCCGGCGGCGGCGGGGCAGACATGACCAGGAGGCCAAGGAGAGATTTCGTCACTGTAGACACGTGGCTCTACTTGGGGCGGACGCTTCTCCGCCCACGCTTTCCATGCCACCGCCTGAGCCGCCGCAACGGCCGCGGCAGCCGCGGCCAGGGGTCACCGTCCTGGATCAGGTGCAGCCAGCTGCTGGCTTCCAGCCCCACCAGCGCGGTGACCAGAGGGGCCCGTTGCTCCCGCCACAGCTCCTGCAGCGCCGCCACCAGCCGCGCCGCCGACGGGGTACCCAGGGGCTGCAGCAGCTGGCTGAGCCCCGCCACGGCCAGGGCCAGATAGAGCAGCCGGCCGGCGCTACCCAGCAGCGGTGTGTGCGAGAGCGCCGAGCGATGGCTGAGCACCCGCCGGTAGGGCCACCACAGCAGCGCCAGCGGCCCCCAGCGGCGGGTGGCGCGCGAGCGGGTGTCGAGATCGGGGGAGAGCCAGAGGCCCCCCACCAGGAAGGCCGCGGCGCCCACCCAAACCCCCGCCAGCCCCAGCCAGGGCCAGCACAGCAGCCCGAAGGGAAGGGCCAGCCAGGTGGTGGCGCGGTCGTGGGCGCGGCCGCTGGCCATCGGCCCGGCATGCGGCGGCTGGGGGGACGTTAGGAGGCAGAATGGCGTCCAAGCGCGATTAGCTCAGCGGTAGAGCAGCTGTCTTACACACAGCTGGTCGCTGGTTCGAATCCGGCATCGCGCATCGCTTGATCTGTTGCGGCTCACCCGGCCGAACCTGGCGCCATGATCAGCTCCGCCGCCCAGCTTGTGCTCCGCTGTGAGCAGGTGCTTCCCCTGCTGCGGGAACGTCTTGGTGTCTGGCGGCAGCGCTACCAGCTTCAGCGGATCGGCCTTTTCGGCTCCATCGCCCGCAACGAGGCCACGGTCACCAGCGATGTGGACGTGTGGGTCGAGCTTGATCCCCTCACCCCTTACGCCACCGTGCACCTCAAGCAGGAACTGGAGGAGTTGCTGCAGCGCCCGGTCGATCTGGTGCGGCTGCGGGAGCGCATGAACCCCGCCTTGCGCCAGGCCATTCTTCGGGAGGGCATCAGCGCGTGAACGGTGATCGGCTTCTGCTGCTGACGCCCCTGCGCCAGGCGCTGGAGCGGATCGAGCGCAAGGCTGCGCCCCTGCTCGCCGATCCGGCGCTACTGGACGGCGAAGAAGGCCAGGACCTGCTCGATGTCATCTGCATGCAGTTCCTCGCGGCGGGGGAGGCGCTCAAGCGGCTGGAGAAGCTTGAGCCTGGCCTGCTGGCTGCCAGGTTCCCCGACATCGACTGGAAGGGAGCCATGGGTTTCCGCGATGTGATCGCTCACCAGTACTTCGATCTGGACGCCGAGCAGGTGCTGTTGATCTGCCAGGAGGCCCTGCCGGCCGTGCTCGATGCCATCCGCTCGCTCGAACAACAGGCCAGTGAGGGCTGCTGAGCCATGAAATTCCACGCAAACTTTACGCATGGCCCGCATGCGTCTTCGTAAGCTCCTCGTGCCGCAATGGATCTTGGCCAACACTGGCTCCCGTTCACACAGCATGTCGCTGGTTCGAAGCTGCCGTCCCCCTCAGTGATGCCATTTTCCGCTGTAATCTAGTGCACACAATCTAGGCTGATTCGCCAAAGTTGGTCGACAGTTTTTCCCATATTACTGCGGCTTGGGCGGACGGCTAAAGGAACCGGGAGCAATCTGGGCGGATCCACTTTTGAATATCGATGAAGGCGAAACTGTCTGGCTCGCTTGATAAAGAGGATAAATCTTGCAAAAAACTGATTATTGCCGCCTCAGCGGCTCTCGGCATTTTTGTAATGTTGCGAACACATCTTAGGCGGATCCGCCTAAAATCCTTAACCTTGGTCGCTGAGCCGTGAGAATCATTGTGGCGCTGTGCCTCTGCTGCCGGGCAGCCGGGCGAGAGTTGCGTCTTAGGCGGACAGCCGAGGGTCTCGGTGCGACATAGGCGGATCCGCCCATACAGAAGTAGCAAGGGTAGGGCGGCCCCTGGCGGTCGGCGGCTGGGAATGCTGAGGGGAATGACCCGAAATAGCGGCCCATGGTCCCACCTGAATTTGGATCCGATCACCCATCCCGGAGAGCCCGCCCCCCAGGCCTGATCCAGCGCTACCGGGAGGAGCTGCAGGCCCGCCACTACGCGCGCCGGACGGTGGATACCTATGAGCAGTGGCTGCGGCGGTTTCTGCGGTTTCATCGTCTGCGCCATCCGCGGGAGATGGGAAGCGCAGAGGTGAATGCGTTTCTCACCCATCTGGCGGTGGAGTGCCAGGTGAGCCCCTCCACCCAGAACCAGGCCCTGTCGGCGTTGCTGTTTCTGTACCGGGAACTGCTCCAACGGGATCTGGACCTGGAAGGAGTGATCCGAGCGCGAGCGAAAAGGCGGTTGCCTGTGGTGCTGAGCGAGGCGGAGGTGAAATCAGTCAGACGAGAGCTGGAAGGAGATCCAGCCCTGGTGGTGGGGTTGTTGTATGGAAGTGGGCTGCGTTTGATGGAGGCATTGCGATTACGTGTGCAGGATTTGGATTTCGAGCAGAGGGTTTTGACCGTCAGGGATGGCAAAGGTGGTAAGGATCGCCGTACGCTGCTGCCCGGCAGCCAGTGCGAGGCGCTGAAACAGCATCTCCAGGTTGTTCGCCGCCTTCATCAGCAGGATCTGGCGGCAGGATGGGGAGCTGTGATTCTTCCCTATGCGCTGTCAAAGAAGTATTCTCATGCTGAGCGAGAATGGAGCTGGCAATGGGTGTTTCCCCAGCGGAACCGCTGGAAAGATGACACGGGCAAAGAAGGTCGCCACCATTTAGATCCAAGCGTGGTCCAAAAGGCTGTAAAGAAAGCCGTTGAAAGCGCCGGGCTGACCAAGCCAGCCGGCTGCCACACTTTTCGCCATTCATTCGCGACCCATCTACTGGAGCGCGGACAGGATATCCGAACTATTCAGGAACTCTTGGGGCACTCCGATCTCAATACCACCATGATCTATACCCACGTGCTCAAGCGCGGGCCGATGGGCGTCATTAGCCCAGCCGATCTCCCGTAACGACCGCACCAAGTGGATATCGGATCCGATAACCACTGTTCGCGATGGACGTAATGGCCTGAAAGCGGCTGCCGCTGCTAAAATCACGACACCATCGGGCAGGTAGTTCACGGAAAGCGGCAGAGCCGGCGTGGTGGTTCCCGGAAACCACCCAATAAGCGTTATGCTTACTAAATCTCATTACTCAAATGGAACCTAAGTCAATCTTCGTGAGTGTTGGGTCTACCTGCAACGCGAAGCAAGAGGACTTCGTAAAAGCCATTGAGGATAGGCTCAGAAGCGAAGGTTTGGTGCCGCAAACGGTTGGGAGAAACACCTTTAGTTCTGACGCGCCGTTGAAAGCCGTCACTGAGCTAATGGACAGATGCTCGGGAATCATGGTCATAGCTCTAGAGAGAAGTTTCTTTCCAAGTGGAACTGAGAAGCGTGGCGGAAGTAACGAGAAAAGCTTGGTGAATATAAGTCTTGCTACGCCATGGAACCATATCGAAGCAGCCATGGCTTACTCCAAGCATCTACCCATATTTGTCATCACTGAGGAAGGCCTTAAGGCTGAAGGCTTGCTTGAGCAGGGGTACGACTGGTTTGTTCTTGCTGTTCCTCTTGATCAATCTAAACTAAATACAGCTCAGTTTAATGGAATACTAAGCGACTGGAAGGGAAAAGTCTTAAAGTACAAATCTAGTTCGGAGCAAAGGATAAATGCAGGTGAGATGTCTGTGGCTGAACTCGTTGGCTCATTGAAGCCTGTCCAGTTATGGAGTCTACTTCTTACCCTAGCCGGACTTGTTGGGGGTGCCTTTACGCTAGGTTTAAAACTGCAGGAGATTGCGGCAAAGCATAACAACGCCATTCACCAGAGCCGCCCCCTGGAGAGTCTCTCCTATGCGCGGCGAGCTTCAGCGGCCTGGTGATGGCGAGCGTTAGAATGACCTCAGTAAGTAGTGAGCAACGTTGGACTGGAACAGTTTCTTCTCCACGATCTCACAGTCATCGGCTTCAATGATAGGTGTAATTCTGGCTTTTCTTGTCTCAAGAATAATCAACGAGGGAAGCGACTATGACAGGCTGTTGTACGATTCAAGCGTACTGATCGATGAATCGATAGACTTAAAGGCCCGCCTTGATTCCATGAACTTCGATTGGCATGACAAAACGATATTCGAAGCCTTTGACTTTAGAGAAATTCAGGAGGACTTAAATGATTTAACGGATTCTGGCCATGAGAGTAAAGTAGAGCTTCTTAGACAGGCTCTCCCTCGGCTTTATTATCCCGAAAAGTTTGTTGATGAACTTGATAAGAAGATCAAGTATGGTGATCCCATGCGCGATCTTCCAGTTTTAGGTAGATCAATGATTGTCCCAGGGATTTGGAAGCACATAAACGCTTTTGAAAGTGAATTTGACAATATCAGCCTTAGGGTTCAGTCAGTTGTCAGGCGCCACAAGATTATTTTAAGAGCATTCTCCAGCAATATGTTGGATATGCAAGGCCTTTCTAGGGCCATTATTGCCTTAGTCCCGATAACATTGATAACGGTGATCTACCCGTTGCATTTTCTGCCAGTATCAGGTGCAGCTATTCCTTCCATTGAGTTTAATATTCTCACATTTCTTCGCCTGCTAGTCTCAATTAAAGGCTTCTTCTTGGTTGTTCTATCGGCTCTAACAGTGGGGCTGCTTCTTTTCTTGGCTTGGCACTGCAAAAGGCATGTTAGTGAGTATCGCCGTAGATCTAGAGCCATAAACGAGACGTACATCAATATGAACTGGTATTCCGATCTTATAGGTGAATACAATCCTCTCCTCCTCAATTCTGATGACCCCTTTCAAATTCCAAATGGCTGAACAAGCAAAAGAGTTGAATATTTGCATTGAGCGAATGACAAAGGCGTACAGAGTTAAATCCAGGAAATCTGATACTTTGCTTTGGTCTCTATTTAGGCAATCTAACATCAAGATACAGAAGGCGGTAGTGAAGGGAATCTACAATGCGCATATGCGCTTGCCCGCTTCTGATCTTGAGCGTTCGATTGACCAATAAGTTCAGAATAAGCATTATTTTAAAATTGTTAGCATTGCTTAACATGCAATGCACGAGGCTAAAATGCCTAGTCTCAGAGCCCTATCTGCCTCGTTCCTCCCAAGCACCAATCTCATGTCGTATCCCTTCGACACCTGCGGCCCTCATGAGACCTGGAGAATGCAGGACTTCTCCTCTGCATATGTTCGGGCAATATCCGCAGTCGCAGGATG
>JBKDSQ010000051.1:0-22249 GCA_046340895.1 Synechococcaceae cyanobacterium | reverse complement strand
TGACGATCAGATGTTGGTACCGTACAAACAGAACGCGATCGTTTCAGGAACAAACAGGAAACGTGTCGGTGCTGGCCAGGGCCTGATCGTGGTGTTGGCGCAGGGTGGAGGGCGGCAGGGGTCCGCGCAGATGGCTCCAGGGCAGCACCACATCGGCCCCCCAGGCTTCATGCACCACGGTGCTCCAGGCCGGTGGCGGCGGCAGATCGGCCCGGCCTGAGGCCTCCCGGTAAGCCTTCTTCCAGCGCCCGAGGCTGGCGGATTCACCGCGCATGGCGGCGATCACGGGCGCCAGGCGGCGATCGCCGCGGGAGAGCAGGGCCTGGATCACGCTCCAGCCGTAGCTTTCCGGCCGCAGCTCGATGCCCTTGGGTTTGAGGAGCTTGGCGAGCCGCTGCAGACGCTTCTCCGCTTCGGAGCGCACCGGCTGCCACTGGAAGGGCGTGTGGGCCTTGGGCACGAAGGTGCTGACGCCCAGGGTGAGCCGCAGGCCGGGCACCGCCTTGCGCAGCTGCAACAGCAGGGCGGCGGTGGCGTCGACGTCGTCGTCGGTTTCCGACGGCAGGCCCACCATGCCGTAGAGCTTGAGGCCGCTGAGGCCGCCCTGGCGGGCGTGCATGGCGGCGGCGGTGATCTCCTCCTCGCTGAGCTTCTTGTTCACCAGCTGGCGCATGCGCTGGCTGCCGCTTTCGATCGCGATCGTGAGCGAACGGCTGCCGCGCCGCGCCAGCAGTCCCACCAGCTCGGGCGACACGGTGGCGGCCCGCACGGAGCTGACGCTGAGGCGGACGTCGTCGAAGCGATCCTGCGCCAGCCAGCGCAGCAGCTCGCCGAACTGCGGATGCTGGCTGACGGAGGCGCCCAGCAGGCCGAGCCGCCGCGTGGCGCCCAGGCCGGCCTCCACCGCGGGGATCAGGCCGTCATCGAGGGAGGGGGTGCGGAAGGGCAGGGTGAGGTAGCTGGCCAGACAGAAGCGGCACAACTCGGGGCAGCTGCGCACCACTTCCACCATGTGGATCGAGGGCCAGGCGGCCTCGGGGCTGATCACGGTGGAGTGGCTGAGGGTGTTGCCGCGCCAGGTTTGCTTCGCCACTGCGGCCGGGATGCCCGCTTCGATCGGCTCCACCGCCAGCAGGGTGCCGTCCGCGCCGTAGCGGGGCGCGTAAAGCGACGGCACGTAGACCCCTTCCACTTGCGCCAGGGCCCGCAACCGCTCGGCCCGGGGCAGACCGCGGCTGGCGAGCATGGCGTCCACGAACGCGGGCAGCAGCAGCTCGCCATCGCCGAGCAGCACCGCATCGAAGAAGGGGGCCAGCGGCTCGGGGTTGGCCGTGAGCACGGGTCCTCCACCGAACACGATCGGGTCATCGTCGCCCCGATCGGCGGCCCAGACGGGGATGCGCTGCGCTTCCAGGAGGTCGAGCAGCACGGGGCCGTCGAGCTCCCAGCTGAGCGACAGCCCGAACAGCTCCAGCCCGCCGCCCCGCCCGCGCCCACCGCCATGGGGCGGGTCGCCGGCATCGGTGAACAGCCGCCGCACGTCGACGTCGTCGCGCCGCGCCAGGGTGGCCCACACCACCTGGAACCCCAGGCTGGTAATGCCCACCGAGTAGGTGCTCGGGAACGCCAGCACGGTGCGCAACGCATCGGCGCGCGCCACGGCGGGCTCAAACAGCAGCGTTTCCTGGTTCAGGGGCGGGCGGGGGCGTGGCTTCTCATCTTGGAGGGGCGGGGGTGGGGTGGGGGGATCGGCGGGGGCTTGCGGTGGGTGGTCCTCGCCGGCGCTTCGGGGTGGAGGTGACCGCCTGCAGCGCTGGCGGAAGCCGGATGCAGGTGGGCGGGGTTGGCATCCTGTTGATCCCACCGGATTCAGAGTTGTGGGTGGCGTGCTGTTGAGCGGTGGAAACAGCACTCACGCCACGTGCTGCATGTTTGATCTCTTTTGGCTATTCTCTGGCCTGGGCGAGGGCAAGAGATCTGTGCGAGTCAGGGAAAGATGGGATATTGAGACGTGGATCCACAATGCGTTCCACGCCTGAATTTGCCATTGATCCCCTCGCGGCGCAGTGCCCTGGGATTTTGTAGCATTATAAACGCTTATCAATGGATTCTTCCATCAAGCGCGGAGTGAATTCGACCTGTGCAACTTTCTCCTCCTGGCAGCCTTCCTCAAGGAGGCGAGCAGAGGGCCTCGCCGATTTGGGTGGCCAGAAGGTTGGAGGACGGTGTAATATATGGGTCAAGCCGTGTACTATTCTGTGTTTTGGAATGGTAGGTTTCGACCCGAAGCGAGCATCTGTGACGAACATTCTTGCTCTTGATCAACAGGGTAGCTTTGTGATCCCGCCCCAGAAAATCTCTTCAAGCGCGAACCTCAAGGGTGCTCAATGGAAGACTATGTTTCGTTAGATCGCGAATTTTCGCCGGTCTACAAAAGTGACAAAGAAGCAGAGACCGCCGAATACCTCTTGGACTGGGGATTTGCTAAGCCGGCAACTTGGGACCAGTTGGAGGAAAGATTTCGATGCATCATTTTGGCGGAAGCGGGTGCGGGGAAGACCGAGGAGTTGCGGCAACGTGCCGGTTCCCTCAATGCCAAAGGAAAAGCAGCCTTCTTTATCCGAATTGAAGATATCGAGGCTGATTTCTATACTGCGTTTGAAATTGGCACAGAAGACCAGTTCCGCGCATGGCTTCAGTCAACGGACGAGGCATGGTTTTTCCTGGATTCGGTCGATGAGGCTCGACTAAAGCACCCGAGAGACTTGGAGAAGGCTCTTCGCCGCTTTGCCAAGGGGGTGGCTGATGGCGTGCACAGAGCTCATATCTACATTTCGAGTCGCCCCTACGCATGGCGACCAAAGGAAGATCAAAGACTGGTAGATGAACTTCTGTATCTCCCTTTGGCGCAGACGGAAGAGGCCGGGAATCGGCAAGCCACGCCGCAAAGCGCCCTCACAGTTTTCACTATGCGCCCCTTGGACATAGGGCGGATTCGGCGCTTCTGCGTTGCTAGGGCGGCAGAGAATGTCGACGTGCTGATCAGGGAAATCGATCGTGCCGGCCTTTGGAGTTTGGCGGAGCGTCCATTTGACCTTGTAAACATATTGGAAAAATGGGATGAGGATAACGCCCTGGGTTGCCGTTTGGACTTGCTCAGATACAACATCGATCGGCGCCTACGGGATGAGCACAGTACTAATAGGGCGCAACGTCAACCCCTGAATCTATTCAAAGCAAGAGAGGGCGCGCGTTGCTTGGCTGCTGCGGTCGTGCTGTCCGGACGGGCGGGCATTAATGTCCCGGATGCTACGCCGCTCAAGCGGGGAGTTGATGCAGAAACCGTTCTCTCTGATTGGAGTCCCATGGATGTTCGGACTCTACTTGAATGCGGAATTTTCAACGACGTTATTTATGGGGCAGTTCGGTTTCGCCATCGGGAAGTGAGCGAGTTGCTTGCTGCCGAGTGGTTCTCTGGCTTGTTAAGGACAGGCAACAGTCGCCATTCAATCGAAGCCCTCTTCTTCCGTGAGCAATATGGGCATAAAATTGTTACTCCTCGACTTCGAGCGTTACTGCCGTGGCTCATCCTGGATGACAACGAAATTCGGCTCAAGGCGCTTCGGATTCACCCTGGGCTTGCTGTCGAAGGTGGCGATCCATCAAAGCTACCATTGGCAGAACGACAGGAGATATTGGCAGACATCGTCGAGTGCATCGCTTCGGATAAGGTTGATCGCTCCCAACGAGACAATAGCGCGATCGCACGAATCGCCAATCTAGACCTGTCGGACAAAACTCAACAGCTCATAAACTCTTACGGCCACAATGACGACGCTATCTTCTTTCTAGGCCGGCTGGTCTGGCAAGGAGATATGGCCGGTTGCGTGGCCTCTCTGATTCCTATTGCAGCCGATGGTTCTCGGGAAATTTATGCCCGAATAGCATCGGCACGCGCGGTGATGACATGCGGGACCGTAGAGCAGAAAAATAGCCTGTGGCAACAGCTTATCGATGGCGGTGACCAGATTCCCCGCAGATTGCTCGCAAAGCTTGTCGAAGAAGCTTCTCCTGATAGTGGAGTCGTTGAAAAGCTGATGATTGCACTGGGCAAGTTGCCGCCCTATGAAAGGTACAAGACATCTGGTCTTGGTAGCGCTCTGCACGGCTTGGTGGAACGCTTGCTCTCTGCTAAAGAGCATCAGGCCATCGCTCAATTGATAATTGGTCTACATGCTTATCTGAAACAGCCGCCTTATGTCGAGTGGCCAGAGTGCCTTGTCTCGAAGGAATATGCATGGTTGCTAGGGCCAGCCTCACACGCAGTAGAAAAGCTGGTTGCCGCTCGCAGCGAAGTCGCTTTAAGCAAGACCTCTCTCACTATTATGCTAATGTCTGCAAGCTTGGCTCATTGGCAAGATGAAGACCTTAGGGAGTACAGCACTAATCTTCATGCGCTTGTACCCGCGTGGCCGGAGCTTAACGATCTCCTTTATTGGTTCAGCATTCAACAAGCTCGATCAGCGCAGGCGGAGCGCAAAGGTGAATCCTTGACGGATGATGGGCCAGCCTCATGGCTAGACCCATTCTGGAAGTTCGATGCTGCTGGTTTGCCGAGGCTACTCGAATATATTGGTTCCAGGCAGCTTCACGACGATAAATCGGTTGCGCTCAGTACAGCGTTTCAAGTTTATGTGCGCAATGGCCGACCGGTGGACATTCTTGCCCAGCTACAAAATGCCGTCGCCGAAGACTCTGAATTGACAAATAAGTTGGAACTGCTGATTAATCCGCCGGTATCGGAGACAGCTCGGCGGTATGAGGTCCAACGTGCAGAACGCCAACAGAGCCGCAGTGAGAAGCAAGAGCGACAAGAGCAGCAGCGAGCCCAGTGGATAGCGGAGTTACGTGCCAACCCAGAACGGGTCCGCACCCCACCTGAGAAGGAGCCCGGAACGTTGACGTGTGATCAATACTGGCTTATGCGCGAGCTCCAGGATGGTGGCTCAGCTACATGTCGCTCTGAGTGCGCTAACTGGCGAGCGCTGATTTCAGATTTCGGGGAAAGCGTTGCACAGAATTATCGTGAAGCCGCCGCAAACCATTGGCGGAGCTACGTTCCACCCTTAAGGTCTGAGGGAGACCCAGGTAACAGCATCCCATACGCTCTAATTTTCGGCCTGGCCGGACTGGATATTGAGGCTACCGAGAATGCGAATTTCCCAGGCTATCTGGATGAAGCGGAGGCACGCCAATCCATACGTTATGTCATCAGTCAGCCCAACGGATTTCCAGCGTGGTTCGAGAGGATGTACCAGGCTTTCCCCGCCTTGGTCCAAGAAGCGGTTATCAACGAATTAGTCTGGGAGCTTGAGAACACAAGGCCAGAAGAGCCCCTGCTCTACATTCTTCAAGACCTTGTTTATCATGCGCCTTGGCTGCATACCCACATTGCCCCCTCCATCCTCGAATGGGTCGAATCTCATCCCTTGTGCATTCACGCCAACCTGAACTACTGCATATACATATTGGTGGACGGCGGTACGGAGGCGGCAAGACTTGCCGAATTGGCAACTCGCCAGATGGCTCAAACTACAGACGCGAACAGCATTGCGACGTGGTACGCACTCCGAGTCGATTGCGACCCGGAGAATGGCATCCCGGAACTCGAACAGTGGCTCTCGGGCCTTGACGAGGATGTTGCTACCATTGCAGCCCAGGTATTCGTTACGAAGCTTATCGGTGGGAGGGGGCCAGGAGAAAGAGGCCCTGGCTTCTATCGCTTTCGATCGGCAGAGCATCTAAAAGTTCTCTATACCCTGGCGCACCGCTATATTCGGGTGTCGGATGACGTCAACCGTGCAGTCGGGGTTGAGTTTTCTTTGGGGCTGCGCGAGCATGCTCAGGATGCACGAGATAGCTTGTTTAGGCTCCTGTCGGAAATACCGGGTAAAGCCACTTATGCAGCGATCGAGCAACTGATCCACGAGCACCCGGACCCTGATTATCGTCCGTGGATGGCCAAACAGGCATACAAGCGAGCTGAAGCAGATGGCGACCTTGAGCCTTGGACCGCTCAGCAGGTCAACGAGTTTGCCAGGTCCCAAACTGTAACTCCCGCAACGCATCGACAGCTCTTCGCCCTGACCGTGCATCGTTTGCAAGACCTAAAGAACTTACTGGAACGGGGAAACTACAGCCCCTGGAAAACCTGGCAGCGTGTCGACGGCGAAACCGAGATGCGCACATTGATCGCAGACTGGCTCAACCAACACTCCCGCGATCAATTTACGATTGCACAAGAGCCGGAACTCGCCAACAGCCAGCGTATGGATATCTGGCTGCAAAACGCATCTGTACAATCACCAGTTCCTATCGAGTTAAAGCTGCTTGACAAGGGCTGGACCGGCCCAAAGCTTTGCGAGCGTCTGCGCAGCCAGCTGGCGGGTGATTACCTCAGAGAGGCAAGTGCCGGATGTGGCGTATTTCTGCTAGTCTGGCAAGGAAGGCAACCCGCGAAGAAGTGGACAATCAATGGACGTTTAATCACATTGGTTGAATTGGCCGATGCCCTAAAGGGCTATTGGAATGAGATTTCCGCTGATTTCCCCGGGGTGGAGGCGATCGAAGTAATCGTCATCGATCTGACATTACGAGAACATGCCTCAGATTCATGAGTGATATTGTTTGTGGGCTCGGACTAAGGACAATCGGCACCGCCCTGTGCTTTCCATGGTGGTTAGGAGGTTGGCTTAAAGATGTCGCCTCGGTTCGTGAAGAACATCGCACTTCAGCCAGGTTTCAGGCTGTCTCTTGCTACTCTCTGCACCCAGAAACGGGCTCATCCGTAGGCGGATGGCTTCCCGTAGGCCGGCGCCATGACTGAGCTTCACCGTCGCCGGCACTATCTCATGGCTGACAGCGTAGGCCAGCTGGAGTTCACGCTTCTTCTCCGATGCTTCAATCCGGCACGGCTGTCGGATCTGTGCATTGGCCGTGAATATTCGTAAATCCTTTCGGCACTCCTCGGCTGGCATGGCGAGGGTGTCTATGCAAACCATCGTGCTGGTCACGAGGAGGGCTCCATGCAATTGGATGAACGTCAGCTACTTCGTGTGGCTGGATTGGAGCTGGGCGCCTTGAGCTTTTCCAAGGCGCTGCCCGTTTCGCTGGAGGGTGTGCGGATCGAGGATGCCGGCACAACCATTTACGACATTTCAGGCGAGCCACTGTTCCATAGGCTGCCTCTGGTGCGGCGTCGCACCACCGTTGGTTACGCCGATGTGGCGGTGCTGGATGCGTTTGCGGAGCCGCTGCTCGCGGTTCATTTCGACAGCCGTTGGAGCGAGTCGTCCCTACTGCGCAGTGCCAAAGCTGCCCTGCGGCGGCAGAATCGTGAGGCCCGTTTCGATGAAGCCCGGTTTGTAGCCTACAGCTTTCCCAAGATCGCTGTGCAATTCCTGCTCAAGAAGCAAGAAGTGGCGATGTTGGAGCTCGGCAGCTGGGCGCCAATCCCTCAGAGCAAGGGTGACCAGCCGAGTGAGTATGGCCTGCAGCGTTTTAGCCTGATCCAGCAAGAGCGCAGCGAAGGCAGAAAGAAGACCGCCGACGCCTTCCGCAAGCGGATGGAGCTTTGGGATGCGGAGCCCCTGCGCAAACTGGATGCCCAGCTGATCTCCAGCGCAGCCTTTCAGCAGCTCGATCTCAAAATCAAGCTCTACGACAGGAGGCAGATCCACTACGCCCCGCGGGCTGACGACCACAGCATCTGCTACGAACTTCGCGGCCAGCAGACCGGCGTCTGGTGCGTGGCCGCCAGCGTGGAGATGATCCTGAACTTCTACCGCTGGCGTTATGATCAACCCCGCATCGCCACCGAACTCAACCTCGGCACCTGCGATCTCCCTAACGGCCTGCCCTACGGCGATGAAATCAAGGTGGTGCAAGCGCTCGAGAAGCTCTCCGCCAAGTCGCTGGATGCGGACATGACCGCAACCCCCACTTGGGCCCTGTTCCGGGATGAAATCCGAGAGCACAGGCCCCTGATCAGCTTCGTGCCCGGCCATTCCCGCACCGTGGCCGGCTACACCGAATCATTGCTTGTGCTCCTCGGTGAGCTGCCCTATCGCGGCCTGCTCGTGTTCGATCCCTGGCCGCCGACCGACTGCGACCATCCCGAAGCCGGTGGCGTGATCACCAGTTGGGAAAACTTCCGCACCACCACCTATCGCCATGCCTTCCGGGCCCATCTGAAGCATGTCTGAGTGCACCGCCCTGGTTGCATGCCGCTGTGCACGGTCCGCGCCGTGCTGAGCGAGGCGGAGCAGGCGCAGATCGTGAACCGAGAGGCCGGCAAGCACCTCGCTTCCGCCGGCCTCACCGGACCGTTCCTGCGGGAGAAGGCACGCCCCGGAGCGGCGATCCCCATCCGTGATGCCCACGGGGAGCTGCACTCCTGGTTTGTGCCGGTCCTCGTGGAGGATCAACTCGCGGGCTTCTTTCGCGTGGATCCCCAGGGCCGCGACTGGCGTTGGTCCAGCTTCCAGCGACGGCCCGACACCCTGGCGGGCTGTCCAGCGGCCAGCCTCTGGCTCAATCTGGAGGCCATCCGGCAGCGCGCCCTTTCCCTGGCCCTGCCCAACGAGGTGGCGCAGACGCCGCAGCTCTCGTTTGACCGAATCCCCGATCGGCTCGCCTGGCGGGTTCGTCTCCAGGCTCCGTCCGGTGACTGGCGGGATGTCTTTGTAGCTGGCACCGCGGTGTGGCCCGGTTCGCTAGAGGCGATCAATAGCTACGAGTAATTCGGGACTCCTGAAAAACGCTTCGCGAGCCTGGGTCAAGCGCAGCAGCTGACCGAGGGTGGAGGCAGGTTGAAATCGCGGTCATGCAGCAACCGGAAATTCGCCACTCTCAAGCTGGCAGATGTTCCTGAGCGCCACCAAGAGCGGGCCAAGACGTAGACAGCCATAAATACACGCATAGAAAGCAACAAAAAAGATGCAGAGCAGCCTCAAGATCTTCTCAGCACACATCACCAAAAAGGCCATAGAGATCGAGGTTTCTGCACCCTTGGGTAGCCGAGCCATGATCAATTGCAGTGAATATTTGCGCTTCCCTGAACCAAAGACCCCCTCGACCTCGTTTCGCCTCCGCTGGTCAGCGCTGAGCTGCTGCTTGTGCGCAGCATTGACCTTTGGATCCTTCGGTGGTCTTCCCAACCGCTTGCCAGAGAGGCGAATTTTGTTCTTGCTGCAGAAATTTCGATTCTTGGTATTGATATAGACGCGATCAGCGCAAATTCGCTCGGGGTAACAGCCGTGCTCCTGCTTGTATTTCTTGGCTTGCGGGATCAGGTCCTCAGACTCATTGTACGGATCCCAGCTGATCTTGTGCAGGAAGGCAAAGCCATTCCGCACAGAGACACTGATCTTGGCCCCAAACTCCACAGCCACCCTTGCCTTGCCGCGAACACTGGGACGAACATGCCTCTGATCCAAGTTGACGATGCGATCGGGGATGCTTCGCGTCTTGGCGACCAGCAGGATTGTCTGTTGTCGGTGCACCTCGCTGATCACGAGAAGCTTGCGCCACCAATGCGCCTTAAGAGCCGAGAGCCTTGCGCCAGAGGCGATCAGGGCATCAATGGCATCAAGATTACGCTGCAGGTAATCGAGCTGATGGCGTATCGCTGCTTTGATTATCCGGCGACGAGGCTTTTTCTGTTTGGCGACATTGAGAAAAGCAGCACGTGCCTTACCGCGATCGTATCGAGGCTTATGCTTGCGATGATCTGAGCGTTGATCGCAGAGATCATCGATGATTCGCTCGGTTGACTCCCTCGCCTCATTGAGCAGCTTCAGATCAGTCGGATAGGTGATGTCTGCTGGGGTGCAAGAGGCGTCGATGGTGAGTGTTCCCCAATTCTTGCCCTCAGGCCAATCAGCTGGCTTCACGAAATCGTCGATTGACATCTGGGATCCTTCATCCGCGCCTGTATCGTCGGGGTCGTCGTCGTTCAGTGACGACATCGCCTCGATCACCATGGCTTTACCACGTTCTGCGATCAGTTCGTTGATGCGCTTGAGATCCTCCTGGGAGAAGCGCTTGCGAAAATGAACCATCATCGATGGGTCAAATGGTACCTTGCTGGAGTAGCCGGAAAAACCCAGGAAAAACTGCATATAGGCATTTTCTCGGATCTGCTCAACGGTCTCCTCATCGGTCAAGCCCAGCCGCTGCTTGATGAAGAGCGCACCAAATGCCAGTCTCACAGACTTCGCTGGGGCACCAGTTGTGGGGCTGAACTGAGGCGCGTATGTTTCCTCCAGCTCTTCCCATGGCATCAGAGATGAGAAGAGTACCCAACGGTTGTTCGGGTCTAATGTACCGCCAAAAGGTACGTGAAACTCTTCGATTGAGAGCTGCCCGTTATGATGCTTCCGGTACATCTGCGGCGTTCAAGAGTTGCAGCAATCGTTGATTGCCCGGTACGAGGCCAGTTTACCGGGTTTCGATCGCTGAAACCAGCTGCACCGCAGTCGATCTGACTTTTTCAGGAGTCCCTAATTCATCGATCTCCCCTTTCGCTGGGCTTGTCGGCCATGAAACCGGTATCTATGTCCTGGAAGGAGAAGTGCTCACGCGTTGGCGGGAGAGGCTGGAGAATGAAGTTGTCGGCAGCGCGGGGCAGTTTCTGTTCATTCGGGCAGGCGTTCCGCACAACGCCACCAACCTCAGTCAGACAACCGCAGCCAGGGCTGTCGTGGCGCGCAACGACCCGGCGGAACAAGATAAGGTTATTCCTTTTCCCCCTTGATTTCTGTCTCCCGTCTCTATGGATCAGCCACGAGCGGATGTGCCCCGGCGAAGATTGATCTTGCGTCGCAGCCGCCGGCTCATGCCAAACGCCGTTGCAGCACCGAGCAGCGGCGTAGGACCCGGTACGGGTAACACGATGAATTGAATGGTGTCGTTGCTGGAGTGAGGATCGTTTTCATCGGCGGGCTCCAGTGTCCAGGTTGCCAGTAGGCCTGCGAAGCCACGCGGGACAAAATCTTCAAGAGTGGCGTTGTTGAAAACGGATAACGAGGAAATGGGATCGCCTGAAGCATACGGGCCGATTGCAAACTCACCACCACCGCCATCGACGATGGTGCTGATGCCACTCCCGCTATCGGCAACTCGTCCACTAATTGCGATCGGAAGAAACTGGGGTCCGCTGATTCGATACGTACTCAGGTTCCGGGCGGGGCCCGTGCAGATCTGCAGCATGTAGTTCAAGAAGGCTAGGCCGTCTGTTACGCAGTTAAACTCATCGACGCGGACCGGTAATGGTAAATTTAGACTACCTGTGGCCTCAAGGCTAACCGTGTTCTCGTCTTGCTGCTTCAATGTGTAGGTCATGATCGCCTGCGACGGCGTCGCGGTTGCAGCCCAGGCGACACTCGCAATGAGGGCAATGGCCCGTGCGGGCGAGTAAAGGCGTTGAAGGATTGCCATCGATGATGCAGTATGCGAAAACACTTCGCGAAATTTTAGCGGAGCACCAATCGTGTCCGACGCCTCGCTTACGAACTGAAACATGTCTTGGGTGGTCTGCAGCTTGGAGCACCCTCGCCTTGAGCGCGAGCCAAATTCCTGCCGTGGGTTCCCTGACCGCCAGAGCCTGTGGATGGCGCGCCGAGCGATGCTCCAGACCACCGCAGCCGCCTGAGATGTTCAGCGCGCAAGGCTGGCGGTGGCCTTGCGGCCACAGAAAATCGCTCCGAAGCCGGTTCCATACATCAGCAGGCTGTACACAGCCGCTGGAATGGCCATATCGGTATTGTTGAGCAGCCCGGCCGTGATTGCGATCGCCAGTGTGCCATTCTGAATGCCCACCTCAATGGCGATGCAGATCTGTTGTGCCAATGGCAGACGAAGCACCCTTCCCGCCCCAAAGCCTGCCGATGCAGCCAGGAGATTGAGCAGCAATGCCCCCACCCCTGCCTGTAGCAGGAAGCCGCTGAGCTTGCCGCCTTCCTTGACGAGCAACAGCACAATAATCAGCGCCAGCAGGCCCAAGGCGAGCTTGCTTACCTGCCGTTCCAGGCGTTGCGCTGATTCGGGGAACTGGCCGCGGATCGCCATGCCGATCGCTACGGGCAACAGCGTGACCAGGAGGATCTGCAGCATCGTTCTGCCGATCGGCAGGGCAACCGCGACGCTTGCTCCCAGGAAATGCTGCAGCACCATATTGGCCAACAGGGGAATCGTGACCACGCTGATCAGGCTGCTGACGGCCGTGAGTGCTACCGATAGCGCCACATCACCCCTGGCCAGATAGGTGATCAGATTCGAAGAGGGCCCGCCGGGGCAAACGGCAAGAACCATCAGGCCAGCCGCAATCTCCGGTTGCATCGGCACCAGCGTGGTGATCAGCAGCCCGATCAGTGGCAACAGCACGATCTGGCAGGCTGTGCCCACCAACACGGCTTTTGGGTCACGCGTGATTTTTCCGAAATCCTCCGGCACCAGGCCCAGCCCCATGCCCAGCATCACAATGCCAAGCGCCAGGGGCAGTAGGATGGTCGTGAATAGGCTGCTCTGCATCTGCGCTTTGCCGGCCCCAAAGGAGTTCGGTGCAGGTTAGCGGATCTCTGGCATTCGCCAGGTGGATGTGTGCTTTTGTCCGTTGACCCATCGACGGATCTGGCCATCTTGGGAATCTGCTCCTTTCTCGTCTGCTCATGGGGTACCGGTACATCAACGAAATTGCAACACGCGAAAACATCGATGCTTTCCTGGGCCTTGCGGATCTGGCTGCTGGCGGTGGGCAGGATGCCAGCAACGTCTTCGAGCTGGCCCGCAAATTCACCGATTCACCGCCGATGCGGGCCTGTGAGGCCCAGCTCCGCCAAGACCCGCAGAGCGCCAAGCTGATCGCTGAGCGCCACGTGATCCCGCCCTACGACGCCGACAGCATGCGCGCCCTTCCCAAGGGCAGCCTCGGTCACACCTACATCCGCGTGCTCGATGGCTACGGTTATGACATCAACTTTTCCCTGAAGCGGCTTTCTTCAACGATTTGGCGACCGATGCTGACTACATCAACTTCCGCGTGTTGCAGACCCACGATCTGCATCACATCCTCACCGGATTCAGCCTCGACAACTTTGGTGAGTTCGGGGTCGTAAGCCTTAGTGTCAGCCAATACAACTTCCCAGCCTTTGCCTTCCTCAACCTCTCGGCCATGCTGATGACCTGGATGCAGCACGCCGTGCCGGTGGATGCGGATACGCCCGTCGCCGATCGGGCGATGTCGCCGCGCGGCTTGTTTGAGGTGGTCAGCCAGGGTCTGGCGATGGGTGAAGATGCCAAGCCCCTGTTCCCCGTGCCCTGGGAGCAGCTGCTGGAGCGCGATCTGCAGGAGCTGCGCCGCGATCTCGGCATCCAGCCTGTGCTTTCCGGAATCCGCAGCTGGGCTTCCAACCCGGCCGTGATCGAGGCACTTGCGCGTTAACCAGTTTCAGCAGCAGCTCCCGCCTGCCCCCTCTCCACTGGCAAACGGAATCGTGCTGCCGCAGCCTGCAAACAATCCGTAGTGGCGCTCGAAATCCCCGAGGAAGCGGAAGTGGGGCGCGAAGCGGCTCTGTTGCAGCATCCGGAACGTGTTGCCGCACACCGCAAACACCTTGCCGGTTTCGATCGCGTGGTGGGCGTCGAGATCGAAGCGGTGCGGATGCTCGGCGATCGTGCCCCGGTAGATCACCGCCTGGCCGTGGTCTTCGCAGGCATCTTCCAGTTCGGGGATGGCGAACAGGCGCCAGGAGGCGGAGAAGAAGCGCGCCTCGCCCAGCAGCGCCGCCAGCGCGGGATCGGTGATCGCCAGGGGGCGGTCGCTCACCAGGCGCGGGTCGGCGAAGCCAGCGTCGCGCGCCAGCCGCAGGAAATCATTCCAGTACAGGGCACCGCCCAGGCATTCGCCGTAGAGCACCGGATCACGGCGCACCGCCTCCGGCAGGCGCCGATCCGCGTACACATCCGAGAAATAGAACTCGCCGCCGGGCTTCAACAGCCGCTGCACGCCCCGCAGCACCGCCGGTTTGTCAAGTGAGAGGTTGAGCACGCAGTTGCTCACCACCACATCGAAGCTGCCCGGCTTCAGATCCAGTTCCTCCAGCCGCTCGATCGTGCCCTCCAGAAAGGTGGTGTTGGCATAGCCAAAGGCCTCGGCATGGTACGCCTGGTGTTCGCGCGCCACCGCCAGCTGCTCCGGCGTCATGTCGACGCCCACCACCGCGCCGCTCCTGCCCACCAGCTGGCTGAGGAGGTAGACATCCCGGCCCGCGCCGCTGCCCAGATCGAGCACCCGGCAGCCCTCCAGCACCGGCGGACACACCAGACCGCAGCCGTAGTAGCGGCTGCTCACCTCCGGATGCACCCTGGCCAGCAGCGGCTTCAGCCAGCCGGGCACGGCGTCGGCGTCGCAGCAGGCGCTGGTTTTCAGGTCGGCGCTGCTGCGCAGTTCCTGGCCGTAGTAGCGCTGAACGAGTTCCTGGCTGGGCATGGGATCGGGCCGACGCATGCCTCACTCTGGTCCACTCTGCTGCGGCTGGCGAGCAACACGCCGCCTGGATCGCTACGTGTGCGCCAGCACCCAGTCGTGGAAGCGGGTGCCACCGAAGGTTCGCCGCAGCACACCGGCGTCACGCCGGAGGATCTCGGGCGGGATCTGCTTGAGCTGGGCAAAGATGGCCGCTTCGCTGATGCGGCCGCGGGCCTCCGTCAGGTCGCTGGCGAGCCCTGCGCGTTCGAGGAAGCTCTGCAGGGAGCGGTGGTACGCCTCAATGGCGGGTTCGGGAAGCGCCCGGTTGATGTAGGCTTCGGCGCCCGGGCTGCCATCGAAATTCTTGTAGCCACCGCGATTTGACTTGAAGGCGACGTTCGCTCGCTCCAGGGGGTCTCTTCGCAGCATTCGTTGGGCGTACTCGAGTTCCGAGCGCTGCATGCGATGCAGGATCCAGGCCAGTCCCGCGTCCTCGAAACGGGACGACGCCGGGTCGTGAATCTGTTGCTGCAGCTCGATCCCGAAGGGTCGGACTTTGAGGTAATGATTGACGGAATCCCCAACCACCACCCTCAGCCCCTCGCCATCGGCCAGCAGCGGCGCGTGGCAGCGCAGGTTGAGGATGGCAGCCTCATAGTGGCAGGGGCTTTTGACATGTGGATCCCAGCGGTAGGTGCAGTCGCGCGATGGCGGGGGTGAGAACACGCCCTCGTTGGTGCAGCAAAGCCAATGAAAGCTGTACACATCGCATGCTTCCTTGTCCGTGAGAAATGTGCGGATCGTGGTTGGAAACGGATCGGCAAACCAGTATTCATCAATGTCCACAAACAGGCAGTACTGCGAGTCTGAGCTGGTGCGGGCGTGTGCAAACAGCATCCTGTAGCATCCGAATTGCCCGAGGCAGGCCATCGTGTCGTTGACGTCGAAGACGTGAACGCTGGGATGTTGGCTGCTGAGTTTCCTGGCGATCGACTCGGTCTGGTCGGTGCTGTTGTTGATGCCGATGAAGATATTGGCGAACCCGAGGTAGAGGTAGTGGTGTACGAATTCAGCAATGTACGGCGCCTCGTTGCCGGCGATGCAGCACACATCGCAGGCGGTTGCATCGCGTTCGCGCGGCTGGTGGGAGTGGATCAGCAGTTCGTGGCGGTGCAGGCGCTCGAGCAGTTCTTTGGTGTAGCCAGGCATCTCCTTGATCAGGCGGTACAGCAGCTGGCGGTGTGCGTTATCGGCGCGTTGCCGGATCAGCAGATCGAGCTTCAGGCGAACGATGCGGATGTCGCCGGGAAAGCTTGCGTAGGCAGTTTCGATGATCGCGGCGGCTTCGCCGCTGCGGCCCAGCTGGATCAGGCATTCGACCAGATCCGCATAGGCATCGAGATGCTGCGGATGCAGCGCCAGCAGTGTGGCTCCGAACGCTGCGGCCTGCTCCAGCTCCCCGCCAGCGGCATGGGCGCGGATGGAGGCGTGCAGGAGCGCCGGGTCGCCTGGAAGAAGGCGCAGCCCTGCCTCCAGGACCGCCACGGCCTGGTCCGCCCGGCCCTGTCGCAGCAGGTTTTCGCTGGCCTCCGTGTAGCCCTCCGGGGAATGGGGGTGATGCTCGATCCGCTGCCGATCGAACGCCAACGCAGCTTCGAAGTCGCGGGAGCGCCGGCAGGCCCGGGAGGCCAGGCCGAGCAGCTCAGGGTGGGAGGGATGGAGGCGAAGCGCCTGCTCGGCCCGCTCCCGGGCCCCGTTGAACTCCCGCGACAGGATCAGGGAGGCGATCTCCTGGAGGCACGTCGCGGTGTTGTCCGGCGGGTCGTTCGCGCCTGGCAGTGACTCTGGCAAGGTGTGGAACCTATGGGTAGGCACGCTTGCATCGTGTAGACCGTAGGGTCGAGATTCGTTGTGTGTCAAGGACACCGAACTCCGCCTCCTTCCGCGGTGGCCCTGGGCCTCTGGCCGCCCCAGGCCTCCTGTCACTCCTGCGCAACCTGGCTCCCCCTTGTTGGCCATCGCCAGATCAGATCGCATAGGTTGGGGTCTGGCAATGTGCAGCATGGATCGCCTCAGCGCCCTGTTCGCCACCGTCTCGCGGCAAGGCGTCACCACCGCAGCAGCGTTGCGCCATCGCTTTCTGGCTTGCGGCATCCAACCCGACGACCAGCGGCTGTCCCACTTCTGGCAGGAACTGGCACACCTCGGCGATCGGCCGATCGATTACGACGGGTTCCGCGCCCTGGTGGGGCCTGAGCTGCTGCTGGTGGCGCGGGTGCTCGATGGCCGCCTGGTGATCCCGGAATGGCATGCCTTTGCGAGGGACATCCAGTTCCTCTATGACCAGGTCGCCGACGACCGCAGCGGTGCCAACGCCAGCTCCATCCCGATCCTGCGGGACGCCGATTCCGAACGCTGGGGTGTGGCCTTCTGTTCCGTCGACGGCCAGCGGCTGGCGATCGGTGACGTGGATGTGTACCACTCGATCCAGTCGGTCTCCAAGCCGATCACCTATGCCCATGCCCTGCAGCGGGAGGGGGAGGCCTTCACCCACCAGTTCGTGGGCACCGAACCCTCCGGTCGCCCCTTCAACGCCCTCGACCTCCTGCCCGACGCCCGCCCCTACAACCCCTGTGTGAATGCCGGCGCGATCATGGTGGCCGGCCTGGTGGCCTCCGCCCACCCCGATCGCACCAGCCGCGCCATCACCCAAGACCTGATGGATCTGTGGGACGACCTTTGCGGCTGCACCGGCGAGGTGCGCTTCAGCGAGGAGACGATGCTCTGTGAACGGGCCACCTCCTCCACCAACTTCGCCATCGCCTATCTGCTCCAGGGGCGCCGCGGTCTGCCGCGAGGCGTGGATCTGCACAAGATGCTCGACCTCTATTTCTCCTGCTGCAGCATCGAGATGACGGCGCGCCTGCTCTCGGTGGCCGCCGCCACCCTCGCCAACGGTGGCGTCTGCCCGATCAGCGGCCACCAGGTGCTCAGCACCAACATCGTCAAGAAGACCCTCTCGGTGATGCAGGCCGCCGGCATGTATGACAACGCCGGCACCTTCAGCCTTGAGGTGGGCCTGCCTGGCAAATCCGGGGTGGCAGGCACCGTGCTGGTGGTGATCCCCAACCTGCTCGGCTTCGCCACCTTCTCCCCCCGCCTCGATTCGTTCGGCAACTCCGTGCGCGGCGTGCGCTTCTGCCACCTGCTGGCGGATCGCTTCAGCGTGCACGTGTACGACAACCTTTCGGGGGGGCGCTCAGGCTGCAAGCGGGATCCGCGCGCTTCGCGCCACCAACGCCAGCAGGCGGACCTCTCCGAGCTGCGCTGGGGCCTGGAGCATGGCGATCGCGGGGCCATGCGCGTGCGCGATCTGATCCTGCGCACGATGGTGGACATCAGCCTGGCTGACGGCGACCTCGAGGCTGAAGAGCTGGCGATGATGGCCGCGGTGCACCAGGAGTTGATCGGCGTGCCGCCTGCACCCGGGGTCCTGGAAGCCCTGGCCCAGGAGCGGCGCGGCCCCGAACCAGGCTCCGTGGTCCCCGGGCCTTTCGCCCAGCTGCTTGATGATCTGGCGGAGGAGGCGGGCCGGATCGACGATCCGGCTCGCCAGATCATCCTCGACACCGCCTTCCGCGTCGCCTGCGCCGATGGCGCGATCGAGGCCCAGGAGGAGGCGACGCTGCGCCAGGTGGCCGCTGCGCTCGGCGTCTGCAGCGGGGTGCTGGAGCTGGAGATCCATGCCTTCCGCCAGTCTCGCCCCAGCACCGGCGTCGCCTGAGCGGCTTATTGGCCCGCCAGCGCGCTCAGGGGGCCGAGCAGGCTGGTGATCGCCGAGCCAGCGGCGGCGGCGTCGGGCTTGGCGCCACCCCCGAAGGTGCTGATCACGGTCTTGGCGGCGGTGTCGATGACGGCCCACTTGTCGCCCGCCAGGGGCTGGATCACCGGCGAGGCCTTGTCCCACAGTCCCTGGAAGCCGCCCATCGCGGCAACGGCGGCGCCGAGATTGCCGGCCTTCAGGTCGCCCTGGCTCTTGGTCAGCAGGTCGATCACCGGGTTGATCGCCGGCGCCAGGGCGGCCTGGCCAGCGGTGGTGGCGGCCTGCTTGGCGGCCTCGCCGGTGGCGGCGGCGCCCTCCTTGATCGCTTCGCCGGCCTGTTTGGCGGTGTCGGTGGGGGCCTGGGAGCAGGCGGCGAGCGCCAGGGCGCCGGCGGTGGCCAGGGCCAGGCCGGCGCGCTGCAGCAGAGCGAGACGGGTCATCGGAGCAAGGGGAGAAAGGGGCTCAGCCGGACCGTAGGGGCCGGGGCCGGGGCGTCCAGGCTCCGTGGCATTTCGTAGCGAGAGGCACCGAATCGGGCCGCAGGCGCCCGTTCCAGCCGGGTGCTCCGGAGACCCCTCAGGCCTCCGCCAGCACCTTCGCCTCCTCCTCGGCGCTCACCACGCGGCCGCTGTCGGCGAAGCCTTCGATCTGGTCGAAGTTGAGGTAGCGGTAGAGCTCGGCGCCGAAGGGGTCGATGCGGGCGGCGGCGATCGCCAGGTATTCCTCCTTGGTGGGGATGCGGCCCAGCTGGGCGCAGACGGCGGCCAGTTCGGCGCTGCCCAGGTACACCTGGGCGCCGTTGCCGAGGCGGTTGTTGAAGTTGCGGGTGCTGGTGGAGAAGACGGTGGTGTTGTCGTCCACCCGCGCCTGGTTGCCCATGCACAGGGAGCAGCCCGGCATTTCCATGCGGGAGCCGGCGGCCTCGAAGGTGGCGTAGTAGCCCTCCTCCTTCAGCTTCTCCTCGTCCATGCGGGTGGGGGGGCACACCCACAGGCGGGCGGCGTTCGGGCCCTGGCCCTCCAGCACGTTGGCGGCGGCGCGGTAGTGGCCGATGTTGGTCATGCAGGAGCCGATGAACACCTCATCGATGCGATCGCCGGCCACTTCGCTGAGGGTTTTGACGTTGTCGGGGTCGTTGGGGCAGGCCAGGATCGGCTCGGTGATCGCATCGAGATCGATCTCGATCACGGCGGCGTATTCCGCATCGGCATCGGCCTCCAGCAGCTGCGGATCGGCCAGCCAGGCCTCCATCGCCTGGATCCGGCGTGCCAGGGTGCGGGCGTCGCCGTAGCCGCGGGCGATCATATTTTTCAGAAGCGCCACATTGCTGCGCAGGTATTCACTCACCGTGGCCTCGCTGAGCTTGATCGTGCTGCCGGCGCAGGAGCGTTCGGCGGTGGCATCGGTGAGTTCAAACGCCTGCTCCAGCTTCAGATCGGGCAGGCCCTCGATCTCCATGATGCGGCCGTTGAACACGTTTTTCTTGCCCTCCTTGGCCACCGTGAGCAGGCCCTGCTGGATCGCCACGTAGGGGATGGCGTTCACCACATCGCGCAGCGTCACCCCCGGCTGCAGCGAGCCGCTGAACTTCACCAGCACCGATTCGGGCATGTCGAGCGGCATTGCACCGATGGCGGCGGCGAAGGCCACAAGGCCCGAACCGGCGGGGAAGGAGATGCCGAGCGGGAAGCGGGTGTGGCTGTCGCCGCCGGTGCCCACGGTGTCGGGGAGGAGCATGCGGTTGAGCCAGCTGTGGATGATGCCGTCGCCGGGGCGCAGCGCCACGCCGCCGCGGGAGCTCATGAAGTCGGGCAGTTCGGCGTGGGTTTTGAGATCCACCGGCTTGGGGTAGGCGGCGGTGTGGCAGAAGCTCTGCATCACCAGATCGGCGGAGAAGCCCAGGCAGGCCAGCTCCTTCATCTCATCGCGGGTCATCGGGCCGGTGGTGTCCTGGCTGCCGACGGTGGTCATCAGCGGTTCGCAGCTGGTGCCCGGCCGCACGCCCGCCAGGCCGCAGGCCCGGCCCACCATCTTCTGGGCCAGGGTGTAGCCCTTGCCGGTGTCGGCCGGGGCCACGGGCCGGATGAACAGGTCGCTGGCGGGCAGGCCCAGCTGGGCGCGCACCTTGTCGGTGAGCGAGCGGCCGATCAGCAGCGGGATGCGACCGCCGGCGCGCACCTCATCGGCGATCGTGCTGGGCTTGAGCGCGAAGCGGGCCACGATCTCGCCGGCGCCCGGCTCGCCAGCGGCGCGCTCGATCGTGCCGGCGTGGGGGCGGATTGTGATCACATCACCTGTGTTCAGGCCGGTGACGTCGCACTCGATCGGCAGGGCGCCGGAATCCTCGGCGGTGTTGAAGAAGATCGGCGCGATCTTGCCGCCGAGGATCACACCGCCGCCGCGCTTGTTGGGCACGTGCGGGATGTCGCTGCCGGTGTGCCAGAGCACCGAGTTGATCGCCGATTTGCGCGAGCTGCCGGTGCCCACCACGTCGCCCACGTAGGCCACCGGGTGGCCCTTCTGCTTGAGCGCCGCGATCGTGGCCAGGCCACCGGGCAGGCGGGTTTCCAGCATCGCCTGGGCGTGCAGGGGGATGTCGGGCCGGGTGGTGGCGTGGGTGGCGGGGGAGAGGTCGTCGGTGTTGGTTTCGCCCTCCACCTTGAACACCGTGACCGTGATCGCCTCCGGCAGCGGCGGCCGGGCGGTGAACCATTCGGCGGCGGCCCAGCTGTCGACCACCTGGCGGGCCAGCGGGTTGGTGGCCGCCAGCTCCATCACGTCGTGGAAGGCGTCGTAGACGAGCACGGTGCGGCTGAGGCCCTCGGCGGCGGCGGCGGCCACGGCCGCATCGGCGCTGCCGAGCAGCTCAATCAGGGCGCCGACGTTGTAGCCGCCGATCATCGTGGCCAGCAGCTGCGTGGCCTCCAGGGGGCTGACCAGGGGGCTGGCGGCCTCGCCGCGGGCGACGGCGGTGAGCCAGCTGGCCTTCACGTAGGCCGCCTCATCCACCCCCGGCGGAATCCGCTCGCGCAGCAGCTCCAGCAGGAAGGCCTCCTCGCCGGCCGGCGGGGCCGCCAGCAGCTCGGTGAGCGCCTGGGCCTGGCCGGCGGACAGGGGCAGGGGGGGCACCCCCAGGGCCTCGCGCTCCGCCGCCGCGGAGCGGTACGCCGGCAGCAGCTCGGCGGGGGCGATCGGGGCCGTGCTCATCGCGGGTTTCAAGAGGGTGGATCCATTCTCCCTGTCTGCCTACCCGTCCAAGCGTGGCAACGACGACGGTTCGCGAGCGACGTGAGGCGAGGTGGGCAGGATGGCACGGCATCCTGCTGGTGATTTAGAGAGCCTGGAGTGTCATTTGCTGTTCAAGGGTTGGCGGGAGAAGTGGGTTTGGGTCGATGGGCTCAGCACCTTGGGGTTGGCTTGTCAACGACTGCACCGTGGTGCTGGCGCTGATCACTTCGCCAACGACCGTGGTGTTCAGCATGTCGAGGTAGACGAAGCTGCCGGTTGGGAAGTTGGAGGTTGTTGCGGGTTGCGGATCCACGACCTTGGCAGGATCGGTGTTGTTGGCGACACCGGTGAGTTGGTCTGAAGTGGGGTTGGGAAGATTTGAGGCCGGGGTCTCCGCCGGGTAAGTTGCCGTGCCGATGAGGTCATCTGTGGCGTTGGGTGTTACTGGGATTGGCCAAGGAGACAGCTCATAGTTCCGGTCGAATAGATCAGCACTGGAGTAGCTGGAGAAGTAGTTGTCGGCATTGGTATAGCTGCTGTTGTAGGCGTATCCGGATTCGGAGCCAAGGCCTGAGTAGCCGTAGCCGTAGCTGTAGTAGGCGGTGCCGTAGCCGCCGACGCCGATGCCGTCGTAATCGGTGGCGCCATCGTAGTATTCGTAGACGCTGATG
>JBKDSQ010000050.1:0-70610 GCA_046340895.1 Synechococcaceae cyanobacterium | reverse complement strand
GAACCTCCCGAACGGGCAACTTCCCGTCAGATCGACTTCACCAGCACAGTCTCTTACTGCCGCAACACCATCACCCACTCCAGGGGCATACAGCTTCCCAGGTCCCGCCCTCGCTCCCTGCTCCGCCCTCCGGTTCTCCTCACCCCAACCCCCAGTCCTTGCCGTCCTTGGCCAGCCCCCGTCTCCACCCCCGAACGATCGAGGCCGTCAAGGAGCGTGCCGACATCGTGGATGTGGTGGGCGAGCACGTGGTGCTCAAGAAGAAGGGGCGGGAATTCGTGGGCATCTGCCCCTTCCACGACGACACGTCGCCGTCGATGACGGTGTCGCCGGCAAAGCAGTTCTACTACTGCTTCTCCTGCGGAGCCGGTGGCAACGCGATCAAATTTCTGATGGAGCTGCAGCGCAGCAGCTTCAGCGATGTGGTGCTCGAGCTGGCCCGCCGCTACCAGGTGCCGGTCGACACGTTGGAGGGCCCGCAGCAGGAGCGGCTGCGCCAGCAGCTCAGCCGGCGGGAGCAGCTGCATCGCGTGCTCAGCCTGGCGGCAGGGTGGTTCCGCAGCCAGCTGCGCGCTCCGGAGGGGGCGGCCGCCCTTGCCTACCTGCGCCAGAGCCGGGGCCTGAGCGAGGCCACGATCGAGGCCTTCGGCCTGGGCTACGCCCCTGAGCGCTGGGATGGCCTGCTGCGCCATCTGCAGCAGGTGGAGGGGCTGGCGCCTGAGACGCTGGAGGCCGCAGGCCTGGTGGTGCCCCGCAAGGGCGGCAGCGGTTTCTACGACCGCTTCCGCCACCGCGTGATGGTGCCGATCCGAGATCGGCAGGGGCGGGTGATCGCCTTCGGCGGCCGCAGCCTCGATGGCGCCGAGCCCAAATACCTCAACTCTCCGGAAACGGAGGTGTTTGAGAAAGGAAAGCATCTGTTCGGCCTCGACCGCGCCGCCGATCCGATCCGCCGCGCCGACCGCGCTGTGGTGGTGGAGGGCTACTTCGATGTGATTGCCCTCCATGCCGCCGGCATCGGCAACGCCGTGGCCGCCCTGGGCACCGCCCTCAGCAGTCGCCAGATCACCCAGATCTGCCGTTGCTGCGACGGTCGACGTCTGGTCCTCAACTTTGACAGCGATGGCGCCGGTGTTCGGGCTGCCCAGCGGGCGATCGGCGAGGTGGAGCAGCTCGCGCTTCAGGGCCAGCTGGAGCTGCGGGTGCTGCACCTTCCCTCCGGCAAGGATCCCGATGAATTCCTGCGCGAGCATGGAGCCGGCGAGTACCGCGCCCTGCTCGACCAGGCGCCGCTCTGGCTCGACTGGCAGATCGATCAGGTGCTGGCCGGCCGCGATCTGGCCCAGGCCGACCAGTTCCAGCAGGCGGTCACCGCCCTGGTGGCGCTGCTGGCGCGCCTGCCGCAGAGCGCGGTGCGCAGCCGCTATCTGCAGCAGGTGGCCGAGCGTCTGGCCGGCGGTCAGGCCCGGCTGGCCCGCCAGCTCGAAGACGATCTGCGCCAGCAGGTCAAGGGTCAGCGCTGGCACGGACGCGCCACCCGCTGGGATACGCCCGGGGCCAGCACGGTGCAGGAGCGCGCGGAGGCTGAGGTGCTGCGGCTTTACCTGCATTGCCCATCGCAGCGGCCCCAGATCCGCCGCGCTCTGCGCGAGTGGGAGCAGGAGGATTTCGCCCTGCGCCACCACCGCAGCCTCTGGGCCGCGATCGGTGAACTGGAGGAGGACAATCTCGGCGTAGGTCGGCTCGAAGCGGTGAACCGCGGCGAGGATCCCGGCGTCGAACTGACCGACCTCGACCTGCCGCGGCTGCTCTCCGACCGGCTGTTGCTGGAGGAAAGCGAGCTGCAGGGTCGGCTTGTGCCCTTGTTGCAGCCCAGCGAGCTGCAGCGCCTTTCATTGCAGCAGCCCCTGCAGCAGCTTCGCGGTGCCATCGCCCTGCGCGCCCGCCTCGCCACCGAGAAGCGCTGCCGCCATCTGCTCGATGCCTGGCGCAGCCAGAGCCTACGCACCCTGGAGCACTGCATCGCCGAGCTGCTGCAGCAGGAGAGCATCGAGCCGTCGGGCCCTGTCCCGGGGGCGTTCCAAGCAGCCGATCTCGACATGGAGCAGCGCGTGGAGGCGCTCTTTGCCCAGCTCAACGCCGATGCGCTGCGCTTCCAGGAGTCGTACTACGCCGAGCGCCGCCATCTGAGCGCGCTCGATCAGCACCGTTGCATGCGCTTAGGCGAGCAGGCCGCCTGAGTGCAGATCTGCCGCCGCATCCGCTTGTGCCCGTACCGGCAGGCCTAGGATTCATTGTTTCCTGCCTGGGTGATGGTGGCCTATCCCGCCTATCCGATCCCCGCCGACGAGGAGCAGCGTCTGCGTGATCTTGAGCGTCACGGCGTGATCGGCATCCAGAGCGATGTCCATTTCGAGCGCATTGTCGAGCTGGCTCGTTCGATCTTTCACACCCCCATCGCTGTGATTTCCCTGGTGGAGGCCGAGCGGCAGTGGTTTCTCAGCCACCGTGGCCTTGAGGCGTCCGAAACGCCCCGCGATCAGGCCTTCTGTGCCCATGCCATCGCCGCCGAGGCTCCCCTGGTGGTTCCTGACGCCCTCCTTGACGAGCGCTTCGCCACCAACCCGCTGGTCACCGGTGCGCCGCACATCCGCTTCTATGCTGGGGCGCCGCTGCGCAGCCTGGAGGGCCACAACCTCGGCACGCTCTGCGTGATCGACCAGGTGCCGCATCATCCCTCGCCGGAGCAGATCCAGCAGTTGCAACTGCTCGCTGATCTGGTGATGCGGGAGATCGAGCTGCGTCGCCTTGCGAGCCTCTGTCCGATCACCGGCCTGCCCACCCGGTTCCGGTTCATGGCGATTGGCACGCGCGAGTTCGAGCGGGCCCGTTCCGGAGGCTATCCCCTTTCCCTGCTGCTGCTCGACGTGGACAATCTGCGCCAGGTGAACAGCCGCTGGGGCCATGAGGTGGGCGACCGCCTGCTGGCCGATCTGGTGCAGCTGGGGCGCTCCTTCCTGCGCGAGCAGGATTACGCCGCTCGCCTGGGCGACAGTGAATTCGCCCTGCTGCTGGTGGACCGCGCTCCGGATGCGGCGATCGCCGAGGCGGAGGATCTACGCCACGCTGCCCGCGCCATGGTCGGGGTCTGGACTCCTTCCGACTGGCAGCTCCACCTCAGCGGCGGCCTCACCGCCCTCGGCAGCAACGACCGCACCTTCTCCGAGCTGCTGTTGCGGGCGGAGAGCGCCCTGCAACTGGCCAAGGGTAACGGCCGCAACCAGATTGCCACCCTGCTTGATGGTGTCTGACTCCCCCTCGAAGCCGCCTTCCGTCAAGGACGCCACGGGAATCTCCCCCTCGCCAGAGGATCTCGATCTGGCGGGTGTTTTGCAGTGGGTGGGCCTGGGGATGCTCCTGGCTTTCCTCGCGATCCTGCTGAAGGTGGTGCTGCCTCCGGCCCTGTTGCGGCCGGCCTGGCAGCTGGCGGTCGCGGAGGCCCTGCGCAGTGGCGCCTCGGTGGCCCTGGTCGGCGCGGTGCTGCTTCTGCTTGCCGAACGCCTTGATCCCGATGGGGAGGGTCTGCTCTGGCTGGTGACCTGGGTGCGGCGCCTGGCGATCGCCGCCGCCATCGGCTACTTCCTGCTCATTCCCCTTCAGGTGAGCGCCGGCCTTCGCCAACTCAGTCAGACCAGCGGCGCCCAGGAGCGCGAGCTGCGTCGGATCCAGCAGGCGGTCGCGGCGATCGAACGGGCCCCCACGCCCGAGGCGCTCCGTAGCGCCATCGCCCGTCTCCCCGCCTTGCCGCCCGAGGTCCGCGCTGGCCTTGCGGCCTCCAGCCCCGCCCAGCGCGCCAGCCTGGTGGCCCAGATTCAGCCGCAACTGCGCCGGCACGAAACCCGCCTGCGGGAGCTCCGACGCCAGCGCCTGGTTGAGGTGCTGGTGCTGGTTGTGCTGGATGGGCTGACGGCCCTGGCCTATGGCCTCGGCTTCGCCGCCCTTGGCCGCAGCGGCGGCGGCGGGCCCACCCTGCTGCAACGGCTGCTACTGCTGCCGCTGCTCGAGCGCCCCCTTCCCTCCCACGATTCCGACCCGGTGCCCTGAGCCCTCCCTCAGGCCCACACCCGCGGCAGCTCCGCCAGCCGGGTGGTGGCAGCCCGCGAAAGGCGGGAGCGGCGCATCGTCCACTCCGGCCGCAATCCGCACACCGCCCACTGCACCGTGCCGCGGCCGTAGCGATGGTTCAGCGCGTCCACCGCCGCCATCAGGGCAGCGCGGCGCCGTTGCTCCGCCTCGCTGCTGGGCACCAGCAGATGCTGCTGCAGGGTGTCGCGCGACTGCAGGTTCTGCAGCAGCACTCCGGCCTTCTGCAGGGGTCGGTGCGGGCGGTAGAGCCGTTCCGCCAGGGGCAGGGCGGCGGCCAGCAGCACGGCGGTGTCGTCGCTGGGCAGGGGTAGCCGCACGCTGGCGGCATTGCTGTAGAAGGGGCGGCCGTTGAATGGGCTGGTCCGCACGAACACCGTGATCGCCCCGGCGCGCTGCCGCTGGCGTCGCAGCTTCTCCGCGGCACGGCTGAGGTAGGTGGCCACCGCCTCGCGCAGCTCCTGCAGGCTGGTGAGCGGTTGGCGAAAGCTGCGGCTCACGCAGGTCTCCTGGCGGGCCGAGGGCGCGGGCACCATCGGCAGACAGCTGAAGCCCTGCAGTTCCCGCTGCAACCGCAGGCCCACCACACCGCAGCGCTGGCGCAGCTCTCCGGGGGGCAGATCGCGCAGATCGCGCGCGTTGCAGACGCCGCGCAGCCGGCACCAACGGGCCAAGCGCCGGCCGATGCCCCACACGTCTTCTACGGCGACCGCTGCCAGCCAGGGATCGGGATCCTGCACGGCCCCAAGGTCGAACACGCCCTGCTGCCGCTGCGCGGGGTGGTGCTTCGCATGGCGGTTGGCGATCTTGGCGAGCACCTTCGTGGGGGCGATGCCCACCGCCACCGGCAGGCCCAGCTCGCGGCGCACGGCGGCGCGCAGCGCCTCGCCCCAGGCGCTCAGATCGCCGCCTCCGCCGCCGCAGCCGTGGGGGCGACGCAGGCGACCGAAGGCCTCGTCGATCGAATAGACCTCCAATTCCTCCAGCCAGTGCTCGAGGGCACCCATCAGCCGCTGGCTCATGTCGGCGTAGAGGGCGTAGTTGGAGCTGCGCACCAGCACACCGTGGCGCTCGAGGGTCGGACGCGCCTGGAAGAAGGGGGTGCCCATGGCGATGCCCAGGGCACGGGCTTCGGCGCTGCGGGCGACGATGCAGCCGTCGTTGTTGGAAAGCACCACGAGCGGCCGGCCCCGCAGGGCTGGATCAAGCACGGCCTCGCAGGAGGCATAGAAGTTGTTGGCATCGATCAGCACGTAGGCCGCGCGCGAGGACGGGGCGTGGCGGAGCACGGGCGGCAGACACGGCCCCTCAGATTAGTTCATATGTACTGCTTTGTTGGTGTGGCGTGCGGCGGTGTGAGTGGGGGCGGTCGCAATCGGGAAAGCCGCTTGGCCCGCGGACCCGGCCCATGCCTCACCCCTGCCCCCACTCCCAGGTCAGCCAGCACGGCCGCAGCGCGGACGGCGCTGAGCACCCAGCTGGCGTCGCTGCTGCACACCCCCACGGGCTGAGCGGTCGCCTCCTGGGCCGAGCAGGCAGGGGACTCAGTCGTCGTCCTCCTCCTCGAGGAACTGGGTGAAAGCGGCGTAGAGATCGTGCTGGGATTCGGCCTGGAGGGAGCGGCCCGACCGGCGACCGGCGGCGGGCGATCGGCCAGGCGCCAGGCGGCTGGCTGGGTTCTCGGCCCGTCTTGTGGCCGCCGCGGCATCGGAGCGCTGGCCCTCCAGGTGGCGCAGCCGCTCCAGATGGTGCGGTGGCACGCTGCCATCGGGGCTGGCCGCCATCAGTTCGCGAAACAGCTGCTCCGGGTTTTCCTCCACCTCCAGCCGGTGTCGCGGCGCTGCCGCCGGCGGTGGCGGTGGCTGGGGCAGGGGCTGGGGCAGGCGGCGGCCGAGCGCTTCGAGGCGTTCGCGGCTGCGAGGGTCGAGGCTCATGGGTGGCAAGGGCTCAGCAGCCCAGCGTGTCACGGGTTTCGCGGCCGCTGACGGGGTTGGTGCCGGTGGCCACCGCGCACAGGGACTTCAGGGCATCGCCGCGCAGGGGCACACCGCTGAAGTCGGCGCCATCGACGCGCACATCGAGAAAGCGGGTGTTGAAGGCGAAGGCGTCATCGAGACGGGCGTTGCGAAGATCGGTGCCCTGCAAAACCGCCGAATCGAGGGTGGCCCCCCGCAGATCCGCGCCGGAGAGATTGGCATCCTGCAACTTGGCTCCGAACAGGCTGGCGCCACGCAGATCAGCATCGTGCAGATCGGCATCGCGCAGGTTGGTGAGGTTGAAGGTGACCCCGCGCAGATCCGCGCCGTGGAAGTCGGCCCCGATCAGGACCTGTTTGGCGTAATCCATCGCCGCCAGGGCCGCCGGCGGCAGGACCAGCAACAGGCCGAGAGCAAAAACCAGAAGGGCGGCCGCGATCGGGATCGCGGCGGAACGGCGGCAGGTCATCGGCGCAGGGGCGGGGCGGGAGGCCGCCGGTGCCGGGGCACGGGACGGGTGTGCGCTGATCGTAGGGGCCGGAGCTCGGCGCCGCTGGCGATAAAATGGCCATCTCGATTGTCGCCGGGCCATACGCCGATGCCCTCGCTGATTCTTCACATCGGCACGGCCAAAACGGGCACCAAGACAATCCAACGCTTTCTTGCGGACAACCGCCCGCTCCTGGCGGCGCAGGGTGTTGTTGTGCCGGATATAGACCCCACAAGGATCAACCATCGCTGGCTGGTGTTCCTGGCCCAGGATGCTGACAAGGTGGACGCCTACACCCTCCGTGCCGGCCTCGGTGGAACAGTGGAGCAACGCCACCGCAGTAGGCAGCGCCTGCGCGATCAGCTGGAGGAGCGCGCAGCCCGCACGCCGGATGCCACGTGGATCATCAGCTCGGAGCATCTGCATTCGCGCCTGGGGCTGGAGGATCTGCAACGCCTGCGTCAGCTGCTGGAGCCGATCTTTGATCGGATCGAGATCCTGGTTTATCTGCGCCATCCACTGGCCACCGCGATCTCCTCATGGAGCACAAAGGTCAAAAATGGCATTCCCAGCACCGCCCTGATGCCTCCTCAGGCCTGTGCGGCGATCTGCCAACAGAACATCCGCCTGCGTGCCTGGCAGCAGATCTTCGGCAGCGACAATCTGAACGTGCGACGATTTCAAGCTTCGGCCTTTGTTGGCGGCGAACTGCTTAAGGATTTCTGCGCGGCCTGCTCGATCACCAGCGAAGCTGGCTTTTCTTTCTCTGGTATAGCCAACCAGTCGCTCAGTTTCCTGGCGATCAAGGTGCTGACTCACCTGCACAGCATCTATGCGGATGGCTGGAGCCCGGACCCAGCCGTGTCCCCATCGCTGGCCGCCAAGGCCAGTGCCACGCCATCGGCATGGCATTGGGGCGAGCTGGTGCGGTTCGTCGCCAGCCATCTCGATGCTTTTCCGGCCTATCTCCCCACCCGCGCCGAGCACGACCTCTACGCGGATTACTACCGGGAATCAGATCTCTGGGTGCAGCAGGAGTTCTTCGCCGGCCGGCCGCTCTGGCAGGACGGCTCGCCCACCCTGCGCGAGGATTCGGATCCCCGCTTCCGAGCCGCCCTCAGTGCCGAGGAACAGGCGCTTGCCGGCATGCTGGCGGAGCTGTGGCGTGAGCGCTGCCAGCGGCCCGCGCCAGGCGGAGGGGGGGAATCCTGAGGGGACAACCCCGGCGGAAGTCTTCGCTCCGATGCACGTCCGTCCCCGATTCTTGCGTGTGCCTCCCGCCACCTCCCGCGTGCGCGGCGACTGGGCCGAGCGACGCGCCCTGGACCTGCTGCGCGCCCAGGGCTGGTGGCTGCTCAGCCGCAACTGGCGCTGCCGTTGGGGGGAACTCGATCTGGTGTTGGCCAAGCCGCGCCGGCTGCTGCTGGTGGAGGTGAAGGGGCGAAGCGCCGGCAACCGGGACGGCGGCGGGCGCGGCGCACTGCGGGCCGCGAAGCGTCGGCGCCTGGAGCGGGCCTGGCGCTGTTGGCTGTGCGCCCATCCCGAGCAGGCGGAACTGCCGGTGGAGCTGGTGGCCGCCCTGGTGCCGCTGCCAAGCGGCGGGGGCAGACCGGAGCAGCCGGTGCGGTGGATCCGGCTCGAGATCTGACCTGTGCGCGGCGATGCCGAGCCATGCAGGCCGCAGATTTCAGCGACCCGTTCCAGCGCCAGCCCCCGCGGGCACATAGTCGATCGTGCAGCGGTACCGGGGGTTGTCGATGCCGCCCACGCCGATCTCCTGGCAGCGGCTGCCGGTGATGGTGGCCCCGCGCGGCACCTGCTCCATCGCCGCCTGCTTTGCCCCCTCCCGGTCGAGGATTGAATCGGCGGTGACACTCCCGGCGTGGGCCGGGCCACCCCGGAGGACGGCCAGCAGCAGCAGGGAAACCAGGGCCAGATCGGCCGCTGGCGTAGCGGGGCGGAACGCCATGGCGGGTTCGGGAGGGACGGTCCTCCAAGCTGTAGCCAGTCCCCGCCGGTTGCGCCTGCCGCGCCGCCGATCTGCCATGTCCTTTGCCGGCCACCGGCCCCGCAAGCGGTTCGGCCAGCACTGGCTGGTCGATGCAGCCGTGCTCGATCGGATCGTGGCCGCCGCTGAGCTGCGACCCGGCGAGCGGGTGCTGGAGGTGGGTCCCGGTCGCGGGGCGCTCACCGAGCGGTTGCTGGCCACACCGCTGGCCGCCCTGGTGGCGGTGGAGCTGGATCGCGATCTGATCGACGGCCTGCGGCAGCACTTCGGCGCCGACCCCCGCTTCCAGCTGATCGAGGGGGATGTGCTTGAGGTGCCGCTGGAGCCGGAGGACCAGCCGCCCGCGGACGCTGTGGTGGCCAACATTCCGTACAACATCACCGGGCCCCTGCTGGAGCGGCTGGTGGGGCGCCTCGAGCGGCCGCGCACCCCCCCTTATCGCCGCCTGGTCCTGCTCGTGCAGCGCGAGGTGGGCGAGCGGATCCGGGCCCGTGCCGGGGAAAGCGCCTTCTCCGCCCTGAGCGTGCGTCTGCAGCTGCTGGCCCGCTGTCGTTCGGTGTGCGCGGTGCCGCCACGCTGTTTTTCGCCGCCGCCCCGGGTGGATTCGGAGGTGATCGCCATCGATCCGTTGCCAGCGGATCAGCGGCTGGCGCCGGCGTTGGCTGGTGCGGTGGAAACCCTGCTGCGTCGAGCCTTCACGGCGCGCCGCAAGATGCTGCGCAACACTCTGGCGGGCCTGGCCCCGCCTGAGCTTCTCGCCGCTGCCGCCGCCGCCGCCGGTGTGGATCTGGCGCAGCGCCCCCAGGATTTGGCAGCCGAACGCTGGGTGGCGCTGGCGGAAGGCTTGAATCAAGCGGCCCCCGATCTGTTTCGCCGCCCCCATGGCTGAGGTCCGCGTCGTCGCTCCCGCCAAGATCAACCTGCACCTGGAGGTGCTCGGCCTGCGGCCTGACGGCTATCACGAGCTGGCGATGGTGATGCAGAGCCTCGATCTGGCCGACCGCCTTCGGCTGGAGAACACCGCCGATGCCTCGATCCGCCTGCGCTGTGACCGCGACGACCTGCCGCTGGGGCCGGGCAACCTGGTCGTGCGGGCCGCGGAGCGGCTGCGCGAATCGGTGGGTCTGCCGGAGCTGGGGGCCGCCATGACGCTGGAGAAGCGCATCCCGATCGGAGCCGGTTTGGCCGGCGGCTCCAGCGATGCCGCCGCCACGCTGGTGGGGCTCAATGAACTCTGGGGTCTTGGTCTGGAGCCGTCCTCTTTGCACGCACTGGCCGCCGACCTCGGCTCTGATGTTCCTTACTGCCTGGAGGGGGGCACGCGGTTGTGCTTCGGGCGGGGCGAGCGGCTGGAGGCGGTGGCAGGTCCGCGGCGATCCCTGGCGGTGCTGCTGCTGAAGGATCCGAAGGTCAGCGTCTCCACCCCCTGGGCCTACGGCCGCTGCCGTGAACGACGCGGCGATTTCTACCTGAGCCGGGAGTCGGAATTCGCCGAGCGGCGTCAGGCCCTGCGCGAGGGCCCGCTGCTGGCGGCGCTGCGGGGGGAGGGAAACCTGCCGCCGTTGCGCAACGACCTGCAGAGCGTTGTGGTCGATGAGGTGGCTTCCGTGGCCGCCGGGCTGGCCTTGCTGCGCCGGGCGAAGGGAGTGCTTGCGATGGCGATGAGCGGGTCCGGGCCCAGTCTGTTCGGCCTGTTCGCCGATCTCGAAGCGGCCCGGGGGGCCGAGGCTTCCCTGGCAGAGGATCTGGCCGATGCAGGCCTGCAGAGCTGGTGCTGCCGCTGCACCGACTCGGGTGCGAGCCTGGAGAGTGACGAGCCGGTCCGATGAGCGACGATCCGCGCCCTGCCGCCACCCCGCCCAGCTCCGCTGCCGAGACCCTGGCCAGCGCGGTGGCCCCAGCGAGGCGCAAGGGCCCCTTGAGCTTCCTCAGCGGGGCACTCACCAGCGCCCTGCTCGGCTGGTTCTGCCTTGGCCTGAGCCGGCGGGTGCTGGTCTGGTACGGGGCCCATCCCCCCCACTACGCCTCGCCGATCGCGCAGAGCATCGCCACAGCCGTGAAGACGCTGGTGGTGGGCATGAGCTTCCTGGCCACCTTCAGCTTCCTGTTCATCGGCCTGGGGCTGTTCCTTACCTTCGTGCGCAGCCTGCTGCCAGCCGGCACGGCCACCCCTCCCTAGGCTGGGAACCCTCCCCTGCGCGCCGATGACGCCCCACGATCTGGGTCTGCTGGTGGTCCTGCTGCTGCCGGGCATGCTGCTGTCGGTGTTGCTGCTCAGCACCTTCGCCGCCGGCGGCTGAGTTGGGCCGGTGGGTCCAACGCTGCGGCTCCCGGCTTGGAAGCCCCGGGCTGAGATAGGTTGGCGGCGCACAGGCAGGCTCCCGCCCCGTGGCTGAAACCCTTCTCTTCAATGCCCTGCGCGAAGCCATCGACGAGGAGATGGCCCGCGATCCCTTCGTCTGCGTGATGGGGGAAGACGTCGGTCACTACGGCGGTTCCTACAAGGTCACCAAAGACCTCTGCGAGAAGTACGGCGAGCTGCGCGTGCTCGATACGCCGATCGCTGAAAACAGCTTCACCGGCATGGCCGTCGGTGCCGCCATGACCGGTCTGCGGCCGATCGTGGAAGGCATGAACATGGGCTTCCTGTTGCTGGCCTTCAACCAGATCTCCAACAATATGGGGATGCTTCGCTACACCAGCGGTGGCAACTACACGATCCCCGCCGTTGTTCGCGGCCCGGGTGGGGTGGGGCGCCAGCTGGGGGCCGAGCACAGCCAGCGGCTGGAGGCCTACTTCCACGCCATCCCTGGCATCAAGATCGTGGCCTGCAGCACTCCCACGAACGCCAAGGGCTTGCTGAAAGCCGCGATCCGCGACAACAACCCTGTCGTGTTCTTCGAGCACGTGTTGCTGTACAACCTCTCTGAGGAGCTCCCCAATGGGGAGTACATCTGTGCTCTCGACCAGGCCGACGTCGTGCGCGAGGGCCGCGATGTCACCATCCTCACCTATTCGCGCATGCGCCACCACTGCCTCAAGGCCGTGCAGCAACTCGAATCGGAGGGTGTGGATGTGGAGCTGATCGATCTGATCAGCCTTAAGCCCTTTGATATGGAAACCATCTGCCGCTCGATCCGCAAGACGCGGCGCGTGCTGATCGTGGAAGAATGCATGAAAACCGGTGGCATCGGCGCTGAGCTGATCGCCCTGATCACCGAGGAATGCTTCGACGACCTCGACGCTCGCCCGGTGCGCCTCTCCTCGCAGGACATTCCCACGCCTTACAACGGCAACCTCGAAAACCTGACGATCATCCAGCCCCACCAGATCGTTGCGGCCGCCCACCAGCTCAAGCAAGGCGCTCTCTGATTGCCATGACGCGACCGCAGGGCTGGTTGGCGCTGATTCTTTCGCTGGCGATCGCCGCCGGCGCGCTTCTGGCCACCTGGAACACGCCTACCGATCCGCTGGGCCAGAAGCTCGGTCTCGACCTGCGTGGCGGCAGCCAGCTGACGCTGCAGGTGCTTCCAGCAGGATCGATTCGCCGCGTCGAGCCCGAGCAGCTTGAGGCGGTGCGTGACGTGCTGGAGCGTCGCGTCAACGGCCTCGGTGTGTCGGAATCCACCCTCCAGACCGTGGGCGATGACCAGCTGGTGCTGCAGCTCCCGGGCGAGCAGGACCCCACCCAGGCGGCCAAGGTGCTTGGGACCACCGCCCTGCTCGAGTTCCGTGCCCAGCGGCCTGGTACGGAAAAGGAGATGCAGGGGCTGCTCCAGCTCAAGCGGCAGCTGGAGGCGGTGCTAGCCGCCCGCCGTCCCGCCGCCTCGGCCAATGGGGCGCCGCCGGACGCTGCTCCCCAGGCCAGCCTCAGCGATGAGCAACGGGCCCAAGCTTTTCGAGCCCTGGGGGTGCCTGTTCCGCCCGGCAGCAACGAGGTCGAGCAGCTCGATGCCCTGGCGACAGCGGTCAACGAGCGCATCCTCCCGCTTTACGGCCCCACCCTGTTCACCGGCAAGGAGCTGCAGAGCGCTGGTCGCCAGCAGAAGCAGACCGGCAGTGGCTGGGAGGTCACGCTCAACTTCAGCCGTGAAGGGGGCGAAAAGTTCGCCAGGCTTACCCAATCGATCGCCGGCACCGGCCGGGTGCTGGGCATCGTGCTCGACGGTCGCTCGATCAGCGAAGCCACCGTCGGACCCGAATTCGCCGCCGCCGGCATCACAGGCGGCGCCGCTTCGATCAGTGGCAACTTCAGCGCCGAGAGCGCCCGCGAGCTGGAGGTGCAGCTGCGCGGCGGCTCCCTGCCACTGCCGGTGAAGATCGTGGAGGTGCGCACCGTGGGTCCATCGCTCGGCGCTGACAACGTGCGCACCAGCCTGGCCGCCGGCCTGGCCGGCCTTGGTCTGGTGGGCGTGTTCATGGTGATTGTCTACCGCCTTCCGGGGGTGGTGGCCGTTGTCGCCCTGGCCCTCTACGCCCTGTTCAACCTGGCGCTGTATGCCCTGATCCCGGTCACCCTCACCCTTCCCGGCATCGCTGGATTCATCCTTTCGGTGGGCATGGCGGTGGATGCCAACGTCCTGATCTTCGAGCGGGTGAAGGAGGAGCTGCGCGCAGGCACCACTTTGATCCGTTCCATCGATTCCGGCTTCTCGCTGGCCTTCTCCTCGATCTTTGATGGCCACGTCACCGGCCTGATCAGTTGCGCGGCCCTCTTTTTTCTAGGGACCGGTCTGGTGCGGGGCTTCGCCGTCACCCTGGCAATCGGTCTGCTGCTGAGTCTGTTCACCGCGCTCACCTGCACCCGCACGCTGCTCAAGCTGCTGATGAGCTATCCCTCGCTGCGCCGGCCCACCTACTTCCTCCCGGCCCGCCTGCTGCCCGGCAGTACGGCCGCCTGATCCGCCCTCCCGCCCCGTCCGTTTTCCCCCGTCTGTGACCGCCGCCCCCTCCGCATCCAGCGCCCCTTCCCCCAGCAGCGGCCGCCCATCTTCCCTTCCGGCTCTTCGCTTCCGCATCAGCCGCTGGCGGCGCCTGGCCTGGATCGGTTCCGTGATCGCCTGCGGCCTCAGCGTGATCGGGCTGCTGTTGTGCTGGAGCAACCCCACGATCCGTGCCCCACTGCGCCCCGGGCTCGACTTCACAGGCGGCTCCCAGATCCAGCTTGAGCGCCGTTGCAGCGGACCCTGCAGCAGCCTGGACACCAAGGCGATCCGCCAGCGCCTGACAGCCCTCCAGCTTCCGGCGGATGGCGCGGAGCCTCCTCCCCCCCTCGCCAGTGCCGGCATCCAACTGCTCGATGGCAGTCGCTCGCTGGTGCTCCGTCTTCCGGCTCTCAGCGCCGATCAGGGCGACGCAGTGGTCAAGGGTCTGCAGGCCGACTTCGGCCCGTTCAACCCCGCCGGCATCTCGGTCAACACGATCGGCCCCACCCTCGGATCGCGACTGCTGCGCAGCAGCATCCTCTCCTTGCTGGTCAGCTTCGCAGCGATCGCCGGCTACATCACCTTCATGTACAGCGGCGTATTCGCCTTTTTGGCGCTGCTCTGTCTCGCCCACGATGTGCTGATCACCTGCGGCGTGTTCGCCTGGCTGGGCCTGTTCGCAGGGGTGGAGGTGGATTCTTTGTTTGCTGTCGCCCTGATCACCGTAGCTGGCTATTCCGTTACCGACACAGTTGTGATTTACGACCGCATCCGTGAACAGAAAAAGTTGCTTGCACAGTGGCCGCTGATTGATCAGGTCGATGTGGCGGTTGACGCCACGCTCACCCGCTCCCTGTACACCTCCTTCACCACGCTCTTGCCGCTGCTGGCGCTGATTTTCTTCGGTGGCAGCACCCTGTTCTGGTTCGCCATCGCCCTCAGCCTTGGCATCGCGGTGGGCAGTTGGTCGAGCATCGGCCTGGCGCCCACCCTGCTGCCGGTGCTGGCACGACGATGAGCCCAGAACCTTCGTCCCCTTCCCTCCCCTCTTCAAGCCGCAGCTCCACTCTGCCGCTGGTGCCTCTGTTGCTGTTGGTGTTCGCCCTGGCCGATCTGCGGGTGGAATTTCAGCTGCTCGCCGATCGCTTCACCGTCACCACGCTGTTGAGTGCTATCCGCCATCATTGGTTAGCGGTTGTGGTGCTTGCGTCTCAACCCTCCCTCTGGCGCCACTACCGCCGTAGTCGGCGCTGATCAATCAGCACGGTTCCTGGAAGCCGTCGTCGTCCCAGCGGTCCATCACATCGTGCACCAGCACCTCCTGGCTGATCACCTGGAGCACAACCACCAAGGGCAGGGCCAGCAGCAATCCCGGCAGGCCGAGGAGCACCCCAAGGCAGAGCTGGGCGATTAGGGCCACAGTGGGCAGCAGGTTGACGGTGCGGCTCAGCAGCAATGGGGTCAGCACGAAGGCCTCCAGGTTCTGGAGCACCAGCCGCAACAGCAGCACCTGCACCATCTTGGCCGGGGAGACCAGAAGCAATGCCACCGCCATCGGCAGCAGCGTGGCGGCGGTAGGACCGACCGTAGGCACGAACGTGAGCAGACCGCAGACCACGGCGCTCAACAACGCCAGGGGAACCCCAAGCAGCACCAGGCCCGCCCAGGTCGTGAGAAACACCAACAGGGCCGAGAGCATCATCCCTGCCAACCAGCCGCCCAGGGCCTCGCGGCATTCATGGAGGATCGTGTCCATCCGCGGGCGGTAGAAGCGCGGAGTGGCGGCGATCAGCAGGCGTTGATGGCTGCGGGGATCGAGAGCGAGCAGGATCGCCAGAAGCGCCATCAGCAGAAGCTGAAGGGTGCTGTTGGCGGCGCCGCCAGCAATGCCCAGGGCCCCACCGGCCAGGTTCTGCAGGCGGTCGAGGCTCATGTTCTTTGCCAAGGATTCCACCCGGCCCAGCAGCGGCAGCTGCTGCAGCAGATCGGTGAGTTTGGTCGGTAGCACCGGGATCAGTTCCGAAAGCTGCTGGCTCTGCTGCAGCACCTCCGGCAGCAGCAGGCTCACCAGGGCGCCACCCACCAGGGCCAGAAGCACGATCACGATCACCAGAGCCAGCGGCCGACGCAGGGCCAGCTGATGCTGCAGCAATCGGATCGGCACATCGAGGGCCACCGCCAGCACCACCGCCCCGAAGATCACCAGCAGCACCCAGCGGAGCTCCCAGGCCATCAGGCCCAGAACCACGAGAACGAGGCCGCCGAGCAAGGTACGGGCATTCATGGCGAGAGATTCGGCCGCTGTCGCTTCCAGCGATCGAGAATGTCGTGGATCAGCACCTCGCGCACAATCACCTGCAGGCAAACCGCCATCGGTAGAGCCAGAAGCAGCCCCAGGGGCCCGAACAGCACGGTGAAGAGGAGCTGGGCCGAGAGCGTGAGGCCAGGCAGGAGCGCCAGCTGGTGATGCATCACCGATGGGGTGATCACATAGCTCTCCAGGTTCTGTACCACCACATAAAGCACCAGAACCGCGACGGATTTCCAGGGGGAATCCAGCAGCGCAACCGACATCGGAAAGATGGTGCTCAAGGTGGGGCCGATGTTCGGGACCACATTCAGCAGACCCGCCAGCACAGCGTTGGCGGCCACCAGCTTCACACCAAGCAGCGAAAGGCCGATTGCCGCCAGAGCACCTACGCACAGAGAGCTGATCAGGACCCCTGCCATCCAGCCGCTCAATGCCTCACCGCATTGCACGAGTACCTCGCGCATGCGCCGGCGGTAGAAGGAGGGCACCAGCAACAGCGCCACCTCCCGGTAGGCGCTGGGCTGGGCACTGATCATCAGCGCCACCGCCAGCACGAACAGGGTCTGAAGAAGCCCGGTGCCGAGTTTGCCGGTCCAGCCGAGCAGGCGCAGGACTCCGCCGCTGAGGCCGTTGGCGAGGGGGCCGGCGCCGAGGCTGCCACTGCCGTCAACGCCGGTACTGAATTCCTGCTTCAGCCAGGCCAGGCCGCCGTCGCGGCTGCCATACAGCATCTTCGAGGCACTCTCCATGCTCCGATGCAGGAGTTCCAACAGCACCGAGAAGGCCTTGGGGAGCTTCTGCAACAGCTCGCTGAACTGATCGATGAATGGGGGGATGATCGCCGTGGCCACCACCCCCACCACCAGCAGCACCGTCAGCAGGCTCAGGGCGAGGGCGAGTGGACGGCGGCAAAGCAGACGCTCCCGCACAACCCCCACCAACGTGCACAGCGCCATCGCCAGCACCACTGCCGCGAACAGAAGGACGAGCGCATCGCGCAGACTCCAGAGCAGGAGCAGCGCCGTCGCGACGGCGATCAGACCCAGCCACTGGCCGAAGTTCAAGCGTCCGCTTCCGGCTCAGCATCCGGCCCCGGGCTGGAGAACCCGAGATCGTGGCTGTCGGCGTAGCGCTGGGCAAACCGCATGAAGCGCTCGAAATCCTCGTTCGACTTCCAGGTGTAGGTGGCCTCGATCGCCGCCGCCCGTCCGTTGACGAAGCGCGCCTTCACCTCCCGCGACACCAGCTCTCCCTCTTCGTCGACCAGAAACATGCCGGTGATGTCGCCCATGGTTTCGGGGGCGAGGGCTTCGGGCTCCTCGAACACGAACAGGGCCTGCCCGGTGCGGCCGTCGCGGGAGCGGGTGAGACGGATGTCGGGGACGACCGGCTCGTCGACTCCGCGGAAGAACTGAATCGCGGCGGCCATGGGAGGGAGCGAAAGTTTGATCCTAGGCAGAGCTGATCCGCCTGCCCAGCCGCGCGGGCTCCGGATCGGTCTGACAAAGTGGGCCGCAGCCGTCCCCGCCGGCCCACTCCGAACGGCCGCCGATCCCGTCCATGCTCTCCGGCCCTCCGGTCACCCCCAGCCTCGCCGCCGACCAATTGCTGGAGCGCTTCCTCGCCGGCTCACCTCGGCAGCGGCGCAGCCTGTTGCCCCAGCTTGAGGGGCGCGTCGAGGAATTGATCCCCCTGATTCCAGCCGGACTGGATCGCCTCGATGCCACGGCCGACGACTGGGCCGCAGGCTCCCTGCTGCAGCTGTTGATGCGCCGCGGCGACGAGAGCGCCCGCGCCGCTTTGCAGCGCCGTTACCCCGACGGCTGGCTGGCCACCCCCAGCGCCGCCGGCCTCGATTACGCCCCCCTTCAGACGGCCTTGCTACAGGAGCGTTTCGAAGAGGCCGACCGCCTCACCTCCACGCACCTGCGCCAACTTGCCGGCCCCGGCGCCGAGGGTCGCGGCTACGTGTACTACTCGGAGGTCGAGCGCATGCCTGGGGTGGACCTGGAAAACCTCGACCGTCTCTGGGTGGTGTATTCGTGCGGCCGTTTTGGCTTCTCCGTCCAGGGGCGACTGCTCCGCGCCTGCGGTGGTCAGTGGGAGAAGCTCTGGCCGCGGTTGGGCTGGAAGAGCCAGGGGGTCTGGACGCGCTACCCGGGATCCTTCACCTGGTCGCTCGAGGCCCCGGATGGCCACATGCCGTTGGTGAACCAGCTGCGTGGCGTGCGATTGATGGATGCCCTGCTGCGCCACCCGGCCCTGGCCCGCCGCATCGAGGCCTCCGTCGGCTGAGCCATCGAGGCCCGCCGCCCACCCAGACAGCAAGCCCCCACCGCGTTAGCGTTACCAGGCTGTTCCCCGCTGGCAGACGCCGCCATGGCAGCCCGCTGGGCCGATTACATCACGCCCTCCACCCTGCAACTCGCTCCGCTCCTGGAGCTGCTGCTCGAGCCGGTAACCGATGCTCTACGGCAGGCAGAACTGCAGCTTGGCCTGCAGGAGGCTCTCGTGAATGCGGTCCGGCATGGCAATGGCTGCGACCCGGCCAAGTGCTTGCGGGTACGGCGCATCGTCACGCCGCGTTGGCTGGTGTGGCAGATCCAGGATGAGGGCCCAGGCGTCCCGGCCCATGCCCGTCTGCACCGCCTGCCCCAGGAGGCAGGCGCGGTCAGCGGGCGGGGCCTGTTCCTGATCCATCACTGCTTCGACGACGTCCGCTGGAGCGGGCGTGGCAACCGGCTCCAGCTGGCGGCGCGCCGTTCGCGCTTGCCGGCGGCAGTGGCGCGGTTCGGCGGGGGCTACGGCGAGCGGTTCGGGTTCAGCGAGAGCGATGGGGGCAGCCGGGGTCTCTGAGGCTGCCCTTCAGCCAGGCAAGGCCATTTTCCAGCAGGGCGATGGCCTGCTCTCGCCCCGCGCCGCCGTGGCCCTGGCGCGGATCATCACAGCGCAGAAGTTGCACCAAAGCCGCGGCCACCTGCTCGGCGGCTCGGCGAGGAGCCTGTCCCTTGACGGCGTGCCATTCCCGGTCGGAGATGGCCAGAGAGCCGAGCAGCCTTTCGGCCAGGTCGTCGGCCCCATCCGGCCAGCCGGAGCCAGTGGTGGCCGCGGGCCGGACCGCGGGGCGTCCAGGGACATCATCCGAAGCAGTTCCCGCGTTGGGGGCGGCAGAGGCAGCCTCGGAGGAGGTCACTGGACGTCAGCACGGCTCCGGACCATCCTGGCCCCAAGAGCGCCTTGCCGTCGCCGATGGCCCCTCCTTCGTTCCGCAGCCGCCCCGATCGCCGCAGGAGCGGTGTGCTGCATCCTCTGGCGGCGGTGCTCAATCTCGCGGGTCGCCAGCAGCCGAAGGGGGAGAGCGCGGCCCCGATGCGGCGGCGTCGGCAACGGCTGGCCCTGGCCCAGCGGGCTCTTGATCCGCTTCCGCCGGCTCTTCTGCCCCAGGATCTTGGCGCCACCCTGTTCTGGCGAGTGGTGCGTTGGGGGGGCTTGGGAATGGTTGCGGCCTGGCTGCTGCGGCGCTGAGCTTCGCAGCAGCCAGGCGTTGATCCTCCGCCGGAGGACGACGCCGATCAGGCGTCGTAGTACATCACGAACTCGTGGGGGTGAGGACGCTGGCGCAGCTGCTGCACCTCCTCGTACTTCATCGAGATCCAGTTGCTGATGAAGTCTTCCGTGAACACCCCGCCAGCCAGCAGGTAGTCCTTGTCGGCGTCGAGCGCCTCCAGGGAGCCATTGAGCGAGGCGGGCACGGTGGAGATCTTCGAGAGCTCCTCGGCGGAGAGCTCGAACAGGTCTACGTCGGTACCGTCGCCAGGATCGATCTGGTTCTTGATGCCGTCGAGACCGGCCATCAGCATGGCGGCGAAGGCGATGTAGGGATTGGCGAGGGCATCGCCGGAGCGGAATTCAAGGCGCTTGGCCTTTGGATTCGGACCCGTCAGCGGAATGCGGACGGCGGCGGAGCGGTTGCCCTGGGAGTACACCAGGTTCACCGGTGCCTCGAAGCCGGGCACCAGGCGCTTGTAGCTGTTGGTGGTGGGGTTGGTGAACGCAAGGAAGGAGGGGGCGTGCTTGAGCAGGCCGCCGATGTACCAGCGAGCGGTCTGGGAGAGGTTGGCGTAGGTGCCTTCTCCAAAGAACAGAGGCTGTCCACCCTTCCAGAGGCTCTGGTGCACGTGCATGCCACTGCCGTTGTCGGCGAAGACCGGCTTGGGCATGAACGTGGCGCTTTTGCCGTACTTGCGGGCGATGTTGCGCACCACGTACTTGTAGATCATCACGTTGTCCGCCGCCTTGATCAGCTCGGAGAACTTGATGCCGAGCTCATGCTGGGCGGTGGCCACCTCGTGGTGCTGCTTCTCGATCGGCACCCCAAGGGCTCCCATCGTCAGCAGCATCTCGCTGCGGATATCCTGCAGAGTGTCGTTGGGGGCAACGGGGAAGTATCCCTCCTTGAGCAGCACCTTGTAGGCCAGGTTGCCGCCTTCCTCCACGCGATCGGTGTTCCAGGCCGCCTCGATCGAATCGACCTGGTAGAAGCAGCCGCCATTGCTGCTCTTGTAGCGGACGTCGTCAAAGATGAAGAACTCGGGTTCCGGGCCGAAGTAGGCGGTGTCTGCCAGTCCGGTGGACGTTAGGTAATTGAGGGCCTTCTGGGCCAGGGAGCGGGGGCAGCGGGCGTAGGGCTCACCGCTGCGGGGCTCCTGGATCGAACAGATCAGGCTGAGGGTCTTGTGGCTGTAGAAGGGGTCGATCCAGGCGGTCTCTGGATCGGGCACCATGGCCATGTCCGATTCGTTGATCGCCTTCCAGCCGCGGATCGAGGAGCCGTCAAAGGCGACGCCGTCGGTGAAGGCATCGGCATCGAGCAGGTCGGAGCAGACCGTCAGGTGCTGCCACTTGCCGTGCAGATCGACAAACTTGAGGTCGATCAGCTCGATGCCTTCGTCTTTGATCTGACGAAGAACGTCTTGAGCGGTCTTGGCCATGGCGGTGATGCTGGCTGGGGAAGGGGGAGCGGCGCCGGCCTGGGCTCGGCGTTGGGGGACCGTACGCAGCGGCCGCCCCTTCACTATGTAGCGATTGGTACCAAAGCCTGCCCTGTCTCCAGCCGTGGCGGCACTGGCTTGGTCTGCTGTCGCCAGCCGATGGCCGGGTCATGGCCCGCGTTCGACCCTGTCGCCCCTGGCTGTTGCGTGGCGTCCCTGGTTGCCCCCCCTGGCGGCGCGGCGTGGCCGCCTCTGATGGAGGGGTTGCGTAACCGTTCTTGTCAGATTGCTGAGACCGGGCCCCACGACAGGGGTCTGGAGATTTTCGAGTGCTAACTTCCGCTGCAGGTGCGTCGAATCCAGTCCATGCGCGATGCCATCAGCGGCCTGATCGGTCGCTACGACAAGCTCGGCCGATACTTTGATCGTGATGCGATCGATCGGATCGGCGCCTACTACGCCCAGGCAGGGATGCGGCTGGCGGCGGTGGAGCTGATCAACCGTGAGGCTGCCGGCATTGTGCGCGAAGCCTCGCAACGCCTCTGGCAGGACAATCCAGAGCTGATCCTGCCTGGCGGCAACGCCTACACCACCCGTCGGCTGGCCGCCTGCCTGCGCGATATGGATTACTTCCTGCGCTACGCCAGCTATGCCCTGATCGCCGACGATCTCACCATCCTCGACGAGCGGGTCCTCAACGGCCTCGACGACACTTACAAGAGTCTTGGCGTGCCCACCGGCCCCACGGTGCGAGGCATTGCCCTGCTTGGCGATGTGGTGGCCGAGCTCCTCAACGATGCCGGCTTCAGCGACACCACGCCGGTGCGTGCCCCCTTCGATCACCTCTGCCGCGGTCTCGCCGCCAGCGACGTCCGCGCCCGCTGAACACCTGGGGCACAACCGTTCCCAGTTTCCACCCAACCGGCGCGAGAGCCACTCTCCTGCGCCACGCAATTCCCTAATCTCGGCGGACCGTCCCGCCCCCCCGGCCTTGTCCGCTCCCTCCACCCTGCCCCCTGTGAACGAAGCGCACCGTCTCGGGCTGGCGCCGATTGCCACCCCTGACCGGCTGCTGCTGGGGCCGGGCCCCTCCAACGCCCACCCGACCGTGCTCCAGGCCATGGCCCGCACGCCGATCGGTCACCTCGATCCTCTCTACATCGAGTTGATGGCGGAGGTGCAGGAGCTGCTCCGCTACGTCTGGCAGACCGACAACCGCCTCACCCTGCCGATGAGCGGCACCGGCAGCGCTGCCATGGAGGCAACACTGGCCAACACGATTGAGCCTGGCGACACCGTGCTGGTGGCGGTGAAGGGCTACTTCGGCCTTCGCCTCGTCGATATGGCCCAGCGCTATCGAGCCAATGTGGTGACCATCGAGCGTCCCTGGGGCGAAGCCTTCAGCCTCGCCGAGCTGGAGGAGGCGGTGAGCACGCACAAGCCGGCGATCCTGGCGATGGTGCACGCCGAAACATCCACCGGTGTCTGCCAGCCGATGGAGGGGGTGGGTGATCTCTGCCGACGCCACGATTGCCTGCTTCTGCTTGACACGGTCACCTCCCTGGGCGCTGTTCCCCTCTACCTCGACGCCTGGAAGGTGGACCTTGCCTACAGCTGCAGCCAGAAGGGTCTCAGCTGCCCTCCCGGCCTGGGTCCCTTCACCATGGGCCCGCGGGCTGAAGCCAAGCTCGCCGCCCGCACGGAGAAGGTGCCCAACTGGTATCTGGATGTTTCCTTGCTCAACAAGTACTGGGGCAGCGACCGCACCTACCACCACACGGCCCCGGTGAACATGAACTTCGGCCTGCGGGAGGCCCTGCGGCTGCTGGCGGAGGAGGGGCTGGAGAACGCCTGGAAGCGCCACCGCAGCAATGCCGAGCGCTTCTGGAGCGGCCTGGAGCGCCTTGGTTTGGAGCCGCATGTGCCCCTGGAGCTGCGTTTGCCCACACTCACCACGATCCGCATCCCGGAGGGTGTCGACGGCAAGGCCTTCAGCCACCATCTCCTCAACCGTTTCGGGATTGAGGTGGGCGGAGGCCTCGGCGCCCTTGCGGGCCAGGTGTGGCGCGTAGGTCTGATGGGATACAACAGCACCTCCGACAATGTAGACCGTCTGCTTACTCTCTTTGAGTCGGAATTGCCGGCTTTCCGTAGCAAGGCGCGCACCGCTGTCGCGGCCTGATCCTCAAGTCGGTCTTCACGCATCCTCGCCGCGGGCCCTTCCCTTGCGGCGGGCCCTGAACCAACCCTCCAGCTGGGCCCTGGCCTCTTGTTCGCGCACCCCGCCCACCACCTCGAGATGGTGGTGGGCGCTTGCATCTTTCGCCAGGTTGAGGCAGCCACCGAGTGCGCCACGCTTGCGATCCGGGGCGGCATAAAGCACCAAGCCCATGCGTGCCTGGATCAGGGCCCCCGCGCACATCGGGCAGGGCTCCAGTGTCACCAGCAGGCTGCAGTCGTTGAAACGCCAATCGCCCCGGCTGGCCGCCGCCTGTCGCAGGGCCACCAACTCTGCATGCCCGAGCGGATCCCGGCCATGGTGGCGGCGGTTGCTGCCCCAGCCCAAGGCCCGGCCCGCCGCATCAAGCACCACGGCCGCCACCGGCACCTCGCCCTGGCGGCCCACCGCCTCGGCTCGCCGCAGCAACCGGTCCATCCACAGCTCAGCCTGCGCGGCCGTCAGCTGCCCTGCGGCGCCACGGGGCGCGGAGCAATCGTTGTTGATTTCGCTCGGATGAGGGCGCGGAGCGAGGGCCATGGGATCAACGTCGTTCCTCCCTTGTAGGGCCCTTGGCCGCGTCCATGGCGCAGGCATCCGGGATGCGGGCGGGCAGAATGGCACGGCGCCGCAGCTGCCGTTGGCCAGCGTCACCCCAACCCGGCGGCCTGTCCCGCCCCGCCGTGCCCAGGACGCCTCCGAGCGGGGGGCCGAGCTCGCTCCGCCGCAGCTGGCAGGTCTTGCCCCCTTCGCCGATCCCTTTGCGCCCCACTCCGTGGGGGATCCCGCTTTGGAAGCCTTTCTGCATCAGGCGGCCTCCCGGCTCACCCAGTGGCTTGGGGCCGCTGGGACGGGTGCCCCTCTGCCCGGCATCCATCTGCTGCCCGAACCGGAACCGGAGTCGCTGCCCCTCTCTCCAGAGCGCCTGCTCGCCGATCTGCAGCTGGTGATGGAGGGTGCTTACAACCCCAGCCACCCTGGCGCCCTGGCCCACCTTGACCCCCCGCCCCTGACGGCTGCGATCGCGGCGGAGATGGTCTGCGCGGGGCTCAACAACAACCTTCTTGCCGAGGAGCTTTCGCCTGGATTGAGTCGGCTGGAGCGAGGCCTGTGCGCCTGGCTCGCCGCCCGCTTGGGCTTGCCGGACGGGGCGAGTGGGGTGCCTGCCTCCGGCGGCAGCCTCAGCAACCTGATGGCCCTGGTCACCGCACGCCGCAGCCGCGGCCTTGGGGGCCGCAGCGAGGCCGCGGTGCTCTGCAGTGCCGATGCCCATGTTTCCCTCGACAAGGCGGTGATGGTCATGGGGCTTCCGCCCCAGGCCCTGATCCGGCTGCCGGTGGATGGGGCCGGTCGCCTCGACCCCGGGCAGGTCGCGGATCGGCTGGAGCGTCTGGAGCAGCGGGGAGTGCCGGTGATCGCCCTGGTGGCCACCGCCGGCACCACCGTGCGTGGAGCCATCGACCCGATCGCGGCCCTGGCCTCCCTCTGCCACCGCCATGGGGTGTGGCTGCATGTCGACGGCGCGATCGGCGCCGTCTTCGCCCTTGGCTCCACGATCCCGGATGGCCTGGAGGGGGTGGGGAGGGCCGACTCCCTCACGGTCAACCCTCAGAAGCTCCTCGGCATCCCCAAGACCTCCTCCCTGCTGCTGCTGCGGGATCCGGCGGCCCTCGGCCGCACCTTCGCCACCGGACTTCCCTACATGGAGCCTGCCGAGGTGGGCGGCCATGGCGGCGAGGTGGGGTTGCAGGGCACCCGCCCGGCGGAAATCCTTAAACTCTGGTTGGGTTTGCGCCAGCTGGGCCTCTCCGGCATCGATAGCCTTCTGCAGGGGGCGCTCCAGCGCTGCCGCCAGCTCGAGAAGCTGCTGGATCCCGCCGCTGAGCGGTTGAGCCGTTGTGGCGGTCCGCTCCACCTGCTGGCCTTCAGCCCCGCCAGCGGCGATGCCGAGCACGCCGAAGCCTGGAGTCTGCGCACCCGCACCGCCCTGTTGGAGGCGGAGCTGATGCTCTCGCGGCCACTGCACCGAGGCCGCCGCCACCTTAAAGCCGTGCTCGGCAATCCCCACACCCGCCCGGCGGATCTGGAGCGCCTGGCCGCGGTCGTGCTTGCCAGCCTTCCCCCCCGATGAGTCCTCCCCCCCACGAACCCTCCAACCGCCGCGCCCGCTGGGTGGCGATCGTCACCGGTGCCCTTTCGATCCTGGTAGCGGTTCTCTACCTGGCTTTCGTCACCCTGCTGGACAGCCGGGGGCCGCTATTGCCCCCCCCGCCGGAGGCCCTCGCCGACGCCTTCCCTGACGGCCGCAGCCAGGCGCCACAGCTCACGCCCCCGGGCGAGGTGGCAGACGCGGTTCCTTTCGACGTTGCAAAGGCTCCACCACCCGGGTGAAGGCAGCCGCCAGGAAACTGCGCAGGGCACCCTCGCGCCGATTGAGCTCATACTCCTGCTGCAGCACCTCCGCCATGCCGCCGTCGCCCCAGTCCTGGTTGTGCTGGAAATAGGTGATGAAGCTGCGCCCCGCCACGCGCGTCAGCCAGGCGCCGCTCACCGCCTGCAGGGCCCTGCTCACCACCAGCGCCGGCAGGTTGAGGCTGAGGGCGGCGCTCAGCAGGGCCACGCCCCCCTTGATCAGCCCTAGCCCGGCAAGGGTGCGCCCCACCGAGACCGCCAGCTCCTGGGCCGCCTGCCGGCTCAGGGTGATCCCATAGACCCGGCCGATCTCCACCACCATCTGGGCATTCACCGCAGCGGTGCCGAGCAGGTCGAGCCCCGGCAGCGGCGTCACCAGCAGCACCCCCGCTCCGATCCAGGCGTAGCGATCGACGATCGCCTCGGCATCGCCCCGTCGCTGGCGATCGAGCAGCTCCCGGCTGGCTTCCCCCAGGCGGCGGCACTGCAGCAGAAGGTTGTCGGCGATCAGCTCCTCGCCGTCCTGACGCAGCACGGCGGCGATGCGGCGCACCAGGGCGTCGATCTCTGGCGGCGGCTGCAACGGCTGGCCGCCCGGCATGGGCACCGACTGGGGCGAGGCGCTGGCGGCAATCACATCCTCCGGGCTGATTCTGTCTGCACAGCGGCGGCGCAGCAGGGCCAACAGCCGCTGCTCCTCCTGCTCGCCGCGCAGGTCGCATTTGTTGAGCACCAGCAGCAGCCGCTTGCCCAGGGACGCCAGCGCCGAGAACACCTCCTGCTCACTGGCACGCAGGTCGCCATCCACCACCAGCAGCAGCAGATCGGCGCGCACCGCTTGCCGTCGCGCCAGCTGCTCCCGCTCCCGCCCCGCTTCGCCCGCCTCGAGAATGCCTGGGGTGTCCTCCAGGATCACCGCCCGCTCCAGGCCCTGCAGCCGCAGGCGGTAACGCTGGCTGTCGCGGGTGCTGCCCATGGCTGCGCCCACCTCGCCAACCAGCTCGCGCAGCAGGGCGCGGATCAGCGAGGTCTTTCCTGAGGAGCCGCAGCCAAACACCACGATCACCAGATCGCCGCGCTCCAGCTCGGCCTGCATGCGCTGGCGTTCCTGGCGCAGCGCTTCTCGCTCCACCGCATCGCGCACCCGCTCCAGGGTGGCGTCGATCGCTTCGAGGTTGCGGCGAGCGGCTTCACGCCGGCTGCTCGGCCGCGGGAGGTCCGCAGCCCCGCCGGATGGATTGCCCTTGCGCCAGGCCTGCAGCCAGGGCCAGCCGATCTGAACAGCCGCCAGGGCCATCGCCGCCAGCAGCAGCACCAGCAATGGCCCCAGAAGCCACCCGGGCAGCCAGTAGCTGAGCTGCCAGAGCAACTGGTTCAGCGCCTGCAGCACCAGGCCCAGCAGGGCCAGAACGACCACGGCCAGTCCGATCCCTAGCCAGAGCCTCGGTCCGAACGGTGGACGGGACGCCATCGCTCAGCGGGAGGGGGAGGTGGCCCGAAGAATCTCGCCCCAGAGGCCAGCCGCCAGGGCGCTGCTGGCGCGGGTGGGGCGGTTGTCGTCAGTGCCGAGCCATACCCCCATCGTCCAGTGCCGCTCCGGCAGGAAGCCGATGAACAGCAGGTCGCGGGCATCGTTGGTGGTGCCGGTCTTGCCGGCGGCCCCACCCGGCACCCAGGCCGCGGTGCCGGTGCCGCCGTTGACAACCCCCTGCAGCATTGAGCGCATGGCACGGGCGGTCTCGCGCGTCATCACCCTGCGCCCTGGCGCGCTGCCGGCTCGGCTACCGCTGCGGCAACCGTCGGCAGCCTGGGGGAGGCGCTGGCGCTCGCGGGAGGAGGAGATGGGGCAGGCCTCCGCATCGCGGAGGTGGCGGATCGTGCTCGGGGGCCGCCAGAGACCCTCGTTGGCCACGGCGGCATAGGCGGCGGTCAGCTCCAGCAGCGTCACCTCGCTCTGGCCCAGCGCCAGCCCTGGCACCGGTGCCAGGGGGCTGCGGATGCCGAGGTCGCGCGCCTTCTGCACCACCGCGTCCAGGCCCATGTCGCGGGCCAGGCGCAGGGCGGCGGTGTTGCTGCTGCTGGCCAGGGCGGTGCGCAGACTGAGGCTGCCGCCACAACCGCTGGTGAACACCTGGCCCCGCCAGCGCAGCGGTCCGCAGCCGACAGGATCGCCCGGCCGCAGGCCGCGCTCCAGCGCCAGCACATAGGGCACCAGCTTGAAGGTGCTGCCGGGCTGGCGCAGCGCCATCGAGGCGCGATTGAACTGGCTCTGGCGGTAGTCGCGGCCACCGGCGATCGCCAGCACGCCACCGCTGCGGCTGTCGATCACCACAACGGCCCCTTCGCTCACCTGGCGGTCGCGGTTGGCCTCGATCCGCTCGCGCAGCAGCCGCTCCACCGTTTGCTGCAGGTCGGGATCGAGGTGAGTGTCGATCAGGAAATTGCCTTCCGCGGCCACATCGGCGCCGACCAGGTCCTCCAGGTCGCGCCGCACCTGATCGGTGTAGAAGGGGAGGGCGCGGCGGCTGCTGGCGCGGCAGGCGTTGGCGGCCAGGCGGATCGGCCGGCGCCGGGCTGCACGGGCTTCGTCGGCGCTGATTCTGCCTGTGGCGGCCATCTTGGCCAGCACGCCGTTGCGCGCTGTGAGGGCGGCCTGCGGGTGCAGACAGGGATCATGGCCGTTGGGGGAAGGCAGAAGACCCACCAGCAGCGCCGCTTCCTCGAGCTCCAGGCGGGAGGCGCCCTTGCCAAAGAAGCGCTGCGCGGCGTCCTCAAACCCCCAGCCGGCCCCGAGGTACACCCGGTTGAGATAGCTCAGCAGCAGATCCCGCTTGCTGAAGCGCGCCTCCAGCTGCAGGGCCACCAGCAGCTCGCGCCACTTGCGCCCCAGGGTTTCCCCCTCGCCCACCTGCTCCGGGTAAAGGCTGCGGGCCAGCTGTTGGGTGAGCGTACTGCCGCCCTCCATCACCCGCCCGCCGGCCAGATTGGTGAGCAGGGCGCGGGCGGTACCGATCGGATCAACGCCCGGATGCCACCAGAAGCGGCTGTCCTCGCTGGCGAGCAGGGCGTTGATCAGCAGTGGCGGGTAGTCGCCGAGGTTCTGCAGTTCGCGGTGGCGGCGGTCGTTGGCGGAGGCGATCGGCCGGTTGTCGCGGTCGTGCAGCACCAACGGGCCGCGCACCGTGGCCAGGCTGCCGCGGATCGGCATCTGCAGGGCCGAGACAGCGAGCAGAAGCAGCCCCGACCCCGCCAGGCTGGCCAGGGCGATGGCTCCACGCCGGGCCAGCTGGCGATGCTTCTCACGGCCCGGCCGCGCAAACACGAGCGTCGGCACCGGGCCCTGGCCGTTCGGTCCCAGCTGAATCCGATCGCCATCGCGGAGCACCAGTTCCTGGATGCGGCGGCCCTGCCACCAGAGGCCGTTGGTGGAGCCGCAATCGCGCAGCAGCCAGTGCTCGCCATGGCATTCCAGCAGCGCGTGGCGACGGCTGACGACCGCGTGGTCGATCGCCAGTTCCGCGGCGCTGTCGCGGCCGATGCGATAGCAACCGCCCAGCAGCGGTAGCTCGCGAGCCGGAGCCCCGGGTAACAGGACCCTGATCCGGCAGCCGGCGGCGGGATCGGCAGCCAGCCCGAACCGGGCGGGCAGGCGCTGCAACGGGGCCAGGGTTTCAGCCATCAGGCCCTCCCTCGTTCCCCAGCCCGGCCAGGGCATCGATCAGAAAACAGAGAACCGCCAGGTTGATCGCCACATCGGCGAAGTTGAACACAGGAAAGGAGACCGGCACGAATTCCAGGAAGTCGGTCACGGACCCGAGCCGCCAGCGATCGAGCCCGTTGCCGGCGGCTCCGCCGAGCAGGAATCCCAGCGCCAGGGTGATCGGCATGGTTTGCGGAGGGCGCTTCCACAGGAGAAACGCCAGGGCCACGCACACCACCAGGCTCACCAACGCCAGCAGGGGGGTGGATCCGGTCAGCAGGCTGAAGGCGGCGCCGGTGTTGTGTACCAGGCGCAGTTGAAGCAGGCCCGGCAGGAAGGGCTGGGCAACGCCCGATGGAAGCTGCTGCAGCGCCCAGACCTTGCTGCCTTGATCCAGCACCAGCACGCTGGCAGCGAGCGCCCAGGCCAGGGTGCGCCGCTGGCGGACCTGGCGAGGGCGGCGGCCGTTCTCCGGCGGTTGCCTCATGAGGGGATCAGCAGCAGACGACGCAGCAGCCAGGCCACCACGCCCACCGCGCAGCAGGCGAGCAACTGGGGCAGGATCGAGAGGCTGTAATCGCGCACCAGGGGCAGAAAGCTTGTGCCCCAGCGGCCCGCAAGCCCCCCCAGGATCAGATTGGAGAGCCCGCACAGGTGGATCACCAGCAGGCCAAGCACCGCCAGGGCCGTGAGGGAGAGGGGATCGTCGAACCCCTGCTGGCGGCCGAGCTTGCCGGTGAGCCAGGCAGCTGGCAGGAAGCCGGCCAGGTAGCCGAAGCCTGGATCGAGCAGGTAGCCCACTCCGCCACCCTCGTGAAACACCGGCAACTGGAAGAGGCCGAGGCTGAGGTAGGCGACGGAAGCAAGAATCGCTGCCCGATGACCGCAGACCAGCGCGGTGAGAAGCAGGGCGGGCACCTGCAGGGTGATCATCAGCGGTTTGATCACCCAGCCGCTGCCGGGCGCCCAGAATGGCAGCGCCGCTGGCACCAGCCCGCCCACCAGGATCAGCAACAGCCCGGCGATCGCGCCGCTCAAGTTGGCCAGGGCCCGCACGGATGACCTCATGCACTGGTGCCCATCCTGCTGCAGCTAGGGTCGGCTGGACAGGGGCGCGGAGGCGAACGGTGGGCGAGGCGAACCAGGCCAACCCGGAGACGGCGGATCCCAAGGGGGACTCACGGCCCCTGGAAGCCTCCCCCTCCAGCGCCGTTGCTGTGGGCGATCGGGTGCAGCTGTTCGGCAGCGTTTCCTATCTCAAGAGTGCCGACCCGATGCCGATGCTGCGCCCGCCAGATCTGATCGATTCCGGCGAGACCGGGGTGGTGGTGGAGTGCCGGGCGCTTGGCCTCTGCGCAGTGCGCTTCCGCCGCGGCACGTTTTTGGTGGAGCAGCGCCGGCTCAGGCCTGCCCGGATCGAGCCGCCCCGCTGAGCGGGTGGCGCTGCCAGGCGCGCTCCGCTGCCGCAACGGCCTCCCCAGGTCCCACCAGGCTGAGCGCCGGAGCGGCCAGCCAGCGCCGTGCCACTGCCAGCAGTGCCTCGCCCTCCAGCTCCTCGGCGCGCACCAGGTTCTCTTCCAGATGCTGGGGACGGAGGCCGTGGCTGAGCAGCAGGGCGGTGCGATCCGCAATCTGCCCGCAGGTCTGGCGGCCCATCGCCTCCTGGCCGCGGAATTTGGCCAGGGCCAGCTGGTATTCCTGGTGCTGCAGCGGCATCTCCAGCAGCCGCTGCCACTCCTCCAGCAGGCAGGTGGTGGCCTCCTCGGCGCGCTCGGCGGAGGTGGCCAGGTGCATCACCCAGGGTGCTGGACCGCAGCGGCTGGGCATGTGCACGCCAACGTCGTAGGCCAGGCCCCGCTCCTCCCGCATCACCACGAACAGCCGCGAGGACATGCCGACGCCGAGGTGGTCCTGCAGCAGGCGCAAGGGCAGGGAATCGGCGTGGCCCAGCGGCACGGTGGCGGCCCCGAGCATCAACACCAGCTGTTCGGTGTCCTGCTCCTGGCTGCCCAGAAGCACGCCATTGGATGCTCCGCCGGGGTTGGCTTCGCCCTGCGGCGCGGCGGTGCGCCAGGGACAGCGCCCAAGCTCCTCCTCCAGCAGATCCACCACGCCGGCCGGCGCGTCCCCACAGAGCACCAGAATTGCCCCGCGCTGACCCAGGGTCTGCACCAGCGGCGGCAGGCTGTCGGCTCCGAGGGCGGCGATCTCCTCCTCCACCCCCAGCGGATCGTGGCCGTAGGGACCGTTCCCATAGAGCAGCTGCCGCAGCCGGTCGTGGGCCACCTGGAAGGGATCTTCCCGCTGGCGCTGCAGGGTCTGCAGGTTGAGCTGACGCTCCAGCTCCACCTGGTCGGCCGCCAGCACCGGGCGGCGCACCATGCGCAGCAGCAGCGGCAGCAGGGCGGGAGCGTCATCGGCGGCGCACTTGAGGCCCAGCATCAAGGCATCCTCCTGGGCATCGGAGCGGAGGGCGGCCCCGGCCCCCTCCACCAGGTCGGCGAGGGCTTCGGCATCGAGGTTTCCGCAACCGCGGGTCATCACGCCGGCCAGGAGCTGGTGGGCGCCACGGGCACGCGGGGGGTCGGCGCCACTGCCGCCAGGCACGACCAGGCGGGCCGCCAGGATCGCCGGTCCGGGGCGGGGAATCACAAACAGCGGCAGGCCGCCGCTCAACAGGAGGGAAGCTGGCTGGGCGTTCATGCCGGAACCGCCTCCAGCACGCTGGCTCTGGCGGGATCGAGACGGGCCAGGGCCTCGCTGCGCAACCGCTCAGGGGTCCAGCGGTCGAGCTCCAACAACGGCTCCGTCAATGGTGTGTGCCGGCCCCAGAGGTGGCTGTTGCCGATCAGACCGGCCACGGCTCCGGGGGACTCCAGTCCAAAGCGGTAGCTGTTCGCCACAAGCCGCCGGGCCCGGGCCCATTCCGCCGGCGGCAGCGGCTCGGCCATCACCTCCTGCCACACCTGGCCGATCGCCTGCCGAACCATTGGCAGGTCGTCTTCGGTGCAGACCGCCTCCAGCAGCGCCAGGCTGCCGCACTCCATCGGGTGAAGATCAAGGTCGATGCTCTCCACAATCCGCAGCTGCTCGCGCAACCGCTCCACAAGCCGGCTGCGGCGTCCTTCCGCCAGCACGGTGGTCGCCAGATCGGCGCCCATCAACCCAGGCAGGTCGGCGGCGGCCGGCTGCCACCAGGCCATCAGCAGGCGGGCCGCCTCCAGCCGTGGCAAGGCCAGCCGCTGCTCGCCGGGCCGCAGCTGCAGTGACGGCGGGGACGCCGGCTCCGCCACCGGAGCCAGGCCGGCCAGCGCTCCGCCCGCCAAGTGCTCGAGGAGAGCGGCATCGACCGCGCCGCTCACGGCCAGTTCACAGCGGCCGGCCCCATAGAGACGGGCGTGGAAGGCGGCCATTGCCTCCGGATCGTGGGCCAGGAGCCGCTCACGCTGCCCGAGGATCGGCAGGCCATAGGGATGGCCTGGGCAGGCGCCCGTCAGCAGGCTCTGTACCGCCACCTCCTCGGGCTGGTCTTCGCTCTGGGCAAGCTCCTCAAGAACAACCTGGCGTTCCATCGCGAAGGCATCGCCCTCCAGGCTGGGATGCAGCACCAGATCGAGCAGCAGATCCGATGCCTCGGCGGCGGCAGCCGGTGGAATCAACACGTGGTAATGAACATCGTCGTAGCCGGTGGCGGCATTGCTGCTGCCGCCCAGGGCTTCGATGCGCCGGTCAAACTCGCCAGGGCCGAGATGGGCGCTGCCCTTGAACACCATGTGCTCCAGGAAGTGGGCCATGCCGCTCTCCTCGCCGCGCTCGAAGGCGCTGCCGGCGCGGCACCAGAAATCAAGACAGACCAGCGGCGCCCCTTCCAGCGGCAGGCTCACCAGTTCGGCCCCGCCCGCCAGCCGGCAGCGCTCGGGCTGGCCGAGGCCCGGCAGGAGGTCTGCGGCGGATTCCAGTGCCACTGCGGCTGGGGAGTCCCCTTCTCGATCCACCCGCATCCGCAGCCGCATCCAAGCGTGTCAGGATCGCCATTCTGCTGCTTTTCGGGCCGCCATGCCCCAGGCTTCCGCCAGCACCGGTCTCCATCCGCTGGTCGACGCGCTGGCCGATCGCATCCGCCACTGCCGCGACGGCCTCCCGGGCCTGGAGCCCCTGGCGATCGATCCGGAGCTGGAGGCGATCAGCGGCAGCCTCGATGGTGAGGACCTGTTCATCCGCAATGAGGTGCACCGCTGCCGCGGGCTGCGCAAGCTGCACCTGGAAACGGCGCGCCTCGGGGCCGGTCTGCAGATCCTGCACTGCGTGTTCTTCCCCGATCCCCGCTTCGATCTCCCCGTGTTTGGGGCCGACATCGTCGCCGGCCGCGGGGTGGTGTCGGCCGCGATCGTCGACCTCTCCCCCGTGACAGATGGGCTGCCGTCCGCGATGGAGGCGGCTCTGCAGGCGCTGGCGCGGCCCCCCTTCTCCCAGCCGCGTGAGCTGCCCGGCTGGGGGGCGATCTTTTCCCCCCACGTTCTGTTCGTGCGTCCTGCAGACGCCGGGGAGCAGACCTGGTTCGTCGACACGGTGGCCGCCTATCTGGGCGTGCTGCGCGAGGCGGCCGCCGCAGTGGAACCTCAGGAGCCCGCGGATGCAGCTACGGTGGCTCGCTGGCAGGGTCAGCTCCGCTATTGCAGACAGCAGAAGAAGAACGACAAGACGCGAAGGGTGCTCGAGAAGGCCTTCAGCCCCCAGTGGGCGGATCGCTACATCGAGAGCCTGTTGTTCGACGATCCTCCCGAACCGTCGGCATCGGTCTGATCTCCCTTGCGGTGGCGTGCGGCCTGCTGGCCAGCACCCAGCTGAGGGGTCCCGGCGGGGCCAACCGTCGTGCCCCGGGTGTCGTCCGGGAGGCTGAGGCGGCCAAAGCACCCAGTGCCCGCATTGCGAATGAGGGCGTAGCCGCCCTCGGGCGGCTCGAGCCCTACGGGGACATCCGCACGCTGGCGCCTCCCACCACCGGTGGCAGCAGCAACCCCCGCATCAGCCAACTGCTGGTGGAGGAGGGCCAACGTGTGCGCCGCGGCCAGATCCTGGCCCGCTTCGATTCCGCCCCCAGCCAGCGGGCCGAGGTGGGCATCCTGCGTACCCGCATCGCCAACCTCAGCCGCCGCACGGCGATCGCCGGCCGGGATCTGGAGCGCTACCGCCGCCTGGCTGCGGCCGGCGCCTTCCCCTCCGCCGCCCTCGACCTGCGCGAGGAGTCATACCTGGAGCTCAAGGGTGAGTTGGAGGAGGCCCGCGCCGAACTGGTGCGGGTCGGCACAGACCTGATGAACACGGAGCTGCGCGCTCCGATCGATGGCACCGTGCTCCGCCTCAATGCCAGGGTCGGCGAGCGTGCCGGTGACAAGGGCATCCTCGACCTGGCCGACAGCGATCGCATGGAGGCCCTGCTGGAGGTCTACGAGAGCGACATCGACCGCGTGCGGCTTGGCCAGCTGGCCACCATCACCAGTGAGAACGGTGGCTTCAACGGCAGTCTGAGCGGTCGTGTGAGCCGCATCAGCCCACAGGTGCGCCAGCGGGAGGTGCTCTCCACCGATCCCACCCGCGACGCTGACGCCCGCATCGTGGAGGTGCGTGTGCGCCTTGAACCCGAGGATGCCCGTCGCATACGCGACCTCACCGGGTTGAAGGTGATCGCCCGGCTGCAGCCCTGAGGGCGATGAACAGTTTCTGGTCGTCCCGGCGCATCCCCCTGGCCTGGTTGCTGCTCACGCGCCAGCCGGCCCGGCTGGCGGTGGCGCTGGCCGGCATCGCCTTTGCAGGCATCCTGATGTTCATGCAGCTCGGCTTCCGGGACGGGTTGTTTGACGCCAGCGTCACGATTCACAAGCGCTTCGACGCCGATCTGGTGCTGATCAGCCCCCGCACCACCAGCTCAATCGGCATGGCGGGTTTCCCCCGCCGTCGTCTGGTGCAGGTGATGGCCGACCCTGAGGTGAGCGGCATCACGCCGGTGCACTGGAACCTGCTGCTCTGGCGCAATCCCAGCACCCGTCGCACCCGCTCCATCCTCGCGATCGGCTTCGAGCCCGGTGATCCCCTGTTCACCGACCCCGGCCTGGCGGAGAAGGCCCAAGCTCTCACCCAGCGCGGCCGGGTTCTGTTCGATGAGCTCTCGCGACCCGAATTTGGGCCCATTCCCGCCTGGCTCGCGCAGGGGCGGGTTGTGGAGACGGAGGTGGCAGGCAAGCGGGTGCGGGTGGCGGGGCTCGTATCCCTCGGCCCTTCCTTCGGCGCCGACGGCAACATGCTTGTTAGCCGGGAGACCTACCTGCACCTGCAGCCCGATACCGCTCCTGGCAGCATCGAGCTCGGGCTGGTGCGGCTTCGCCGCGGCGCCGATCCCGAGGCGGTGACCCAGCGCCTGCGCCAGCAGCTGCCGGAAGACGTGAAGATCCTGACCAAATCGGGCTTTGTGGAATTTGAGAAGAACTACTGGCGAACCAGCACCGCTATCGGCTTCATTTTCAGCCTCGGCGCCGCCATGGGCTTTGTGGTGGGATGCGTGATTGTGTACCAGATCCTGCATTCCGATGTCAGCGAGCACCTGCCGGAATACGCCACCTTGATGGCAATGGGCTACCGCCTCAACACCCTGCTCGGGGTGGTGGCCCGCGAGGGGCTGCTGCTGGCGGTGCTCGGTTTTTTGCCCGCCTGGCTGGCTGGCCAGGCCCTCTACATGGTGGTGCGCTCCGGCACGCGGCTGCCGGTGTACATGCAGCCGGAGCGTTCGCTGATTGTGTTTGTGCTGATCCTGGCGATGTGCATGGCCTCAGCCGGCCTGGCGATGCGCAAACTCGCCGATGCCGATCCGGCGGAGATCTTTTGAGTCCATGAGCGCTCCCCATTCCTCTCCGGCCGTGGCCGTGCGGGGCCTGAACCATTGGTATGGAACCGGTGGCACCCGGCGTCAGGTCCTGCAGGGCGTGAATCTCACCATCCTCCCGGGCGAGGTGGTGCTGCTCACCGGCCCGTCCGGCTGCGGCAAAACCACCCTGCTCACGCTGGTGGGGGCCCTGCGGCAGGTGATGGGCGGTTCGCTGCACGTGCTCGGCCAGGAACTCAACGGTTCCAGCCGCGGCGAGCGCCAGCGCCTGCGCCGCCGGATCGGCATGATCTTCCAGGGCCACAACCTGCTGCGGTGCCTCAGCGCCGAGCAGAACGTGCAGATGGGCGCCGACCTGATCGAGGGCCTGGGCTACCGCGCGCGCCGCGATGTGGCTCGCCAGTGGCTGCGCGCGGTGGGCCTCGGTGATCACCTGCACAAGCTGCCCCACGATCTCTCCGGCGGTCAGAAACAGCGCGTGGCCATCGCCCGTGCCCTGGCGGCCCGACCCCGCCTGCTGCTGGCCGATGAGCCCACCGCCGCCCTCGACAGCCGCACGGGTCGCGAGGTGGTCGACCTGATCCATGGGCTGGCCCGTGATCAGGCGATCTCCGTGTTGATGGTCACCCACGATCCGCGCATTCTCGACATCGGCGACCGGCTGGTGCGCATGGAGGACGGGCAGCTGATCGAAGCGGCCCCGGCCGGCCTGATCTGAGCCGCACCCGTACCGGCCCCAGCGCCTCGATTCGGTAGGGTGGATTCTCAGCCACGTCCCCGGAACGCCGCCCGCATGGCCAAGCGCAGGAATCTCAAGAAGGAAAAGCAGGAGCGCAACCGCGCCTACGCCCGCAAGTTCAAGAAGCGCAAGCTCCGCAACGACGGTCGCGGTGAAGGCGCCGGCAACGGCGTCACCGGTACGGCCAACAACGGCGGCGCCGCCGACTGAGCCCAGGCCCCAGGCTCTCCCGGGGACCCGATCGGGTCCCCTTTTTCGCGGCTGCCCTACCCGCGTTTCGCCGCTTGCTCGTGCCGCGCATGTTTCTGAGCGTCGTTATCCCCACGTACAACCGTCTGCCGATTCTGCGGAAGTGCCTGTCGGCGCTGGAGGAGCAGCGGCTGGAGGCGCCAGTGCAGCGCTACGAAGTGGTCGTGGTCGACGATGGTTCCACCGACGAAACGGTGCCCTGGCTCGAGGAGAACGCCGCCTCCCTGCCCCACGTGCGCCTGATCCGCCAGCGGCACGGCGGACCGGCGGAAGGCCGCAACCGGGGGGTCGAGGCGGCCCAGGGTGATGTGATCGTCTTCATCGACAGCGACCTGGTGGTCACCGCCGGCTTCCTGCACGCCCACGCCCGTCGCCTCGCCCAGGCATGGAAGCAGCGCGGCGATCGCCTCTGCTTTACCTACGGAGCGGTGATCAACACCGCGAATTTCGAGAACCCCACCAGCGAGCCGCACAAGCCCACCGATCTCTCCTGGGCCTACTTCGCCACCGGCAACGTGGCGATCGACCGCCAGGTGTTGCTGAGCAGCGGCCTGTTCGACACCTCCTTCCGGCTCTATGGCTGGGAAGATCTGGAACTCGGCGAGCGGCTGCGGCGGATGGGCGTGCGCTTGATCCGCTGTCCCGATGCGGTGGGCTACCACTGGCATCCGGCGCTCAGCCTCGCCCAGATCCCCGATCTGATCCGCGTTGAACGGGAGCGGGCCAAGATGGCCCTGGTGTTCTACCGCAAGCACCCGACCCGGCGAGTGCGCTTCATCATCCAGTACACCTGGCTTCACCGCTTGCTCTGGGAGTTGCTCACCGTGTTCGGGCTGATGAACGAGCGCACTCTGCGTCCCGTTCTGGCCTGGCTGATCCGGCGCGGCCAACCCCAGTTGGCGATGGAGCTGCTGCGGTTGCCGCTCAACCGTCTTGGGGTGCGAGCCCTCTACGCCGAGGCCCGCACCGCTGTTTGATAGGTTGGCCTGGTACCCAAACACCGCACACCTGCGTGTTTCGGGTGATCCCCCTCTGCTGTGGCGCCTCGGGTTGCCGGGCTTGGTGGGGTCCCTGGCAGGTGGTGGCAAACCCGAAACCCCTCCCCACAACCCATGGCTGTCGTCACTCTCGCCGAGATGATGGAAGCGGGCGCCCACTTCGGGCACCAAACCCGCCGCTGGAACCCGAAGATGTCGCGCTACATCTACTGCGCGCGTAATGGGGTTCACATCATCGATCTTGTGCAGACCGCCGTCTGCATGAACAATGCCTACAAATGGGTGCGCAATGCCTCCCGCAGCGGCAAGCGCTTCCTGTTCGTGGGCACGAAGAAGCAGGCCTCCGAGGTGATTGCGCAGGAAGCGGCCCGCTGCGGTGCCGCCTACGTGAATCAGCGCTGGCTCGGCGGCATGCTCACCAACTGGACCACGATGCGCGCTCGCATCGACCGCCTCAAGGATCTGGAGCGAATGGAGGCCTCCGGTGCCATCGCCATGCGCCCCAAGAAGGAAGCGGCGGTGCTGCGCCGTGAGCTCGACCGCCTGCAGAAATACCTCGGCGGCCTCAAGAACATGCGCCGCCTGCCCGATGTGGTGATCCTCGTCGACCAGCGCCGCGAAACCAACGCCGTGCTTGAGGCTCGCAAGCTCGACATTCCCCTGGTGTCGATGCTCGACACCAACTGCGACCCGGATCTCTGCGACGTGCCCATTCCCTGCAACGACGACGCCGTGCGTTCGGTGCAACTGGTGCTGGGCCGTCTCGCCGATGCGATCAACGAAGGCCGCCACGGCGCCCAGGACCGCGGGGCTGACGATGAGGGCTGAGGCCCTTTCCACCCCTTCCTCCCAACACCTTTCCCCCCGCTCGCTCCCCCGCACCGATGGCTGAGATCTCCGCGAAGATCGTGAAAGAACTGCGCGATAAAACCGGCGCAGGCATGATGGACTGCAAGAAGGCGCTGACGGAGTCCGACGGCGACATGACGAAGGCCGCCGAGTGGCTCCGCCAGAAAGGCATTGCCTCGGCCGAGAAAAAAGCAGGCCGCACCGCAGCTGAGGGTTCTGTCGGCAGCTACATCCACACCGGCGCTCGCGTTGGCGTGCTGGTGGAGGTGAACTGCGAAACCGACTTCGTCGCCCGCGGTGAGCTCTTCCAGGAGCTGGTACGCAACGTGGCGATGCAGATTGCCGCTTGCCCCAACGTGGAATATGTCACCACGGAGGAGATCCCTGCCGAAGTGGTGGATCGGGAGAAAGCGATCGAGATGGGTCGCGACGATCTCGAGGGCAAGAAGCCTGAAATGAAGGAAAAAATCGTTGAGGGTCGCATCGGTAAGCGCCTCAAGGAAATGGCTTTGCTGGAGCAGCCCTTCATCCGCGACCCCAACATCACGGTCGGCGAGCTGGTCAAGCAGGCTGCCGGCAAGACGGGCGAAAACATCCAGGTGCGTCGCTTCACCCGCTACACCCTCGGCGAGGGGATTGAGGTGCAGCAGAGCGATTTCGCTGCCGAGGTGGCGGCGATGGGCAAGGCCGCCTGAGGCCTGCTGTGGCCACGGACGCGCCGCCCTCCGCTCCCGAGCGGGAACTGCGGGAGTTGCGCGCACGGCTGCGCTGCGGCAACGCTGACCTCTACCGCCACCTGGCGCTCTACCTGCAGGTGTTGCGCCAGGTGCTGCCGGCACGGGTTGAACGCGCCACCTTTTACCTTGCCACCCAGATCCAGCCCCAGCGTTATGCCGCCCTGCCGGACCAGGAGCGGCGTCAATTCCACCGCCGCCTGAGCGGCCTGCTGCACCGCTGCTCCAGCCTGCTCACGGTGGAGCAGCTTTGCAGCCTGGCCTCCCAGATGGCGCGGGAGCGCCGACGACAGGAGAGGCGCCAGAGCCGCCTGCTACTGCAACGCCTCTCCGCCGATGGGCCACGCCGATCCGGCGGGGACGGACCAGGCACGCCCGCCTCCGCCTCCATTCCTCCGCCGGCGGGGTCGGTGAACCTTGACCGGCCCGACTCCTTCCGCTTCGGTCTGCTGCCCGTTGCCTCGCCGCCCGGCGGTGCGCCAGCGGCCGACCACTCCTCCTTCGCAGCAGAGGAGTCAGACCCTGACGAGCCTGACGATCTTCAGGCGGCCCTGGAGTCGTTCCTGGCTGCCGGGTTGGGCCGTGGCGTCGGCGCGGCGGCAGCCGATGGGTCCCGCGGCAACCGTCAGCCCGACGAGCCTCAGCCCCCCGGGGAGGCAGAAGATCCCGCAGATCCCAGCGAGGAGGCCCAGGTGCAGCCTTCCGCCGCGCTCCCAGCCGAGAACGCCGAGGAGGAGGATCCATTCGGGGCGCTTCCCGAGCTGCCGACCCTGACGCCTCTGTTGCAGCGTTGGATCGCGGAGTCGTCGTCCGGCCAGTTGCCAGGTGGCAGCGCGCCCGACCCCTGGCGCGCTGGCGAGCTGCCGGATGAACCGCCTCTGCTCCTGCGCTGGCTTGAGGGGGTGGAGCGCGCATTGGCGCGTCGCTTGCGCAACCTTTCCCACGCCATCAACGTCGAGCTGCTGCGGGTCGGTCTCTGCAGCAGCCTGCTGCCCGTGTCGCTGCTCGATGCGGTGCTCGCCGGCCAGATCGAGCCCCAGCCAGCCCCACCTAACCTGCTGCGCCTGCAGTTGCCCTTCCCCAGCGACGACGCCAGCCCTGTTCAGGTGATCGTCCTGCTGCTGCGCACCGTCGACCTGGAGCTGGAGGAACCGCGGCTGCGCACCTGTCGTCGCCGCGTGCAGCAGCATCGCCAGGAGGTGCGCAGAATGGCCCAGCAATTCCGCCGCCTGCAGCGGCGGCGCGAAGCGCACGAGGCCGAACAGCTGTGGTTGCAGGATCGCCGCGCCAGCCTCAGCCCGCCGGGCTGAACGTCCCGGTGGACGGCGCGGGGGTGGAGCGCTGGTGCGCCACGCTCCAGCAGGCCAGCCAGCTGGAGAGCGAGCGCGGCTTCTGCGACCTGGTGGGTCGTCGCGAAACCTATAGCGCCTTCATCATCCGCAGCCTGCGCGAGGGAACCGCCGGCCTGGCGGAGGAGGAGCAGCGAAGCCTGCGCGAATTGGCCGAGCGCTTTGGCCGCTACGCCGAGGAGCCGCCAGAACGGCGGGCCAGGCTCGTGAGCCAGCTTCGCCAGCGCCTGCACCAACTCCGCTGCCGCCACCGGCCCCCGCTGCCGTCAGCACCACCGCGGCTGAAGCGTCTTCCCCACCAGCCGTCGGCGAGCGATCGGCGTCTACAGCCCGACGATCCGCTCACCGCCGTCCCCGGGGTGGGTCCGAAGCTCGCTGCTCAGCTGGCGGGACTGGGCCTTCTGGTGGTGCGCGATCTGCTGCAGCACTACCCCCGTGATTACCTCGATTACGCGCGCCTGGTGCGCATCGCCGCTCTTGAGCCCGGCAGCACGGCCACGATCGTGGCGCGGGTGCGGCGTTGCCACGCCTTCGTCAGCCCGCGCAACCCCAACCTGGCAATCCTGGAGCTCCAGCTCCACGACGGCAGTGGGCGTCTGAAGGTCTCGCGTTTCCTGGCTGGTCGTCGCTTCGCCTCTGCTCCCGCCTTGCGCCAGCAGCAGAGCCAGTATCCCGTGGGTGCCAGCGTGGCCGTGAGCGGTCTGGTGCGCGAGACGCCCTACGGGCCGGCCTTCCGCGACCCGCTGATCGAGGTGCTGGAGGGGCCCTCGGCGCCGGTGCGCTCGGAGCGGATCGGCCGCATCGTGCCGGTCTATGCGCTCAGTGAAGGGCTGAGCCAGGAGCGGCTGGCGGGGGCCCTGCGCGCTCTGCTGCCCCTGATCGGCCACTGGAGCGATCCCCTTCACGAGGCCCTGCGGCAGGAGCTGCAGCTGCTGCCACTCTCCCGTGCCCGCCACGGCATCCATCAGCCCGAGAGCCTGGAGCATCTGCAGGCCAGCCGGCGTCGCCTGGTGTTCGATGAATTTCTGTTGCTCCAGCTCACTCTGGCGCTGCGCCGCCAGCGGTTGCGCAGCCGCTCGGCTCCGCCACTCCTGCTCCCCCGCGGTGGCGACGATCTGGTGGCCCGCCTGCTCGACCTGCTTCCCTTCCCCCTCACCGGCGCCCAGCGGCGCGTGCTGGCGGAGATCCAGGCCGATATGGCGGGCGAGCGGCCAATGGCCCGCCTGTTGCAGGGCGATGTGGGCAGCGGCAAAACTGTGGTGGCCCTGGCCGCCCTGCTGATGGCGGTGCAAGCGGGGTGGCAGGGTGCGCTGATGGCTCCCACCGAGGTGCTGGCCGAACAGCATCAGCAGCGCCTGGGGCTGTGGTTGCCCCAGCTGCATGTGAGCTTCGCCCTGCTCACCGGCTCCACGCCGGCCCGGCAGCGCCGCCAGCTTCTCCAGGATCTGGCCAACGGCCAGCTGCATCTGCTGGTGGGCACCCATGCCCTGCTGGAGGATCCGGTGCAGTTCCAGCGCCTCGGCCTGGTGGTGGTCGACGAACAGCACCGCTTCGGAGTACGCCAGCGCAACCGTCTGCTGGCCAAAGGTCTGCAGCCGCATCTGCTGACGATGACCGCCACACCGATTCCCCGCACCCTGGCGCTCTCCCTGCACGGTGATCTCGATGGCAGCCAGATCGATGAGCTGCCGCCGGGCCGCACGCCGGTGCGCACGGTCTGCCTGCGCAGCGAGGAGCGTCCGCACGCCTGGGCCCTGATCCGCGAGCAGGTGGCACTCGGCCAGCGCGCCTACGTAGTGCTGCCGCTGGTGGAGGAATCGGAGAAGCTTGATCTGCGCTCGGCAGTGGAGGTGCACCGCCAGCTGGCGGAGGAGGTGTTCGCTGACCTGCAGGTGGGCCTTCTGCACGGCCGCCTTTCCAGCGACGAAAAGCAGGCGGTGATCGCTGCCTTCGCCCGTGGCGAGAGCCAGGTGCTGGTCTCCACAACCGTGGTGGAGGTGGGGGTGGATGTGCCGGAGGCGAGCGTGATGGTGATCGACCATGCCGAGCGTTTCGGCCTATCGCAGCTGCACCAGTTGCGCGGCCGGGTCGGGCGTGGGGCCGCCGCCTCCCACTGCCTGTTGATCCACGACGGCGACAGCGCCACGGCCCGCCAGCGGCTTGATGTGTTGGTGCACAGCAACGACGGTTTCGAAATCGCCGAGATGGACCTGCGCCTGCGAGGGCCCGGCCAGGTGCTGGGAACCCGCCAGTCGGGGCTGCCGGACCTCGCGCTGGCCAGCCTCAGCGACGACGGAGAGGTGCTGGAGCAAGCGCGGGATGTGGCACGCAGGCTGCTGGAGAACGATCCAACGCTCGAGCGCCATCCCTTGCTGCGCCAAGCCCTGCTGGAGCGCCGCCAGCGCTTGGCAGAGGCGGCGCAGTTGAATTGAGCCCGCGCCGTTCCCTGCCATGGCCCTGCGTCCCTGGAGTCCGATCCCGATCCGCGACAACGGCGAACCGCTCGACGAGCTGCCTCCAGAGTTGCTGCGGCTGGAACCCCACCCCTACCTGTCGCTCGGAGCGCCCTACGGCAGCGGCGGCGGTCCGTTCCGATTGCGGCAGGGGGTGATCGCACGCCTGCTCGCGGCCCAGGATGAGCTGGGCCGGCGCCAGCCGGGTTGGCGGTTGGCGATCTTCGATGCCTGGAGACCGCTGGCGGTTCAGCGGTTCATGGTGCGCCATGCCCTGGTGGAGGAATGCCGCCGCCGCGGCCTCGATCCCGAACGTCCTGGCGCGGCTCTGCGCGAGGTGGAGGTGTTGGTAGGGCGCTTCTGGGCACCCCCGAGCAACGACCCGAACACGCCGCCGCCGCATAGCACCGGAGCCGCGGTGGATCTCACCTTGGCGGATGCTGCCGGCGCGCTGATCGCGATGGGCGGGGAGATCGATGCCCTGGGTCCGGAGTCGGAGCCGGAGCACCATGCCGTCGTCGCCGCTACGAATCCAGCCAGCCCCGAAGCGCAATGGCATCGCCGCCGCCGCTTGCTGGCGGAATGCCTCTCCGCGGCTGGCTTCGCCCAGCATCCCAACGAGTGGTGGCACTACAGCCACGGCGACCAGCTCTGGGCCTGGAGGTTGGGAGAGCCCGAGGCCTGTTACGGGCGCACATCCGAGGATTGAGGGGTCAGGGCCGGAGCGCCGGGCTGGAAACCGAGGCGTTGCTCTACGGCTGCCGCCTCTGCGGGGGTGATCAAGCCCCGGGCCAGGCAACGGCGCAGGCTGGCGCGGAGCATCTCGCCCTGTAGCAGGCGAAGCCTGGCGAGCACCTCAGGCGGTTGGTCGGCCCAGGGCCGCAGCTGCTCGCGGGCATGGCTCTCCAGATGCCCGGCGCGGCAGGCGGCCTGGTCGGGGTCGAAGAGGACCTTGCGTGGCGGCGGCGGCTGGGGCCGGGTCGGTGTGGCGGCCAGGGCGGCAGCGGAGGAGCAGGCAACTGCGGTGCTGATCGCCAGCACCGCGAAACGCGCGGAGGCCGTTGCTGGGGACGGGGGCCTCATGGGGTGGGCAGCAGCTCCAGGACTCGTTGTTCGCCGATCTTGCCCAGGTAATCGCCAAAGCTGCTGCGCACTCCCCCCTCCCGCTTCCAGGCCGCCAGCAGGGGCTCGAGGGTGGCCTCCAGCTGATCCAGGGGCATCTTCTCCAGGTAGGGGCGCGCCAGCCGCGTTAACCCCGGCGTCCCGCCGAGCCAGAGCTGGTACTGCGCAACACCACTCCCCACCAGACCGATCTCCGCCATGTAGGGGCGTGCGCAGCCGTTCGGACAGCCGGTCATGCGCACCAGCACCGGCCGTTCAATGCCCAGGCGGGCGAACAGCGTCTGCAGTCGATCCAGCACCTCCGGCAGAACCCGCTCCGACTCGGTGATCGCCAGGCCGCAGGTGGGCAGCGCCGGGCAGGCGATGGCCTGCCGTTCCAGCATCGGCGGTGCCTCGGGCGCCTCGAACCCCAGGTCCGCCAGGGCCTGGCGCACCCCGGCCCGCTGGCCGGTGCCGATGTTGCAGAGCAGCAGATCCTGGTTGGGGGTCACCCGGACTTCCAGCTGATACGTGGCCACCAGCTGGCGCAGGCCGGCCTTCCGCTCCCCCTCCAGCCGTCCGCACAGCAGGGGCAGGCCCACGAACCATAGGCCCGGCTCCTGCCGCTGCCAGCCCAGGTAGTCGTGCAGCTTGGGCTTGGGCTCATGACGCAGGGCGCTGAGCGGGTGCGGGAAGTAGCTGGCCAACTCCTGCCGGAACCAGGCAATGCCGCGATCGTGCAGCAGGTATTTCATGCGCGCATGGCGGCGCTGCTGGCGGTCGCCATGGTCGCGCTGCAGGGCGGCAATCGCCTGTACCAGATCCAGCACCTGGTCCTGGGGCACGTAGCCAAGCGGATCGGCGGTGCGGGCGAAGGTGTCCTCCTTGTTGTGGGTGCGGCCCATGCCGCCGCCCACGTAGACGTTGCAGCCCTCGGGTCGCCCCTGCCGGTCGCTGAACAGCACCAGGCCGATGTCCTGGGTGAGCAGGTCCACCGAGTTGTCACCGGGAACGGTGACCGCGATCTTGAACTTCCGCGGCAGATAGGCCGAGCCATAAAGCGGCTCCTGGGCATCACCGCTGAACACGCGGCCTTGGTGCTGGCGCTCCCGGGCCTTTTTCACCGCACGGCTGGGCTTGATGCGGTATGCCATCTCGCCCTCCACCCAGAGGTCGAGATAGGACCCTTCCGCGGCCTGCGGTGCCAGCAGGTCGGCGATGTCGTCGGCCAGTCGGCGGGCGGCGGGATAGCCGCCGTGGGCGTAGGGGGCGGCGGGGGCCATCACGTTGCGGTTGATGTCGCCGCAGGCGGAGAGGGTGGAGCCCATCGCCCGCACGATCGAGCCGATCACCGCGCGCAGATCGGCCTTGGCGATGCCGTGCATCTGGAAGGCCTGACGCGTGGTGGCCCGCAGGGTGCCGTTGCCGTATTGATCGGCCAGCGAATCGAGGGCCAGGTACAGGGAGGCTGGGATGCGGCCGCCAGGGCTGCGCAGCCGCAGCATCATCTGCCACTCCTTCTCGTGGCCCTTCTGGCGGCGATCCCGGTCGTCCTGTTGGTAGCTGCCGTGGAACTTGAGGATCGAAACCGCGTCGTTGCCGAAGTGGCGGGTGCCAGCGGCCTCCTCGCCATCAAGCTCATGGAGCAACGGCTCACGGAGATGGCCGCTCTCCACCTTCAGGGTTTCGGCTGCGCTGCGGGCGGCTGGCGCCGCGGCGGAACTGGGGCTATTGCTGACCCGCGTGGGTGCCATCCGCGGCCGGCGCTCGTACTCACCTGGAAGCTAGCGAACGGATGGCGCCATCCCGCCGGCGGCGGGAGCGTCGTTCCATAAAGTCGCCGGCAGACTCGGGCACGCCATGGCCACCTTTCTGCTGGAGATCGGGTCGGAGGAACTGCCAGCCGATTTCGCGCGGGAGGCCCTGGTGCAGCTGCGCGAGCAGGTGCGAAGTGATCTGCAGCGTCTGCGATTGCCCTGCACCGCCGTGCGCAGCACCGGCACGCCGAGGCGCCTGGCGGTCACGGTGGAGGGTCTACCGGAGCGGCAGGAAGATCTGCAGGCCGAGCGCAAGGGGCCACCGGCCCAGCAGGCCTTCCGCAACGGCCAACCCACCGAGGCGGCCCTCGGCTTCGCCCGCCGCTGCGGCGTGGCGGCGGAGCAGCTGCAGATCCGCGATACCGAGAAGGGCCCGTTCGTCTTTGCCACCAGCCTGGAGCGGGGTCTGCCCACAGGCGAGCTCCTCTGCGGCCTGATCCCGGGCTGGCTGTGGGGTCTGCAGGGGCGCCGCTTCATGCGCTGGGGCTCCGGCGAGAGCCGCTTCAGCCGCCCGGTTCGCTGGCTTGTGGCCCTGCTCGATGCCGACGTGCTCCCGGTCGCCCTGGTCGACTGCGATCCGCCTCTGCGGAGCGACCGCCTCAGCCGTGGCCACCGGCTTCAGAACGGTCCTGTGGCGATCGCGGATGCCGGTGTCTACGCCGCCACCCTTGCCGCCCATGACGTGCAGGTGGAGCGCGACATCCGCGCCGCGTGGATCCGCGATCATCTGCAACAGGCAGCCGTTGAGGCTGGAGCCCTGCTCGATCTGCCCGCCGAGCTATTCGAGGAGCTGGTCGATCTGGTGGAGTCGCCACAGCTGATCGAGGGGGCGATCGAACCTCGCTTCCTGGCCTTGCCGCCGGAGGTGCTGAGCACGGTGATGCGCGCCCACCAGCGCTATGTGCCCCTGCGGCGGGCCGATGCCGGCAGCGATCCCCTCAGCCTGGAGGCCGCCTCGGTGCTGCTGCCGCGTTTCCTCTGTGTAGCCAACGGCCGCGCCGATGCAGCCGCCACGATCCGACGCGGCAATGAGCGGGTGTTGCGGGCGCGCCTGGCGGATTCGGAGTTTTTCGTCCAGGCCGATCGTGCCATGCCCAGCATCGACCGCCGCGATGCCCTCGGGCGCGTCACCTTCGCCGAGGGCCTCGGCAGCCTGCTCGATCGCACCGAGCGGATCGAATGGCTCACCGATGTGCTGCTGGAGGCCACCGCTCAGCAGTCCCTGGCGACGGTGGCCCGCCGCGCCGCCCATCTCTGCAAGCACGATCTGGTCAGCCAGATGGTGGGCGAATTCCCCGAGCTGCAGGGGGTGATGGGGGCCAAGTACCTGCTGGCGGAGGGCGAGCCCCGCGAGGTGGCGCTGGCGGTGCTGGAGCACTACCTGCCCCGCGGTGCCGGCGATGCCCTGCCCGGCTCCGACGCCGGCGCCCTCTTGGCCCTGGCCGAGAGGCTGGAGCTGTTGCTGAGCATCTTTGCCAAAGGGGAGCGCCCGAGCGGCTCTTCCGATCCCTACGCCCTGCGTCGCGCTGGCAATGGCGTGCTGCAGGTCCTCTGGGACCGGGGTTGGCGCCTGGACCTGCTGGCCCTGCTGGAACGCGCTGCCGCCCACTGGGCCACCCTGCTGCCCGAGGCCGGTGTGAACCCCGAGTCCCTGGCGGCGGAACTGGTGGAATTCCTGCGCCAGAGGCTGGTGAGCCTGCTGGAGGAGGCTGGCTTCGATGGCGATCTGGTCCAGTCCGTTGCTGCTCCCGACCTGCCCCTGGAGCGGGTGCTCGGCGATCCGGAGGATGCGCGCCGCCGCGCCATGTTGCTGGCGGAGCTGCGCCGTAGCGGTGGGCTCAGCGCTGTGCAGGCCGTGGTGCAACGGGCCTCCCGGCTGGCCGCCAAGGGCGACCTCGACCCCGCCGTTCTGGCCCCGGCAGGGGTGGTGAATCCGGCGCTGTTCGAATCGCCGGCGGAGAGCGCGATGCTGGAGGCGCTGCAGCGGCTCGAGCCGATCGCCGCCGGCGCCCGGAGCGGCGACTACCGCGATCTAGCCCGTGGCCTCGCCGCCAGCGCTGAAACGCTGGCCGCCTTCTTCGACGGCCCGCAGAGCGTGCTGGTGATGGCGGACGACCCGTCGGTGCGCCGCAATCGCCTCCATCTGCTCGGCGTGTTGCGCAACCAGGCTGCCCTGTTGGCGGATTTCGAGCGGATCAGCAGCGGCTGAGGGCTGCCAGCGGCGCCGGCCATGGGCAGGATCGGGAGGGACTGACCGCCTCCTCCATGCAGATCGCCACCGCCTTGATCGAGGCCCTGCACCGCCGAGGGGTGCGTCGTGTGTATGGGGTTCCGGGGGATTACGTGCTGGGGCTGTTCGCCCGCCTGGAGGCCTCGCCGATCGAGGTGATCTGCACCGCGGGAGAGGAGGGGGCCGGTTTTGCGGCCGATGCCCATGCACGGCTGCAAGGGCTCGGGGTAGTGGTGGTCACCTACGGCGTCGGCGCCCTCAAGCTGCTCAACCCCATCGCCGGCGCCTATGCCGAGCGGTCTCCGGTGCTGGTGATCAGCGGGGCCCCTGGCGTGCGGGAAAGCGATGCCCATGCGTTGCTGCACCACCGCATCCGCGCCGAGAACACCCAGCTGCGCTTCTTTCAGGAGGTCACCGCCGAAACGGCTGTGCTGGATTCCGGTCGAACCGCCGCGGCCGAGCTGGGCAAGGTGCTGGAGGCGATGCAGCGAGAATCGCGGCCCGGCTACCTGGAGATCCCGCGCGACTGCCTGGAGCGCGAGATTGTGTGGCCCGTGGATCTGACCCCCGTCGTCTCGCCACCGGCCCCCATTCCGCAGCCGCTGCGGGCCCAGGGGGAGCGTTGGCTGGCCTGGCTGCGGGGTCGGAGCCGGCCGCTTGTGCTGGCCGGGGTGGAAGTGGCCCGCTTCGGCCTGCAGTCCCTGTTGCGCGAACTGCTGGAGCGGGAGGGGTGGCCCCTGGTCACCAGCCTCTCCGGCAAGACATTGCTCTCGGAGCGCCATCCCTGTCGGCTTGGTGTTTATGAGGGCGCGATGGCACGGCCGCAGGTTCGCCAGCAGGTGGAGGCCAGCGACGGGGTATTGGTGCTCGGCATGCCCTTCAACGACCTCGACACCGGCCTGTTCACGATGCAGCTGCCGGAAACCCAGATGCTGGTGGTGGACGTTGAGCGCGGGCTGCGCTGCGGGACGGAGCACGATGAAAACCTCGATCCCCATACGTTGTTGCGGATCTGGGCGGAAGCCGGCGGCCCGCAGGCCGTCCAGCGGCTAGCGGCGGAGGCGGTTCCTGATGCTTCAGGCGAAACCGCCCCGACACCCTTCTCACCCCAAGCAGGCCAACCGATTCGGGTGACCCGGCTGATGCAGGCCATCGATGCCTCTCTGCCCGCGCAAGCCGTGGTGCTGGCCGATCCAGGCGATGCCCTGTTCGCCGCCGCCGATCTGCGGCTGCAGGAGGCCAACACATTTCTATCCAGCAGTTTCTGGGCCTCGCTCGGTTTCGCCCTGCCTGGCGCCGTGGGGGCCTGGGGCGCCGCCCCGGAACGGCCGCCGGTGGTGCTGCTCGGCGACGGCGCCCTGTTGATGTGCGCCAGTGAGCTGGCCACTCTGGCGCGCTACCGAATCCCTGCCCTGGTGATCGTGCTCGACAACCAGGGGTATGGCACGGAGCGACCGATGCTCGATGGCGCCTTCAACGACGTGCAACAGCTGGACCACCGCAGCCTGGCCATGGGCCTGGGTATCCCCATCAGCGAGAGGCTGGAGACGGAGGAGGAACTCTGGGAAAGCCTGCAACGCTGGCAACAGCACCGCGCTGGCCCCGTGTTGCTGAGCGTGGCGATCAGCGCCGGCGATCAGTCGCCGGCTTTGCAGAGGCTCACGGCCGCCCTGGCAACTCGGGTCAGGAGCGGCTGAGGGCGGGCTCGCGCCGGGGGGTGGGTGGAGAGTCCACCGACGGCTGCTGCCGGGCAGGCATGCGAATGCCTCCTTTGATCGTCTGGACAGCAAGCATCTGCTGGGTCTCCTCCTCGCTGCGCACGGCGCTTGGAACCGGGCGGTACCGGGAGGGCGCCAAGGCCTGTCCGCGCAGGACCGAGGCAAGGGTCTTGGCCGTGAGCTTGAGCTGCTGCCAGGGGTTCATCGCGACAACACGCTTGTAGAGGTAGCTGTCAAAGGTGAGACGCTGCACATCCTTGTCGTCGCACATCTCGACGAAGGCCTCGCGGGCAGCATCATTGCTGTAGAAGATATTCTGTAGGATCTCAAGAACCTTATAGGTGGCTCCATATTTGCGGTCCCATTTTTTGAGATACACCTTGAGATTCTTCTCCGTGGGAACGCGACTGCCGCCGGCGCTGGCCGCCACAATCTCCTCAGCGCACATGCGGCCGCTCTTGGCTGCGAAGTAGATGCCCTCCCCCGAGCTTTTGGTGACATATCCGGCAGCATCTCCCACCAGTGCCATGCGCCCTACCACCCGGCGGGGGCGTGGGTGTTCGGGAATCGGGTGGGCCTCAACCTTAATCACTTCCCCGTTCACCAATCGCTTGGCAGCCCGTTCACGAATACCTTGCTGCAGAGACTTGATAAGGGACTGATTTTTTTGCATCGTGCCAGTACCCACTGCCACGTGGTCATACTTGGGGAAGACCCATGCGTAGAAGTCGGGCGACACATCGGTACCAACGTACATTTCCGCCAGATCTTCGTAATAGGCCATCTCCTCCTTAGGCAGGCGGATGCGCTCCTGGAAGGCGATGGCCACGTTGTAATCGCCAGCGTCCATCGCCTTGGCAACGCGGCTGTTGGCTCCATCGGCGCCAATGATCAGATCTACCTCGAGGCTCTTGAGATCGCCTGTGGCTTCGCCGTTGCTGTAATCAGCGTAGTGAAGCGTGTAGGGGCCTTGCCGATCGGCACCAGTGTCGATTTTTTGAACCAGTCCATTGATGAGCTGGGCGCCCAGATCGGCCGCGCGGTTGCGCAGGAAGGCATCCATCACCTCGCGCCGGCACATGCCGATGTATTCGCTCTGGTTCTCCAGATGGATGTCCACCTCGCGGTTGGAGGGGGAGATCATGCGCATGTTGCGCACCTTGCGGTCGATGATCGACTCGGGCAGGTCGAACTCCTCGACCATGCAAAGGGGAATCGCCCCGCCGCAGGGTTTGGCGTTGTCGAGCTTGCGCTCGAACAGCCAGGTGGCGATGCCGGCCTTGGCGAGCACCTCGGCAGCACAAGATCCGCTCGGGCCACCGCCGACCACTGCGACTCGCAACATCTTGAAACTCGCTCCAGGCAAGGAATCTTGGTCGGAAGCTAACACCGCGGAGCGGGGGAACGTTGGTCTGTGGGGGCTTCTGGTCCCTCTTGCCGCAGCCCCTAGCATCGGCCAAGCCCCCTATTCCCTATCGCCGGTGTCTCCACGGGCCACGCGCCGCGCCGTTGATGACATCCCGATGGCCCGCCGCAGCCAGCCACAGGCGGCGCGTACGCGCCGAGGGGGCGCACCCCTCTGGCTGGTGGCCATCGGCACTGGGGCCGTGCTGATGCCGCTCGCGTTTCTGACCCCCCTGCGCCAGCGCTTGCTCCCCACGCCCGTGTCGGGGCTCGCCGCCCGCCCATCCGCCGATGGTCGTCTGCTCGGCCACTTCCCCTACGCCGAAGCTCCGGCCTCCAGCTTGCGCCAAATCGCCCCAGGCCTTGCCCTGCGTCGCGAGGCCGCTGCCGCCCTTGCAACCATGCAGCGCGCCGCCGCCGCCGAAGGGGTGGAGCTGCGGGTGCTGAGCGCCTATCGCCCGATCGCGCTTCAACAGTCCCTGTTCTTTGATGTCAAAGCCGATCGCAACCAGGATGCGCGCACCCGTGCCAGGGTCAGCGCTCCGCCAGGATTCTCAGAGCACAGCACCGGCTATGCGGTCGACCTGGGCGACGCCCGCCTGCCGGCCACCGACCTCTCGCCGCAATTTGAGCAGACGCCTGCCTACCGCTGGCTTGCCGCCAACGCCAACCGATATCACTTCACGCTCTCCTTTCCCCGCGGCAACCGGCAGGGGGTGAGCTACGAGCCATGGCACTGGCGCTACGAAGGGTCCACGGAGGCGCTGCGGCTGTTCGAGCCTGCCCAGCGGCTGGCGGGGGGCTGAGCATCCCGGGGCGGGAGGCGAGCGTCTAGAGTCAAGAATCGCTTCAGATTCGCCCGCCCCGTGGCGGCAGCCTCCCGAAGCCCCCAATCCCTCTCCAGCACCCCCACCTCATGAGCGGCGAGCACAAAGGCGCCAGGATCCGCAACATTGCGATCATCGCCCACGTCGACCACGGCAAGACCACCCTGGTCGATGCCCTGCTCGCCCAGTCCGGCATCTTCCGCGACAACGAAGCGGTGCCCACCTGCGTGATGGACTCCAACGATCTGGAGCGGGAGCGTGGCATCACGATCCTCTCCAAGAACACCGCTGTCGATTACGAGGGCATCCGCATCAACATCGTGGATACCCCCGGCCACGCTGACTTCGGCGGCGAGGTGGAGCGGGTGCTGGGCATGGTGGATGGCTGCCTGCTGATCGTCGATGCCAATGAGGGGCCGATGCCGCAGACGCGCTTCGTGCTCAAGAAGGCGCTGGAGAAGGGTCTGCGCCCGATCGTGTTCGTCAACAAGATCGACCGGGCCCGCGTCGATCCCGAGCAGGCGGTCGACAAGGTGCTCGACCTGTTTCTCGAGCTTGGCGCCGACGACGACCAGTGCGACTTCCCTTACCTGTTCGGCAGTGGCATGGGCGGCTACGCCAAGCCCAACATGGCCACCGAGAGCGACACCATGCGGCCCCTGTTCGACGCGATCCTGCGCCATGTGCCGCCGCCGGTCGGCGACGTCAGCAAGCCCCTGCAGATGCAGGTCACCACGCTTGATTACAGCGATTTCCTCGGCCGGATCATGATCGGCCGCATTCACAACGGCACAATCCGCGCCAACCAACCCGTGGCCCTGCTGCGGGACGACGGCAGTGTCAAGCGCGGTCGCATCAGCAAGCTTCTCGGCTTTCAAGGCCTGCAGCGGGTGGAGATCGAGCAGGCCTCTGCGGGGGATCTGGTGGCTGTTGCCGGTTTTGATGAGGTCAACATCGGCGAAACGATCGCCTGCCCCGACAACCCCGAGGCCCTGCCGCTGATCAAGGTGGATGAACCCACCCTGCAGATGACGTTCGTCGTCAACGATTCTCCCTTCGCTGGCAAGGAGGGCAAATTCGTCACCAGCCGCCAGGTGCGCGACCGCCTTCAGAAGGAGCTGCTGACCAACGTGGCGTTGCGAGTCGACGACACCGATTCCCCCGACCGCTGGGCCGTGAGCGGCCGTGGTGAGTTGCACCTGGGCATCCTGATCGAAACGATGCGGCGCGAGGGGTACGAATTCCAGGTAAGTCAGCCGCAGGTCATCTTCCGCACGATCGATGGCACCCCCTCGGAGCCATTCGAAACCCTCGTGCTTGATGTACCCGAGGAATCGGTTGGGGCCTGCATCGAGAAGTTGGGCGTGCGCAAGGCCGAAATGCAAAACATGGAAACCAGCAACGACGGCCGCACCCAGCTGGAGTTTGTGGTTCCTTCCCGCGGCCTGATTGGCTTCCGGGGCGAATTCATCCGTGCCACCCGTGGCGAAGGGATCATGAGCCACTCTTTCCTCGACTACCGGCCGATGCAGGGCGATTTCGATGCGCGCCGCAACGGCGTTCTGATCGCCTTCGAGGAAGGTGCCGCCACGTTCTATGCCCTCAAGAATGCCGAGGACCGAGGACAGTTCTTCATCACCCCAGGCACCAAGGTCTACAAGGGCATGATCGTGGGTGAGCACAATCGCGCCCAGGATCTCGAGATCAACGTCTGCAAGACCAAGCAACTCACCAACATGCGCTCTGCCGGCGCTGAGGAGCTCGACACTTTGCAGGCCCCTGTGCAGATGACCCTCGAGCGAGCCCTGGAATACATCGGCCCTGACGAGATGCTCGAGGTGACGCCGGAATCGATCCGCCTGCGCAAGCTTCCGGCCAAGAAAACTGCCAAGCGTTGATGGATCCGGCCGCCACCTCCCCTTCCGACCCCGCCGGGGAGGAGGAGCGACGTCTGATCGCTGATCCGCGCTTTCACGAGGCGGTGCGCTTGTTCAATGCAGCCGAGTGGTACGCCTGCCACGACGGTTTCGAAGCGCTCTGGCACGAAACCCAGGGCCCGATGCGGCCAGTGCTGCAGGGGCTCCTGCAGATCGCCGTGGCCGAACTGCACGCTGAGCGCGGCAACAGGCGTGGCGCCACCGTGCTGATGGGAGAGGGATTGGGTCGTCTGCGGGGGGGCGGCCCCGAAGCCCTGGGCTTGGCCCTTGAGCCGCTGCGGCTTTGTGCCCAGGAGCGGCTGATGGCGCTGCAAGCAGGCCATTCCCTGCCGGATCGGCCCCGGCTTCGGCTGGAGCCGATCCGGCCGCAGGGCCGGTAAATTGGTGGGCTTGTTCTTCCATCGAGCTTCGGTCTTGCCCCATCCGGCTCGTCTGCGCCCCTGGCAGGTTGTCCTGCCCGCCCTCATCCTGAGCCTGGCGGCCGGCCTAATGGTCGCGGGCCGGGCCGCACCGCAGGGCTCTGCCCCCCCAGCCAAAACCGCTCCCGAGCCGGCAACCCCTCCCGCCGCGGCCGGCAGCGGCATGGTCACGATCGAGTCCGACAGCCAGCAGGCCGACAACGTGACAGGCATCGTCACCGCCAGCGGCAACGTGCGCATCACCTACCCCGAGAAAGGCATGGTGGCCACCTCCCGCCAGGCCCAGTACTTTTCCAAGGAGGGCAAGCTCGTGCTCAGCGGCGATGTCGATGTGATCGACGCCGACGGCCAGCGCATCCGCGCCGAAAAACTCACCTACCGCCTCGACAGCGAAAGGATTGTGGCCGAACCCCAGTCCGGTCGCCAGGTCACCAGCCGCCTCAAGCTCCGGCCGCTGAACAGCCAGCCGCCCGCTCCCCTGGTGCCATGAGCCTGACCCTCGATCGGGTCGCGATCACCCTGGGCGGCAGGCCCCTGGTGAGTGAGGTGAGCCTTGCGCTCCAGCCGGGCGAGGTGGTGGGGCTTCTCGGCCCCAACGGCGCCGGCAAGACCACCACCTTCAACCTTGTCACCGGCTTGCTTCGCCCCGACCGGGGCGACGTGCAGCTCGACGGCGTGAGCGTGGCCGAGTGTTCGATGCCTCAGCGTGCCCGGCTCGGCATCGGCTATCTGCCGCAGGAGGCGAGTGTGTTCCGCAGCCTCACGGTGTGCGACAACCTGCGTCTGGCGCTGCAGGAGAGCGGCACGCCCCGTGAACGCCACCGCGAGCGGCTGGAGGAGCTGATTAGCGAATTTCATCTTGGTGCCTTTCAGCACCGGAGAGGGTTCCAACTCTCCGGTGGCGAGCGCCGCCGCACTGAGGTGGCCCGGGCCCTGGCAGTAGGCGAGCACGGCCCCCGCTACCTGCTGCTCGATGAACCCTTCGCTGGCGTGGATCCGATGGCGGTTGCGGATCTGCAACGGCTGATCGATGGTCTACGCAACCGCGGCATGGGGGTGCTGATCACCGATCACAACGTGCGCGAAACCCTGGCAATCACCGATCGCGCCTACATCCTCACCGACGGTCGCATCCTCGCCGCGGGCAGCTCCCAGGCGATGGCCCATGATCCGCTGGTGCGACGCCACTACCTCGGAGAAGCGTTCCAGTTGTGAGAAGCGTGAGTCCACCGCCGCTGCCCGCGCCGCCGCAGGCCAAGCCGTTCGGCGCCGCCGACCGCTTCTCGACCCTGGCGGAGCGATGGCGGCCCCGCTGGCGGCGCCTTCCCCTCCTCGATCGCTGGCTGTTCAGCGAATTGATGGGACCGCTGCTCTTCGGAATCGCCGCCTTCACGGCCGTCACCCTCTCGGTGGGGGTGGTGTTTGAACTGGTGCGGCGGGTGGCGGAATCCGGCCTGCCGCCGACCGCCGCCCTGCAGGTACTGCTGCTGCGCCTGCCCGGCTTCCTGGTGCTCTCCTTTCCAATGGCCACCCTGATGGCCACGCTGCTGGCCTTCAGCCGCCTCTCCGGCAGCAGTGAGCTCACCGCTTTGCGCAGCGTGGGGGTGAGCACCCAACGCATGGTGTTGCCGGCCCTGGCCCTGGCCCTGGCGATGAGCCTGCTCACCTTCGTGTTCAATGACCTGATCGTGCCCAGGGCCAATCTGGCGGCCACCAACAGCCTTGAGCGGGCGCTCGGCAAGGCGATGTCCACCGAAAAAGGGAGCAACATCATGTATTCCCGCTTCGGCCGGATTGCCATGCAAGATGGCGAGAAGGTGAAGATGCTCACCCACATCTTTTATGCAAGACACTTTCTCCACGGTCAAATGAAGGACGTGACCCTGCTCGATTTTTCCCGCCTTGGTCAGCGGCAGATGCTCATTGCCGAGTGGGGGGAGTGGAATGATCAGCTCGCTACCTGGGAATTCCACAACGGCCGCATCATCAATGTCGACGAAGACACAGGTACCACCACCTCCGCCCGTTTCGACCGCTACAACTACCCTCTCAGCCGCGATCCACTTGAGGTTGCCAAGCTTCCTACCGACCCGAGTGTGATGACGGTGGGACAGGCCCGCACCGCCGAGCGACTACAACGGGAGGCTGGCAATGCCAAGGAAGCAAGGCGGCTGCGCGTACGGATCCAGGAGAAATTCGCCTTCCCTGCCATCTGCCTGGTGTTCGGTCTGATCGGCAGCAGCCTCGGAGTGCGGCCCCATTCGCGCACCAGCCGCAGCCAGGGCTTTGGCATCAGCGTGTTGCTGATCTTTGGCTATTACCTCATGTCGTTCATCTTCAGCTCGCTCGGCATCACCGGCACCCTCACCCCCTTCCTGGCTGCCTGGCTGCCAGTATTCCTCGGCCTGGGTTGCGGAGCCGTGCTGTTGCGCCAGGCCAGCCGCTGAGTCCACCGCGGCGCGGCAGACTGGGCGGGCTTTGATCCCCGCTGGTGAACGATCCGGTCCTTGCCCTTGGCCTCGGCGCCTTTGCCCTGCTCCTGGTTGTCCTGCCTCTCAGTTTCTGGGCCCTCAGCGGTGGCCGTCAGGGCCGCATCAGCACCCTGGTGCGCTTCCTGCTGGCTGCCGCGAACCTCTGCCTCACGGCCCAGCTGGTGCTGCGGTGGTGGGAGTCCGGCCACTTTCCGATCAGCAACCTTTATGAATCGCTCTGCTTCCTGGCGTGGGGTTGCACCCTCACCCAGCTGCTGGTGGAGCGGGCATGGCCCAACCCGCTGGTGGCGGCGTCCGCCACACCGATGGCTCTGGGTTGCGTGGCGTTCGCCAGCTTTGCCCTCCCGGATCGGCTGCAGGAGGCATCGCCATTGGTGCCGGCTTTGCGCTCCAGCTGGCTTGTGATGCACGTAAGCGTGATCATGCTCAGCTACGCCGCCCTGCTGGTGGGATCGCTGCTGTCCGTGGCGGTCCTGTTCACCGACCGCAAGGAGGTTCTGGAGCTGCGCAGCAGCTCCATCGGCAGCGGCGGCTACCGCCAGGCCCAGCTCGCCTCCGAGGGGCCCGTGGGCATGAGCCTCAGCAGCAGCACCTTCCGCATCAGCGAACAGCTCGACAGCCTCAGCTACCGCACGATCACCGTCGGCTTCCTGTTGCTCTCGGTGGGCCTGGTGAGTGGAGCCGTGTGGGCGAACGAGGCATGGGGCAGCTGGTGGAGCTGGGATCCCAAGGAAACCTGGGCCCTGATCACCTGGCTGGTGTATGCCGCCTACCTGCATACCCGCCTGATCCGCGGCTGGCAAGGCCGTAGGCCGGCTCTGCTTGCCTCGGCCGGCCTGGTGGTGCTGGCGGTCTGCTACATCGGTGTCAATCTGCTGGGCATTGGTCTGCACAGCTACGGCTGGTTCTTCGGTTCCGAAGCCTGATTCTGCGCCGTAAGGCACGGCTCCAGCCGATCGCGACAGCTGCACCGCTGAGCGGCAACGGACCTGGCACCGGCTCGTAAGCCGCCTGATACAGCCGTTGGCCGATCAGGGCATGGCCAGCGGTGGTGGGGTGGGAGCCATCCCAGAACAGATAACTATCCGGCGTGGCGCATGGAGCTACAAACACACTGGCCAGACAGCGCTGCTGCACATTGCTGAACCCGAAAGCGGCCGGATTGCTGCGCACCTCCGCAAACAGATCGTCGGTCTGGAAGGCAATGATGTCCAGCTCGGGACGGCTGACTGCGAGACCCTGAAGGGCGGATCCCAGGGCAGTGTTGAAGCTGTCTGTCAGAGCGGTGAAGAATATTTCGGCCGGGGTGTTGATGAACTCCGGGATCAGGCCAAGATCGGGCGTATTCGGCACCAGGAAGTTGCGGGCACCACGGTTGGCCAGCTCTTCGATCGTGCCGATGATGTTCGATACGGCCGTGGGCACGATCGCCCCCAGCCCGTCGGGCGAGGGGTCGCCCAGGTAAGTGCCCACCCCCTGCCCGCCGGTCGCTTCGAAGGTGAAGGGATCGTTCGGGAACAGCCAAACCAGGAACAGGGAGCGTTCGGGATCGAAGACTGGGCTGCCGAACGCGGCCAATTGCCAGGCATTGCCCTTGCTGGCGTAGGCATTGCGCAGGGTCTCGGTGGGGGCTACATCACCGAATTGAATGAAGTTCTTTTCGCCGGTCGTGGCGCCCCCGACGGCGAAGTTCGTCCCCCCCTGCAGGGAGGCCCGGAAGGAGGTGTCGCCCGGGTTGAAGGCTTGCCAGAGATACTCGGCAGCCACCAGACCATTGCTGAACCGCCCGCCGAAATAGGGGGGCGGAGGGAAGATCGGCGGAAAGGAGCCGGCATCCAGGCTGATCTCGAAGCTGTTGCCAGAGTCGGAGAGGCTGTCGCCGAACACATACAACTGGTTCAGCGAAGCGATGCCGGCGCGCACCTCGCCGGCTGTCACACCAGCCCCAAGGAGTGGGAGTAGCAGCAAGGAACGGAGCCAGCGGTTCAACGGGATGGTGCGCAGCGGTGACCACGAACCACGGCGACGTTTAGATCGGAAGGCAGCCATCGAAGCAGCAGGGAGGACCTCCATCACAGAGTCGACCCCGGTGCTACGGCTCAGGCCATGGGGAAGACTTCCGATCCGATGCGAAACCCTTCGCTGATGTTCGGCCTTGGTTCTGGAAACCGGGCCGAAGGCGAGGATGGTCGTCAGACCAGCGCCGGCTCAGGACGACGGCTGTTGCGGATGCCCTGAATCGCCTCGGCGTAGTCGGCGGCACCGAAGACCCCCGATCCGGAAACAATTGCGTTGGCGCCGGCCTCAATCACCTTCCAGGCATTGGCCGGCTTGATGCCACCATCCACCTCGATCCATGGATCAAGTCCCCTCTCATCGCAGAGGCGACGAAGATCGCGAATTTTGTGCACCTGGTTTTCGATGAAGCTCTGGCCGCCGAAGCCGGGATTAACGCTCATAATCAAGACCAGATCACAGAGCTCGAGGCAATACTCCAGAGTGTCGATCGGGGTGCTGGGATTGAGCACGGCGCCGGCCTGCTTCCCCAGCTCCTTGATCTGGGCCAGGTTTCGGTGCAGGTGCGGGCACGCCTCCACCTGAACGGAGATGATGTCGGCACCAGCGCGGGCGAATTCGGGAACATATTTCTCGGGTTCCACGATCATCAGGTGCACGTCCAGCGGCTTGGTGGTGACCGGGCGCAGGGCTTCCACGATCAGGGGACCGATCGTGATGTTGGGGACAAAGCGGCCGTCCATCACGTCCACGTGGATCCAGTCGGCGCCGGCTGCGTCCACAGCGCGTACGTCGTCGCCGAGACGGGAGAAGTCGGCCGAGAGGATCGAAGGGGAAACCACCAGGGGCTTGGGGCTCATGGACGTCCACCGGGGCGAGGGGAACAGAATTGTAAGGAGCCGCCGGACGGGGGCCTGCCATCCGCGCTGATACGATGGCGCCGCTTCCCGAACCTCAGAGGGCTCAAGGCACCAGGCTTCCGGCAGAACCTTCGCGATTCTTCTCGCGACTTTCTGTCCTGCTCGGTGCGTCACCGTCTCGATCCCGCGCCGAGGCCGCTCCTTTGGGAGCGATGTCCGCTGCGCCGAGCGCTCTCCTCGATCGCCCAACGCTCTGCCACCCTGCAGAGACCCCCTGCCCAGGGGACGGGTCGACACTCCCGTTCACCGACCCAGCGTCGGCCGTTCGCTCGCGAAGCTCCCTCCCTTCCCCCGCCGGATCGTCGTGGATCGCTCTCTCATCCAGGAAATTCTCGAGGTCGTCGAACAGGCCGCCATCGCCTCCGCCCGCCTCACCGGCATGGGCCTGAAGAACGAGGCCGATGCCGCCGCCGTCGAGGCGATGCGCGAGCGCATGGGCCAGATCGCCATGCAGGGCCGCATCGTGATCGGCGAGGGGGAGCGGGACGAAGCCCCAATGCTCTACATCGGTGAAGAGGTGGGCAGCGGTACGGGCCCGGGTGTGGATTTCGCGGTGGATCCCTGCGAGGGCACCAACCTTTGCGCCAACAGCCAGCGTGGCTCGATGGCCGTACTCGCCGCCTCCGATCGGGGCGGCCTGTTCAACGCTCCCGACTTTTATATGAAGAAGCTGGCGGCGCCCCCGGCTGCCAAAGGCAAGGTGGACATCCGCAAATCGGCCACCGAGAACATTGAGATTCTCAGTCAGTGCCTCGGCATGGCCAAGGACGAGTTGGTGATTGTGGTGATGGATCGCGCCCGCCACAAAGATCTGATCGCCGAGATTCGGGCCACCGGCGCCCGCGTGCAGCCGATCTCCGATGGTGATGTGCAGGCCGCCATCGCCGCCGGTTTCGCGGGCACAGGCACCCATTGCCTCATGGGCATCGGCGCCGCCCCCGAAGGCGTGATCTCCGCTGCCGCGCTGCGCGCCCTCGGTGGCCATTTCCAGGGTCAGCTTGTCTACGACCCTGCTGTGGCACAAACCAAGGAATGGGAGGGGCTCACCCGCGAAGGCAACCTCGCCCGCTTGGCCGAGATGGGCATCACCGACCCCGACAAGGTCTATGAGGCCGAGGAGCTCGCTTCTGGCACCAATGTGGTGTTCGCGGCCAGCGGCATCACCGACGGCCTGCTGTTCGATGGCGTCAAGTTTGAGAAGGATTGCACCCGCACCAGCAGCCTGGTGATCAGCACCCTGGACAACACCGCCCGTTTCACCACCACGGTGCACATCAAACCCGGCGCCCAGAGCATCGCCCTGCGCTGAGGCCGCCCCTCCCGCAGCTCCGCTCCTATCGGCACCCCCAGGCAGCAGAACAGCTTCCATGCATATCGCCGTAATCGGCCTCAGTCACCGCACGGCTCCGGTGGAGATCCGCGAGCGGCTGAGCATCCCGGAGCCCACCATGGAGGCCTCGCTGCAGAGGCTCCGGGCGGACGACCAGGTACTGGAGGCTTCGATCCTCAGCACCTGCAACCGTCGGGAGATCTATGCCCTGCTCCGTCATCCGGAGGAGGGCACTTCTGCTGTTGGCGCCTTCCTCAGCCAGGTGTCAGGCCTGGCCCTGGAGGAGCTCAGTCCCCATCTGTTCGCCTACCACCACGAAGCCGCGATCGACCACCTGCTTCGGGTCGCCGCCGGACTCGACAGCCTGGTTCTTGGGGAGGGGCAGATCCTCTCCCAAGTGAAGAAGATGGTTCGTCTCGGCCAGGAGTACCGCTCCGTCGGCCCCATTCTCAACCGCCTGCTCACCCAGGCGGTGAGCACCGGCAAGCGGGTGCGCACGGAAACCAACCTCGGCACCGGAGCCGTGTCGATCAGCTCGGCTGCGGTGGAACTGGCCCAGCTGAAGGTGGGCCAGGCGCGCGGCCTGAACGATCTGGTGTCACTGGATCAGGAACAGGTGGCCGTGGTCGGCGCTGGTCGCATGGCACGCCTGCTGCTCCAACATCTGCAGGCCAAAGGTTGCCGCGGTGTTGTTCTTCTCAACCGGACCGTGGCTCGGGCCGAGCAGCTGGCGGCCGACTTTCCCCAGCTCCCGGTGCAGTGCCGGCCGATCCACGAACTCGACCACTGTCTGAGCACTTGCTCGCTTGTGTTCACCAGCACGGCAGCCGAGGAGCCGATCATCAGCCGCTCCAGGCTTGAAAAGCTGAACCGCCGCTCCAGCTTGATGCTGATCGACATCGGTGTTCCCCGCAACATCAGCGCCGATGCCGGCGAGCTTGACGGCGTGGAGAGCTTCGATGTCGACGATCTCCAGGAGGTGGTAGCGCGCAACCAGGAGGCGCGTCGGGAGATGGCCGCCGAAGCTGAAGCCCTGCTGCGGGAGGAAGCCCAGATCTTCCTCGACTGGTGGGATGGCCTCGAGGCGGTGCCACTCGTGAACCGGCTGCGCACCCAGCTGGAGGAGATCCGCGAACAGGAGCTGCAGAAGGCCCTCAGTCGCATGGGTCCCGATCTTTCCGCCCGCGAGCGCAAGGTTGTGGAGGCTCTCAGCAAAGGGATCATCAACAAGGTGCTGCATACCCCCGTGACTCGCTTGCGCGCTCCCCAGCCCCGCCAGCAGCGGCATCAGGCGATGAAGGTCCTTCAGGAGCTGTTCGAGCTTGCCGAAGACAGCGCCGGGGCCAATTGAGGTGCTGGCGGCAACGACTACAAAGTGCTGCCGACCGCCACGGGAGAGCCCCTCGCTCCGGTACGGTCAATGCCTACGAGGGAGTGAGTCTTCTCGATGAAACGTGTCCTGGCCATCATCCTCGGCGGCGGTGCTGGAACTCGCCTTTACCCCCTAACCAAAACGCGGGCCAAGCCGGCCGTGCCGTTGGCTGGCAAGTACCGCCTGATCGATATTCCCATCAGCAACTGCATCAACTCGGAGATCAACAAGATCTACGTGCTCACGCAGTTCAACAGCGCCTCCCTGAACCGTCACCTGACGATGACCTATAATCTCTCGGCCGGCTTCGGTCAGGGGTTTGTTGAGGTGCTCGCCGCCCAGCAGACGCCGGACAGCCCCAGTTGGTTTGAGGGCACGGCGGATGCGGTTCGCAAATACCAGTGGTTGTTTCAGGAATGGGACGTCGACCATGTGCTGATCCTCTCCGGTGACCAGCTGTACCGGATGGATTACAGCCGATTCGTGCAACACCACATCGATTCCGGCGCCCATCTCAGCGTCGGCGCCCTGCCGGTAACCGCGAGCGATGCGGAGGGATTTGGTCTGATGCGCACCGACCGCAACGGTCGGATCCGCGAGTTCCGCGAAAAGCCAAAAGGAGATGCCTTGCATGCGATGGCGGTTGATACTGCAAGCTTGGGCCTGAGCCCAGAGGAGGCAACCCGGCGTCCTTACCTAGCCTCGATGGGCATCTATGTCTTCAGTCGTGACACTCTTTTTGATCTGTTAGCTGCCCATCCGACAGCCACGGATTTTGGCAAGGAGATCATCCCGGCCTCCCTTGAGCGGGGCGATGTGTTGCAGAGCTACCTGTTCAACGACTACTGGGAAGACATCGGCACGATCGGTGCCTTCTATGAGGCCAATCTTGCTCTCACGGAACAGCCCAACCCTCCCTTCTCCTTCTACGACGAAAAGTTTCCGATCTACACGCGACCTCGCTACCTGCCGCCAAGCAAACTCAACGATTGTCAGGTGACGCAGTCGATCATCGGAGAGGGCTCGCTCCTTAAATCCTGCAGCATCCACCACTGCGTTCTCGGCGTCCGCAGCCGCGTCGAGGATGAAGTAGTTCTGCAGGACACCCTGGTGATGGGCGCCGATTACTTCGAATCTGCCGAGGAGCGCGCCGTTTTACGCGAGCGTGGCGGGATTCCGATCGGTGTTGGACAAGGCACCACCGTGAAGCGGGCGATTCTCGACAAAAATGTTCGCATCGGCCACAATGTGACCATCATCAATAAAGATCACGTCGAGGAAGCAGACCGACCTGAACTTAATTTCTACATCCGAAACGGCATCGTGGTGGTGGTGAAGAACGGCACAATCGCAGACGGCACGGTAATCTGACTTTTCGTCACGAATTTTCTCCTGGGTCCAGCCTGATGAGGACCCTGCGGCCTGGCGGAAACGCGGGGGGCGGTTTTTTGGAGCTGTGCCTGGTCGTGGATCATCCAGATCCGTCGCTTGCGGAGTTGCTGACATCACAGCGAGATGGCTTCCCCTCTGGGCCCGCGCAGCGTCACACTTGTTGGGTGTAACGCAGACCGCCATTTCCTATGGGCAAGGCGCATTTTGGCCTGATCGGCCTCGGAGTAATGGGAGAAAACCTTGTGCTCAATGCCGAGCGCAACGGCTTTTCCAGCGTGGTCTGGAACCGCACCTTTGACAAGACGGAAGCATTTCTCGCCGGGCGCGGTGCCGGCAAGAACATCATCGGTGTCGAAACCCTGCCCGAATTCGTGGCCGCGCTGGAGCGGCCACGCCGAATCTTGATGATGGTAAAGGCGGGCACGCCTGTGGACGACATGATCGCCACCCTCGCACCGTTGCTCGAGGAGGGGGATCTGCTGATCGATGGCGGCAACAGCCTCTACACGGACACGGAACGGCGGGTGAAGGAGCTGGAGAGCCGCAGCTTCGGCTACATCGGCATGGGTGTGTCCGGTGGCGCCAAGGGGGCCCTGGAGGGGCCCAGCATGATGCCCGGCGGTACCCGCAGCGCCTACGACGCGGTGTCTTCGCTCCTGGAGGCGATGGCAGCCAAGGTGACCGATGGCGCTTGTGTCACCTATGTGGGGCCCGGCGGTGCAGGGCACTTCGTGAAAACCGTGCACAACGGCATCGAATACGGCATCGAGCAGATCCTGGCCGAGGCCTACGACCTGATGAAGCGGGTGGCGGGCATGGATGGAACCGCCATGGCCGATGTTCTGCGCGGCTGGAACGAAACCGAGGAGCTGGCCTCGTTCCTGGTGGAGATCACCGAAGTGTGTCTGCGGACGAGCGATCCCGAAGGCGGCGGCGATCTGGTGGAGCGGATCGTGGATGCGGCCGGCCAGAAGGGCACCGGCCTGTGGACCGTGGAGAGCGCCCTGCAGATGGGGGTGCCGGTGCCCACGATCTACGCCGCACTCAATGCCCGCGTGCTCAGCTCGCAGCGCGCCGATCGCATCACCGCTGAGCCCCTTCTGCAGGTGGGACCCGGTCCCGCCTTTGAGCTAGGTACCCCCGCCGATGGTATGGCGCCGCTGCGCGATGCCTGCATCCTGGCTTGCATCGCCAGTTATGCCCAGGGCATGGCCCTGCTCCAGGCGGCCTCCTCCCTGCACAACTACGCCCTCAACCTGCCGGAGATCGGCCGCATCTGGAAAGGGGGCTGCATCATCCGCGCCCGCTTGTTGCAGCGCATTCAGGATGCCTACACCAGAGAGGAAATGCTGCCGAACCTGATGCGTGACGCCTGGTTCCTGGAGCAGGTGAACCGTCGGCTGCCCCAGCTGCGGGCTGTGGTGGCCGGCGCTGCGGTGGCTGGCATTCCGGTTCCCTGTCTGAGCAGCACGCTCGATTACATCCAGAGTGTGTTCACGGCCCGCCTGCCACAGAATCTTGTCCAGGCGATGCGCGACTGTTTCGGCTCCCACACCTACGAGCGCACCGATCGCCCAGGTTCCTTCCACACCGAGTGGCTCCCATGACCCAGTACCACCTCCGCATCGCCGCCTCGGCCGAGGACCTCGCCCGCCAGGTGGCCGAGCAGGTGGCCTCCCAGATTGATCTGGCGCTGGCGCAACGGGACCGGGCCCAGATCGCCCTCGCCGGCGGCGAAACGCCGCGAGCCTCCTACGTCCGCCTTGGGGGGGTTCATCTTCCTTGGGAGCGTGTGGATGTGCTGCTCGGTGACGAGCGCTGGGTGAGCGCCGATGATCCCGCCAGCAACGCCCGCATGCTGCAGGAAACCCTGCTGGCCCAGGCTCCGGCGCGTCACGCCGCCTTCCACCCGGTGCCCACCGGGGAGGCCAGTCCTGAAGCCGGCGCGGAGGCCTACGCCCGCGTCCTCGGGGATCTCGGCGGCGGGCCGCTTCCCTATTTTGACGCGATCCTGCTGGGCCTTGGCGACGACGGGCACACCGCCTCGCTGTTTCCGGGCAGTGCCGCACTGGCGGAGCGCGAGCGCAGCGTCAGCGTCAGCGAAGGAAAGGGATTGCCCCGCATCACCCTCACCGCCCCGGTGCTCAGCGCAGCGCGGCAGGTGATCTTTCTGGTCAGTGGCGCCGGCAAGCGCCAGGCGTTGGAGCGCCTGCTCGATGCCAACGAGCCCGCCGAACGCACCCCCGCCCGCCTGGTGCAGCCGCGCAAGGAGGTGCTGATCCTGGCGGATGCAGAGGCGGCTGCAGGGCTGCCGGAGCGGATCAACGCCTGAGCCAGACCCGGTCCCGTCACCACTGCAGGAACGCCAGACTGCGTCCCAACGCTCCCCGGCCGCCGATGGATCCCACCCGCCATGACGCGACAGCCCCCGCAGCGCCTCTGATCGCGGGCTCCGGCTTCAGCGGCTGGCATGCCCTCAACGACACGGTGATGGGCGGTCGTAGCTCCGGCACCACCGTGGTGGGACCGGAGGGCCTGCGCTTCGACGGGGAGGTGGTGGAGAAGGGCGGCGGGTTCGTGTCGGTGCGTTCGCCCCAGTTCTCGCCACCGCTCGATCTCTCGGACGCCCGCGGGCTGGTGCTGCACCTGGGCGGAGAGGGGCGCCACTTCAAGCTGGCGGTAGCTTGCGCCGATGGCGTGGCCGGGCTGACCGAGCTGATCCCCGGTGGCCTGCGGTGGGTGCACGAATTCCCCACCGCTGCGGAAGGCATCAGCCGGGTCGAGGTGCCGTTTACGGCGCTCACCCCGTCCGTGCGCGCGCAGCCGCTGGCCTCACTGCCCCTGGGAATGCCGTTGCGCTTTGACCCCAGCCGCATCACCCGCCTGCAACTCCTGCATTCCCGCTTCAGTGATGATGGCGGAGCCAATAGCGGTTTCCGCAGCGGAGCGATCCAGCTGCGGCTCGTTTCGATCGAAGCGCTGCGCTAAGGCCGATGCCGTGGTCCGAGGCGGCCAACACCGACCTGAGCCAGCTTGTGGCCGCCGCCGCTGATCTTTGCCGCAAACCCCTGCGCCACGGAGTGGTGCTCACCTCCTCCTCCGAGGAGGAGGACTGCAGTCTGCGGCTGGAGGCGCGCTCCCCAGACGGGGAGCGGTTGGCCGAGGAGGACCTGGAGCTGGAGATCTATCGAAGTGGCAGCGACCTGAATCTGACCCTGGCCTGGTGCGCCGATGGAGACCGGCCGATGCTCTGGCAGGGGGCCCACCCGGTTTGGATGGATCCGCAAGGCAGGCGCTGCGAACGCCCCCACGATGGTCTGCCGCTGGAGGCCCTGGCGCGGCGGCTGCGGGCCTTGCTCGCGCCGGGCTGAGGGGCGCTATCCCGGCGGTTGATCGGTGACAGCGCCCAGGCTGCTGGAGCTCACAAGCCGTGAGTACTTCCCCAACACCCCGGTGGTGTAACGGGGGGCCGGCGGAACCCAGGCCGCACGGCGCCGCTCCAGCTCGGACGGATCCACATGCAGATCCAGGCGCAGCTGGTGGGCGTCCACCGTGATGGTGTCGCCTTCGTGCACCAGGGCAATGGTGCCGCCAACGGCGGCTTCCGGGGCCACATGGCCCACCACCATTCCGTAGGTGCCGCCGCTGAAGCGCCCGTCGGTGATCAGGGCCACCGAGTCGCCCAGGCCCTCACCGATGATCGCAGCGGTGGGTGCGAGCATCTCGCGCATGCCGGGACCGCCCACGGGACCCTCGTAGCGAATCACCACCACGTCGCCGGGCTGAATCCTCTTGGCAAGAATGGCGGCCAGGGCCTCTTCCTCGCTCTCAAACACCCTCGCCGGGCCGGTGATCGAAGGATTGCGCACGCCGCTGATCTTCGCCACGCTGCCTTCGCTGGCCAGGTTGCCCTTCAGGATCGCCAGGTGGCCCTTGGGGTAGAGGGGATCGCTGAGCGGCCGGATCACGTCCTGGCCTGCGGGAGGGCTGCTGGGCACCTCAGCCAGCACCTCGCGCAAGCTTTTGCCTTCCACCGTGCGGCAGTCGCCATGGAGCAGGCCGGCATCAAGCAGGAGCTTCATCACCTGGGGGATGCCGCCGGCCCTGTGCAGGTCAACGGTCACATAGCGGCCGCTGGGCTTGAGATCGCAGATCACCGGCACGCGCTGGCGGATCGCCTCGAAGTCGTCGATGCTGAGCGGCACGCCCGCGGTGCGTGCCACCGCGAGCAGATGGAGCACCGAGTTGGTAGAGCCGCCCACCGCCATGATCACGCTGATGGCGTTCTCGAACGCCTCGCGGGTGAGCAGATCGCGCGGGCGGATGTTGCGCGCCACCGCTTGCACCAATACCTCCGCGCTGCGGGCGGCGCTCTCGGCCTTCTCGGGATCCTCCGCGGCCATCGTGGAGCTATAGGGGAGGCTGAGGCCCATCGCTTCGAAGGCGGCGCTCATCGTGTTGGCGGTGAACATGCCGCCGCAGCTGCCCGCCCCGGGACAGGCATTCTTCTCGATCGCCGTGAGCTGCTCGGCATCGATGCGGCCGCCGCTGTACTGGCCCACCGCCTCAAACGCGCTCACCACGGTGAGATCGCAGGCGCCGAGCCTGCCGGGTTTGATTGTGCCTCCGTACACGAATACCGCCGGGATGTTCATGCGCGCCATGGCCAGCATGGCGCCGGGCATGTTCTTATCGCAGCCGCCGATCGCCAACAGACCATCCATGCTCTGCGCATTGCAGGCGGTTTCGATTGAATCGGCGATCACCTCTCGGCTGACGAGGGAATACTTCATCCCTTCGGTGCCCATGGAAATGCCGTCGCTGACGGTGATTGTTCCGAACATCTGCGGCATCGCGCCGGCGGCAAGCGCCGCGGCCTCGGCGCGCTGGGCCAGGTCGTTGAGGCCGATGTTGCACGGGGTGATCGTGCTGTAGCCGTTGGCGATGCCCAGGATTGGCTTGGTGAAGTCGTCGTCGCCGAAACCCACGGCCCGCAGCATCGCCCGGTTGGGGGAGCGCTGGATGCCCTGGGTGATGGCGGCGGAGCGGAGCATGGCGTCGGCGGGAAGGGATTCCCCGAACCTACCGAGCAGTCGGTCGCGGCGGCTTGGCGGCGCCGGGAACCTCAGCCCTGGGGTTCGAGACGCTCCAGGCGGCGGCGCACCTCCTCGATCGCCTGGTTGAGCTGTTGCACCCGGTCGTGCAGCTGGGCATCGAGCGCCGGAGGGGACCCTGCGGGAAGGGATTGGTCCTCCCGCAAGGACTCCGCGCCGATCTCCAGATCCCTCGAGAGGCTCAAGAGCCGCTGCTGGCGCCTGTGGCGGCGGCGCTGATCGGCCCCCGACAGGAGCCACCAGGCCAGGCCTGCGGCGCCGACCATCGCACCGGCCAGGGCGCTGGCGACGATGGCGCTGCCACCGGCGCTGCTGCGGTCGGGGGAATGGGGCATGGAAGGCTCCGAGGGGGATGGAAGCTCACCGCCGGCCAGTGATGCCGGGCCGATCAGCCTAGGGGGAGGGACCGCTCACTTCCATACAGGCGTGCGGCGGCATCGCCGAACCCCGGAAGCAGGCGCCGCTGGACGTCCACCTCGGCGTCGATGCCGGCGGCGTAGATCGTGAGCGCAGGAAACCGCTCCCCCAGCGCCTTGAGCCCCGGAGAGCCGCAGAGGCTGGTGATCAGCCGGAGGCGAGGCCCGCCTACCCCCAGGGCCGCGAGGCGTTCCAGCACCGCGATCGCCGTGGCGCCGCTGGCGATCACCGGCAGGAACACCAAAACCCCCACCCGCTCGCCGATCGTCTCCGGAAGATCGTCGAGATACCAGTGGCTGGTTTCGCCTGGGCCGCCGGCCTCCACGCCCACATGGGCGACCCGGGCGGCGGGCAGCACCGTGCGGGCCCCGTCCCACAGTCCGAGTCCGCCACGCAGCAACGGGATCGCCAGCAGGGGTACGTCGGGATCGATCACCCGTCCGTCGCTTGTGGCCAGCGGGGTTTGCACGCTCACGACACGTTGCGGCAGCCAGTCGCGCAGGGCTTCGTAGGTCAGCCAGCGGCCCAGCTCCCCCATCGCGGTGGTGAACAGGGGGGCGGGCGTGGCCTCGTCCCTCAAAAGGGTGAGCCAGTGGGCGATCAGGGGGTGGGGGGGGACCACCACCCGCAACGACAAAGCCATGGCTGCCATAACTTGAGGCTGAATCGTAGGGCTCAATCC